>JAVBOM010000064.1:0-65202 GCA_031550535.1 Eubacteriales bacterium
ACGCACCCCGGCATTGTCGCGCTGTGCGCGTTCGCGCCCATCCCTCTGTGCCGGGGCGAACCTTCACCTCGCTTCATCCCGCGCAGCGGGCGCTCGGTTCCGGTTTTGTATCCAAGCGAACCTCCGCCGCAGTTGATTCCGGCCCCAAGGCATTGTCGCGCTCTCCCTTTGGTCGCTCGCTCTGTGCCTTATGGCACCTTCGGTTCGCTTTCTCCGCCACAGGCGGCGCTTCCCTCCGGTGCACCGGCGGAATGCGGTTCCGGTTCCCAGACCCTGCCAGAGGGATTTCGCCCGGATTTTCATATTGTCGCGCACGCTTGTGCGCTCTGTATGAAAACCGATCTTCGCCGCATTTGTTTCCGGCCCTCGACATTGTCGCGCTGTCCCCTTGGGCCATCGCTCTGTGCCGTAGGGCACCTTCGGGTCGCTTCATCGCCCACTGGGCGCGCTTCCCTCCGGTGCACCGGCGGAATGCGGCTCCGATCCTCTCTGGACTCCCATCCTTTCGCCTCACGGCGGGAGGGATCAGGGTGGCTGAAGCGTATGTTGGTTGTGCTGCTCGGCCGGTGGGCGACACAGTTACCTTCCGAAGCCGCCAGCATAGCAGAACATAGGGGCGCGCATCGCGCGTCCGCCCTGTGGCGGTTCACTTTCGCCGATACGAAAGGATCGCTACCCTTTCGGTATTGGCAACATGATTCAGGAAATGTCCCATCCAAAAACACAGCGGGGCGTCGCCTATAGACGCCCCGCTTCTATCCTGTTTTTCGTCCCTACCCCCGCCCCTGGTACTCCACAATATCCCGGTACACCTCCCGTAGCCGCCGGTAGATCGTCCGGTAAATCGTGAAGTGTGGAATGTACGCCACATGCCGCGCGGGGTCCGGCACAAGGTCCGGCGCGAACCGCGCCATCCGGGCGGCCTCGGCGTACCCGGGGAACAGCTCGATGCCCACGCCCGCCGCCATCGCAGCGCCCAGCGCCGTTGCCGCGCGCGGCTCCCGGTGCGCCCGGACGCGCAGGTCCGTCATGTCCGCGAACATCTGCGGCCAAATTGCGCTCTGCGCGCCGCCGCCGACCAGCGTCAGACTATCGTATGTCAGGCCGTTTTCCTCCAGCACGTCCCCGCACAGATGCACCGCCTGCGCCACGCCCTCGTATACGGCGCGCGCGATGTCCGCCCGGCTGTGGCGCATGGACATGCCCACCAGCGTGCCCCGCGCGTTCGTGTCCCACCAGGGCGTCCGCTCGCCCAGCAGCGTGGGCAGGAAAAATACGCCGCGCGCGCCCGCGGGCGATCCCATCGCCAGCGCCTCCATCTCTGTGAACAGCGCGCCCGGGTCATCCGGGTTCTCCGGCTTGTCCGCGAGCAGCATTTCGGCGGCGGCCCACGTCAGCGCACTCGCGGCGCACTGCACCGCGCCGCAGGCGTGATACTGCCGGCCATCCATGTCGAAATAATTGAACACGCGCATCACCGGATCGACCACCGGCGTTTCCGTGATAACGCCCATCCCCGCGCCTGACCCGAGGCTGACATACGCGCCGCCCGGCTCCGCAAGCCCCGCGCCGTGCGCCGCGCACGCACCGTCGCCCGCGCCCACCGTCACCGGGATGCCGCCGACCAGCCCGAGAAGCCGCGCGGCGTTCCTTGTCAGGTGGCCCTCGACATCGTGGGACACGCGAAGCTGCGGCATGCGCCGCGCGTCCAGGTCCAGCGCGCGGAGCAGGTCCTCGTCCCAGCGCCCTTCGTCAATTTGCAGCGCGCCTGTGAGCGACGCGTCGCTATAGTCGCTCAGGCCGTACCGCCCGGTCAAAAAGCCGTACAGCGCGTCCTTGGTGTGCACAAACCAGCGTGCCCGCTTGTACGCGTCCGGGCGATTCTCGCGCAGCCAGAGCATTTTGGGCAGCGAGTAGTGCGGATCGATGCGGTTGCCCGTGCGCTCGTAATACGCCTCGTCCGGAATGACCGCCCGGATGGCGTCCACCTGCGCGGTCGCGCGGGCATCCGCGCCGATGATGTTGGGGTGCAGGGCGTTGCCCGCGGCGTCCAGGGGGATGAAGCTGTTCATCGCGCCGGACAGCCCGATGGCCGCGACGGCGCGCGCGTCCGTCTTGCCGACCACTTCGCGCACGGCGCGCCGCATCGCGACCAGCAGGTGCTCGACCGGCTGCTCCGCCCAGCCATTCTCTGGAAAAGCGGTACCGTATGCGGACGCCGACGTGGCCAACACCTGCCCGTCGGTATCAAAAAGCGTGCATTTGAGGCTGCTCGTCCCAGCGTCCAGCGTCAGAATACTTGCGTTCATCCAACATCCCCTGTTCCCCCGTGATGGGCCCCGCCGCGCGGCTTCCCGGCCCGTGGGCTAGTCCTTCCCTGATGGCGGCGCGAATTCGAAAAATCGGGTGCCATGGAAGGATTCCACAAGGAATCCTCGCCCTGAGGCGGCGCGGATTTGAAAAATCGGGTGCCATGGAAGGATTCCACAAGGAATCCTTGCCCAGAGGCGGCGCGGATTTGAAAAATCGGGCGCCATAGAAGGATTCCGCAAGGAATCCTTGCCTTATTTCAGTATGAAGGAAAACCAAAGCATATTCCGCCTGAGACGGAATTATGTGCGCAAAATGTGTGTGCGGCCTCCGCCGGCCCATCTGTCCGATGATGTGGGGATTTCTGGCGAAACCCCTTTATGGCGCCCGATTCTCCGAATCCGCGCCGCCGCCAGGGGTGCAGCGCCCCGCGATACACGAAAACCGGACGGGAAGCGGCCCGCCGGTTCTCCGCCCGGTTTATTGTTACGCCTTGAACGCCTTCAGGGCGTACTGCTCCGCCTCGGCGTTCCACAGCATGGCCCCGGCGCTGACAATCGCGTGCAGCGCGGCGAACCGCTCGTCCTTTTTGCCCGCCTCCGCAAAGCCGTCGATGGCGGTGAGCGGCATGTCCAGGTGCGTGTAGATCAGCTTCTTGCCGCCGGGGATGTTCGGCAGGTTCAGCGTCGTCTCCCGCGCGGCGTTCAACCCGCCCACGTGCGTGACCATGCAGGCCGGATGGATGTCGCCCCGCGCGGTCATCATCAGCGCCTCCTTCAGGTCGTCCGTGTTGCCGCCGCTGGTGCCCACCAGGTGGGTGGACGCGTAGTGCACGTTGTAGAAATTCAGCGTCGCGGAGAACGCGGGGTCGGACGGGCCGGCGAAGAAGTTCAGACACCCGTCGCGCGCGAGCAGTCGGTCCGCCTGCTCCACCACGGGGCGCACCGGCGCGTACACGAAGATGTCGTCGAACCCCTGGCCGTCCGTCAGCGCCCGGAGCGCCTCGTCGTCCCGGCCATCCAGGTAGACGATCTTTACGCCCATGCGCGCGCCCTCCGACGCAGGGAACAGCGCCTCCGCCCGGGCGCGGCGCGCGGCGTCGATGTCCGTCACCACGAGCAGGGACGGCTGGCGGCCGCAGTGCAGCGCGTAGTCGATCGCGCCAAGGCCCATCGGGCCCGCGCCGGCCAGGATGGCGCAGCGGCCGCCCTCCCGGATGCCCATCTGGTGGGTGTATACGCCGTTCTGGGTATGGTACGCCGCGTGGTACGCGCCAATGATGCAGCTCATCGGCTCCGCGAGCGATCCCTCAAAATAGCTCTCCCCCGTGTACGGCAGCAGGCAGCCCAGCTCCATGACCTCGCTGGACAGGATGATGTACGTCGCCGCGCCGCCCATGTAGGGGTACGAATACCCGGGCGAGGCGAGGGAGCCCTTGTAGTTGAGCGCGGGCTGTATGGTAAAACGCTGGCCGGCGGAAAACTGATCCCGCCACCTAGCGCCGACTTCCATGATTTCGCCGCAAAACTCGTGCCCGATGATGATGGGGTTTGTGGCGACGTCGTCCGGCACGCGCTTGTGCGCCGCGCCCTGGATGGCGGCCTTGTAGGACGACATGCACACGCTGTCGGACACCACGCGGCACAGGACTTCCGACTCCGTGATCGGCGGCAATTCGAACGTCTCCATGCGGAGATCGTTTTTTCCATAGAGGCGTACGGCGGTGGTTTGCATCGGTTTCGCTCCTTTTCGCGCCCTGCGGACGTATTCTTACGGCGCAGAGGTAGGGATTTCTTGCAAAATCCCCTTATGGCGCCCGATTGTTCCAATCAGCGCCGCCGTCATCGTAACATTATAGGCAAACCTTGTCAACAAACGAAATAACGAACGCGAAAAGAGAAGATGCGACAAAAAAGTGCGCCGGTCACATGGCGCACGGAGGAGGGGAAAAGGTGTACGGGTTCCGCTCCTTGGAGCCTTTCAAAGGTTTCATTCGGCAAGAACCCCATCTAGTGGGGACATTTGATAAAATCCTCCCGCCGTGAGGCGAAATGAGGGGTTTCCAAAGGGGATCCAAGCCGCATTCCGCCAGTGCACCGAAGGTGAGCGCCGCCAGTGGTGGAACAAGCGAGCCGAAGGTGCCAAAAGGCACAAAACCGGAACCGAGCGCGCCCTGCGGGCGATGAAGCGAGGTGAAGGTTCGCCCTGGTACAAAACCGGAACCGAGCGCCCGCTGTGCGGGATAAAGCGAGGGGGAGGTTCGCCCCGGCACAGAGCGATGGGCGCGAATGCGCACAGCACGACAATGCCGGGGTGCGCGATCGGCGCGAACGCGACCAGTGCGACAATACCAGGGTGCGCGATCGACCAACGGAAGAGCGCGACAATGCCTTGGGGCCGGAATCAACTGCGGCGGAGGTTCGCTTGGATACAAAACCGGAACCGAGCGCCCGCTGCGCGGGATAAAGCGAGGTGAAGGTTCGCCGCGGCGCAGAGGGATGGGCGCGAACGCGCACAGCGCGACAATGCCGGGGTGCGTGCCGCTTGCGTCGCGACAATATCCAAGTGCCGGAGTCCCAGCGTTCTCCCCCTTACACTTCAGCACGCGCTCAATCGCGCCGACAAGCCTTGCAGCTCAGCCACCGCCGTCCGGGCCATCAGCGCCTGCCCGTCGGCGTTGGGGTGGATGCCGTCCACGCAGTACAGCTCGGGGTAGCGCGCATCCGCCAGGAACGCGTCCCGCAGGTCGAACAGCGCGCACTTCGCGCTCTCCGCCACGCGGCGCACGGCGATGGAATACCGCTCCTGCCAGCGGTAGATGTGCGACACATCGCCCAGGAAGCGCAGCACGGCGTCCGCGTTCAAGCCGCGCGTCACCCACTGGAAATACCGCCCCGACATGATGGGCGGCGGCGTCACGAGCAGCGGGGTCATGGCGCGGGCACGCGCCTTGTCCACAAAGGCGTTCAGCAGTTCGGCAAACAGCGCGATCGGCGTCTTGCCATCGTACGCGCCTTCCGGGTCCTCCGCGATGGCCGCCCAGGGCATGTCGCAGTCGTTGCCGCCGTAGGCGATCACCGCGATCCCCCCGGGCGCGGCGGGGCTTTCCAGAAACCGGTCGTACCCCTCGGCCACGGTCGCGCCCATGCGGGAGTGGTTCGTCAGCGGCAGGCTGAGCGCGCCCTGCAGCAGCGTGGCGCATGAATCCCGCAGGATGACATACCGCCCGCGCGCCTCGTCAAACACAACGCCCTTGCCCAAGGAATCCGCCCAAAGCTGAATGGAGGTATGCTGCATGATTTTCACCGCCTGATCTGGTTTTTAAAACTAGTATAAATCATCCTCATCACAATGTCAAGCCTTTCGTGCCGCTTGTGATCGGCCTCCCGAAATGATATAATGTCCAAAAAGCAGAAAAGGACGCGGAGAGGTCGGAATTTCTGACGAAATTCCCTCATGGCGCCTGATTTATCAATCAGCGCCGCCGTCTTGGAAGGAAATGGAAGCGAATTTTGCGGACAGGGCGCGGGCTTTCGCGCCGCCGGCATGGGAGCAGTTGCCAGACCTGGGACTGTACATGGATCAGGTGATCACGTACCTGGAGCGCCAGTACCAAGGACTGTACGGGGACGCGCGGCGTGCCGTCACGCCGGCGATGATCAACAACTACGTCAAGGCCGGCCTGATGGCCCGGCCGGTCGGAAAAAAATACGAGCGGGAGCAGATCGCGCAGCTCATCATGCTCTGCACGCTGAAACAGGCCGTGTCGCTGGAGGAGCTCCGACGGCTGATGGCCGCCCCCCGGGACGGCGGCGTGGAGGCCGTGTACCGGCAGTTTTGCGGCCTGCAGCGGGACACGTTGCAATCGCTCGTGGACGAGATCGGCACCGCGACGCCGATGCAGTGCGCGGTGAAGGCGGCGGCATATCAACTGCTGTGCGAGGAAATTCTGCCGCCCGCACCCAAACCCGTTCCCGAGGGGAAAAGGAGGTAGGGATTTCTGACGAAATCCCCTTATGGCGCCCGATTGTCCCAATCAGCGCCGCCGCCTAAGAAATCCGAGACGAAGGCAAAAAAATAAACGGAACACAACCAAAAAAGGAGGGCACCATGCCGAACACGGATATTTTAGGATCGCTCGCCAGCGAGCAGGCGGACGCGCGCAGCCGCTCGCTGGACCGCCTGACGCCGCTGGAATTCGCTACGCTGATGAACCAGTTTGACCGCGAGGCCGCAGACGCTGTGCAGATGGCGCTGCCGGACATCGCCCGCGCCATCGAGGGCATCGCGGACCGGCTGAAGGCCGGGGGGCGGCTGTTCTACCTGGGCGCGGGCACGAGCGGGCGGCTGGGCGTGCTGGACGCGTCGGAATGCCCGCCCACGTTCGGCGTGCCGCCCACGCTGGTACAGGGCGTCATCGCCGGGGGTGACCGGGCGATCCGCTTCGCCGTGGAGGGCGCGGAGGACGACGCGGACGGCGGCGCGACGGACTTGATGAACGCGGGGTTTTGCGCATCGGATGCGCTGGTGGCCATCAGCGCCAGCGGCTACGCGCCATACTGCATAGGCGGCCTTCGGCACGCGCGGGCGCTGGGCGCGCTGGCCGTGTCGGTGGCGTGCAACCGGGGGGCGCTGATGTCCGCGGAAGCGGAAATCGCCATCGAGGCCCCGACCGGCGCGGAGATCCTCTCCGGCTCCACGCGGCTGAAGGCGGGCACGGCCACCAAGATGATCCTGAACATGCTGACCACCGGCGTGATGGCGCAACTCGGCAAGATGTACGGCAACCTGATGGTGGACGTGCGCGCCACAAACGTGAAGCTGCGCGACCGGGTGGTGCGCATCGCGATGAACGCAACGGGGCTTGACCGCGCGGCGGCGGAGGCGCTGCTGGAAGCGTGCGGACACGAGGTCAAGACGGCCATTGTGATGCACGAGACCGGGAAGGACGCCGGGGTGTGCCGGGAGGCGCTGGACGCGTGCGGGGGCAGGGTGTCGGAGGCGATTGGGCGGGTGCGGGCGGGGAAATAGCGCGGCCGCACTTTGCAACGCGAAAAGAGGGATAATGATGAATTATGATTATGATGTGATTGATGTTAAACTGATCGCACATAGCGACGCATCACATTCCGCGACACTGCACGTATATGAGGAATCCCCTCAAAACAAAGAACTCACCCAAATTGACTTTTTCTTTGACGGAAAGAAAAAGAGCATGCTGGCGGATAGCCTCTTTGAAGCGTTGGTAGCGTTGCGATTGGATTTGGAACCAAAGGGCATTCAGATCATGTGCAACGGGACTTCCTTGGATGTATATCCATCCCCCATGCAACTTTCAATGGGCCCTGGCAGGAAGGCATGCCGCCTACAGATGGGGCATCCCGTCACATCCGCCGCCAGCTCTGTCGATATATTTGAATGCGGCGGCGAATGGATTGGCTCAAGCGTTGAAGAACAGGTGGCCCATTATAAGCTCTGGCGGGAGAGTCTGGCGTTGTTCCCAAGGAAGTAAGGAAGTAGGCTCAAAAACACGGCTGTGGCATTGTTTTTCGCGCCACAGCCGTGTTTTTCTCCGTGCCCAGCCCTACCCCCGATACGGCGCGGGTGTGATGTTCCCCAGGATCATCGGCCTACTCGCGCCGGTCGCGCTGGGTACGTTGCTCGGCCGCCCATGCATCGTCTCGTGCGCCATCAGCGCGAACGCGACGGCCTCCTTGGAATCCGAGTTCCAGCCCAGGTCCTCCTGCGTGATCACGCGGCATTCGGGCAGTAGCGTCGCGATGTCGTCGTGCATGGCGCGGTTGTGGCTGCCGCCGCCGGACAGGATGACCTCCTTGGCCGGGCAGCGCGGGAACACGTACGCGCGGTAGTTCTCCGCGATGGACTGGGCGGTGTAGCGCGTCGCGGTGGCGATCCAGTCCGCGGGGGCAATGCCAGGATGATCGCGGAGCGCGGCCTCCACAAACTGCGCGCCGTACAGCTCGCGGCCCGTGGCCTTGGGTGGTGGGGCCATCACATACGGAATGGCCATCCATTCGGCGAGCAGCGCCTCGTTCACCCGGCCCGTCTTGGCGATCGCGCCGCCGTCGTCAAAGTCCAGATCGTAAAAATGCTTCACCAGCGCGTTGATGATCATGTTGGCGGGGCCGGTATCGAAGGCGAACACATCGTTCAGCGCGCAGTTCGCGGGCAGACCGGTCACGTTGCCGATGCCGCCCAGGTTTTGCAGCGCGCGCGGCTTGTCCGACCGGTAGAGCAGGTACTCGGCGTACGGCACCAGCGGCGCGCCGCGCCCGCCGGCGGCCATGTCCATCGCGCGGAAGCTGGAGACGACGGTCGCGCCCGTCTCGTACGCGATGATGGCGGGCTCGCCGATCTGCAGCGTGGACGCGAGGTACTCGCCCTCGTCCTCGGCGAAGTGGTACACGGTCTGCCCGTGCGAGCCGATGCATTCTACGGAATCCGGCGCGATGCCCGCCTCCGCGCAGACCGCCTTGGCCGCCTCCGCGAACCAGTAGCCGATCTCCACGTTCAGGCTGCACGTCAGGGCGATGTTTGATTTCGTCAGCGAGCAGCAGTCCAGAATCCTCTGGCGCAGCGCGTCCGGCATGGGCAGCGTGACAAACGCGGCCGGGCGGATGGATTTCCCTTCGATTTCGATCAGCGCGGCGTCGCATCCGTCCAGGGAGGTGCCGCTGATGAGGCCGATGGCATAGGGCATGGTAAAGTCTCCTTTAGCTAATGGAATTGATTCATCGGGAGCAGGCGCGTTTGAAAATCGCTTCGTGTGTGGCGGATTACGTCAACCCCAACGTCCCTGCCACCCACGGGCTTTGGCTGTCCTTGCGTTTTGCGATCATCAGCCATCCGTCGTAGATCCTGCCTGGCTCAAACCCCATCTCGTAACTGCCGGTCACGACATTGAACTCACACAGGAAGACGATGAAGTTGGGTGAAATCACCGTATCAGAGAACGACAGAAGCATCTCATCCGAGCGCGCTTCATCGTACCACAAACGCACCATTTCGCAGCCAGTGTAGTTCTCCTGAAAAAACTTCACGATGGACGCGGCGGCGGCGTCCAGGTCCGTTTGGCTGAACGGGTGTGTCGTGGCCGGATCATACGATATCACCACATTTGTGGTGACACCGGCTATCCTGCTACCGCCGCCCGCGCTCCCCGTGCCGCCGATCGGCGTGAGGTATTTCGCCATCATATAGCCGATCTTGCCATCGATGCGGACATGATGCCAGGTCGTGCCCACGCCCAGCACCTCCACCTTCGTGCCGTTGTCGTATTTGCCCAGGGAAGCGGCTTTATCAGACATCTCCGCACGCAGATTCAACCGATCGGCAGATACCGGATTGCTCACCGTTAGCGTAGGTATGGCGGAAATCACGGAGCCGGCCGTCAAGAACTTCCGCTGCATATAGCCGACTGCATTCCCGATGCGCACCTCGGCCCAGTCACCCGATGGATAGGACAGCACCTCGACCGATACGCCGTTGTAATACTTGCCCAGTGAAGTCGCATTGCTGCGCGGCGCGGTTCGCAGGTGTAAACGATCCATGGGGATGGGGTTGTTGACATGTAGCCAATTTGCCCCTGGAATGACACCGCTGCCGCTTCCCGATGATTCGAAAGCCAACCCCGATGTCAGCAAATAAGCGGTCAAGTTCTCATGCCGGACATGGCACCACTGCTCGCCCCAACCCAATACCGCAACCGTCGTCCCGTTTTCCACGAATGTGTACGTGGCGGCACTAACGGAAGGCTCCTCTCGCAGATTCAAGCCCGTCCCATTCTTGTTGCTGACCGCAACCAAGGGGATGGCGGATGCGACCGGGGTCGACGGATTATGAACCAGATACTTCGCTTGCATGTATCCCTTGACGCTTCTTTGCCCCTCCACCGCCACATGGATCCAGCCGTTTTCGGGCCGCGAAAGGGCCTCCAGCCGCACCCCGTTGTAATAACGGCCAAGGGACGGCGCCGACATATCGGGCCGTGTCCGAAGGTTCAGCCGTTCCGCCGAGTCTGGATTGTTCACCACATACAGGACTTCGCCGGGAACAGGGTCAAACGCCAGCGCGTAACCGGACAGCATCGCGCATAGCAGGATGATGGCGCATACCGCTTTCTTCATCGGTCATTCCTCTCATTTTTGCCAGGGAAAGCCCTTTGCTCAATGATGGCTCCCTTGCAATACTTTTCTACGGGGATGCCGATTCTTTTCATCCGGCGTGGTGGCAAGCCACCCGGTGATTGCCCGCCACATCCACCGCGTCCGGCATATTTTCCTTGCAAATCTCCGTCACCCTCGGGCACCGCGTATGGAACGGACATCCGCTCGGCGGGTTCGCGGGGCTGGGCACATCGCCCATCAGCACAATGTGCTTCCGCTTGTTCAGCGGGTCGTGCGAGGGCACGGCGGACAAGAGCGCCTGTGTGTACGGGTGCAGCGGGTTGTCGTAAATCGCCTTCGTGTCGCCCGTCTCCACGATGTACCCCAGGTACATCACGCCCACGTTGTCGCTGATGTGCCGGACGACGTTCAGGTCGTGCGAAATGAAGATCAGCGACAGCTCCATGTCGCGCTGCAGTTCCATCAGCAGGTTCAGAATCTGCGCCTGGATGGATACGTCCAGCGCGGAAATCGGCTCGTCCGCGACCACAAAGCGCGGGCGGCTGATCAGCGCGCGGGCGATGGAGATGCGCTGCTTCTGCCCGCCGGAGAACTGGTGCGGGTAGCGGCTGCCCTGGTCCGGCGTCAGGCCGACCTGCCGCATCATCTCGTCCACCTTGTCGCGTATTTCAGCGTCGGACAGGTTCTTGTAGTGCACGCGCAGCGGCTCGGACAGCAGGCGGCGCACGTTCATGCGCGGGTTCAGCGAGCTGTACGGGTTCTGGAAGATGAACTGCATATCCCGCCGCTTGGCGCGCAGCGCGTCCGCGTCCAGGGCCGCGATGTTTTCACCGGCGAAAATCACTTCGCCGCCCGTCGGCTCGATCAGCCGCAGGATGCTCGTGCCCGTGGTGCTCTTGCCGCAGCCGCTCTCGCCCACCAGGGCGAACACCTCGCGGTTGCCCACGGTGAAGCTGATGTCCTCCACGGCGTGCACATAGCCCACGGTCTTGCGCATCACGCCGCGCTTGATGGGGAAGTACGTTTTCAGGTGGCGCACATCCAGCAATACGTCGCTCACGCGCTCGCCCCCTCTCCGTGCAGGAAACAGCGGCACAGATGCCCGGGCGCGACCTCGGAAAGTTTCGGCATCGCCTGGCGGCAGCGATCCTCGCAGCGCGCGCAGCGGTCGGCGAAACGGCAGCCCTTCGCCCACGCGCCGCCCGGCGGCACCATGCCGGGGATGGTGTACAGCGCCTTTTCCTCCCCGCCCAGCGACGTGACCGCGCGGAGCAGACCGGTCGTGTACGGGTGCGCCGTCTGGTGAAATAGCTCGGCAACGGGCGCCTGCTCCACCACCTGCCCGGCGTAGAACACGGCCACCTCCTCGCACGTCTCGGCGATGACGCCTAGATCGTGCGTAATCATGATGATCGACGTGTCGCGCGATTCCTTCAGCCCGTTCATCAGGTCCAAGATCTGCGCCTGGATTGTCACGTCCAGCGCCGTCGTCGGCTCATCCGCGATCAGGAGGCGCGGGTCGTTGATCAGCGCGATGGCAATCATGATGCGCTGCAATTGCCCGCCGGAAAGCTGGTGCGGGTAGCATTTCAGCGTCTGCTCCGGGCGCGGGATGTTCACCTTGCGCAGCATGGCGAGCGACAGATCCGCGATCTCCGCCCTGGACAGCCCGGCGCGGTGGAATTCCAGCGCCTCCATCATCTGGTATTCGACGGTGAAAATCGGGTCCAGCGCGGTCATCGGCTCCTGGAAGATCATGGAGATCTCCTTGCCGCGCAGCTTCCGCATTTTGTCCACCGGCATTTGCAGCAGCTCCACCTCGCCCGCGAGGCTGTCGAACCGGATCGTGCCCTCGCCCGCCCGCAGCGGGTAGGGGAGAAGCTGCATGATGGCGCTGGCTGTCACGCTCTTACCGCAGCCGCTTTCGCCCACGATGCCAAAGCTCTGCTTTTTCCGTATGGTCAGGTCCACGGTGTCCACAAGCTGGACAGTGCCCTTGCCGCGCGGCGTCTCAATGCGGAGGCCGCGAATTTCAACCAGGTTTTCCATTCGTCGCCCGCCTCCTATACTTTCAGCTTCGGGTCCAGCACGTCGCGCAGGCTGTCGCCCAGGATGTTAAAGGACAGAATCGTCAGGATGATGAACAGCGCCGGAAAAATGACCAGCCACGGGGCCAGCTCCATGTACTTGCGCGCGTCCGACAGCATGGAACCCCACGACGGGTCCGGCGGCTGGATGCCCAGGCCCAGGAAGCTCATGGACGCCTCCGTCAGGATCGCGCCGGACAGCGCCAGCGTTGCCTGCACGGTGAACGGGGCCAGCACGTTCGGCGTGACATGCACGAACAGGATCTTGGCCGGCGCAAGGCCGATGGACCGCGCGTTCTTGATGTAGTCCATGGATTTCACGGATTTGACCGACGCGCGCACCGTCCGGGTAAAGACCGGGATGTTGACGATGCCGATGGCGATCATCGTGTTGATGATGCTCGGCCCCAGCGCCGAGACGATGAACAGCGCCAAAAGAATCGACGGGAACGCGAAGATGATGTCCATCACCATCATGATGACGCTCTCCGCCTTGCCCTCGAAAAACCCCGCGATCATGCCGAACACGTAACCGAACCCGGCCGCGATGCCCACGGACACAATGCCCACCAGCAGCGACACGCGCGCGCCGAACACGATGCGGCTGAACACGTCGCGGCCGAAGTTGTCCGTGCCGAACAGGTAGGTCAGGCTCGGGGCGGCCAGCTTGGCCTTGGGGTGCATCTTCGCCACGTCATACGGCGCGATCAGCGGGGCGAACACGGCCAGCAGCACGATCAGCGCGATGCCGAGCATGCCCGCCCGGCCCAGGCCGTCCTGCCAGAGCTGCGTCAAAACGCTCTCGTTGCCGGGGAGCGCCCGCTGCATGGCCTTTTCGCTTGTTTTTGCCTTCATTGGACGCCCTCCTTGATGGCGGCGCTGATTTGAAAAATCGGGCGCCATAAGGGGATTTCGCAAGAAATCCTCTCCTTACTCATACTGGATGCGCGGGTCGATGTACGTATACAGAATATCGACCAGCAGGTTGATGACGACGTAAATGAGCGCGATGAACAGCACGCACCCCTGCACGACCGGGTAATCGCGCTGGGAGATGCCGGTCAGCGTGTACTGGCCCAGCCCCGGGATGGAGAAAATCTGCTCGATGACCACCGTACCGCCCAGCAGCGAGCCCATCTGCATGCCCACCAGCGTGATGATCGGAATGCAGCCGTTCTTCAGCGCGTGGCGGAAGATGGTGATCCGCTCGGACGCGCCCTTGGCGCGCACGGCCTTGATGAAGTCCTGCCGCAGCACCTCCAGGATGGACGAGCGTGTCATCCGCATGACGGAGCCCGCCATCACGGAGCCGAGGATCATCGCGGGCAGGACCATGATTTGCAGGTTTTTGCCCGGGTTTTGCAGCAGCGACGCATACCCCACCGGCGTGGAGTACCCGAACACCTTCGACAACAGCAGGATCATCAGTGTGGCGGAGGCGAAGTTCGGCACCGACACGCCCAAAAGCGCAAACACGCGCACGCCCTTGTCAATAGGGCGATTGCGCTTCAGGGCTGAAATGATGCCCAGCGGAATGGCGATGATCCAGGAGAACAGACAGCCCAAAATGGCCAGCTCCGCCGTGATGGAGAACCGGCGCATGATCTCGGGAAACACGGGCGCGCCCGTGCGGAACGACTCGCCAAAGTTGCCCGTGAGCGCCCTGCCGAGCCAGGTGAAGTACTGGACGACAACCGGTTTGTCCAAGCCCAGCTTGACCTCCCACGCCGCGCGGAGTTCCGGCGTGGCCTCAATGCCCAGGATGCCGCTGACGACGCTCCCCGGCACGAGCTGCATGATGAAAAAGACACAGATGCTGATGCCCAGCAGCACGGGGATGAGCAGGAGCAGCCTGCGCAGGATGTAGTCACGCATGGCGGTGTTGACCTCCTTACCTGTAAGGTAGGGATTTCTCGCGAAATCCCCTTATGGCGCCCGATTGTTCCAATCAGCGCCGCCGTCAAGGTAGGGATTTCTCGCGAAATCCCTTTATGGCGCCCGATTGCTTCAATCAGCGCCGCCGTCAAGGTAGGGATTTCTCGCGAAATCCCTTTATGGCGTCCGATTGCTTCAATCAGCGCCGCCGTCAAGGTGGGGATTTCTCGCGAAATCCCCTTATGGCGCCCGATTGCTTCAATCAGCGCCGCCGTCTATGATAAAACACCAAGGAGGGGGACGCCGGGACCCCGTCCCGAGGCATCCGCCCTCCCTTACATTTACCGGAATTACAGTGGCTTACTCAAAGTGCGCGTTCAGCAGATCATACGGAGCGGCGGCGCTGGGCGTGTAGCCCGCGACACGCTGCGACGCGAGGAAGAACTCGCGCGGGCTGCACACGGTCACGTTCGGGCACTCGTCCAGGATGATCTCGATGGCTTCTTTGTAATACGCCTCGCGCTCGTCCGGGTCGGTCGTGCCGGCGCCCAGTTCGCACAGCTCGTCCACGCGGGCGTTGGAGTACTCGGCGATGTTGGCGCTGTTGCCGGTCTTGAAGAAGAACGCGACGCCGCGGCTCGGGTCGGAGCCCGCGCCGTTCTGGCACGCCATCATCTGGAACTCATGCTTGCCCCACAGGTCCACGTACTCGGCATTTTCCTTGTTGACCACGTTCACCTTGATGCCGATCTCGGCGAGCTGCTGCTGCACGACCGCGCCCATGTCGCGGAGCGTGTCCAGCAGACCCACGATCAATTCGACCTCAAAGCCGTCCGGATAGCCGGCCTCGGCCAGCAGGGCCTTGGCCTTCTCAATATCCTGCTGGTACATCGGGTGCGCTGTCACGTCGACCGCCCAGCGGCCCATGGAGGCGGGCACGAAGCCGGAAATCTCGGCCTCGCCGTTGAACGCCATGTCCACGATCTCCTCGCGGTTCAGGGCGAGCGACACGGCCTGACGGACGCGCACGTCCGCAAACGGCTCAAACTTCGTTACATTCAGGCAGAGCGTGCAGTAGTTTCTGGACTGGTAGGCCAGCGTCTTGATGTTCGCGTCATTCGTCACCAGGGCCAGCATCGCCGTGTCGGCGTTGATGACATCCACGGTGCCGGTGCGCAGCGCGGCCAGGCGGGCGGCGCTGTCCGTCATCACGTAGTACTCGATCGCGTCAAACTCCGGCTTGTCCGCCACAAAGTACGCGTCGTACTTGTTGAGCTTCACAACGTTGTCCGGAACCCACTCGCCCAGCGTGTAGGGGCCGGTGCCGCCGTCGGCGCGCAGCAGGTCGCCGTTTTCCTCCACGACTTCCTTGCAGACGACCGCGCAGTAGTTGCTGGAAAGGCTGGCCAGGAACGGCGCGGTGATGCTCTTCAGCGTCATCTTCACCGTGAACTCGTCCACAACCTCCACGGACTCAATGTTGCCGGCGTAGCTGGCGCTGTTGCCCAGCATGCCCGCGTCCGGCGTCAAAATGCGCTCAAAGCTGTATTTGACATCCTCGGCGGTCATTTTGCGGCCGTTGTGGAAATTTACATCGTCGCGCAGGTGGAAAATATAGGTCACGTCGTCCGGCTGTTCCCAGCTCGTGGCCAGCTCGGGCACGACGTCCAGGTTCTCGTCCACGTCGATCAGCGTGTTATACACCTGCGAAATGACGCGCAACGACGCGACCGCGGAAATGGTGTGCGGGTCAAAGCCGATGGGTTCGGCATCGGTACCGAAGCGCAGCACGTTGTCCGTGGCTTCCGCCGCCGCGACGGCCGACACGCCGCCCAGCAGCATCAGAACGGATAACACCAAGGCAAGCATTTTTTTCATGATTCTACCTTCTTTCAATGAATCTCTATTCAAAGCCCGGCTTTCAGCGGACTTCAAATCATTTGTTCTAGCGCAGCCCCGCGACCAGCTTGTGCAGCGCCCTGCGGAAATCGTTGGTCGCGTTGGGGTTCGCTTCCTTATAAAATAACCGGTTCGTGAACGCGACTGCGCCGATGTCCAGCGGCCGCGACAGGTACATGCTCGTCCCCGTAAAGCCGGTATGGCCGCAGCCGTCCGGGTACATGTCGCTCACCTGCCAGCCCAGGCCGCGCGTGGGGGCGCGCTCCGCCTGCGCGGAAACGAGCAGCAGGGAGTCCGCGTTCATGTGGAACTGGCACAGGCGCTGGTACGCCTCCGCGTCCGCGAAGATACCCGCGCTGCCCGCCACGCCGCCGAAGTAGTAGAACGCGTTGCCGTCGTTCGCCTCGCCGCGCACCGGCTCGTGCGGCCGCCAGCCGGAAAACGCGATGTTCCGCTCCGCGCACATGCCTTCCTCGATCGGGTTGCCGTAGCAGGAGGGCGCGATGTCCCAGCCCGCGTCCGGGCGGTATGTCATCCGCCCCAGGCCCATCGGCTCCACGAGCAGCTTTTGCAGGCAGGCGTCCAGCGGCATGCCCGCCGCGCGCTCTATGGCTTTGCCCAGCAGCATGAAATTCAGGTCGCTATAGACCATGCCGGAGACCGGGCCGTATCGCTCCAGCGCGGTATGCAGCACTTGGGCGAAATCAACCTTCTCCGCGTAGAACGGATACCAGTCCACAATGCCCGATGTGTGCGTCAGCAGCTTTTCCAGCGTGACGCCCGTCAGCCGCTCCTTCAGCAGCGCGTCCTGGGCCAACTCCGGCAGACAGTCCAGGATGTCCGCCGTCAGGCGCAGTTCGCCCTTGTCCAGCAACAGCAGCGCCTGCGTGGCGGTGGCGATCTTCGTCAGCGACGCGACGTCGAACACCGTGCCCGGCCGGGCGTCGCCGATCGTGGCCACGAGCAGCGTCTCCTCGCGGTCAAACACGCGTACCACCGCCGAGGGGAAATACCCCCGTCCCGAGAAGTCGGCCAACAGGGCCTCCACGGCTTCCCGCAAACGATCTCTATCTAGATGGCGGCGCTGATTTGAAAAATCGGGCACCTTAGGGGGGGTTCGCAAGAAATCCCTTCCGCTTTTCGTATAGCTCATGCATGAATCGTATCATAGGCGTGCCCTGTTTGCAAGGGGGAGCTTTTGGGCAGGCTTCCATGGCTTTAGGATCGGTTTCCATAGCACGGCGCGTGCGCCCGGACGCGTCCCGCGAAGAATGGCGGGAACAAAATGTTGCAATTATATGTCATTGGTGGTAAAATATTCGTACACATGGCGAAAGGAGAACGCAATGAAGAAAGCACTAGCTATGTTGCTGTCGCTAACTCTGCTGCTGGGCGTATGCGCGGCCGCGGCGTTCGCGGACCCGAATCCAAGCCAGACAGGTGATCAGGGCGGCGCAAAGGCCGCTGAACTAGACAAGCTCCTTCGCGAGCGCAACTTAGGGCCTCAGAACTCGGCACCCGTGAGCAACACGCCCTCGTATTCCGCGCCGGTGGGCGACACCTCATCCGGGACGGGCTATGTGCCGGACGGGAGCACCTTAATTGACGTGACCGGCACCTATGGCGGCGTGGCGCCCGGCGGCGTGCTGCCCGACGGCACCCTGAACGGCACGGGCGGCGTTATCTACGGGGACCCGGCGGCAGCCACGGCTGGAACAACAACGGCCACCACCCCGACCGCTGGCAGCGGCGGAACGCAAACGCTGGACTGGTTCGCGGTGGGCAAGGATCTGATCAGCAACAACAAAAGCATCACGATTTATGATACCAAGTCGGGCGTTACTTGGGGCGCCACGTATATCAACGGCGGCAACCACGCGGACATCATCCCGGCGTCTGCCGGGGACGCGGAGGTCATCTCCAAGAACGGCATCACGGGCAGCTATGTCCGCCGCCCGGTCGTCGTGACCATCGCCGGCACGAAGTACGCGGGCTCCATGTACGCGGTGGGCCATGGCGAGACCAGCTACTGCACCTACTTCAAGGGCGTTATGTGCATCCACTTCACCGGCAGCATGACGCACGGCTCCAAGACGGTGGACAAGGATCACCAGGCGGCCATCGCCGAGGCGTTGAAGTCTAACTAATCAGTTTATCCCGGTTTATCGCATGTGTAATGAAGAGAAGGGGATTCCTGGCGGAATCCCCTTTTGGCGCCCGATTCTCCGAACCCGCGCCGCCATCAAGGAACCTACCGGCGGCGGGTTCCTTTGTTATTGTGATTGTGTGTCCGGCGGCCCCGCAAGGATTTCTTCCCTCTCATTGAAGCGCCGCCACCACCCATGCCGTTGCAAACCTGTCGGCGTCGCTGGGGTACGTGAAGTTGAGTTTCTCAGCCGTTTCCATGGCGATTGCCCGGAACAGGTCCATCGTCGCAAGCAAAGCGGCTTTTAGCTCCTGTTCATTGTAGCGCGAAAAGCATTGGGGCAGTTTTTCAATAATCCAACGATCCGCCCATTTCTCTATAAAGCGCCCGGCATGCCAAGTATCGTAGCTCTCCCCATGCATTGCGTGCGCGTGGCATTCTATGATTGTCAGGAGCTTCGACTTCATATAGGAATCCAAGCAGAGTTTAGCGGTCCATAATTCGCCACGCCGTATCTTTTTCGCTGTCCAAACAGCGTGATACCAGAAATCATTCACGATATTGTCAATGTCTTTTTCCGATGGCGAGGTATATGCCTGCTTTGCTATGTCGAACTGATGCAGAAGATTCCGGAACCCGATCTTATCTACCAAAATGCTATATCCGCGCCCCAGAATAGACAATGCTTCGCCGTCCAACGCATCAATGCAGTCTACAGGCATCAAAACAAAATCGACGTCCAGGGCATCGGCAAATAGAACCCGCCGTTCTGTATCGCCATTCACTGTGTTTTCAACAAAAGAAACATAAAACTGTCCGATTTCGTAGAGCCACCCGTCGGATGACAGGAAATCGGCCGGGTCATCCACAACCATGATGATATCAAGGTCTGAATACTCGTCCGCCGGACGATCCATCCTTGCCTGAGAGCCGACAATTGCAGCCACATAAAGCTTGCCGGAGGACTCTCCCCATCGAATGAAATTGTCTATGATGGTCTGATACTTGTTTGTCATCCATCCATCGCCTAGCTCTTCCCCATCCCCCGATGCGCCATCAGCCCCCGGCAGACAGCCGTCAGGTTCTCCATGTCATACAGCACGATGGACCCGAACGGCGCGCCCAGCAGCCGCTCCACCGCGTGGCGGTACAGCTCCAGTTTCGCCAGGATGGCGCTGAGCTGATCGGTTTCCTCACCACCCTGGGAGAACACGCTGGCCACCTCGTCCGTGAACTGCGCGCTCAGCCGCAGCACCAGTTCGCCTGCCAGCGCGGCGCGGGGCAGGAAGAACATGCCCTGCCGCACCCCTTCGATAATCACGTCGTTCATCAGGGGCAGCATCAGCGTTAGCGTCCGCTGTTTGAGCTTCTCCCGCATCAGCGCGCCGTCGTCCCGGTAGGCCACGCGCAGCAGCAGACCCACATAGTCCAGCTTATCCGCGCGGAGCATGCCGCCGCTCTCCAGCAGCGCGTTCAGCGCCCTGGGCGGGTCGCCCATGCAGGACGACACGGCCTTCTGCGCCGAAGCCAGGCTCTCCTCCGCCCGCATGGTGCAGATGGCCTCCAGCAGCTCCAGCTTGGACTCGAAATGGTGATAGAAGCCGCCCTTGGATAGGTGCAGCTTGTCCAGGATGTCCTGGATTGTGGTTTGCTCGTACCCGTTGACATAGAACAGCGACTCCGCCGTCATCAGGATCTGCTCCCGCCGCGTATCACCCTTTTTCATCAGGACGCCCCCCCCTTTGCGGCGTTGTCGCGTCGTGCGGTAAGGATTCCTGCCGGAATCCTCTTATGGCGCCCGATTCTTCGAATCAGTGCCGCCGTCGCGGTAAGGATTCCTGGCCGAATCCTCTTATGGCGCCCGATTCTTCGAATCAGCGCCGCCGTCGCGGTAAAGTTGCGCAATTGCAGAGGCCATCGCCCCGTGTAGCGCGCTTTACGATCCCTGCGCCTCCAACCAGCCCAGCGCGCGCAGCGCGCAATCAAACAGCCGTCCCGCCTCGTCCGGGGGAACCGCGCGCTCCCCCGCCTGCGCCGCCGTGTCCAGCGCGTCACACAGCGCCGTAAACGTCTCATTCGGCGCGCGGTACGCGGGGAGGCGGCGCGCCAGCATCAATAGCGTCCCGCGCGCGGCGCACATCGCCGCGAAAGGCTTGTCCTCGCGCAGCGCGCGAAGCGCGTCAAACAGGCCGCCGCTTCCCGCGGCCCAGCCCTCTTTATCCATCTGTTCGTTCAGGGTCTCCAAGGCGCCCATCGCGGAGTCCGCAACCGTCGTGTCCCCATCCGGCATCTCCTCGTCTGATTCGGGTGACGCGGCATCCTCCGCTGGCGAACCGCCCGCCTGGGGCGCGCTTTCCGTCGGAACCGGCCGCGCGGCGCGCTCCGGCCTTCTGCCGCCCATCAGGGACGGAAGCAAAACAGACGCCGCCGCCATCAACACCAGCACCAGCGTCATCCAATCAAAGGGCAGGGATTGGGCCGCCATCCGCAGCACGGCCACCGATATGCACAGCCCGGCCGCGACGGTCGCGGCGGCCTCGCGCTCTCTCATCCGGCAAAACCTCCAAGGCTTTTTCGCATTATACCATAGGCAAGGAAGCAAATGCAATCGCTTCGCCGTGTCGAAACCTGTCTTGCGGATGCCGTGCTTTTCCATCTTTTCAAACGCTGCGCAAAGGGCAACCAAAAACCGGGGATTTTGGCGGGACGGGTATTCCCACACAGCAAAAACCGGGCGCGTCCGACAGGGCGCGCCCGGCATAGTGTGTTCCGCTTATTCTTCGGCGGCGAAGTACTTCGCGATCAGCTCGTCGTACGTGCCGTCCTCTTTGATCTTCGCCAGCGCCTCGTTGATGGAGGCGAGCAGCGCGTCGTTGCCCTTCTTCACGGCGATGCCGTATTCCTCGACCGGCATTTCCAGCCCCTGCACGATCTCGATCTGGTCATTCTCCTTCATGAAGGACTCGGCCACCGCGTTGTCAATGATGATGCAGTCCACGCGGCCGTTGGTCAGTTCCAGCACCGTGTCGGGCGAGGCCTTGAACGCGAATACGTTCGCCGCGTCGCAGCCCAGGCCGCCTTCGCTCTCGGGATCGGTGGCCATCAGGTGGCCGGTCGTGCCGTCCTGCACGGCGATCTTCTTGTCCTTCAGGTCCGCAACGGCCTGGATGCCGTCGTAGCCCTTCATGACGATGACGGCCTGCGTGGCGTTGAAGTACGGATCGGAGAAGTTGACGGCGGCCTTGCGCTCCGGGGTGATGGTCATCGCCGCGATGACGATATCAACCTGGCCCATGTCCAGTGCGGACAGGAGGCCGTCAAAGTACATGTCCTCAATCTTCAGCTCCATGCCGATCACTTCGGCGATCTTCTCCGCGACCTCCACGTCAAAGCCCGTGGGCTTGCCGTCGTCGCCGATGTATTCAAACGGTTGGAACTGGGCGTTCGTGCCCATCGTCACCGTCTCCGCCAGGGCAACCGCGCCGCTGATCATCATGGCGCAGGACAGGAGCACCGCAAAAAACTTCTTCATTTTCCATACCTCCTCAGGTCCGCTTGTCGATTTGTTGATAGGCGCAGTATAGCGCATAATCATGCATCTGTCAAGCAGATTACGGAATAATTTTTCACCGATTTCGAATTTTTATGCGCCCGCTTACAGCAGCGGCACGCCCGCGTCCTTGCAGGTCTGCCAGGTTTGCTCCGTCCAGAGCGACGCCTGCACTTCCCCGATATGCGCTTTCTTCAAGAAGAACATGCACAGCCGGGACTGCCCGATGCCGCCGCCCGCCGTCTGCGGCAAGTTTCCGGCCAGCAGGCTCCTGTGGAACGGCTGGTCCGCCCAGCTCTCGCGCCCGCGCGCGGCGAGCTGGCGGCGCATCGCGTCCGCGTCCACGCGGATGCCCATGGAGCTGATTTCAAACGCCGTATCCAGCAGCGGATAATGAAACAGGATATCGCCGTTCAGCGTCCAGTCGTCGTAGTCGGGCGCGCGGCCGTCATGCGGCTGGCCGGAGCGCAGCGCCCCGCCGATCTGCGCGACGAACACCGCGCCGTGCTTCATGCAGGCGGCGCGCTCGCGCTCCTTGGGCGTGAGGGCCGGCCACTCGTCCTCCAGCTGCTGCGCCGTCAGGAACGTGATCTGGCGCGGAAGCACGGGCGTCAGCCTCGGCTCGAACATGCAGACATCGTACTCCGTGCGGAGAAACACGGCGTAAATGCGGTCCACGATCTCCCGCAGCTTCTCCAGCGTGCGCTCCGCGGGGTCGATGATCAGTTCCCAGTCCCACTGATCCACATAATAGGAATGCAGGTTGTCGGCGATCTCGTCGCGCCGGATGGCGTTCATGTCGGTGTACAGCCCGGTCTGCGGTGCGAAGTCATACCGCTGCAGCGCCATGCGCTTCCATTTGGCGAGCGATTGCACCACCTGCGCCGTCGTTTCCGGCGATTCGCCCAGGTCAAAGGAGACGGGCCGCTCCACGCCGTTGAGCATGTCGTTCAGGCCGGACTCTGGCGTGACGAACAGCGGCGCGGAAACGCGCGTCAGGTGCAGCATTTCCGAGAGGCACGACTCAAATCCGTCCTTCAGCCGCTTGATGGCGACCTGCGTCTCTTTCACATTCAAAATCGGCTGGTATCCCTTGGGAATGATGTTCATGGCGCGCCTCCCTTTGCGTATTTGCAAGTTATTTCAGCATTGTATCATTTTTTTGCCCGCAAGGCAACGTCATTTACTCAAAAATGCAAGGAGCGCCGATAGAAACGCCGTCATGACGTAAAATTGTTCCGGTTTTTGTGCATCTCCCGTGACAAGGCGGCTTCACGGCGCGCAGCATTGCGCGGGAGAAGCCCGCGTGGTATGATGCAAAAAATCCTACGGGCAAGGGGGGAATCGCAATGCGCCGAAGGAAACTGGAAAAGGAACTCACCGCCGCGTATGGCACGCCGCCGGACGTGGAGTATTTCCCGGGCGACATCGAGGGCATCCGGACATACGCGGGCCACCGCGCGAAGCTCGGTCTGGACGCGTTCACCGTGGACGACACCACGTGGAACGACCTGTCCATGGACGACGTGTACAAGCGCCTGAACGGAACGCACAGCACATCGGGCGAGCAGGTGCTGTACCACGCGCTGCGCTGCCCCACCGTGGACGCGGAGGCATACGAAAAGCGCCGGACGCTGATCGCGCTGATGGAGGCCGAGCCTTCCCTACGGCTCAAATTGCAGGTAATCCTCGCCCGGCTGGGCAAGCGCCGCGCCGCGAACACGCGCGCCGCGTTCGACCCTTCCCCGCACGGCGCGCGCGGGCTGTTCACGGCGCTGGCGCTTTCGCTGGGGCTGATCGTCTGCATCATCGGCATTTTCTTCACCAAGGACTTCACGATTCCCCTGCTGCTGTTTTTGTTTGGGAATCCAACATACTACTATATGGTCACGCACAAGCTATCCCGGGAGCTGGACACCGTGCGGTACTCCATCTCCATGATTATGGCGTGCCAGCGGGTGAAGCGGCTGCGGCATCTGGCGCTGGATGAGCCGCTCGCCCCGGCGTACGCGGCGCTCGGGCGCGTGCGCTCCATCGCCCGGTGGAGCGGCGCGACGTTCGTGGTCGGCAGCGACCTGATGATGTACGTCAGCATCTTTTTCCTCCTGGACCTGATCCAGTTTGAGCAAACCAAGCGCAAGTTGGGCCGGAATCACGAGGACGTGTTCGCCATCCACGAGGCGCTTGGCTGGCTGGACGCGTCCATCGCGATCGCTTCCTATAGAAAAAGCGCAACTGGCCACTGCGATCCGGCCATCGACTTTGTCCCGGACGCGAAACCGCGTCTCTCGCTGACGGACCTCGCGCACCCGCTGCTGAAAAACCCGACGCCCAACACCGTGGAGACGGGCATCCCGCTGCTGGTCACCGGCTCCAACGCGTCCGGTAAATCCACGTTCCTGAAAGCCGTGACGGTCAACGCGCTGCTGGCGCAGAGCATCTGCACGGCGTGTTGCGGGGTGTACACGGCCACGGCGTTCCGCATCTATTCCTCCATGGCCATCGCGGACAGCGTGCTGTCTGGGGACAGCTACTTCATCGCGGAGATCAAGTCCTTAAAGCGCATTCTGGACGCCGCGGCGCGCGGCGAGCGCATCCTGTGCGCCATCGACGAGGTGCTGCGCGGCACGAACACCGTCGAGCGTATCGCCGCGTCCAGCGAGGTGCTGCGGGCGCTGGCCGACGCCGGGGCGCTGTGCCTCGCCGCGACGCACGACGGCGAGCTGTGCGCGATGCTTGACGGCCCGTTCCGGCTGGTGCACTTTGAGGAGCGGATCGAGGGCGGCGAGGTGCTGTTTGACTACCAATTAAAGGAAGGCTCCGCCACGACGCGCAACGCGATCCGGCTGCTGGACATTCTGGGGTTTGAGAAGGGGATCGTGGCGCGCGCGACGGAGAAGGCGGAGGAATATCAGCGGACGGGCGCGTGGCAGAATGCCGATGACGCGCATGATTGACATCCTTTAGCGCAGTGTAGTATTATTCCGGTGAAGAACAAGCAAAACAAGGAGGCTGTACAAATGAAACGTACATCCATGCTCCGGTCCCTGTTCCTGTTGGTTTTGGTGCTGTGCCTGCTTCCGATTTTCGGGCTTGGCGAGACGGTCAGCATTCCGGGTTCCTTTATCACGACGGACGACGGCATTCCGTACTGGGTGACGCGCTACGGCGAGGGCGAGAAGGCATTTGTATTCCTGGCGGGCCTGGGCGCTGCCTCCGCGACGCTGGAATTCAAGCCCATGGCGGAGGAACTGCTCGCGGCGAAGCCCCAGTACAGCGTCTACATCATTGAGTACCCCGGCACAGGGTTCAGCCCCATTACCAAGACGCCCCGCACCATCGAAAACGTCACCGCCGAGCTGCACGATGTCATCGGCAAGCTGGGTATTGCGCCGTTCGCCGTGGCGGGGCATTCGATTTCCGGCCTGTATATGCTCTATTACGCCAACCAATATCCCGGCGATGTGAACGCGTTCATCGGCATCGACAACTCCGTGCCCGCGCAGGGCGCGATCATCGATTACACGGAAATCGCGCCCGTGCTGGAAGAGATGGCGGCGGCGCTGGATGTCCCGTTTGAGGAGATCAACCCGGAGGATCACCCCGAGTTCTACATCTCCGTGAACGATTACGAGTACACGGAAGCGGAGCAGGCGATGTACGTGCAGCTCACCCGCAACTCGATGAACGACGCCATCCTGAACGAGTACAGCCTAGTGAACCACAACTGCGACGCGGCCATCGACATGAAATTCCCCGCCGAGCTGCCCGTGCTGCTGCTGGTTGCCAGGGAGAGCGGCGAGGGCGAGGAAGGCATTCCCGCGTGGTTTGAGATGCATGAGGCGCTGCTGAACGGCGACAAGCAGAGCATGATTATTCACGACGGCCCGCATTATCTGCACTTCACGTCGCGCCTGGCAATCATGCAGGATATATTCGTGTTTCTGGATACGGTAGAGGCTGAATAAATCACGTTTTAGTTGACATTCCAACGCATTTTTGCTATCCTATATCGGCAAGCCGCGCGGCCCGGGTCTGAAATGACGCTTTTCGGCGTCTACCCTTTGCCGGCGAGTATTCAAGAGGGAGGAAAACGCGTGTACGCCATTATCGAAACGGGTGGAAAGCAGTACCGCGTCCAGCAGGGCGATGTGATCTTTGTCGAGAAACTTGACCTTCAGCCGGACGCCACCGTCGATTTCGACGTGTTGTTGCTGGGCAAGGAAGAGGGCGTGACGGTCGGCAAGCCCGTCGTCTCCGGCGCCAAGGTGAAGGCCAAGGTTCTGGGCCAGGTCAAGGGCGAGAAGATCATCGTCTTCAAGTACAAGAGCAAAAAGAACTACCGCAAAAAGCAGGGCCATCGTCAGCCCTACACCAAGCTCGAAATCACGGGCATCACCGCCTGATGACCCGCGTCCGGTTCCATCGCGACGGCCGCGGCCTGTTGCGGGGGTTTACCGCAATCGGGCACACCGGCAGCGCGCCCCAGGGGGAGGACATCGTGTGCGCGGGCGTTTCGGCGCTAACGCAGACGGCGGTCAATGCCCTGGAAGGTGTCGCGGGAATCGTACCCATCGTCCGGACCGGGGACGGTATGCTGCGCGTCCGGCTCCCAGGGGGGCTGAACGCCAGACAGTCGCACGACGCGCAGGTCATCCTGCGGACCGTGCGGCAGGGACTCGGGGACATCGCCAAGGTGTATCCTCAATACGTAACAATTTCGATCACCCAAAGGGAGGGATAGCCATGTTGCAAATGAATTTGCAGCTCTTCGCGCATAAGAAGGGCGTCGGCAGTTCGCGCAACGGCCGGGATAGCAACTCCAAGCGTCTGGGGCCGAAGCGCGCGGACGGGCAGCAGGTGCTCGCGGGCAACATCCTGGTGCGCCAGCGCGGCACGCACATCCATCCGGGCCTGAACGTGGGCATCGGGCGGGACGACACGCTGTTCGCGCTTGAGCACGGCGTGGTCCGCTTTGAGCGTAAGGGCAGGGACAAGAAGCAGGTCAGCGTATACCCCGTGGCGCAGTAAGCGTTTACTAAGGGTTGAGCGGCATGCTCAAGGCTGACGGACCGCGGCCTTCTTCATCATCGCGTGAAGAGGGCCGCTTTTTTATAGTTTCTTTATAGAAGGAAGGGCTCGCATGCTCGGCGTATTTATCAATGTGGCGACGGTGCTCGCGGGCGGCAGCCTGGGGCTGCTGCTGCGCGGGGGAATTCCGCAGCGGGTGCGGGACACGGTGATGCAGGCGCTGGGCCTCAGCGTGCTGCTGGTGGGGGCGCTGGGCGCGATCAAGACCGCGGATGTGATGGCGGTCATCATCTGCATGGTGATCGGCGCGCTGCTGGGCGAATGGATCAACATTGAAAAGCGGCTGGAGGGCCTCGGCGTACGCGCGGAGCGCCTGCTGTCGCGCGGGAGGGGCCAGGGCGGCTCGTTCGTGCAGGGGTTCATGACGGCCAGCCTGGTCTTCTGCGTCGGCGCGATGTCCGTGGTCGGCTCGCTGGAGTCCGGCCTTTCCGGCAACCACGCGACGCTGACCGCCAAGGCGCTGATGGACGGCGTGGCGTCCGTGTTCTTCGCGGCTTCGCTGGGGCCAGGCGTGCTGCTGTCCGCGGCCGCCATTCTGGTGTACCAGGGGGCCATCACGCTGGGCGCGGGGTTGATCGCGCCCCTTTTGACAGACCCGATTGTGCTGGAAATGTCCGCTGTGGGCGGCGTCATCATCGTCGGCATCGGCATCAACATGCTGGAACTTGGCAAGATTCGCGTGGGGAACCTGTTGCCGGCGGTGTTTATTCCGATGGCGTATGTGCCGCTGGCCGCGTGGATCGGTGGTCTGTTCTAATCGCCCCGCCGGACTGCGTGACGCGGGAGCGGCGGCTGATCCGCGCTGTTCGATTTCGCCTACACACGGGAAAGCTACGCGCCTGTGGCGAAGCGGCGATACGGCGAATGCGTACTGTGTTACCGCCCGGGAAGGCGTTCGGCGGGCGTGTGGCGCCTGCGGCGCGGCGGAGGGTGCACAGCACCTTCGTGTGTGGACGGCGTATTATTCGATGAAAAAATTGCGATGGCGCGAAAAAACCGCTTGACAAAAACGCTGATATCCAGTAGACTAAATAGCGTCGCTTGTGGTGATGCGTGGAGCCTCGGGGTGTAGCGCAGCCTGGTAGCGCACGTGCTTTGGGAGCATGGGGCCGGGGGTTCAAATCCCTTCACCCCGACCATCCCCACCAGTCACGACCCCTTGGTCAAGAGGCCTAAGACACCGCCCTTTCACGGCGGTAACAGGGGTTCGAATCCCCTAGGGGTCGCCATCTTCACAATGGTGAGGCGGCAGGGAAGAGGGCCTTTAGCTCAGTTGGTTAGAGCGGCCGGCTCATAACCGGTTGGTCCGGGGTTCAAGTCCCTGAAGGCCCACCAAATTTGGCCCGGTAGTTCAGTTGGTTAGAATGCCAGCCTGTCACGCTGGAGGTCGAGGGTTCGAGCCCCTTCCGGGTCGCCACTTTTTTCTTGCCGGGCACGGGGTGCGCGCCGGTGTAGCTCAATTGGCAGAGCAGCTGATTTGTAATCAGCAGGTTGGGGGTTCAAGTCCCTTCACCGGCTCCACAATTCTGAGCGGGTGCTGAGGGTTTTGATATGGAGGAGTTCCCGAGCGGCCAAAGGGAACAGACTGTAAATCTGTCGTCACAGACTTCGGTGGTTCGAATCCACCCTCCTCCACCACTTTTTCGGTTTATGCGGGAATGGCGGAATTGGCAGACGCGCTAGATTCAGGTTCTAGTGAGCAATCGCTCATGCAGGTTCAAGTCCTGTTTCCCGCACCAAACAGTACAAATCCGAACCTTTTCCCAATCGGAGAAGCGTTCGGATTTGTTCTATATTTGTAGGGTGAACGCCCGATGGCATGATAGCATAGCCGTCGGGTGTTTTCAACTGACCCATCTGATTGTTGAATACTTCCGAGTCTTTTTTGCATCACCGCCCCTCATTGCATGATGGGCGGCGAACTTTCAGTGATGTGAGGATACCCTTGAGAAACCTAGGGCCTTGAGGGTTTGGATTGCAAGCGCCATTAGGCAGGATGCTCCTCTATGGGCAGTCCGGCTGGGTTGAGCCTTATCGCCCAGGCCTACCATCGCCCAAAGGCGTTGCGCTGGTGATGCTGTCATTCTGTAGAAGGTTTCGTGGCAACGGCAAGGTCACTCACGAAACGCAACCGCGTCAACCGGCACCCAGGAACGGGTCAATACCCCACCTGTGTATTCAATCAACGCGTACCCCCGGTCAACACCATAGACGAGCACTTCTGTACCGGCCGCTACAATTACCGGGCATTGTAGATACGCCTTTCCCGGCCCATAATAGGCGGTCGTATCTCGGCTCACCGTCGCCGGCTTGGGCTTCTTCGTCGTGGTAGGGAGACTTGCAAGATCGTCGACATCCACCCGCTTCAGCCCTGTATAAGCCCGAACCAGCTTGTTATTCTTGACAAACTCCACAAGCACCCATGGGGTTCCGCCCGAGTCCTCCTTCGCGAACACCACAATCTCGGTGTATTCTGACAATGTGCCGTGCTCCTCGGAATACGCCGTTCCCGGGCCTGTGCGGGTGGCCATTCTTTGGTTCAGATAAGCACCAAAGGCAGGCCACCCATCCTCAAACATGCCGGGATATACTTCTACATCATCGCTGTCATCCGGGTCATCCTCAAACCAATTGCCCCAGTCACCGTAATGCTTGCCGCTATCCCCGCGTTCATCGACGCCATCGTCACCGTGCGGACCATCGTCGCTGTATGGACCGTCGTCTTCGTCTGCGCTACGCGTGGCAGCCTTCGGAATGTTCGGGACGCCGCCAATTTTCTTCCCGCCATTTAGCGGAACCGTAGTGAATACGTCGTCTTCTCCGTCTTCATCCTCCGGGTAGTCTGTAATGCCCCGGGTCCAGAGCATCTGCGGGTACAGGTTATAGGAGTAGAACTCAATGTTTTCGCCCGAAACAAAACTCGCGCCGAACAACTCGACGACCCACGCATCCAGCCGGTACAATGGCTTTCCGTCATAATCGTACAAGATCAGATCCGCACGGTCGACATCGTAAGGCTCAAGATTAAACTCGTTGTGCCACGCCGCAAGCCCATAGGGTGTGGGAATATACTGGTTCGATTCGATGCCGAGCGGGCGGTGTTCCCCGGTGCCCGCGTCATACCGATACAGCGGGCCGGACAGAAAGTACAAACCGCTCAGCTCGAAAATGGGGAAAACAAAGCCCTCGTCGATATTCTGATAGAGAACGATGTTTCCTTGGGCCTCAAGTCCCCACACGCCACAATCTGTCAGCTTTTCCTGCGCCGTGCCATCCTGCCGCATACGGTAGAGCGTGGGGTAGGCCAAACTCACGTATTCTTCGTACGTCTCGTCGTATACTTCTTCATACACTTTCGTGTCGTCCAGGTTGGCGAAATAGATCATGCCATCGTGATAGACAAAGTCCGCCATCCGCGCGTCGGTCACCTTGCGCATGCCGCCGCCGTCCGTGCCGCAGGCAAAGAGCGATCCATACATGTCCTTGATGTACAGCGTGCCCTGGTCCGTCAGCAGCATCCGCCCGTCCAGCGTCGTCCAACCCGCCGCGTCATCATCCCCGTCTCCCGGAAAATCAAACTGATGGGTGTAGATGAGCTCGCCGTTTTCATAGATGTCGAGCAGGACGTTATCGCTGTACCATGACGTGCCCTGAAGGCAGATGACGCGATCGTCATCGACGATCAGGGCGGCAATATCATCGTCCATATAGTATGTCTCCGCATCACTCCGCCCGCGTAGCGCGCGAACCACGAGCACCGACGGGTCGGCCGCCTCTGCATTGGCCATCCATTTCCCGTTCATGGCCAACCGGCTGCCGTCCACAAAGGAAGCGGCGATCTGCCCTTTTGGCAGTTTCCCGGGCGTGCCCGACAGTTCGGTGGGCGTTTCGCACCGCGACGTGCGGGGCATCGTCTCCGCTGCCGCGTCGGAAATGGCCGTGAAGATCACCGCAAACAGCAGAATTGTGGCAAAGAATCGTTTCATCGTACGCACCCTTTCGCAAAATCACTTTTATGTCCTATTCAGTCCGTGCCTGAGAAAAACCCTGTGCCTGCCTCGACGTTGTACAGCCCATAGAACGGCAGCGTGCCCGGTGCTTTCTCCCAGGCGTTGGGCATGCATATCCACTCCAGAAACGCTTCGGGCAAATCGGCGGTCGCCCTGCCGGGGCAGTAGAGCATGAATGCGTCGCCGCCCTCAATCCCATACGCGCCGGCGGTGATGACCTTCACGCCGTCCACGATGCGTTTCGCGCCTATATCCCCGTCAAGATTGAGCACGACGAGCCGCAGCTCATACGTGTACGGATCTATTTTCCCCGTCACGGCAAACCTTCCGGTAAAGATGCATTCGTACAGCGTGCCTTCAGGGTAATCATCGCCGGTGTCGCCCATGTCCGTGTCATGAAAGTGCCCGGTGAAGCTACCGTCTTCGGATACCACGACCTCGGTCGACCAACCGCCGACTCCGCTGAGGAAGTTGAACATGTGCCCACCGATGCGTGCGAACACCTCGCCGCCGATCCGCTCTTCTTCGGCAGCACCAACAGGCACGCACGCAGGTACATACACCTCCGAGAAGTCCAGCATCGCGTAAAAGGGCTTGCCCGGAGTGTCGCCGTACTCATACTCTTCAAGATTGTCCAGTCCCGCAATATAGCCCCCGTACAGGATCGCCTTCCCGTCCGCGCCGCGGGCCAGGCCGTCAATCTGCACGCGATCATCCCGGAGATCCGTCGGATCGCCCGTACCTATCGGGCGACCTTCTTTATCCAAACAGAGCATCCATTCAATGGGAACAAAACCGGAACCGGAAGCCGCTGTTGCCATCCTGCTGCCTGCGCAAAGAAAACCGTCCTCTACCGGTACAATGTAATGCGCCGCCACGCCGCCACTGGATATCAGGTCGGGGAAACTGGATACCCCATTGTTCAGCCTGTACTTCCAAAGGATTTCGCCATCCATGTTCAAACCGATTATGCTGTGTAGGCCGTCTATATTATAGCCGTAGTCCGCATTGTAGGCCCAATCGCTGACAATGACCGCGATGATGCCGTCCTCACTCACGCAAACGTCGCTAATACGGGTCTCGTCAACAAGCTCGGGGTCGAATACTACGTTCCACAGCACATTCCCGTCCAAATCCATCCGGTACAGTGATCCGCGCCAGGAATCGAGGTAGTCGTTGGTCGCGTTTGCCGTGATGAAAAGGGAATCTGCAGCGTAGACTGCCGCTCCAAAGTACTGCTGTTCATACTCGTGCGCGTATTCGAGGGACCAGGCCGGCTCAGCCTCGCCGCAAAACCGCGCGAGAAAGGGCAAACCTTCTACCTCATAGCCGTCCTCATCAATTATTCTTTGGTTGCCACATACAAAGATGCTGTCCCCGGCAGCCACGATGTCCCGGGAAAGGGGCGGGATCGGACGGTCGGCCACGACCTGTCCATTGCTATCGAAAACCACGATCGACAACGAATCGTCGGCATCCTCGCGGATCGCGGCGAAGCCGCCGCCCGGCAGCGCCGTTGGGCATCGGTACCAGCAATCACGGTCCGCTTCCGCGTGCGACCACATTTCTTTGCCGTCATGATTGAGAAAGACGACCCATCTGCCGGACATTTCGTACGTAAAGCCGATGACCAGCGTGCCCTCGGTTGTCTGCGCCACGCCCGACACCCCGCCGATGCCCCTGCTTTCCAACAGCACCATGTTGGCCAGCGCATCGGCCCTTGCCGCCCCGGCAACGCCCACCGCCATAAAAAGCGCCAACGAAATCACGAGTGCCACCATCGTTTTGCTGCGCAAAGACATCCCGTCATTCCTCCTTTATCGGGCTTACTCCGCAACGAACACATAGGGAATATCATTCTCTTCCGCATATTTCTCCGCATAGCTGCCCGCTTTTACGTATAGTGTGACTTCGCTGCCCCACCCAAAGGCCTCTTCCCCGATGCTCACCACGCTGTCCGGGAGTGTGACGCTGGTGAGCTTATCGCACTCATCGAACGCCATTTCTCCGATGCTGGTGACGCCGTTCGGGATGGTCACGCTGGTCAAGTTGACGCATGCCCAGAATGCCATGTCGCCGATGCTCACCACACCGTCGGGTATGCTAACACTCTCCAGCCTGAGGCCGTTGGAAAACGCCGCGTCGCCTATGTGCAGCACCCCTTCGGGGATCGCATAGGCGTTTTCAGCTTTGCCGTGCGGATAGGCAACGAGCGTCTTTTGCTTTTTGTCAAACAGAACGCCGTCAACCTGCTCATACACCGGATTGTCAGCGGCCACGTCAATGCCTGTTAGCGGACAGCCTTCAAAGGGGTTTCGGCCGATGTGCGTCACGCCGGCCGGGATGGTCACACTTTTCAGGTCGCAATAGTAGAACGCGCCATCGCCGATGCTGGTCACGCTGTCCGGGATGGTAATGCTTGTAAAGCCAAGGCAATACCAAGCGAAAGCGCGAGCGCCGATGCGCGTCACGCTGTCCGGGATCGTTACGCTGGTCAGGGACATATCGTCAGACGCCCAACTGCCGATGCACGTTACCGCGTTTCCGTCCAATTCGCTTGGAAACACCAAATCTTCGGCGGGTTCTCCCACACATCCCGTTATCGTCGCGCCGTCGTCCGTAAGCACATATTTCCACTGCCCGCCGGCATCCGTCCGTTCCTCCTCAGCTATGCCCACCCACAATGAAAAGTACCAGCAAAGCCGCGAATATCCCTGCCCCTTTGCCAAGCCAAAGCTTGCTGCGCATCCCGTACCCCTCCATGTCGTTCGAATTTTATGGCGTCCTATCTGCAAGCAGCTCCGCAAGCGGCTCCGCCGGGATCACTTCCTTAATTATCCCATCGAACCACGCGCGTGCCGCCGCGCCCGCGTCGCCGTCCAGCGAGAAGCAGCCCAGATGGGCCAGTCTGCCATTGGCGGTCGTAAAGAGGTAGACCGAGTAGATAAACGGTATACCGTCCACCTCGCAGCCGCATGTTGCCAGCGCGTGCAGCGTTCCTTCCGCATCGATGGCCTTAGCGAACATCAGCGGCACAACGTCCGTCACGCCCTCCGTGAGGAACACCTGCATCCACTCCGTCACATTGCCGATTGAGAATTCTTCCGCCATCGCCGAATCGACCTTGAAATCGCTCGGCGTGACAATGATGTAGCCGCTTTCATCCGGCGCGGTGAAGGCGAACAGGCTGCCCCCTGCATGGACCCATGCCCAGCCATCCGGCGGGTCAAAGGCGATCCCGAGCGACGGATCGGAATACGCCGGGCCTTTGGGCGCGGAAACGGCTGTGTAGGGGACGGTGGAGGGATATTTCACAGAGAGTTTTTCGACCAGCGCGTCAATCAGTGCGGCGCTGCTCTGATAAGGGAGCCTGGTGTCCTGGCCGCTCGTCATGTCGCTGCGCCTCAGGTTGGTGCGAATCATGCCCTGCCGGACGAGCACCTCGGTATCCGTCGCGTCCGGCGTGGGCGGCTCAGGCTCACGCCAGCCTTCTCTATAGTAATACATGTACTCCTGCCATCCATCGATGTGTAGCGCATCAGCCTCAGCTGTCAGCAGAAGTTCGCTGACCAGGAAGTACCGCACTTCTTCCTCGGATGGCGGTTTTTTGCCTGTATACATGCCCGTGGTCATTTGCAGCGCATGCCGTACCGCCAACACGTTCATCAGCGCCGCGATATCCTCCTCGGACACAAAACGTTCGGCGTCGATTTGATAGACCGGCGTGTCGCCCGTGCGGTCGCGCGTCCACATGGCGGTGTTGACATCCTTAAGTTGGATATAGAGTTCGATCAGCGTCGGCTTCTCCTCGCCACCTGCTTCACCGGCCGCCGAGCCGGCGCACAATGAGAAAATGAGAAGAACGATCATGGCAAATGCGGATCCCTTTTTCACGGGGCTGCCTCCTTGCTTTTTGTTCTGACAAGCATAGAGCCGTCAGCTTCACCTCATGGCATGGCGATATTACGGCCTTGGCAGCACCGCATAGCGAAGCCCCTGCGCCTCCGCGTGCGTGCGCACAAACTCCTCGGCATAGCTGCCCTGGTACACCAGCAGCGTTGCCGTCGCGGTGCCATAGAGCGCGGAATCATCCATTGCGGTCACGCTCGCCGGGATTTCCAGGTACTGGATGCCGTACGTATCGGAAAACGCGGCGTTGCCAATGGAAATGAGCGTAGCCGGCAGCAGGATCTCCTTCAGCGCCTTGCAATGGTAAAACGCGTTCGCGCCGATCTCTGTCACGCTGTCCGGCAGCGTGATTTTCTGCAGTGCGTTGTCCACATAGAACGCGAAGTCGTATATTTTCGCAATGCCGCCCGGCACTGCGTAGGTCTTGGCCTTGTTGCCCGGGAGATACCGCACCAGCGTCTTTTCCCGCCAGTTGATCAGCGCGCCATCCACGACCTCCAGCGAGTCGTTGCCCCGGGCGACAGAAATGGAATCCAGCGCGGAGGCCAGAATGCCGACATGCGTCACACCCTTGGGGATCGTCAGCCGGGTCAGCGCGGCGCCGTCAAACACGTCATCGCCGAGCGACGCCAGCCCGTCGGGCAGGTTGATGGTGAGCATCGCCGTGAACGCGAACGCCCTGTCGCCGATCACGCGCAGGCTTTCCGGCAGCACGACTCGCTCGAACTTTGCGCTCTCAAACGCGTTTGGGGCAATGGAGGTCACGCCGTCCGGCACGCGGTACCGCGCCTGCTTGAGTGCCTGCGGGTACGACAGCAGCGTAAAGCCCGACTTGTCAAACAGCACGCCGTTCTTGGCCGAGAGCGCCGGGTGGCTGTCGGTGACCCGGTACGCTTCCACCCGCATGATCCGGAAGCCGTTGTTCGCCCAAAACCTGCTGATGCCGGTGATCGGATAGCCGTCGATGGTCAGCGGGAACATGACCGTCGTCTTGTCGCCCAGGTACTCGGTCAGGATGGCGTTGCCGTTTTCAAGCTCGTACTCAAAGTCCCCGCTAACAAACCGTTCCGTCGTTCGGGCATCCGTCGCGGACGCGGGGCTTTCCGCCAGGGCGGGAAATGTGAGGCAGGCACACAGACACAGGCAGACCAACGCGCAAAATAGGTGTTTCATCGGGAGCGCTCCTTTTCTAATGTTTATTGGTACAAAATAATACTGGACAGCAGGTCAGTCACTGCCTTTGGGGAACACCGCGTACCGTCGGCCTTGAATCTCAGCTTGCTCACGCATGTATGCCTCCGCGTAGCTACCCTCATGCACAAACAAAATCAAGCTGGCGGTGCTGTAAAAAGCCGAGCCGCCGATTGATGAAACGCTCGCAGGAATCTCAAGGCACGGGAGGCCGTAGGTATCGGAAAAGCCGAAGTCTCCGATGGAGATCAATCCTTCCGGTAGCTTCAGCGCGGTCAAAGACTGGCAATAGGCAAACGCATAGTCTCCGATGGTGAGAAGGCCGTCCGGCAGCGTCACCCGCTCAAGCGTCTTATTGCCGACGAAGGCGTAGTCGGCGATGGCGGTGATCCCACGGGGAACAACGTACTCCGCGCCCTTGGCGTAGGGCATATAGCGAATCAGCACTTGCTCCTGCCGGTTGATCAGCGCGCCGTTCTTAAGTTCCAGCGCCTCATTTCCCTTGGCGACCTTCAGCTCTTTAAAAAATGGCGTGAGCTGCAACGTGCCGATGTGCGTACAGCTTTTCGGAATCGTCAGCCGCTCAAAGCTCAAACAGGTGCGGAAAACGTCGTCGCCAAGTGAGAGAAAGCCTTCCGGCAGATCAAGCCGGGTCAGCCGTGAGCCGTCAAACGCGCAGTCGCCGATGGTCAATAGCCCTTTCGGCAGATCGACGCGTTCCATTTTGCCGACATCGAACGCGTAGTCCCCGATCGCGGTGACGCCATCCGGGACGCGGTAGCGCTTATCCTGGCGCGCGCAAGGGTAGCGCTGCAGCGTCCGGCCCTCCTTATCGAACAGCACGCCGTCCCAAACGGAAAACGCCGGGTGTTCGGGCGGCACGTCGTAGGCTTCGATGTGCCAGACATTCCCTTCACTGCGGTTGGCTGCCCACAAAAAATGAATGCCGGTCACAGGATGGCCGTCAAGCGCGATGGGCAGCGTGAGCGTCGTTTCCTCGCCAAGATAGTTGGACAACACTGCGTTTTCACCGTCGAGTTCATATTCGAAATCGCCGCTGATAAACTCTTCGGGCCGCGCGGCGGTTTCCGGCGCGGGGGCGGCTTTTTCCGCCAGGGCGGGCGCGGCAAGACAGGTGCAAACGCACAGGCAAACCAACGCGCGAAGCAGATGTTTCATCGGCATCACTCCTTTTGTCGTCGAGGGCAATGGATGCTGTCAGCCGTCAATACCCGTTATACCGCAGAACGTTCTTCAGCAGTTCGAGTTGCTCTGCCGGAAGCCCGGGGTTGCCGTCGATCGACACCCTTGACGACGTGAGCTTTGGCAGTTTCATCAGCGGAGAGATGTCCGCGACCCGGTTGTTGTCCAGTTCCAGGCGCTCAATCTGTGTTAGATCCGTGAGCGGTGACAGGTCGGCAATTTGATTGTCATCCAGGAACAGATACTTCATTTTTTCAGTTTTGCCAGCGGCGTAAGGTCTTCGATCGAATTACCCGACAGCGACAGTTCAGTCAGCGCGGTCAGCCCCGAAAGCGGCGCGAGATCTGCGATCCGGTTATCGCCCAGCAGCGCGAACCGCAACTTGCGCATGTTCGACAGCGGTGTGAGATCCTCGATGCCTGTGCCGACGAGCAGCAGGGTATCGACATTTTTTAGGCCGCTCAGCGCGGAAAAATCGGCGATCTGGTTCCCGCTCAGATGCAACTCCTTGAGCGCCGTCAGCCCCGCGAGCGACGCAATATCCGTGACGAGATTCCCATCCAGTTCGAGCTTTGTCAGCGCGGTGAGTCCCGAGAGTGGGGGCGGGTCGACGATAGCGTTGCCACTCAATTCGAGCGTTTGAAGCTTCGCCATCCCGGCAAGCGGCGATATATCTACAACTTGATTGGCGTCCAACGAAAGGTCCTTCAGTGCGGTTAGTCCTGTCAGCGGCGATAAATCAGCGACGGCGTTGCAGTAGAGATCAAGCCTTTGAAGACGGGTCAACCCGGCGAGCGGCGGCAGGTTGGTGACGCCGCAATCGACGATCTCCAACTCCCGCAGCGACGTGAGCCTCGCGAGCTCCGCTGGGGACGGCCAGTCGCAGCGGCGTACCCAACCTCGTCAGCCCAGCGATCGCCGGCAGAAGCTCCGGCGCGCAGCGATCCAGCGCCAACCCGGTCAATCCGGATAGCGAGGATAAGGATTCGGGCGCACGCACGCCGGTCGCTTCCATGCGAAGCGTTCGCAACGCCGAAGACTGCGCCAACGGCGCGAAATCAGCGACATTGCCGTAGTAGAACGTGACCGATTGGAGTGCAGGCAGAGACGCCAGCGGCGTAAGGTCGGCGACATCGCAGAAATCGAATCGAATGGTTTTGAGCGAATGAAGCGACGCCAGCGGCGTCAGATCGTCGATGGTAAAAAAGCTCAGTTCCAGATGCTCCAGCCTTGAGAGCACTGAAACCGCGGACAGATCCGCGACCGGTCGCTCATCCACACCACCGGACAAAAGCAACGATGTTTCGTTCGGCTTTATTTCTCGCCCCATGATCAATACCGGCGGCCCCATCCCCGGCAGCACAAACACGCAAAACGCGGCCGCGGCGCATACCAGAATGGCGGCGGCGATCCAGATCAGCATTTTGTTGCGCATCGGTTTGCTCCTTCCCGTGTCAGCATCCATGGTCGTCCTCGTCGGTCAGACTGATCGAGCAATCCGGCAGTTGGTGTTCCAACCATTCCGCCTGCGCCGGGTCGATATCCTCGCTGCCGGTCAGTTCCAGGTATTCAAGCGTGGATATCTGTGCCAGCGGCACGACATCGCCGATGCGGTTGCCGTTCATGAACAGGTAAGCAAGCGATGGCAACGACGAAAGCGGTAATACATCAGAAATCCTGTTGCGGGACAGGCTGAGTGACGTTAGGCTGGTAAGCCCCGCCAGCGGCGCGATATCCTCAATCCGGTTATCCTGTATATCGAGTTCTTCCAGTGCGATGAGACCCGCCAGCGGCAATATGTCCTCGATCTGGTTTTCGTACAGGTACAGAAACGTCAAGCGCTTCAAATCGGCCAGCGGAGAGATGTTCTCTATGCGGTTGTCGCAGAGCCAAAGCGTCTCCAGAATGCCGAGGCTCGCCAGCGGGGCGATATCGTTGATCCGGTTGTTATCAAGCGACAATTCGGAAAGATTGGTCAGCCCTGCCAGCGGCGAAAGATCGTCGATTTTATTGCCGTCAAGCCTCAAAATGGTCAGTTCATCCATTTCCGAAAGTGGCTCAAGATACAGAATGACTTGGTTCTCAGAGAGGTCAAGCTCGCGCAAAGCGGTCAACCCTCGCAGCGAATCCAGATCGGATAGCTTGTTGCGCGAAAGATCGAGCGTCTCCAGCGCGGTGAGCCCTTCCAGCGCGTCCAAATGCCGGATCGCGCAATCGCCCGCATAGAGCGCTTTGAGCCAAGGCACATCCGAGACCGGCGCGAGATCGGTGATCGGGTTCCCCTCAATGTCCAGCCGTTCAAGGTGAACAAATCCCGCCATGGATGGCAGGCGCGCCAGACCGCAGTTCGTCATGCCCAGCGTGCGCAGGTTGACACATGCCGTGACCGAATCCGGGTCATCGAGCGTGCAGCCGATGATCCAAAGCGATTTGAGGTTTGATAACTCGCCCAGCGGCGCTAAGTTACCAAGCTCGCAGTACATCAGCATCAGTTCTTCCAGCTTTGTCAGCCGTGTAAGCAGCGCCAAATCATCAATTGACGAAAAGCCGAGCGTCAGGTTCGTTTCGTCCAGCGAAACGATCTCCCCGGCGATTTCGATCATCCCCGGCTCCCCCGCGATCGCGGCAAGCGGTGCGGCGCAGGCAATCAATATGCACAACAGAGCGGTTACGCTACGGGTAAAAAATGAGGAGCACATCGGAAATCCTCCATTCTATTCGGTTTATGCATGCGGCTTGTTACATATGGATTGATCTCCACAACTTCCATACGTATCTATCCTGTGATATAATAATCATCATCATGCCGGTGGGGTGTTGCCGATGACGAATGAAGCCAGGCGCGTGTGGGGGGCGTTTGTCGGCCTGTACGCGTGGTATTCCGTCACGTTCTATAATTTCGCCAACTCACCGTTGCGCGTGCTTGCGGAGGCGGGCGCCGGCGCGAACCCGCAGACGCTGATGATGCTGTTCCACATCGGCCTTGCGGTGTCGGTGCTCCTCGCGTTCTTTTTTATCCAGGACAGCGCGCTGCAGGGCGCCTGGCCCGTATGGCATGTGCTGCACGCGCTGGCTTTCTGTGCGCTGCTTGCCGTTCCCTTCATCACGCACAAGCGTGTTCTGTATGCCATCATTTGCCTTGCCGGGCTGCTTTCCGGGTTGCTCGTGTACCGGGTCATGTACTCCGGCTTCTTTTTCCTGCCGCAGATGGGGCTGAACCGGACGGTTGCGGTGATGTATATCTTCATCAACGGGTTCGTGCACCTGTTCGCGATCGTCCCTGAATCGGCCAATCCGGGCCTGATGTACACGGTGTCGATGGCCCTTTTGCTGGTTGGTTCCGTGTTCAGCCTCAGCTATCGCGGCAGCACGCTGCTAAAGCGTGTAGAACTGCCCGAAACAAAGGTCTCCGTGCGCTTTATGCTGCCGATGGTTCTGCTGATCGTCGGCGTGCAACTGTGCTTTTCAGCCTACAAAACGCTGGTGTCCCCGGCGATGCCGGAAACGACGCAGACGGCTATCTATCAAGTTATCCCCAACGCGGTCACGCTCGTGCTCATCTACATTCTGGGCGAGCGCATCCGGCAGGGTGTATACCTGCACATATTTCTGGCGCTGATGACCTCGGCGTTCATCGCGTTTCAAATCCTCGGCGCGTCGGGGCGCAACGTTGTCGAGACGTTCATGCAGCCGGCGTACCTGTGCTGGGACGTCATGCTCTTTACCTACCTGGCCAACCTCTTCCACCGCTACGGCAAGCACCAGGCGCGCCTCAAATCGGTGCTGGCCATGTTCTTCATGGCGCTGGCGGTTTCCGAATCGGCGACCCAGTACGCGCTGAACGCGTTTCTCTTTGGCAACATCGCGCGGTTTGGGTGGATGTACGCCGCCATCGCGGGCATGATCATGCTCATTCCGCAGATCACGCGTGTGCTGGAGGCCGCCGGCGTCGCCAATACCGCGGAGGCGCTTCCCGATCCGCCGGCGCAGGAGCCTCCCGTGCCGGCGTTGACGCTTGATCAGAAGCTCGAAAGCGCGCTGTGCCATCTTCTGCCGCCGGAGCGGCTTACCCCGCGCGAGACGGAGGTGCTCCGGCAGTTGCTTGACAAGCAGGATACCGATGTCATCGGGTATCTGCTGGGCATCTCGCTCAATACCGTGCGTTCGCATGTCAAGCACATATGCGAGAAGTTCGGCGTCAAGAGCCGTTTGGAGCTATTGGCGCTGGCGGGTCCCGCCGATACGCTGGACCGGCTCTCGCCGCGGGAGCTTGAGGTGCTCGCGCTGGTCGCCGACGCGCTGAGCGACGATGAGATCGCGGAATCGCTGTTCATCTCCACCACGACCGTGCGTACCCATATCCACAACATGACCAAGAAGTACGGTGTCGGCAGCCGCAGGGAACTGGTCCAATGCTACCGAGGCGACATCCCGTCAGACGGCGCACCACAGGGAGGTGATCGTCCTCCGCCGGTTGCACCGCCCTTCTGATCATTTTGCCAAACCTCCGCGCACTGCACGCAAATCCCCTGTTCCAGAGCGTAATCCCGGTCACACACCCATCGAAAGCACCTCTGGCATCGGTTAAAGTGCAAACGCGCCAAATCGACGGCCCGGCCATACGCCTGCGCCTTTGCCCAGGCTGTGTGTTTGCACATGTTTTCTGTCATCCGTATCCGCGCGTACACCGGACTGTGGCAAATATCGCAGAAAAAGACAAACGCATAGCCGCCGCGCGTCTCGCGAGCTGTATGATGCGATGTAAACGGCTCCTTCATGGCGTTCACCACTCTTCATTTGCCCTCACCAAAAGCATATAGCCTGCGCCAACCCACGTCATCCCCCGGCGCGTCAACGGGGCGTTGATTTTCCGTTGAGCTTCGTTTGAACCCGACTCAACGAAAAACCAACGCCCCGTCGAGGTGTTTTGGGATGCGAAAAGCCACTCGTTCCCGGATGATGTTCACGGGAAGTGAATGCAAACAGAAGGGGGTGCGCTCATGCGAAAGCAACGCGGCCGATGGCTCATCGCATGCGTGTTGTTGCTGGGTCTTACGCTCGCACCCGTATACAATGTCGTCGCCGAAAGCGGTCCTTCATCTATCGTCGCATTATTTGACGTGTGGGGAGACGACACGCAGGAATGGATGGATTGCGCGCTCTATGACGCCCCTCCGGCCATGCTGACGGTCAGCGCGGTTGGTGAAACCCTGTATTGGAAGGCTGAGATCCACAACAAGGAACGGATTCTGTCCTACCTCTATGCGCTGGACGCGATAGAGGTGGATATTTCGCGGTCCGTATGGATGGCTGAGGACGCGCTGACGTTGACGTACTCCTTTCACACGCCGGGCGGCAGTGACCAGACATTCGTCTTTCAGGATGGCTGCGCCGTAGTTGGCCCGGATGGCAAAATGTTTCCTGTGGCCGGGACAGGCGGGCTGGAAAAGTACCATGCGGACCTGGCATCACTGGACAGGGTGACACAACAACAGCAACAGGCGATTGACCAAAGCAACGCCATAGAACAACGGCGGCAAACGGTACGGGTACAAGACGGATACCTTGTCCTAATAATGGAAGAAAGCACGACCACGGGCTTTCTCTGGTCGTACGCAGTGGGACCGGAGGGCGCGCTGGTATGCGTGCGGGATGAACACAAGGCCGATGAAAGCGCCCGTGTGACGACCGGCGGCGGTGGGCGTCGGTTCCTGACTTTTCAGGCGGCAGGTGCGGGCGAAGCGCTTCTACTGCTGACACGCAGGGGGCCTGACGGCTCGGTGGATCACAAGATGGCTTTTCAGGTGTACGCGGATGAAAAGGGCATCACCGCCGTGGAGCGCGTGCATCCGGTGCCTTAACAATAAGGAAAAGGGGGAGTTTTCATGCGAAAAGCATACTGCGCGATGGTAGTTCTCCTGTCGTTGCTCTTACCTTTATTCACACCCGCTTTGGCCGAGGGCCTGCGTATCTACCCAGCCCGGATGGAGATCGCGCCGAACCAAAGCGCGCCGATTGCCGTGGAACCGGCGGACGGCATCGCGTGGGCGAGCGACAATCCGACCGTCGCGGAGGTTGACGGCGAGGGCATGGTTCGCGCGGTCCGGCCGGGTGAGGCGACGATCACCGCGACGCGCGGCGGAGAGCGCGCGACATGCCATGTCGTTGTTCGGGCGACGGAGATAATCACGCCGGGCGGCGCACCCACCGGTGTAACGGTGGATGAACCACCGGTGCTGTACTATGAGCGGGACAAAACCGAGGCCGAGGTGCAGGCCGAAGCGAAGATGGACGCGATGGGCGACGAGGAGCTTTCGGCGCTGGCGGATGACGCGCGGAAAGACGCCGAAGGAAACCAAGACGAAGCGCCCGAAAAAGACTCACTGCCGGAGGTTGAGAGAAACGTTCCTGAGGAATATAACCCGGGTAAATCCACACCGCCAAAGGTGCCCAAACAGGAGGAGTGGATATGGACGATACACGTTCATGGCGTAAGAACGCATGAGTTTGGCGAGCTGACGCTCTATGTCGATTCGGATTTCGTCGCGACAAAAAAAGGCGGCGACGACCCGTTTGGCGACTACCAAGGCACACTCAGCGAAAAATATCTGATGGACGCCGACTTTTTGGGCCTTGTGCAAATGGACGGGATGGGCACGGGGGTGGCGGCGTGCAATTTCACGCTGAACAATGTCTTTCGGATGGGTATGGCATCCTTGGGTACCGTGGTGCAGACCCAGGTATCGGACACGGTAGGCATACCGGGCTTTACATTCAGCGCGCAGGGCGGAACCGGCAGCCCGATTACGATCCACATCCAAATCCCGATCGGCCTCAGCAAAGTCACTCTGGAGATTGACACGGAAGAAGGCACGCACGTCGGTCCTTTCACCGGCACCATCACCCGCACGCGCGCGAAGTAATTAAGGGGGGAGGATGTTCCAAATAAGAAGGGCAAGCTCGTTTTGCCTTGCGGCAGTTGCCATTGCGGTTGCGCTGCTGGGCGTCACGGCGTTGGGCACATGGCGGACCGTCGAGTTTGGCGGGCTCGCGTTCTCATTGCCTATTAAATGGAAGATCAGCCCTGAGATGCTTGGGATGCGCGTCGGGTATGTCAATTGGGATGGCGGAGGCCCGCGCGCCGATATCGATATCGTCGCCTGGACAGGCGCCGTGGACTGGGCGGAGATGAATGAAGAAATATACCGACAGAGCATCGGAGACGGCTATGTATACGCCGACGCGCGGGTGGAGCGCTTCACGACCGACCCGATCGGCGAGTGGAAAGCGATCCGGGCCGTGCTCACCGCGCGTAGAGTTACCCCGTGGAAAACTGCCGAAAGGGATGCGCGCTATTTTTTGAACAGCGCAACAGTCGAGATAGGCAGCGAACTGATAAGGATCACCTGCTCGTGCGACGCGCGCTTCCGGGATTCGTTTGAGGAAACGTTCGAGCGGATCATCGCGAGCATCCGCGCGCCGGGCTAACAAACGCCCCGGACTCTTTCACGAATTTGTCCCCAAATGATAGGAGGCGATACCGATGCAGGACTCATTTCTCCGCTTGCTGATGACAGCGCTGCTCGTATCCCTGCTTGGCCAAGCCGGTCTTTTTTTGCCGGTTTCGCAGCAGTCTATAGTGCAGACGGCCTATCCCACCACCTCACCCCTCAGCGCCGCCGACTTCGCCGTAACACTCCCCGGCGGGACGTTCAACTTCGTCACCGACGACCGCGCAGTGCTGGAGCGGATCACCGGCCAGGCGTTTGAGCGTTACGGTGAAAGTCCGCTTACCATCTATGACCGGCTGCTCACTGAGCATCTGAACTTCTTCGCAAACCCTGGCGACCCGTACGTCGAGTCCATCTCGTTTGAACAAGGCGGCGAACTGGCACGCGGCATTCACAAGGGTTCCACCGAAGCGGAACTCTTGGCCGCGTACGGCGAGCCGGACATGTACTTTACCGAGCATGGGACGGCGACGCGCATCGAGTACTCCTATACCACCGTCGGCGCGCGGGAAGCGCAGGCCCCGGAAGAAAGGGAAGGCGCCGCTACGTACGAGCTGCGGTTTGTCACCTACCCTTCCGACGGCAAGGTGCATTCCATCCAAATCTACCGGTATTGTTGGCCTTGGCCATCAGAATAAGCAAAAGGAAAGGTGTTTCTCATGAAAAAGACATGGTTTTGGGTGTCCCGTTTCCTCGCGGCTGCTCTCGCGCTTTCGCTACTGTGCGGCATGTCGCTTTCTGGTCTGGCTGAAGAGCCGTTCGCGCCGCCCGCCGACTGGCAGACCATTGAGCACGGCGGGCTCGTGTTCTCGCTGCCGCCCGATTGGGCGCTCGGCGCGGAGTTCCTCGGCATGCGCACGGGCGGCGTGAACTCGAACGGAAGCGGCCCGCGCGCCGGCATCGCTGTGATCAAGCTGTCCGGCGTTACGGACATGGCGGACATGGACGAGGAAACCTACCGGCTTGATGTCGGGGACGGTCTCGTGTATTCCGACGCGGAAATTGAAGCCTTCATCACAGAACCCATCGGCGATTGGAAGGCGCTCCGCACCGCGCTGACCGCCGCAGAGCCTAAAGACAAGAATGTCCGCTATTTCCTGAACGAGGCGTTTGTCACCATCGGAAACGACACGGTGAAGCTCACCGTGACCTGCGACACGAGCATGCGCGCGGAGTTTGAGGAAACCTTCCTGATGATCATCCTGAGCATCCGAGCACCGGAGTGACGGCGCGCGGCATTCCCCATTGACGGTGAGGAGGCTTTGCTTTTTTATGAAGAGGTTTTTTTGCCTGCTGCTTATTTTCGCACTACTCGCCCCCGTAGCGGCGCACGCCGAGGGTCTGATTTTCGAGGACGAGAACGCCCGGCTGCGCGTGGAGTTCCCCGAGGGTTGGATGGAAGCCCCGTCCGAGTTTGGGTTCGGAAATACATACTTTTCGATGAACCCCATCGCCTCGGTCAAGTTCAGCCAGACGGAAGCAAACTCGTCGCGCGCGTTTTATGACTACATCACCGAAGAAACGATGCCTTCGCTGATTCAGGGCCAAGAGCCGCTGGACAACTATCAGCTCACGGCGGTGGCCAAGGTCATCGATACGGCGGATAATTTGTACGCCATCGGCGTTTCGACGTACGACGCCGGGTACGCGCAGATGCTGCTCCTGAACTTCTTTTTCACCATGGCTGACAGGCGGCTTGGCAAGATGGCGCTCCATGGGCAGAAGCCGGACGCGGTCGACCAGATCCTTGAGATTCTGGAAACCGCAGTGTACAGCAGCATGCCGGAGGCGCTGGCGGATGATTTGCTGGCGCAGTTTGCGCAGGGAATGTATGCGTCGCAGAACACGCCGCCAGGCGGGGAAACACTGGCTACGGCACCCGCCGTTTCATCTTCTGGCGGCGTGGTCATCGGCCCGTTCACGCTCGAACTGACTGCCGCGCGGTTTGACGATTACGTCGGCGACAAAACGCTGGCGCTGGATTTTTCGCTCACCAACGGCTCTATCGAAAGCGTGTACGTGATTCCGTTGCGGTTTGAAGCCCTTCAAGGGCAAGAGGAACTTCTGGTGTTTAACCTCCAAACGCCAGGGGGCGGGAGCTTCTATCCGGGCGACACAGGGGCGTTCATCGCGGAGTTTTTGTTGGATGATGACGCGCAGGACGTCACCTTCCGTATCTCCCTCCCGGACGATGCCGGCGCGGGCTTTTATGAACAGACCGTGTCGCTTGACCGGCTGGACGAAGCGGCGCTTCACTTTGGCGACCCGTCGCGCACCGCGCTGCCCTTGCCCGTGATAAAAGCGGAGCAATATGTGTTCGGCACGGACGCGCTGGGCTCCATTCCAACGGTCGTCGGCGCGCGCGAACGCACGATGAAGGAAACCGGTTCCGGTCTCGGCTACGAGGACCAGGACTACACATACCAAAGCGATACCGTTCGCGGCGACTTGATCGCGTATATTGATTATCTGGGCGAAATGGGTTTCACGGTCGTACAGGGTGCGTCGCTCGCGGAACCTGGCAAAGGCGAGCTTTCCGGCCCATCGAAGGACGCGGGCTACATGCTGCGCGTGTATCTGGACTGGTGGGTGGACGGCTATCACATCAAGATCAGCAAGGAGAGCGCAGAGCAAACCACCACGAACACAACCGGCTATGGCGATCCCGCCGTGCTGGAGCGCGGCCAGGCGCTGCTGGATGCCGGGGCGTACGCCGCCGCGCTCGCGCTGTATGACGACGCGATCGCGAAGGACGATAGCGTCGCCGAATACCACGCCCAGCGCGCGAACGCGCTGTATATGCTGGACCGCGAGGCGGAGGCACTGCACGCGATGGATGCGGCGATCGGGCTCATGCCCGAAGAGGATTACTATTACTACTTCCGCGGCGTCATCCTCAAGTATCTGGAGCAGTATTACGATGCGGAGAGGGCTTTCGCGAAGGCAATCGCGCTCAATGCGAACGAAGCGCGCTATTTCAACCGGCATGGCCAGGCGCTTCAAGGGCTGGAGAAATACCAGGAAGCATATGAGGCGTTTGATCAGGCTGTCACGATGAATCCGGCTGACTGGGAATACGTTTGCGATCGTGGTACCGCGCTGTATGCCCTTGGCCGCTTGGACGAAGCGTTAGCGGATTTTAAGCGCGCCATCGAGCTATCGCCGCCCGTTGACAACCCACATTATAACGCCGCCTATGTGTACATTGAGCAGGGCGCGTATCAGGAAGCGATTACGGTAAGCACGGACGGCGTTGCCATGTTCCCGGGCAGCGACGATCTGTGGTGTTTGCTCGGCGACGCACACAGGCTCGCGGGCAACTACCGCGAAGCACTCGCCGCGTATGACACGGTGATTGCCCACGGCGTCTATACCGCTGAGGACATCGGCGAGAAATACGCCGAGACAAAGCGGCAGACGGAGACGGCGGTGAGCGCCAAGCCCGGCGGCTTGTCCGGCCTTTTCGGCGGCATCCCCACCCCGCAGCCGGTCCCGCCATCCGGCGCGTCGCGGCTGATGAACTATGAGGACTGGCTCCGGCCGCATGTCCAGACGATGCCGATGAAGAACATACTGGAGCAGTTCATTTCATCGGAGGCGGTAACCGATACGCTGGTTGAGGATGCGATTGGTTATCCGCGCGCGTGGCCCACGGCACTGATGGGCGGCGCGATTCCCGAGTATACCGGCGTAGGCTGGCTGTACGATCTGTACGTGATCCACCCGAACATGAGCTACGCGGCAAAGGACATCGCGTTTGTGTCGACGACCGTCTATGAATATCTGGAAAGCGACATCACCGCGTATGTTGACAGCTTGCGTTCCTTCGGCTACAGCGAAGTATTCAGCGGCGCGGAGGTTGACAAGGTCGTCAGGGCTGTCGAGGCCGAGGGTATGAGCGCCCGCTGCTTTAAAAACACCGGCAGCTTTGTTACGCTGACATTCGGTCAGGACGAGGGAGGCTTTATGCGGGTTGGCACCAGCATGGATTTTGACGACCTGCCGTTCGTCGAGATCAGCGTCAACTTCCTGGGCCGGGGGGACTACCGGCCGGATACAGGCGCGACGCCTAGCACCCGGCTGATGAACTATGAGCAGGCTGGCCGTCCGAACAGCGTTCCCAGAGATTTCGGCACCACGATGGATGCGGTGGGCAAACCATATATTGACGAATATAACAGGGGTTATATCACGATTTTGCTCCCCTCCAGGTGGCCAAAGGACATATTTGGTGAGCTGATACCGGAATACGCCGCGCCCGGTATGCTCGGCGTGATCCATTGGACGGTGCCTGGCGACACGCAAACTGCCGACAAAACCCTGATCATCACGCTGGACATTCTGGACTACCAACCGGCGGATGTGGAGCGCTATATTGAGGCGGCGAAGGCGATGGGCTATCAGGAGATGCCGCCATCGGAGTATGGCGAGGCGCAAACCGCCGCCGCAGCCGAGTCGGACAGCTACCGGAATTTCACGTTGCCTGGGATGCTGCTGGCTGTCACCGAGACTGCGGATCAAGGGGTCAAGGTCTTATCGATCACCATGCGCTGTGATGGCCGCTATAAAAACTTCTTTGCGGCGCAGGGATATTGACGTGGTAATCACAGCCGGATCACCCAAGGAGGCAAAATCAGCATGAGCACATTGCAGCGCATTCTCTCCGTCGTTTTTCTGGCCGTCGGCCTCGCGCTGGCGGGCGTCGGGGTGTATATGGCCACCACGCCCGCGATCCCCGAGGCGTACGTCGCCACGGCAGAAGCGAAGATCACAGGGATTTACTCCGATTCACACACGAACGCGTCCGGCAAGTGGGTGGAGGATCACAACGTCGTCGTCGGCTATGCTGTGGACGGCGTTGAGTATGAGCGGCCGCTTGGCTATTACAACTCCGCGATGTACGTTGGCGACACCGTCGGCATCCAGTACGACACGAGAAACCCTGGCAAGATCGTGTCGCCGGCAGGCAGGACGATCGCAACGGTCGTGTTGATTGTGCTGGGCGCGGCGTTCACCGTGTTTGGCGTCATCGCGATGGTTAGGCCGCTCACCATCCGGGTTCGCCTGTATGGATCGATCCGGTAAGGGGCCGATCGTCGCAAACCGCAAGATGGAAAGGGGCGTTCTGGATGAAAAAGCTGGCTTTATGGGCGCTTTCGATGTGTTTGCTGCTCTCCACGCCGCTCGGCGCACGAGCATCTCAGGCCGGCGGGCTCAGCGGCTTGTTTGAGGGGCCGGGCAATGCCGCCGCGCCGACTGAGACGCCCCGGTCGGATTCCGCGAACAACGCGGGTGGCTTAAGTGACGTGTTCGAGGGGAGGCAGGCCAGCACCGCCGCGCCCGTGATGACGCCCGGGGCGAACAGCGCAGGCGGCCTAAGCGGCGTGTTTGAGGGCAGTCGGGTTATTGCCGCCCCGCCGCCGGAGCCCCAGCCATCGGCTCCGCCGGTTCCGGCGGCGAATGCCCACGCACTGTTCGATGACGGCGTGCGGGAGATCGTTCCGCGCGCGATCGGCAACGCCGCCGACTATCTGGACATCGGCGGCTGGATCGTTGGCAATGGGTTTCTTCCGTCCGGCGACTTCGCGCTGATCGGATACCCGACGTACGGCGGCGCGCCAAGGGAACTGTGTCCACAGCCGCAAATCGACATGATCCCGGCGGGCGACGCGATCATCTACCTGCGCAAGTTTGGTGACGACGATGCAAAGTGGGTCATTCATAAGCCCGGCGAAGAGCCGGAAAAGCTGCCGCTGAGCGTGATGGACAGCGTGTTTTACGCCGACGAATCGCGCATCTGGTACAGCACCATCGGCACCGGCGACGGTACGCAGATGTCCATCCGAACGCTGGACCGGAGGACGGGGCAGAAGGAAGGGCTGGCGCGCTTTTCGTCGATACAGGTCTTTCCGGTCACGGTGCTGGACAGCGGCGGCGTGGTGCTGTATGACCGCGAGAATAACCGCGTGGAGCATTGGCAGGACGGCAAGACGACGACGCTGCTGGAAACGGACGAGTCCATCGTAAGCGTGTTCTCCACCGGACAGTGCGTCTGGGTGGAGCTTGAGCACGAAATCGGCTTGCTGGAAGACGGCAAGCTGTGGTTCCGCATCCCCGGCAATGTCGCGCAAAGTTTCCGCGCCGCCGGGCAGACCGTGCTGCTGCTGATATTCCCCGGCTCCGACGAGTATGACGTGCTGGTGCTCAATGATGCGTATCGCGCCTATGCGCGGCTTGGCTACGCGCCGGTCGCGGAGTCGGCGTGGATCGAGCCGGACGGGGAAGGGCGGATCGTCGTCCACGCGCCCATGGACGCGAAGGGCTTGCCGTTTGACATTTTCCCGGCGAGCGAGTGGATTCCGTACGGGTTTTACGACGCGGAATCGGCGCGCGCGGCGAAAGGGGCCCACACAACGCCCGCGCCGACGCCCACGCCGAACCTGGCGGATGTGCTGTCCACCCAAGAAGTCAATCGGGACGAAATGATCACGATTACCGTCGACGCGGCGCTTGTCGCCTGGCTGAGCGAAGAGGACGCGCGGGACGAGGCGCATGCGCTGGGCATTTATTTCGCGGACAACCGTGACGGTTCGTTCACCTATGGGATGATGCCGGATCAGCAGCGAACGATGCTGGACATGCATCGCAATGATTTGAACGGCGCGATTGCGGAGATACCCTCGATGTTTCCCGGCATCCAGAGCTGCAAGACCGACGCGGATTTCACCGAGCTCACGTTTTTTGTAACATCCGAACTTGATCAAAACGTACTGATCATGGTATCGACAATCACCGGCTCCAGCATGGCGATGTACCGCGCGCTGTCCGGCGAGGAATCGCCGTTCACGCTCGTGAAGGTGATCGACGCGGATAGCGGCGCGGTCGTCTCGACGCTTCGGGTGCCAAGCGAGCAACAATAAGCGGGAAAGAAGGAAACACAATGCGCAAGATCATTTTGTCGGCGCTGCTGTTGGCGCTGTGCCTGCCGCTCGGCGTGTCCGCCGAAGCGCCTGTATACACAAATAAGGGCTACGGCCTGTCGTTCACCCTGCCCGAGGGCTGGACGGAGATCCCAAGCGAAAACGAGACCGTCTTTGCCGCGCCCGACGATACCGGGGCGCTGCTGGTGATCTGGCTGAACGGCGATTCTGTCGGCGACACGTATGCGGAACGCTTTGACGCCGCGAGCGCGGAACGCTGGACGCGGGAGGGCCGGTTGTTTGAGGACATCGTGTTCACGGAACTGACGCCGATTATGTTTGCCAAGGCGACGGATGCGGGCGGGCGGCTGTATGCGTTCTACTCGTGCCGCTTTGCGGGCGAGGGGTTCCCGGAAGGGTTCGCGCTGTTCCACATGCAGCTTTTCTTCACGGCGGAGGGCGGCGCATTGGGCAGCGTGTCGCTGATCGCACCGGCGACCGAGGAAAGCAACCCGATTCTCGAATGGTTTGACGGCATGGTGACGGAAAACGTGCCGGCGGACATCCTGAAGGAACTGAACGCGCAGGTGAGCGCGCAAAGCTGACGGCAAAGAGCCGACGCCCCACGGAAAGGACGATGTACCATGAAAAGCATGTTGCGCGCTATCGCGCTGCTCCTCGCTTGCCTGTTGCTTTCCCCCGCCGCGTTCGCCGGCGGGGGCGATGAGACGCTCCGCGAGGGCACGCTGACCGTCGGCTATGCCGGATTCGGCGAGTTGCCGGACAGCATTTTCACCAGCGGTCACCTGTATTGCCGCGACTTTTCGGGCGGCGGGATTTCTACGCTTTGCTTCGCCTTTGACGATTTTACCGAGCCGGTCACCGATGTTGCTTTCTGCGCCGTCATGACGGACGACGAAGGGTGTCCGATGCTTGGCAATGTGCTATGGGCGCTGGCGGACGTGATGCCGGGCGATACGATGTCCCTGCGCGTTTCGCTGGTGGATCACGCGATGACGACGGCGTTTCGGTATACGGACGCCGGCGGGGAAACGCACGCGTACGCGCCGTGGATCAACATGGACGGCGAACTAACCCTGGTGATGTTGATGCCGTTCGAGTCCGGCGAGGTGTTTGACCGCGCGGAGGTCGAGGCGGAGGCCGAAGCCCTCCATAGCGCGTATGCGTCGGACGGGGACAGTGCGCGTCTGACGGAGTTTGCCGCGCTGTATCAGCGCGTGATCGACGCCGATCCATGGGCCGATTGGGCATATGCCGCGCTCGGCAAGGTGCTGGCGTACGACCTGGAGGAATGGCAATCGGCGCTGGACGCGCTGGACGCCGCCGTCTCGCTGGGAAAGGGCGACAGTGATGAGGACACTCGAATCGCGTGGGCTGTCGCGCTGGACGGGCTGATTTGCGCGCTCGATTCGTATGACGAGGACTTCGGCTTTTACGACCCGACGCCGCTGGAGTGGGCGGCGGCGCAGGCGGGAATCGCCCGGATCGAACAGATTATCTGGGACGAGCCGGACGCGATGACAGCGCGCGCGTATGAATGCTACGGTTCGCTGCTGTTTGCAGCCGGCCGTTCCCAGGATTCGCATGTCGCCTGGGCGCGGTCGTATGTTCTGGATGATCCGTCGGATCCGTGGGCGTACCAAGAGCTGTACTCGGCGCTAAACAATGCGGCACGGTTCGATGAGGCTGCCGAAGTGTTCGACGGCCACGTGCAAGCCCCATCCGCGAACGCGGTTGCGGCGATACGCAATCGCGCCGACGCGGCGTATGAGGCCGGGGCCTTTGAGGAGGCAATCGCGCTGTACTGGGAGATGCTTGACGCAGACCCCACGCCGCAGGTGCACGAGGATTACCCGCTCCGCGTCTGGCATCGGCTGGTCGACGCGTACGCGTGTCTTACGCGATACGACGACGCGCTCGCCGTGTTCGAGCGGAGCCGTGACTACGGCCCGGCGGCAGTGTTGGATTTCAACGAATACCCCGCGCTCGACAACCAGTACGCTGATGTGCTGCTGCGCGCCGGGCGCAAACAGGAAGCGCTGGAACACCTCGAAGAGGTGATCGATTTCTACGGCGACCTTCCTTCGACGCTCGCGCTGATCGACCGGGCGAACGCGATGCTGCCGGAACTGGCCGCAAAGGCGTTTTCGGACGCCCGGTGGGACATGTACGAACCCGTCGCGACCGCGTACCACGAGAGCATGGGCCGCTCGCCCATCGTCGTCACCGTGATGCGAAGTAAAATCTTCGCCAACGACGACGTGTTGTGCGTGCTTGCGTGGGATGAGGGCCAGGATGCGTACCAAATCGCGGTGGAAGCGAACCGCGCCCTAAAGCCGTGGAAGCCGCTGCCGCGCCTGCGTCTGGATGACTATTCGGGGTCGATCGTCATCACCTGCACGGAGGAGGGGAAAAGCCCGGAGTTTGCGGCGCAGTGGACCTATATCTTCTGCCCGCGATGGTATTGGGAGGAAGTGCTCCAAAGGCCCGCAAGCGGCGATTGGCAGTGGATGCTGCTGGAAGCGTCCTGCGCCTATCCCGAGCCGCACGATCTGGGCGACGTGTATGGCACAGGCAGACTGTCCATGCGCTTTTCAGGCGGTGAGCTATGCCTGCGCGGCCGCTGGGAACCGGGCGATTCCGATGGCGCGGGCTGGGTTGAGCTGGCACGGATTGACGCGGACATCACGAAGTTTGACCTGGCGGCGTTTCGCGTTGAACAGTGCGGCGCGGACTTTTACGCGCTGACCGAAGCGGCGGGCCGCGAGGAGGTTCTGCGCGCCATCACCGCGCCGCCGCCGGCGCAATGAGGGAGGAGTGAACGCAATGAAAAAAGCAGTATTGTCCGCCTTGTTGCTCGGCTGCCTCGCGTTTGCGCTGTGCGCCGGAGCGGAATTCCCAGGCGCCACGGTCATTGAGGCGGCGGATAACGGTGCGGTTTCCGTCGCCTGCGCGCGGCCCCGCGCGTTGCCCGCCTACACCGGCGGCAGCCACCTTTGGTATTATGACGACTACCGGGAGAACGCGCTGTTCACCTTTACGGCGCTTGAGCCGCTGACGGATGTGGCGTTTTGTTCCGTTGATTTCGATGTCAAAGACGGCTATATCGCCGGCCTACTGCTGGGCAATGTGCTATGGAAGCTGCCGGACATGGCGCCGGGCGACACCGCCAGCGTGTACTGCTCTTTCGATACGTACGATGCGTCGTGCGTCGCGATCCGATATAAGGACACCGGCGGGCAATCGCACGGCATCGCGCCTCGCGTTGCCAGTGGCTTAGAAACCGGCGACCGCGCGGGCGCGCTGGCCCTGCTGACGCTCTCGCCGCGCGAAACCGGCGAGCCGGTCGACCGCGCCGCCGTCGAGGCCGAAGTGAACGCGCTCTATGAAGCGCACGGGCAAGGCGACCTGGACGCGCTGGGTAAAGCTGCGCGGCTTTATCTGAGCGTGCTCGACAGTGACCCGTGGGCAAGTTGGGCGTATCTGGGGTACGGCAAGGTGGAAGTGATCGGCTATGGCGTCATGCGGAGCAAGAACAACGCGCTCGGGGCGCTGAACGCCGCGATCTCGCTGGGCGAAACCGGCGCGGAAGTGTATTACCTGCGCGCGCTCGCGCTTGGCGATGTGGCGGAGGAACTGTATGGCTACGCGTACCCCGGCGACGCGGGCTGGCCGATGATTAGCAGCGCGGTACTGGATATAGAGCGCGCGATCGCAACCAAGCCGGGCGATTTCCCCTACGACTGCCATGCCCTTTACGGCAGGCTGCTCGGCATGGCCGGACGCACGTACGAATCCAATGCCGCCATGGCGCGCAGCGCGCTACTGGCCGACCCGGAGGACGAGGCGGCGCTTCGGGATCTGTATGAGATGCTGAACCTCACCGGGCAGCTCGACGAGGCGGCGGCATTGTTCCCAAGGGTCATAGGGGCGCAGCCGGATGATGCTGCGGCACTCCCGTACCTGAAGGCCGATGAGGCGTTCGAGGCCGGAGATTTTCCGATCGCCGTCATCTTGTACACCCAGGTCACCCAGTCGGACCTCGCCTCGTACTGGAACGAGGACTACCCGCCGCGGGTCTGGTATCGCCTGATTGACGCGTACGCCCAGATCGGAATGCAAGAAGCCGCGTTGGATGTATTCGACTGGGGCGAGGACTACGGCTTTGAAGCGCCGTATCCCACGGCGTTCTATGTGCAAAAGGCGGAAATCCTGTTGGAACTGGAGCGAATCGGCGAAGCGAAAGGCGCGCTCAGCGAAGCGCTGTACGACTGGAACGATCCAAAGGTTTTGGCGCTTGCCGCGCGGATCGACGTGATGCTGCCAGCCGACGCCAGGAAGGTTTTTGAAGGTCCGGAATGGGCGGGATATGAGCCGGTGGCGACCAAGCGATACGAATGGTCAAAGGCGTCAAGCATCATTGCCACCGTTATGCGCAGGGGCGAGCACAACGTGCTCTGCGTGTTGAAATGGGACGACTCCCTGGACGGATACCGGTTGGTGGTCCAAAACGATCGCGCCGTGTATCAGGGGGATCGCGTCCCGGCGCTGTATATCGACGACGCGTTTGGATCCATTTACTTCGAGTACACAGACGACGCCGCGCTGACCGGATATCCGGCGGTCGAGGGCTACACGTTCTGCACGCGCTGGTATTGGGAAGAGGAAACGGAGCAAACCGCGGTGGACGATTGGGACTACACACTGCTGAACGCGTACCGCGAGTATCCCGAAGCGCATGACCCGGGGAGCGAATACTATGAAACGGCACGGCTATCCCTGGGTTTTGTGGGAAACAAGCTACGTCTTATGGGGTGGTGGGAATCCTACGACGGCTATGTAACGGACGAGCGGGAACTCCTTGCCGAAACGGACATGTATCCCGCGCGGTATAGCATGACGGCGTTTGACATCGGACGGTTGGGCGCGGACTTTGACGCGATGATGGCGGAGACGGACACGGAAACCCTGCTGTACTACATTGATCACGACGCTTGGGCGGTGTACGGCATGGAGGAGGACGAAGAATAGCCTTTTCGGCTCATGGAAAGGGGGACGCGTGATGGTGATGTTAGCGTGGGCGCTTGCGCTGTTTGTCGGCGCGGCGTCCGTTGCGAACGCTGGCAGCTCCGGCTGCTACTGGGAAGAATCAAAGCGGAGCGGCAACGAGAGCTTCCGAACCTGCATCGTTTGGGGGCTCGTTGGCGCCGGCATTGGGTTCAGCGTTTTATACTCCTTTTTGCTAATGTATTGCGCGCCGGGCTTTGTATCGTGGCTGGTCAGATCGGTATCGGGGACTAGAGCCAATTCCGAGAAAGCCATGGCGGCTTTCCTCCGCTTCCGCGATACGCGGGTTGTGCCGTGGCTTGTTTTCTTCGCTGCGATACCGGTTGTGTACCGCCTCTGGTTCGTATGCAAGGCTCGCGGCTGGGAAAAAGCGCAAATCATGAATGCGTTGGATTTTGCCGACGACGCGCTGTATTATAGTCAAGGCTATGTACCCAGGCAGAGAACGCCGTTCCAACCTGCGAGCCGCATCATGCCGACAGGCGCGCGGACCGCCTCCGGCGGCGACTGGATCTTCAGCGGCAGCGGGGGAGGCGGAGGTTCATTCGATTTGTTTGACGATGAGGACGGCATCAAGGTGGTCGTGATCATCGTCGTCGCCATTATCGTGCTGCTGTCGATTTCGCTGGGTTTTCTGACCGCGTGGCGTATTGTGCGCTGGGCGGATGAGCGGTATGACGCGTATCGCAAGATGGAGGGAAAGACTCCGGCGAAAGAGGTAGGCTAATGAGGCAGGGTAAAACAAGATTGCCCGGAAGCGGGCACAGGCGGCGGGCGCTTGGCTTTTTTCTGGTAAGCGCAGCCGGCATTGCGCTGCTTGTCCGAACCATCGTCCGATTCCCCGTACACGGGGAGGAATGGCTGCTGACGCTCGGCATTTTTCTGAGCATCCCCCCGCTGACCTGGGGAGGTATCACCCTGTGGATGGGAGCAAAGGCCGACAAGCTGTACCGGGACGGCGGCACGCTGGCGCGCTGGACGCTCACGCCTGAGACGCAGGATGCGCACGCGGAAGCGGTGTACGAGAAGGAAAAGGAGTTGCGCGGCGCGGCGCTGGCGATCGGCGGAGCGCTCGTTGCGCTTGCGTTCGTGTTCAAGCTTACGCTGTTTGGCGACATGACGTGGGAGGTCTTTATGCTCTTGATGGCCGTGCTGCTGGCGCTGCTACTGTTTGTGGCGTTCGGAATGCCGTGGCTGGCGAAACGGCAAATGCGGCGCGACCCGCCCGAGGTGGCGATTGGCTTGTACAGCGCTGCGTTGCCGGGCCAGTTCGTCATCTGGAACATGCGCCAGATGGGCATGGTGACGGCGCGCGTGATATCTGTCACACTGGCGAAGGACTACGCCGGCAACGCGCTGACGGTGCGATACGAGTCGTTTGTGCGCACCGGTTATCAGGCGCATGACTGCCGCATCCCGGTGCCGGAGGGGAAGCTGGCGGAGGCGGCGGAAGCCGGCCGGAAGATCGCCGAGGCGGGCGGGGCGGAGTTTCGCGACGAGATCCCCGCTGCCTGACAAAGGAGAGGTGCGGATGAAATTATGGGGAAAGTGTGGCGTCGCGCTCGCCCTATCGCTACTGGTCATGGCACGGGCGCCCGCGCTGGCGGATACGCCAAAGTCCCATGTCTTGCCGGGTGCTTTTGGCCGCGAAGGAAAGCCTTCGGATTACGCCGACTACGTCAATCCCGCGCTGAAGCGCCTGCTCGCTGATTTTGAAGCGAGAACGCAGGACGCGGTTCAGTATGGAACGCTTGCGCATGATGGGTATTTGCAAATTCTGCAAACCACGCTGTACGCCGTTTACTCGCCGCCGGACTACTACACGTCGGATGTGGAGCGGATGATCTGGCGGGAGTATTACGACGGTGTGCGGTATATCGTGTCGTTTCTTGTGATTGATAATCTGTTCAACATGGGGTCGGTGTCCTACGCGACATATTCAGGGCGTTTTCATGAGTATGCGGTCAAGGATGACGGTACGGTGATGCCGATTTCGCTTCGGCAAATCCAGTCGCGCACAATGGTCGATCCAGTTACGCGGGATGTCGAGGTCATTAACCTGGGCGATGCGTATAACAAAATCTATATCGTGCCCGTCGAAGAGGTCGGGCAGGCGGGCATCCCGCTTTTCGCGTTCATCAGCGATCCGGACGTCTCCGCGTTGGCCAGCGGTTTTGAGGCGTGTCCTCCCGCGTCCGTGTCGGTGGTCCATGCGGGGGAACTCAGCGGCACTCCGGTCGTCAGCAGTGACCCGGAAGTTGTTCGCGCGGTGTTTCACGCGCTGTCGGAAATCACGGTGCTTGGCGAATCAGATCAAGGCACTTGGCTTGACGACGAGCTGATCTATCGCTTTATGGATGCAGGCGGAGCGGTGGTCGCCGCATTTTTGTTTCAAGACGGGCGGTTGCTGGACAATCGCTTAAACAAGTACGACATTACCGGTTTCGACGCGCTACAAGCCGTGTTGCCCGATCCTGGTTTTTAGCCGGGACCGGGCAACAGCTTTGTTTCCATGTTCTTGCTAAATATAGGACATCCCTAATAGACAAACGTGCATACCTTCGGCGAAATATACCCGATGCTGCCGTCTGTCATCTCAAGTCCGTACCACCCTCTGGGCGAAATGGCCACCACATCATACACTTCCCCATAGTACACCTTGGCAAGAACCGCATACTCAGTGCCGTCTCCCGCGCGGACATTGATACCGTTCCCGCCGGTGATGACCACGCTGCCGAACGTCGGCGTGAAGGTCGAGATGCTGGCCATAATCTGCACCGCCAGGTTGGTCAGCTCATCATCGTTATACGGGGAAAATTCGAAATAATACACGAGCGAGCGGTCTTCGGAGAGCGTTACCAGACCATAGGCGTCTTCATTCGGCATATCATACGTGACAAAGTCAATGCCGTTGAAGGTGAGGTACTCGACGCCCTGAAAGTTGCGGTTGGACGACATGGACTGATACAGGTTGTTCATGGAATAGTAATCGCTGCCGAGCACATCGACAATCATCGTTTGCGTGCCCCGCTGGTTGCCAAACACATACGCGACCTCGGAGGACTCATACTCATACCAATATGAAGGAAGGTAAAGGGAGAAACCGTAGAACGAGAAATTATACCATACGCCGTCGAAGGTAATGTTGATGGTGTCCGCCGTAGCGAAGGTCAGCAGGGCGCAGCAGCACAGCGCGAGAACCAAAAGAACGGATAATAGCTTTTTCATAGATAAAGTCCTCCTTTCAAATCCACCAGAAACAGGAGATCGCGCGCTCCGGCGCGGTCATAGCATTGAATCATCAGCCGTCGGTCGTCCACATAGTCAAGCCCGCCGCTGCCGGCAAACAGGTTGTCAAACTTTCCCTGCCAAACGCGCTCCCCCGTGAGGGTTTCGAGCACCTCCACCGCGAAGGATATCGCGCCGTTCCCTTCGGCACGCAGGATGGCAACCGTGTCCCCGCTGGGCGAAAGCTCCCATTCGCCCGGGTTCAGGTCATACTCCGACGAAGTGTCGGCGACGCCTTCCGGCAGCGGGCGGGTTTTGCCGGTGGCAAGGTCGGTGAAGGTGGTTTTCGTAAACAGCGTATCTTGAACCAGCCGGACGCCGCCTGCCCCTTCGCGAAGGTTTTGTATTTGCCGGTTCTCAGGTTATACAGGCCGCATCCGATTGCCTCTTCCCAGCCGATGAGATCAAAGACAAACCGGCGATCGTCCAACGCCTGAAGAAATGATAGCTCCTGGTATCAAATGCGTGGTTGTAGAGGTCTTTGGGCATCACGCCTTTGAGCAACAGCCTTTGCTTGCCGGTTTTTGTGTCCACGGCAAACAGGTTTCCTCCTTTCTCCAGTATCGCCGTTTTCCCGCCTGGCATTGCGTGATAGCCGCTTGGCATGTTGGCAAATTCGCTGGACATCGAGCAGTTGGCGGAAACGGTCAGCGTCTCTTCCTTGATCCAAACGGTGCCGTCGTCCTCATCGTGATCATACAGATGAAACAGCAGTTTCACACCGCCATTCGCGACCCAGATTCTGTCGCAGTAGTTGCCGCGCTCGATTGTCCGCGCGGGCGCGACGGGCGTGAACGGCTGCGTCGTGGTGTCCAATACGGATATTCGGTAGGCCTGATATGCCTGGACCGGTTGGATGTACTCGAGGATGCACAGCCGCTCCGGCGTGATCCACAGAGCGCGAAACCGCGCGAGTTCACCGATTAACGCAGTCAGGTCGAACGAAGTGGCATCCGCAGGATACGAAATCATTGATGGCGGTTCCTCGGGATCGGCTTGCACGGCCAGTGGGATGGCGCAGCACAGCGCAAGCGCGGTTGCCAAGAGACACCTCAACAGATTTGATTTCACGCGTTTTCTCCTCCTACCGGTTGGCAATGGCGCGGCAGGCTACGGCCGGTACACCTTGCACACCGGGTTCGCCTTCTCAAGCGCCTCGATCTGTTCGACTGGGATGCCCGTATTGCCGCTCAGGGCAAGCCACCAAAGCGCCTTCATGGACAGAAGCGGCGTGATATCCTCCACCCCGCAGCCGGACAGGTCGAGCCTCCCCAATGTGGCAATCGCGGCGATCGACGCGAGATCGACGTTTTGTACATCCTGGAGATACAGCGAGGTGAGGTTTTTTATCCGCGCGAGCGGCGAAAAATCCTCAATGATATTTTCGCGTAGGGATAGGTCTTCCAGCGCGGGCAACACGGACAGCGCGGAGAGGTCGCCCACGGGGTTTTGCCCGAGATCCAGGAGAGTCAGCGAATGAAGGCCCTTGAGCGGTTCAAGGTTCTTGACCTGATTGCCGTATACGCTCAATTCCTCCAGGTTGGTCAGCGAGGCAAGCGGCGTGAGGTCCGACACGCGGTTCATATAGAGGGTAAGGACCGAAAGCGTGCGCAGGGACGACAGCGGCGTAATGTCGGAAACGCCGCACTGATCCATAAAAAGCGTTTCCAGGCGCGCCAGCGACGACAGCGGCGATGCGTCCGGATAGGGCGTTTCCTCCAGCCACAGCGTCGTCAGCGACGCCAGTTTGCCAACGGACGCCGGCGCGGCCAAGTCGCATTCGTCCAGCCACAGGTACGTCAATGGCACCGAGGCGATGGGCGACAGATCAAAGACGGTGCACTGATGCAGTGCGAGCTTTGCCAGCGGCAGCCCCGCGAGCGGCGACAGGTCGCTAACGTCCGTCTCCGTTAGGTGAAGCTCTGTCAGCGAAAGCCCGGCCAGCGGGGATAAGTCCGCGATGCCGGACGCGTCAATGCTCAGATCTTCAAGCGAAGTGAGGAGGCTGAGCGACTCCGGCGCGGTCAGTGTACACTCGTGGAACGACAGCCTCTTCAGCGGAAGCCCGGCAAGCGGGGAGAGGTCGCCAACTGTGGCGCCCGAGAACCGCAGCGTTTCCAGCGATTTCATCCTGGCCAGCGGGCGCAGATCCGTGAGATCCTCCCCTTCATAATCATAGTAGAGTTCGACCAGCTTCTGGTCGGTCGAAAACGTCTTGCCGCCGATCTTGATCTGGTTGCCCATCTGAAAGAGCTGCGAAAACACATCGTGCCTTGCCGCCTGGGTGATTGCGCCGAGCAGGATGGTGCCGCATAGCAGTACGTAGAACGCGCGGGAAAGTGACCTGTTTTGCATGGAAGCACACTCCTCATGGATTAGTCGGCTCCATCCGCATGGCTTTGTTCTGTTCACTTGCGGCTATAGATATCATCCGAGATTTGGGCGTTCCGCGCATCCTTAAACGGGTCAACGGGGCGTTGGTTTTTCGTTGATGTGATAAAAATCAATACATGCGTCGGCGTAGTTTGTGCATGGAGTCTGCGCCGGCGACAAAGATTGCGTAGGAATCGTGGATGATGCGACCGCAGACAGCGCCGGCCAAAGTTGCTTCGCTGATTTTCTCATTCCACCCGCCCACACCAAGCTGGGCTTGTTTTCACAATAACATTGTCGGAGGCAGCAGCATCATAACGCCATCATACAGGTGCCTGCAAGGGTACCTGTCCTCCACTCACGCATGGGTAGATATAGGGGATAGAGATGCCGCTTTCGCGATACTGCGTTAGCGGTTTTTTCATTCTGCGAGATTTATACCTAAACGCCAACACCAGTCGGTGCTATGCCTTTTCACAGGTGGCGCGTTGCTCGTAAAATACGACAGGTTTCTACAGAATAACTCCTTTTGCCTACCGGAATGTTCACTTTTTCGCCATACAGCATAGACTGATAAGGACCTCATATCGTATATTTCTATGATATAGAGGATCAACTGATTGAGGGAGGACACTCAATGAACGACTTTTTTGATCAGAAGGATATGTGCTGCAACTGCTTCATTCCCGTTTGCTGCCCACATCATCCGCATCATGACAAGTGCGGCTGCGTCCCCAAGCCCTGCGACCGGGATAGCTGCTCTTTTGTGAGGGTCAACTGCGAAGGCAAGTACGAGCTTGCCCGCGTGAATATTGATAACGGCCCCCTCACAACCGCTAATTATCGCCATGTTGCCGCCAACATGAATCCGCGCGATATTGACCCGGTTGGCATGCAGGCTTCCAGCGGGATGCTTTATCTCTCAAGAATACACCTGAACTGCCCTGTGAAGTTTGATCAGATGTTTGTTGGCCTTTCCAACGGCGGCGTCAACCTAACAGCCGATGGAAGCTTCCTTGGCGTTTATGATGGCGACGGCAATCCGCTTGTGCAGACCGCCGATCAGAGCGCCACGTGGGCAAACGCGGGCGTTTATACCATTCCTGTGGCCGAAACCTATTTGGCCGAGGGACGGTATTATCTGGCGCTGCTGTCCAATGGCGATACCGCGCCCGAATTTGCCGCAAGTCAGGCGGGTTCACTCGCCCTGAACGTCACGCTTTCCGTGCCGAACCTTGCGTATGGGCAGGTTCCTGGTCAGGCTTCGATGCCGGCGACGGTAGACCCCAACGTCTTCACCGTCCCGCCGATTGGCCAGAAGATGCCTTGGATTGCTCTGGGTTGCTCGAGCTAAACCATCGGTAGACCCATGGTGGCCAAACGGTATCGGTCACCATACATACCGTAAAGACAGTGTGGATAAGCTTCAGAGCATCTCTGGGGGCTTTTTTATGTGTTAAAAAAGACATCACTGCGCAAGCGTCAAACATATCCGCTTGCAGCCACACCCATACTTTTCTCTTCCGGAATCCATCGAAAGAGTTTGCCTTTTCACCGATAGCGCGCAAGATTCGGCGCACTGTCCGCAAATCTACCCGCCATTACTTTGACGCCGCAGGCGCCAAACGCAGCTTCACAACCTGCGCGTAACCGTCAATCTCTACCTTCTCCATCTCAAAGCCAAACGGACGGAAATTCCCGAGGATTTCCTCCGGCGTGCCAAAGAAACCGGTGATCCTGAAGAGTTTCAGAACGCCATTAAGTGCTTTGCGTATGATGAAAGGAAATCGTGGATCCGCAATGTATAGGCATCCGCTGGGCTTCAGGATCCGCGCCGCCTCCCGCGCGAATCCCTTCTTGTCAGCAAAGTGATGATACGCCATGCACGCGGTAATGGCGTCGAACGTTAGATCCGCAAAAGGCGTATCTCCACAGCTAGACACACGGATATCCATCTCGGGACACTTTTGCCGAGCCTCGTTTATCATGTTCTCCTCCATGTCGATCCCATAGCCGCTCGCACCGTATGTATCCGCCATCTTTCGGAGCATTGTACCGGTGCCGCACCCCACATCCAAAACCGTTGCGCCGGATTTAACGCTTATCTGTGCAAGCAGCAGGCTGTAAAACCGGCGGGATACCCTGCCTTCAAACCCGTCATACTTTGCGGCGCGCTTATCAAAGCGGATGTCTTTCCTCTCATTGGTCATGATGACGCCTTCTTTCCTAAGGCACCGCCGCACAATAGGCATACCAAATGAAACGGCAGCTGTGGAGCGGAGCAGAAGGCAAACATCCCCTGTTTTGCCACTTGACGAAACACCGGATCAGGCCGGCAAGCATCGCCTGTCAGCCAGAACCAGGTTCGCCAAGGCAAAAAGCATATTCAGTTTTGCGGTCTGTTTTCGCAGGCCTCGGTATCGCGTCTTTCGGTATTTGAACAGACCCTTGACCACCGCAAACACATGCTCCACCTTGGCACGAACCGAAGACTTTGCCCGCTCCACGCGTCGCGCCCTGTACTGTCCGCTTTGGCTGAGTTTCTTGATCCGTGACGGTCTGCGGCTGATTTTGTACTTGATCTTCCTGCCGAGTTTGTTGTGT
>JAVBOM010000093.1:0-26393 GCA_031550535.1 Eubacteriales bacterium
CGCCACTAGGTCTAGTTCAGGTTACCCTTCCCTAAACCCCGTTCGACTTGCATGTGTTAAGCACGCCGCCAGCGTTCGTCCTGAGCCAGGATCAAACTCTTGCGTTTAATCCTCAAAACTGCCTCGCGCTTCCCCGTTCGCGTCACCCCCCGAAACGATCTCTCGTCCCAATCAGTGACCCCACGGTTCCACGCTCAACAGTCTCTCAAAACAATTGACTGTCTTTCTCTTCTTCTTTCCCTGTATCGTTTTCAAGGTTCGGACGCGCTATGGCGGCAATGTTTGCCTGCCGAGGCGCTCAATTAGATTATCATCAACCCGCGCTTCTGTCAAGTCCTATTTTTCAAAAATATCCTAGTTTATCTGAATTTCCTTCGCTGCGCATCCCTAGCGAGGGCAGGTTTATTTTGCACTTTGCTTTTGCCTGGGCGGAATGCTATAATATCGTGGGAATATACGAGGAGGATGGGATATGCCGCGAACAACGCCCGCATGGGAGCGTCTGGTGGCGGAAGGGTGGGTCGCCACGCGCGGGGACGCGGAGCGATGGATTCTGTCCGGCAGCGTGCGCGCCGGGGAGCGCCCGGTGACCAGCGCGGGCCAGCGGGTGCCGGACGGCGCGCCGATGACCGTGCGCGGCATCCACCAGAAGTACGTGGCCAAGGGCGGGCTGAAGCTGGAAGGGGCTCTCGCGGATTTCGGCATTATAGTGGAAGGCAGGGCCGCCATCGACGCGGGCGCGTCCACCGGCGGGTTTACGGATTGCCTGCTGCAACACGGCGCATCGCGCGTCTACGCGGTGGACGTGGGCTATGGGCAGCTCGCGGGCAGCCTGCGCAACCACCCCGCCGTCGTCAACCTGGAGCGGACGAACATCGGGGACGAATCGCTGCTCGCGCTGGACCCGCCGCCGACGCTGGGCACAGCGGACCTTTCGTACCTTTCCCTGCGCAAGGCCGTTCCGATGTACGCGCGCATTCTCCGGGACCCGTGGGACCTCATCTGCCTGGTCAAGCCGCTTTTTGAGATCGATGACCCGGAAGCGCGGCGCACGGGCGTCATTAAATCGCAAGCGTACGCTCCGCTGCTCCATGATCTGGCGGCGGCGTTTCAATTGGACGGCTACGCGGTGCGCGGTATCACGCACAGCCCGGTCACCGGCAACAACGGCACGCTCGAATTTTTCCTGTGGATCGCGCCGGGCGGTCAGGACGGGCTGGACGGGGAGGCGCTGGCACGGGCGGCTGAAAACGCCGCGAAGGCCGCGCTCGATCTGCCGGCCTATCATAAGGCATCATTGTAGAGGAGTATATTTATGAACGAGTCACGTTCCTTTGCCGCAACCATGAAGCGCGTCGGCCTGCCGCTCATCATCGCCCTGGCGCTGGTGATCGCGACGGTGATTCTGCCGGGCAGCGCGCTGATCCGCCTGGAGGATGTGCATGTCAACCGAATCCTCGCGGGCACGTATGACACGCCGGACTGGCGGGTGCAGGAGATGAACCCGCTGCTCGCGCAGGTGCTGACGCTCTTTTACCGCGTGATCCCGTCGGTCAACTGGTATGGCGTGCTGCTGCTGTTGCTGCTTGCCCTTTCCTGCGCGACGGCCGTGAGCCTCGCGGCGCGCAAGCGGGGGGGGCTTTTGCCGGCGCTGCTCGTCGTCAGCCCGCTGCTGCTGCTTTTCACCAACTCGCTCCAGAGTACGGTGGTGTGCGCCCTGTGCGCCGGAACCGGTGCGATGGCCCTCCTGGACGGCATGCAAAACCGCAAGGAGCGCGTCTGGCGCGCGGTGCTGGGCGCGGTTCTGTTCGCTTTTGCCGCGATGCTTTCCATGCGCTGGGCGGTCATCCTGGCCGTCGCGGCGGTGCTGTGCTGGCTGCCGTGCTGCGTCCGCGACGCGCGGGTGAAGGGCTTGGCGATGGGGCTGCCGCTGCTCGCGATCATCGCGGCCGCGCTGTTTGGGTATTCCGCGCTGATGTACGCCTCGCCGGAGCTTTCCGCGTACCGCGAAAACTACGCACTGTACGAGCGCGTGCAGCACAGCAGTTTAAAGGAAGAATGCGACGAGCTGCTGTCAATCTATGGATTCGCCAGCACATCCGACATTGAGGTGGACGCGCATACCCATGACGAGGCGGAAGAGGACGAGGGCGCGCATGACGAGGCGGACGCGGACGAAGCGGCGGTGCCGCCAAACTCCTTTGACGCGGTCGGCTGGACCATCAACGACGCGTCGCTGTTCTTCGCGCGGTATGGCTCGGACACCAAGCTGACCGACCCGGACACGCTCCGCGTGTTGGATGAGCAGGCGGGCCACATCTCCTACGACGCGGGCAGGCTGTTTGCGGCGCTGTGGGAGACGCTGAAGAAGCCGCAGTTCCTGCTGCTCATCGGCCTGTTTGTCGTCAGCGCGCTGGCCGTCATCATCACCAGCCGCCGCAAGGGCCTCATCGCCCTGTTCGCGGCGGTGATCGCGTTCGGCGGCCACGTTCTGGCGCTGATGTGTTACTATGACGCCTTCGCGGACATCGCGCCGTTCTACCTGATCGGCCTGACCGTGCTGCTGTATCACTTTGAGGGCGAGGACGCGAAGGCTTGGTTCCACCGCGTCGTCACGGCGCGCTGGGTCCGCGTGGCCATCGGCGCGGTGGTGCTCGTCTGCTTCGCCGGGGGTGGTGCCGGCCTGCTGTATTACATGAACGGCCATCCGGTCACCGGCAGCGTATTCACGATCGAGGCGGCGAACGCCATCGAGCCGTACATCCAAGCGCATCCGGACATGCTGTTCATCGGCGACAACCCGCATGACCGGTACAAGCCCGATACGCTGGCCGCCCCGAAGGCGGGCGCGGATCACAACCTGCTCGCGGGCAGCTATGACCTCTACAGCCCCCGCGCCGCCGCGATGATGGCGAAATACGGCATCGAAAACCCGCTGCCCGACAGCGTGGGCCGCGAGGACATCGGCTATGTTAGCATGGCGATCGAGGGCCCGGCGTCCGTCCGGCTGGTCGAGGGCTATGGGCTGTACGCGAAGGAGCCGGTGGAATTGCTGAGCATGGCGATGTACAGCGAGCGGATCATTCAGCTTGCGGCCAACACCCAGGAGGAGATCGACGCGGCTGTTGCCCAGGCAAAGGAGGAAGCGGAAAACGCCGCTTCTTGGGCGGAGGCGCTGAAGGACCCGGAGTTTGTCAAGCAGCTTGAGGATGCCATCCCCCTGGCCGAGGACGAGGACGCCGCGCAGCAGGGTGCGGACGCCACCGCCACACCCGGCGCGACGCCCACCCCGATTCCCTCCGCAACCCCGACGCGCGCGCCGTCCCCTTCCCCCACGGCTTCGCCCACGGCGTCCCCAGCGGCCAGCGCCACGGCGAATGGATAACCCTTACTTCCCCATCGCCATTGTAGGCGCGGGCGCATCCGGGCTGATGGCCGCCGTTGCGGCATCCCGGGCGCGCCCGCGCGCGGTTTTGCTGCTGGAAAAGGAAGCGCGCGCAGGCCGCAAGCTGATGGCCACCGGGAACGGCCGCTGTAACCTGCTGAACATGGAGGCACAGGAGCGTCGCTACCATGGCACCGGCGCGGGGGCGGCGGGCGCGTTGCTGGCCCAAACCCCGCCGGACGCCCTGCTGGCGCTGTTCGCGTCGCTGGGGCTCCATTGCCGCGAGGAGGGCGAGGGCCGCGTGTACCCCTACAGCGGTCAGGCGGGCGCGGTGCTGGATGTGCTGCGCATGGCGTGCGACCGCCAAGGTGTCCAGACGCGGTGCGGCGCGGAGGTTCTCCGCGTGGCACGGGTGGGCGATGGGTTTGAAATCGCGCTGTCCGGCGGCGAGACATACCAGGCTGGGCGGCTGATCGCCGCGGGGGGCGGCATGGCCGCGCCTTCCCTGGGCGGGGGGGACAGCGCGTACGGGCTGCTGCGCGGGCTGGGGCACACGGTGACGCGGCTCCACCCGGCGCTTGCGCCGCTGAAGCTCCCGGCGGACAGCATTCGCGGGCTGAAGGGCGTGCGCTGCCCCGGCGAGATCCGGCTTCTGGCGGACGGGAAGCCCCTGCGCGCCGAGCGCGGCGAGCTGCTGTTCGCGGACTACGGCATTTCCGGCGTCGCGGCGATGCAGTTGGCGCGCGAGGCCGGGGAGGCGCTGGTCGCCCGCCGGAATGTGCAGGCATCCATCGGTCTGGTGGATGCCGAAACCGCCCGGGCACAGGCGGAAGCGCGCGCGTCGTTGTTCGCGGGCGAACCGCTGGAATCGTTCTTCACCGGCCTGCTGCACAGGCGCGTCGGGCTTTGCCTCCTGCGCGAGGCGGGCCTTGCGCCGCAAGCGCCCGTGACGCGCGAGGCCGCGCTGGCGCTGGCCCCACTGCTGTCCGACTGGCGCCTCCCCGTGCTGGGCACGCTATCCTTCGCCCAGGCACAGTGCACGGCGGGCGGCGTTCCTCTCACGGAGTTTGACCCGGCGACGCTCGCGTCGCGGAGGACGCCCGGCCTGTACGCGTGCGGCGAGGTGCTCGACGTGGATGGGGACTGCGGCGGGTATAACCTGATGTGGGCGTGGGTCTCCGGGTGGACGGCGGGCGGGAGCGCGGCGGCGGGTATATGAGGCGATAAGCGCCGCGAAGCGGCGGGTTGATCGTGTTGCGTGCTGCGGGGGTGGCTAGCGACCGTCCACAATTTGTCTGTTGTGCCGCGCCATAATGCGGACGCGCGTGCCGAATGCCCGTTGCGCGGAGCCCCTTGTGTGTTTCCCGCGACCGTAGGGGCGGCCAATGGCCGTCCGCGACCCGACAGCCGTCGTGTGACCGGTGCGGACGCGCGATGCGCGCCCCTACGGTGTGTCGCGCGGCCAGCGCGGTGTGTCCTACCTTGCCGTTGGGGCGACCATTGGCCGTCCGCGACCCAACAGCCGCCGTGTGACCGGCGTGGACGCGCGATGCACGCCCCTACGGTGTGTCGCGCGGCCAGCGTGGTGTGTCCTACCTTGCCGTTGGGGGACCATTGGCCGTCCGTCCGCGACGTGACAATCGCGCCGTGTAATGAGCGCGGGCGTGACGCGCACTTCCTACGCGGATACAGCCCCTCTCGTGATAAAAACACGTGCCGAACGGCCGGGAACGGCCTGAGCGCATGCATCCGCTGCGGCGCTGATTTCAACAATCGAGCGCCATAAAGGTATTTCGCAAGAAACCCCCACTGCTCACCCCGCAATCGCCACCACGAGGAGGTGTCCGCCATCATCCGCCTTTCCTCCGTCACCGTGCCGCCGGATACCTCTGCGGCCGACCTCCCCCGCGTCGCGGCGTCGCTGCTCGGCGTCGCGCCGGAGGCCATCCGCGCCTGTCGCGCCGTGCGGCGGGCAGTGGACGCGCGGCACCGCGACGACGTACGGCTCGTGTTCACGCTGGAGCTCGAAATCATCGGCGACGAGGCGGCCATCCTGCGCCGCTGCAAGTACCCGCACGCGGCGGCGGCAAAGCCCTCCGCCCCCTATGTGATCCCAAGGCTCCAAAGCCGCCCCGCCCACCGCCCAGTCGTGGTGGGCACAGGCCCCGCCGGGTTGTTCGCGGCGCTTGTGCTGGCGCGCGGCGGCGCGGAGCCCATCGTGCTGGAGCGCGGGCTGGACGTGGACGCGCGGCGGGCGCGCGTGGAAACGTTCTGGCGGACGGGCGCGCTGGACGAGGAATGCAACGTGCAGTTCGGCGAGGGCGGCGCGGGCACGTTTTCCGATGGCAAGCTGAACACCGGCATCAAGGACCCGCGCTGCGGTGAGGTGCTACGGACATTTGCCCGCCACGGCGCGCCGGAGGAAATTCTCTGGCAGGCCAAGCCGCACATCGGCACGGATAAGCTGGGCGCTGTGGTGCGCGGGATGCGGGTGGAAATCGAGTCGCTCGGCGGCACGGTGCGCTTTGGCGCGCGGGTGGATGGGCTAGCAATAGAGGGCGGTGCGCTGCGCGGCGTGCGCATCGGCGGGGAGACGCTCCGCACCGATTGCGCCGTGCTGGCGGTCGGGCACAGCGCGCGCGACACGTTCGCGCTGCTGGACGGCGCGGGCATTGCCCTCGCGTCCAAGCCCTTTTCCATCGGCGTGCGCGTGGAGCACCCGCAGAAATGGCTGGACGGCGCGCAGTACGGCCGTTTCGCGGGCCATCCGGCGCTCGGCGCGGCGGATTACAAGCTATCCGCCCGCCTGGCCGATGGGCGCGGGGCGTACACGTTTTGCATGTGCCCGGGCGGCGTGGTGGTCGCGGCGGCCTCCGAGGCAGGCGGTGTCGTGACGAACGGGATGTCCGCGTTCCTCCGCGATGGGGAGAACGCGAACAGCGCGCTGCTCGTGGATGTGCGCCCGGAGGACTTTGGCGCGGGCGGGCCGCTTTCCGGCATCGCGTTCCAGCGCGAATGGGAGCGCCGCGCATATGATGTGGGCGGCGGCGGGTATCGCGCGCCCGCGCAGCGCGTTTCGGATTTCCTGGCCGGGCGCGCGTCGCGCGCTCTGGGCGATGTCCAGCCGTCTTACCTGCCCGGCGTCACGCCCGGGGACCTGCGCGCGTGCCTGCCCGCGTTCGTCGCGGAGGCCCTGCGGGAGGCGATTGTGCGGTTCGACCGGCAGATTCGCGGGTTTGCCGCCCCGGACGCGGTGCTGACCGGCGTGGAGACGCGCTCGTCCAGCCCGGTGCGCGTCCTCCGGGACGATTCCGGCCAGGCGAGCGCCCAAGGGCTGTTCCCGGCGGGCGAGGGCGCGGGCTACGCGGGCGGCATTCTGTCCGCCGCGGTGGACGGCATGCGCGCGGGAGAGCGGGCGCTGGCGATGCTGGATAGGGAATGATGGTTTCTGGAAGCATTGTCGAGCGCGACGCCGCTGCGTCCATACCGGGTTGCCCAGTGCGTTTACGCGCGGCAATTGTGCCCAAGGGCATTTCTCTCAAATGTAGCGCATGTCCTTGCGGATCTTTTGCCACCTCGCATCGTCTCGTCCGCTTCGTGTAGATCTGCTACGCCGCGTTCCCTCAACGTAGCGAGGCGCCACAGGCGGATTGGCAAGAAATCCCTATCGCTTGATCGTGCTGTCACCCAATCGGCTTGGTCGTTGGCTACGCCGCTCGCCGGTTCCTTGTCAGACAAAAAACGTCTCGGCCGGCTTCCGAAAGACGAACCCTTTCAGAACGCTGGCGCAAGCCTCCCCCGAACGCGCCGCTTTGCCCCCGCAATTGCGTGCCAAATGCTACCGTGCCTGGGCTGACTTGCCCGATGAACCCTGCCTCCGAGCGATCGGCGTAGCCGAGTCAGAGTTCCAGCAAATCCATCCCCACCGGATACCGGACAACAAACCAAAACGGAGGAAGCAAAACCGATGCAATCCCGCTCCACAAAGACCCCGCCCACCCCGCCGCGCGTGCTGGCGGTACATGACTTATCCGGCGTGGGCAAGTGCTCGCTGACGGTGGCGCTGCCCATCCTGTCGGCCATGGGCGCGACGGTCGCGGCACTGCCCACGGCGGTGCTGTCCACACACACGGGCGGCATCTCCGGGTATACCTACCGCGACATGACGGACGATATGCTCCCGATGGCGAAGCACTGGCGGCAGCTCGGGCTGACGTTCGACGCGCTGTACAGCGGCTGGCTCGGCTCCGCGCGCCAGAACGCGCTGGTCATGGAAATATTTGAAATGTTCGGGCAAAAAGACCCCCTTCGTCTGGTCGATCCCGTCATGGGCGACCACGGCAGGCTGTACAGCACGTACACAAAGGACCGCGTGCAGGGCATGGCGGACCTGTGCCGCCACGCGGACATCATCACCCCGAACCTCACGGAGGCGCGCTTTTTGCTCGGCGAGCCGTACCGCGCGGACGCGATGTCTGGGGCCGAGGCACGCGCGCTCTGCCGCCGCCTGGCGACGCGGCTTGGCCCCCGGCGGGTCGTGGTGACCGGCATCGCGATGGGCGAGGGCGCGCTGGGCGCCGCTGCCTGGGACGCGGATGCGGACGCGTTCTCCGTGCACGAAATGCCGTTTGTACCCGGCGTGTGGCACGGCACGGGCGATGTTTTCGCGTGCGTGCTGCTTGGCTCGCTGCTGCGCGGGGAAACGCTCGCGGGCGCGTCGGCCATGGCCGTCGATTTTACGCACGCATGCATCGAAAGAACCCACGCGCAGGGCACGGACCCGCGCTTCGGCGTGGATTTTGAGAACGGGCTGCCGGGGCTGATGAGGCGGTAAAAAAAGTAAGGATTCCTTGCGGAATCCTCTCATGGCGGCCGATTCTATCAGCGCCGCCGTCGAGGTAGGGATTTCTCGCAAAATCCCATTGTGGCGCCCGATTTTTCAAATCAGCGCCGCCATCATGGAGGCTATACATGGAAAAGAAGAGGCCGGGCGTGACGCCGGACGCGCGTGAAACCCCGGTGATGGTGTCCGTGACCGGCACGGACGCGGGGGGCGACACGATTGAACTGAAAACGCGGGGAACGCTGACGGACACCCCGGGCGGATGGGCGATTCTGTATGCGGAAGCACACCCGGAAAGCCTGACCGCCACGGAAACGGTGGTGGAGTGCCAGGAAAACAGCGTCACGGTGCTCCGCGCCGGGGATGTCGTGTCCACCATCGTCTATACCGAAGGGGAAATGTTCGCGGGTGAATACGAAACGCCGCTGGGCTTGTTCACGCTGCGCGTGTTCGCCACGGAGGTCAGCGTCAAGCGGCGTGGCAGCATGGGGCATATCCGCCTTGGCTACCAGATCAGCCTCAGCAGCGGCCTGTCCCAAAACGGGGAAATGGCCATGCGCTGGCTCGATATCCGTTTCCGGCCGTGTGCTGTCTGACCGAAAACCCAGCCGCCGCGCTACGGGACGCTGTCCGGGCGGCGTACCCGGGCGGCATGCTCCGGTGGGACCGCTCCGGGCGGGCGCTGCTCGTGTCGGACGCACCCAGGCGCGCGAAGGCGTATGCCGCGCTGCCCGAAAGCGTTGCGGAGGTGACGCTCGCGGGCGGTCTGCTGTATATCGATCTGCCACGGGCCGCGTACCGGTCGCTGCTCGGTCTGACTTTCACGGCGCAAGGTCCCTGGCGGGACGCGTGGTTCGCGGAGCAGGCGCTCGCGGCGGGCATCCTGGCACGGCGTCCGCTTCCCGCCGGGGAACCGGACATTCCGCTGCTGCGCGCGGCGTTACTGGCGTGCGCGCAAGGGGAAACGGAAGTGCGTGCCTTCTGCCGGTCGCTGCGCGCGGCGGACGCGGCAGCCTTGCGGCGGAAGAATACGGCGTCCGCGCGCGCCTGCGCCGCGCTGGTGGCGCGGTGGCTGCATGAGGCGCAGGGTGTGGGGTTGCCGGAGACGGCAAAAATGCGCGGGGGCATGTTGGGCTAAAGGCGCTTATCCATTGGCGCCACGGATCGCCAGCACGTTGCCATCCGCGTCGATGATCATTTCGCAGCCCTGGCCCGGCACGAATACATCCCAGGTAAGGTTTTCGATCTCCACCCAGCGTTCCGTATCGGCCGTGAGGGTATAGCGCGCGAACACATCGGTCATCCGTACCTCCAAGGAATGCCCCGAATCGAATACTACCTGCTGCTCAATGGCGTCCGGCGTCCTGCCCACGATAGGCCCATAGGAAACCGTACCGGCAATCTCGACTTTCACGGGGCGCAGGAGATCGCCCTCCCGCAACTGCTCTTTGGCTGCCAATTGCCCGTTCAGGGCCACTTTGACAAACGGTTTTGAGAACGTGAGCCGCAGTCCGATATACTGAGACGGCGGCGCGGATTCGAAGAATCGGTCGCCATAAGCGGGTTCCGCCAGGAATCCCTGCCCCTCGATTGTGATGCCGCAGTCTTCGGGAAGCAGAACGAGGACATTTGGGAAAAAAGGAAACAGCCGCATGCGAACGACGCGGCTGGCCTCCTCTTCCGTCAGACCGTGCGGAATGCCCTTTTCAAAATCGAACGGTGTGCCGTATGTCGCGGCGTAGCAAGTGTATTCCGCCTCCACCGACACGGCCAGCGTGTGCGATAGCAACAGGAGCATGATCAGCGGGAACAGAAGTGCCTTTGTCATGCGTTTCTCCTTGAGAATTTCTCCGCGAGGCGGCAAAAGATCCGCAAAGACGTGTACTGCGTTTGAGCGAAATGCTCTTACCCGCGCAGATCCGCCTCGGTGATCGCGCCCCGTTCCAGCGCGTCCCGCAGCAGCGCCTCGTACAGCCCGGCCACCGCCATCTGCGTGTACGGCCCGACGTATACGATCTGCAGGATGCCCATCGTGAGGCCGGACAGAAGCATCCAGCCGAAAAAGCTCAGGTACATCACGAAGATTTCCGCCTTGTGCCCGTCCGTGATCGCCATGGAGACTTTGAGCGCGCGCCGGGGGTTCAGGTCCGGATAATCCGCGACAAGGTACGGCGTCATCGAATAGGCCAGCGACTTGATGATGCCGGGAATAACGAACAGCAGGCTCCACAGGAAGGTGAAAAGCTGCGTCCACAGGACGGAGATCAGCGACTGTGAATACCGCCTGAACCCGGTAAACAGCGTTTCAAGCTGCGGGTCACGCTCGCGCCAGATGTCCAGGAAAAACGCGGTGAGGCCGATGAGAAGCGGCGGCGCGAGAAAAAGGGCGCCGAACCCAAGTGTTGCGCCGGTTACCACAGCCACGCCGACCGTGTAGAGTACATACGCCCCGATGCAGTTGCCCCAATTCGCCCGGAGCAGCGCGCGCGCCCGCTCCTTGATGGCAGTTCTTTCGTACATGGTGAACCCTCCTTAGATGGCGGCGCTGATTTGAAAAACCGGGCGCCATGAAAGGATTCCGCAAGGAATCCTTTCTCTCTTTTGCGTTACACTGTAACACAGAAGAGAGAGAAAAACAAGCGCGGAAAATTGTGAACAATTGCGCAAAAATGTGGCATTTGCCCCGCGTGGATTGCGCTCATCCAAAAATTGGGTATAATGCTGTATATACGGAATATCTGCGATAGGAAGGTGGGGCGCAAAATGGAGCGGAACGGAATTCGCCGGCGGATGACGGCGCTATGCGCGTGTCTGGCCTTGCTGGTGTGCTTGGCGGCGGCCGCGGCGCAAGCCGAGCAGGCGTTCACCATCGATCCCGAGCGGGTGGAGCGCGTGCTGGCGGACGCGTACATGAGCGAGCGGTACGGAAAGACTTGGGAATCCATGCCCATTGTGAACACCAGCCAGAAGCGGCAGCACACCGGGACGCTCTATTACCCCCCGGGGCCGAAGGAGCAAGGCCACACCTCGGTCAGCGCCTTTGTGGAATATGACCGTGGCGACCTGTACAACGGGATGACCGACAAGGAGTCCCTGGAAGGGAAGCTCAACGACATCCTCAACGACCTGCACACCGTGGAAAAGAGCGGCGGCGCGGCGCGGATCGATTTTGACGGGCTGTACTCCGGAAAAGTCGTGATGACCTACCGCAACGACGCGCGGCTTTCCCCCTGGACGCTCGGGGAACACAGCTTCGCGCCGCAGGCGTATGTCATCCGGCCGTTCTTTTTCCGGGACGCGCCGGACACTATAAAGGAAGAGCGAATCTACCTGTATGTCTACATCGTCACGGAGGACCGGGACATCGCCTGGCTCTGCGCCGATGATGAGATCATCCGCAGCGTGGCCGCCACACAGAGCGACGACCCGGATGTGCTGTGGAAGTGGCTGGGGATCGAGCCGCCCGAGTCGGACGGCACAGTCGAAAACAACGTCGCTAAGGACGCTACGGCGAAGGCCACCGCAGAGGCTGCCGTGGCAGACGCCACTGCGACAGACGCCGCCGTGGCGGAGACGCCAGTCCCGCCGGGCGATGCTACGGCGGATGAAACCGCGCCCACGGCGGAAAAGCCGGCCGCAATCGGATACGTGACCATCCGAAAGAACACGACCGCGATCCTGCGCGAGGGCGGAGGGCAGAATTACCCCAGCGTGGAGCGCGCCAAGGCCGGGACGATTTTCCGCTGCATCGGCGTCTCGGAATCCGGCTGGTACGAGCTGATTCTGGAGGACGGACGGACCGCGTTTGTCTCGCCGAAACCGGTGGAGTTTACGCCGTTGCCGTAGGGTCTGTTTTGCTCTATGCGGGTGAAATGCTATTGGCAGGGGGCTGCCGCGCTGGGTTTTCCTGGCTCGGCAGCCCTTTGTCAATCCACCCGGCCATAGCCAAGCGGAGTATGGCATCGCATTAAATTATCGACAAATGTAGATTATCTATTGACATGGAGGAAAAACTGGTATAGAATGGGTTCAAGACAATTGTCGACAAACGTCTTGGCGGCCTGGGCGAAGGCAAACGGCGCCGAATGCCGCGCATGGAAAGGTGACGTTGACCGTCGCCAAGGCCGTATCTGCGCAGAGCTTCTGCACAGGTAGGGGGACAAATGAACTTCAATCTGAGGAGGGGAAAACTATGAAAATGCCTATCGTGTTCATGACCAAGATGGCGATGAACGAATCGGTTGCCGCGACATGCTGCTACAAGCAGGTTGCTTCTCCCACAAACGTATACTGGGATCTCCCGCATGCGGGATGGGTTGGCAACGGCTATGTGGATGTCCGTGCGCGCAAGGATCCTAGCCTGAAGGCGTGGGAAGTCTTTGGCTTTGACCTTAGCGGATTGGCCTTTACCAATGGCAAGCTTACGACCGTGCCTCCGGGTATCGCCACGATGGTTGACACGAACGGCAACACTACGTATGGTGTTGTTGATTCTGGTGTGGCTCCTTCTGGCGGCAGGCAGTATCCTACCTTGGACGAATTCTTCGCGGGTCAGTCCACGTATAGCCGTGGATCTTCCTGCGACCACAAGGTCACCGGCAGCAACGTCTGCGCGTACTACGACCAGAGCCCGCAGTACAAGGTAGGCTGGCACTTCGAGGCGAAGAGCAAGCACGCGAACCTCGACAATTGGGCCCTTCCCCATGAAGTTGTCCAGTTCAATTCCTGATTGTCAGGCAATCGATCCGTTGCAGAATAAAGTTTACCGTTCCTGATTTCCAGACCTCAAAAGCGAACGCTCGCGCGCGATTTAGGAAAAGTCTGCGGAAATGTCTCCTCCTGTAATGTGAAGTTCAACGCAACAGCGAGACATATTGCCGATGGTTTCAGCATCCGTGACGCGATTTAGAAAGAGTCTGCGGAAGTGTCTCCTCCTGTAATGTGAAGTTCAACGCAACAGGGAGACATGCCGTCGATGGTCACTACATCCGTGAAGGAGGTATAACACGGTGCGCGCGCGAGCGTCGTAAATGGTTTTATGTAAAGAAGGGGCTGTCGCACGAGCGGCAGCCCCTTCTTCAAAGAAGGCGGCGCGGATTTGATAAATCGGCGCCATGGGAGGATTCCGCGAGGAATCCTCCCTTTAGCGGTCAGTCATCATCCACCTTCGGCCTGTGAATCGCGTACATCGCGGCAAAAGCGTCGGCCGCCGCGTCGTCCTGCACGGGCGCGGGCGCGATGCCCGTGCATTCCGTGGAGGAAACAACCTGCTCAATATCATAGCCCGGTTCCTGGACCGGCTTGCGATCCTTCCTTGGATACTTCGCCATGGGGATGCCTCCTTTCGCTGTGCATAGCATGCTTCAAACGAAAGAAGAATATGAGGGAAACGCGGAACACCTGTCGAATTTTTGAAAAACGGACGCGCCCTATTCCCTACTCAATCAGGGGCAGCTCGTCCTTCAGCTCGTTGCGCAGAATGCGCCCTTTCGCCATGCACAGGCGCACGTTCAGCGCGCTGTCCAGCAGCAGCAGGTCCGCGTCGTATCCCGCGGCGATCCGGCCCTTGCGATCCTCCAGGCCGATGCGCCGCGCCGGATTTACCGTGGCCATCCGCAGCGCGATGCGCAGCGATACGCCCGCGGAGACCATGTTCCGCACCAGCAGCGCCATGGTGGCGAACCCCTCGTCAAACCTGGCGGAGGGGGAACGGTACCCGCACGCGTCCGTGACGAGGACAATGCCTTCCGCGCCCTTGCAGCGGTAGATGAGCTGCAGCAGCACCAGCGGCAACTGCCACCCATCCGCCGCGACCTGCACGTTCAGCTCGTCCATCACCAGACCGCACTCCGATACGCCCGGCACGTGCGCGTCGCCGCGCTCCATCAGGGAGGACGTATCAACGTATAGATTTGTTACATCGGAGTAGCCGTGCGCGACGGCGGCCTGCACATGCGCATAGTCCGCGTCAGAATGGGAAATGGAGGCGATGATGCCGCGCGAAGTCAGCGCGTCCCCCAGGGCCAGCCCGCCGGAAAGCTCCGGCGCGGCCCCCACCATGCGGATGCCGTTCCAGCGGTCCAGCAGGGGTTCCCATCCGGCAGCGTCCGGCAGCAGAAGCGAATCCTGAAGATGCGCGGGCGTTTGCGCGCGGGCGAAGAATGGGCCTTGCAGATGGATGCCCGCGATGGTCGCGCGGCACTTGCTTCCCTGGGCCTTGCGCACGCTGTCAATCGCGCGCTCAATGGCTGAAACCGGCCCTCCGGCGGTGGTGGGTACCAGCGTGGTGGTGCCGTGCATGGCGTGCGCGTTGCACATGGCGGTGATGGCCTCCGGCGTGCCGTCCATCACCATCGCCCCGCCGCCGCCGTGCGTGTGGATGTCGATGAAGCCGGGCACAAGGTACATTCCTGCCGCGTCAATGACACGGGCGCGCTTTGGGACTTCCGCGTTGCGGACCACATCGAGTATGCGGTCCCCTTCCACCATGACTACGCCTTCCTGTTGATCGAACGGGGTGAGAATGCGCGCGTTGCGAATATGGAAAAGTGGCAAGAAGCGTTGACCTCCCGACGGACTGGTATCGGGAAATGAGTCCGTCTTTTCGTCACAAAATAGTATACCACGTCACGGCTTTTTTGCACACCCTTGTCCGCGAATAATCGGACACCTTCCGGGCAGACTATAAGGGACGGCGGCGCTGGTTCGGAGAATCGGGCGCCATAAAGGGCACCGAAGGGAAGTACCGCCGGTGGCGGATGAAGCGACCCGCAGGTGCACCGAGGTACAGCGCGATGGCCCAAAGGGCACCGGAGGGAAGTACCGCCGGTGGCGGATAAAGCGACCCGCAGGTGCGGCCCGGCACAGAGCGATCGACCGAAGGGCGAACGCGACAATGCCGGGGCGGGTACAGCGCGACAATACCGGGGGGCTTTCGCAAGAAATCCCTACTTCTGAGGTGAGTGACAATGAAAACATACCCGGATCTATGGGCACTGCTCCGCGATGACGCCGGCGCGCGCGACTTTTTTGCCTCCCTGCCGCTCTATGTGCGGACGGCGATCAACGACCGCCCGTCGGGGATCAACTCGCTCGCGTCACTGCGCAGCTACGCCGAAAACATGACCAAGGGCGACGGGTGATCCTAGGGGCTGTTTCAAAAAGCCAAATCATGCAAACCGGGCGTCTTTTCCGACATCTCTGCGTCGTTTTGCGTTTCGCAATTGTCGCAATGAACGCCGACGCGTCCATTGCGCACCCCGGCATTGTCGCGCTCTCCCGTTGGTCGATCGCTTTGTGCCGGGGCGAACCTTCGCCTCGCTTCATCCCGCACAGCGGGCGCTCGGCTTCGGTTCTGTTGCTCAACGCGCAGGCGGCTCGGCTATTGCGTCCACTGGACGCGCCTCACCTCCGCGTGCTCAGCGTAGCGTTGCTACGCCTCATTCCAACTCCTTGATATGTCGAAAAATCCACTCCGGCCTGCACGATTTCCATTTTTGAAACACGCCCTAAGCCCACCGGCGCAAAAGTTCACAGTTCGTTTACCGACGATCAATTGACAGTTCGAGCGCTCCTTTGTATGATAGCGGTGAAGGCGAAGTACAACCATCATCGCCGCTTGCAAAGGAGATTTTTAGCATGTTCATTCGGAAGAGATATATTGGGTTCATCGCGCTGTGCTTAGGACTGTCGCTGTTTGTGCCGGCCGTTTTCCTGCCCGTATTTGCCCAGTCGGATGATACGGAGGACCGGCTTGCCGCGCTGGAGGAGCGCGTAACGGCGCTGGAAGATCAGCTCGCCGCGCTCCTGGCGGACCGGGAGGTACCCGGGGATCCGTCGGCGGAGCCATTCCTGGTCGGGGAGGCGCTCGGGCTGACCGAGGGGCTGACCCTCACCATCAATAGCTATGAGACGGGCAGCCGCTTCCGGTATTATCCGTCCGGCGGCTTTTCCACCACGACGCTGACGGCCAAGAACGGATACCGGCTGCTGTGCCTGTACGTGACCGTGCAGAACGACACCGGCGCGGACATCAACGTCAGCACCCTCATGGACATGGAGGTATTCCACGGCAGCGCCTATTCCTCCAAGGTGCGCGATACCTTCTTTTACCTGACCAGCCGGGGCGTATACGCGGGCGGGCTGCGGACCATCGGCCAGAAGACATCCGTGGAGGGCTGCCTGCTGTTCGCCATCCCGGAGGCGGCCGAAACATCGGAGGAGCGGCTGGCGGTGCAGCTTCGGTATCACGACAAACTGTACGCTTGCACTGTCCGCGAGAGCGGAAGCCTGCTGCCGGCGGAAGGCGAGTCGGAGAGCTTCTGATAACCGGTGAAAGAAATGCCTGGTACGCAAAGACCCCCGCCAGCACCTTGTGCGCTTGGGGGGGTCTTTGCGTTATCCATTATTCCCATACGGGCGGCGCCCAAAGAACGACGTTACCCTCGGCGAGCGTCTTTTTCATATCGATCAGCCGCTGGTTCCGGCTGCCGCGAAACCCCAAGGACAGCGACCGTTCCGCGAGCACGAAGCGCCCGTCCACCAGCACGTCCGCCGCGCGCGCCAGCGCGATCTTCTCCGCGTCGCCGGACGACAGGATTTCCTCATACGTGTAGCCGGTGTACACCCAGACGTTCAGCCCCTCGGGCAGCCCGCGCACCAGCGCCAGGCAAGCCCCGGCCTGCTCCATCGGCTCCCCGCCGGTCAGCGTGATGCCGGAAAGCAGCGGGTTCTTCCGGATTTTTTCCAGAATCTCCGCGATGGGCGTCTCGGTGCCGCCCGCGGGATCGTGACTTTCGGGGTTGTGGCAGCCGGGGCAGCCGTGCGGGCAGCCCTGCGTAAACACCGAAAGCCGAAGGCCCGGGCCGTCCACGATGGAATCGGACACCAGGCCGAACGTGCGCAGAAACGGCTCCGTCATACCTTGTGCTTCACGCGGTCGCGCTCCTCGGCGCGCTTGGCGTTGTTGAACCGGCTCTGCGTGCCCACGAGATAGCCCGTGATCCGGCGGATGCGCTCAAACTGGTGCTCGGACTCGCTCCGGCCGCACTGGGGGCACGTGTCGCCGATGATGCCGTTGTACCCGCAGACGGGATCGCGGTCCACCGGGTGGTTGATCGACCCGTAGCCGACGCCAGATTCGCGCATCGCGCGGACGATCCGCTCAAACGCGTCCAGGTTCTGCATCGGGTCGCCGTCCAGCTCCACATACGTGATGTGCCCCGCGTTCGTCAGCGCGTGGTACGGCGCTTCGATCTGGATTTTGTCATACGCGTTGATGGGGTGGTATACCGGCACATGGAAGCTGTTGGTGTAGTATTCCCGGTCGGTGATGCCCGGCAGGCTGCCGAACTTTTTCTTGTCGATGCGGACAAAGCGGCCGGACAGGCCCTCGGCGGGCGTGGCGATCAGCGTGTAGTTCAGTTGCTTTTCCTGGCTGCGCTCGTCGCACCGCTGCCGCATGTGGCCGATGATTGAAAGCCCCAGCGTCTGCGCCTCCGCGCTCTCGCCGTGGTGCTTGCCGATCAGGGCCTTTAGCGTCTCCGCCAGGCCGATGAACCCGACGGTCAGCGTGCCGTGCTTCAGGACCTCGCCGACCTCGTCGTTCCAGTCCAGTTTGTCGCTGTCCAGCCAGATGCCCTCGCCCATCAGGAAGGGATAGTTGTACACCCGCTTGTGCGCCTGAATCTCAAATCGCTCGTCAAGCTGGTCAAAAACCAGATTAAGCTGTTCGTCCAGCGTGCGGAAGAACAGATCGACATCACCCTTCGCCTCGATGGCCAGGCGCGGCAGGTTGACGGACGTGAACGACAGGTTCCCGCGCCCGGTGACGATTTCGCTCTGCGGGTCGTATACATTGCCGATGACGCGCGTGCGGCAGCCCATGTACGCGATTTCCGTTTCTGGCGTGCCCTTGTAGTACTGCGCGTTGAACGGCGCGTCCATGAAGCTGAAGTTGGGGAACAGGCGCTTGGCCGATGTGCGGATGGCCGCGCGGAACAGATCGTAGTTCGGGTCGCCGGGGTTGTAGTTGACGCCCTCCTTCACGCGGAAGATCTGAATCGGGAAAATCGGCGTCTCCCCGTGGCCCATGCCCTCCTCCGTGGCCCGCAGCAGGTTTTTGATCACCATGCGGCCCTCGGCGGAGGTATCCATGCCGTAGTTGATGGACGAGAACGGGATCTGCGCGCCCGCGCGGGAGTGCATGGTGTTCAGGTTGTGGATCAGCGCCACCATCGCCTTGTGCGTGGCGTGGTCCGTCTCCTTGATGGCGCGGCGCTGGGAGAACCCGAGCGTGCGGCGCGCGGTCTTTTCGTCCGACAGGGCGATCAGGTGCGGCAGCAGCGCCTCCGTGAACGCGGGCGCCTCGTCGAGCGTGGGCGTCATGCCGGTCGCCTCGCGCACGAGGTCCATCAGCCGCTTGGCCTCCGCGTCCGGGTCCGGCACATCGGCTAGCAGCTCCAGCGCGTGCGAGAGGTTCTCGCGGTACGCCTTCACGAATGTTTTCGCCACGCCCGGGGCCATGCCGTAGTCGAAGTTGGCGATGGACTGGCCGCCGTGCTGGTCGTTCTGGTTGGACTGGATGGCGATGCAGCACAGCGCCGCATAGGACGTAATGCTCTGCGGCTCGCGGAGCGACCCGTGCCCGGTGCAGAAGCCGCCGTCAAACAGCTTGACGAGGTCAATCTGGCAGCAGGTGGTCGTCAGGGTCAGAAAGTCCATGTCGTGGATGTGGATGTCCCCGTCGCGGTGTGCCTGCGAGTGCTTGGGGTTCAGCACGTACATGTCGTAGAATTGCTTGGCGCTCTCGGACCCGTATTTGAGCATGATGCCCATCGGCGTGTCGCCGTTGATGTTGGCGTTTTCCCGCTTGATGTCGCAGTCCAGGGAGTTTTTGTAGGTAATGTCGTCCAGCGTTTTCATCAGCCGCCCGTTCATCTCGCGTACGCGGCTGCGCTCCGCGCGGTAGAGGATGTACGCCTTGGCCGTGCGGACAAAGTCGTTCGCGATCAGCGTCTGCTCAACGATGTCCTGCACCTGCTCGACCGTCGGATTGCCGATGGTCTCGTCGTGCTCGATCTTTGCCTTGACCTCCATCGCGATCGCGTGCGCGGTGTCGCGGCCCTTGGCGCTACCGGACGCCTGGAACGCTTTGTAGACGGCATCCTCAATTTTCTCCGCTGTAAAAGGTACTGTGCGGCCATCGCGCTTGACAATGCTGGCAATCATGAAGATGCCCCCTTCTTTCCTCGTGCGGATACCATTATATAGTGGTAGGGGTATCCTGTCAATACTATATGTGGTAAAATCGAACGCAGGATCCCCCATGGGTGGTATACCCATGGGGGATTGTACACTATGTATATAGATTGAAACAAGGGCGAAACCGAGGCGGGGTCAGGAGATTTTGTTCAGGTCACGCATGTCCGCGATGGGCTCCCCGACGAGGCCAACCATTAGAAACCGGCCGTCGATGGGGTCGAATTTGAACTCGTGCAGCATGCGGAAGTTTTCGATTTCACCGGTGGACGGGACGTGCATGCGCGGGCCGGTGCAGTGGTGCAGCTTTTCGCCGAAGCGGATGTGCTCCTCGTCCACGTAGCAGACCGGCAGGTCCAGCGCGATCTGCTCCTGCACCCACTTTTCCAGCATTTCCAGGTCCACATCCGGACACTTTTCGAACGAGAGCACAAACCCGTGCCGCACGTCCGAGTGCGCGTACTCGCCGTGGTACGGGTCCCACAGGTAGCGTTCCACCAGATCCTCCGCCGTGTGCGCCATGCGCCGGTAGCGGATGGACCGGTGCACGATGTTCGCCAGGTCCTGCGGCTCCGGGCCGAACAGCGTGGGCCGTGTGACGATGATGTCCTCGCCCACGCCGATCAGCAGTTCCGCGTTGATGTCCAGGTGCGGGTACAGCAGGTCAAAGTGCTCCACCACGACGCGTTTCCCCCGGTGGATCGCGTCCCGCACCGCGTCCGCGAGCACGTGCACCTGCGTGAACGCCATTTCAAACCGCATGTCGATGTGGTATGTGTGCGGCTGGTAAAACCCGCTCCCGTCCATGTCCAGGATCGGCAGCGGCCGAACGTTCACGCCGTTGTCGTCGTTGGACAGTTCCAGCCCCGGGAACATGCCCCGCAGCAGGATGCTCTTGCCCGATCCCGCCTCGCCCACCACGCCGATCAGCCGGTCGAACGCGGTCAGATGCCGCTGCGCGATCTGCATGCCCATCTCGGTCATGCGCATGGCACCGCGCGGCGCGAAATAGACGCTGTACAGGCAGCGGTCGTCCAGGATGCGGGAGCGTCGGGGCTGGGGCATGGGCGTGAGCCTCCTTTGGTGGGGGTGAGGGTACGGGGGACGAGGGGGGGACGGGAGGAACGTCTTCTTTTCTTTTAGAAAAAAGAAAAGAAGCAAAAGAAAATCACTTTGGGGTGCGGTGTTACCGCTTAGGATTTCGCGGGAAATAATTGCGCGGGTGCCGATATGAAACTATAGAAAATTTTCCTTGCCGTGAGGCAAAGAGGGGTTTCCAAAGGGACAAAGTCCCTTTGGCGGGGGTCCAGGGGGACTGAAGCCTCGCGCCGCCAGTGCACAGGAGGCGAGCGCCGCCAGTGGCGGAAAAAGCGAGCCGGAGGTGCCCCACGGCACAGAACGATGGGCGCGGATGCGCACAGCGTGACAATGCCGAGGGGCCGGCATAAAAGCGAGGCGGAAGTCCGTTTTGATACAGAGCGCCGTTTACGGCGCGACAATATCAAAACGCGGATCAGCGCCCCCTGGAAAACTCCCTCCACACTTACCGTTCCTTCACCCACTTCGCGATATCCGCGACCACCTCATCCGACACATGCCCGCCGTTCAAATAGTCGTTCGTACTGACGGTGGACGGGCCTTCCAGCGTCATGAACAGGTGGGTCAGCTTGGGATACAGGATGAACTTGGCGAACGTCGCGTCCGCGAGGCCGGTTTCCCACGCGCCAAAGTCCAGCTCAGGATTGACCTGGAAGTCCTTGCCGCCCTGCAGGATCAGCAGCGGCAGGCCCAGTTCCTTCGCCGTGGCGATCGGGTCGGCGCTGATAAGGTCCTTGTGGTAGGCGGCGGGAATGCCAAAGACCGTTTCCTTGGCGAGCTCCTCGTCGGTCATCGTGGCGATGCGGTTCGCTTTTTCCATCTCCGCGTCCACCAAGGCCTGCATGCTCTCGCGCTTGCTCTCCTCGATATGCGCGATGGCGTCCTCGTTCTGCATTTTCTGGATTTCCCACAGCGGACGCGGTGAACCGGCCAGGATGATGCCGCCCTTGGCCGCGCCGTCCGTGATGGAGAGCAGGCGCGGGAGCAACATGCCGCCCTCGCTATGGCCCAGCAGGTAAATATCGCCGACGCGCGCGTCCTTAGCCAGCGCGCCGACGGCCGCCAGCACGTCCCGCTCGTACTCCTGCTCAATGGTGGCCGTGCCGTCCGCGAACTGGTCGGCGTGCGCGAACGTGTACTTGTCATACCGCAGCACCGCGATGCCCTGCGCCGCGAGCCCCATCGCGATGTCGCGGAAGGGCCGCACGCCGAACACGTACTCGTCCTTGTCGCTCGCGCCGGAGCCGTGGATTAGCACCACGGCCGGGAACGGGCCTTCGCCCGCGGGCAGCGTCAAGGTCGCGGCGGTCTCATCCGCCTCGCCCGCGCGCAGCGCCACGGTTTCTTCCACAGCGCCGTCCGGTAGCGGCAGGGGTTCCTCGTCCTTGTACGCGGGGGTGGTCGGCTGGATCAGCATGTTGCCGATTTTGCCCTCGGCGGTGAAGACGATGGAAAAGGTCGCAAGTCCCCGCTCAAAGTTCAGCGGGAGGGTGACGATGGTATACCCGCCCTGCTCGCGTTCCTGGGCCGCGTCCGCCGCCACAAACGCGCCGAACTGCGCGGTCGTCATCTCCCAGCCCTGCTGGAGCACCTCGGCGGTGAGCTGGGCCTTGACGGAGTCGTCCACTTGCTCTATGACGGCCGCGTAATCGCCGGCCAGAATTTGCACCAGGATGTTCTCTGCGGCAGTCGTCGGTGACCACTCCTCCGCGTGCGAGCAGCCGGCCAGCGCCGTGCAGAGCGACAGCAGCAGCGCCACGCATATCATTTTTGTGTTCATACAATTCTCCTCCTTTGCCAATTACACGTCCACCACAAGCCCGAGCAGCGGCGCGTGCTGTTGCGCGCCGTACACGTCCGTCTCGCCCGGGTCGCCCGAGCAGATGGGCCGCGCGATCGTCACCTTGATGGCGTTGGCGGGCTCAAACGCGATGATGTTGATGATGTCCTTGGGCTCGATGCGGTACAGCGCGCAGACAACGGCCTCGTTGATGGCCTTCGCGTCGCGGACGCGCTCATACCACTCGCGCGTGTTGAACATGATGTCCAGCGTCAGTTCATACGGTCCGGAATTCTTGCTGCGGATGATGCCCGCGATGTCCGTCAAGTTCGTTTTCATATTCAAAGCACCTCCTACAGCCTTATAGCGTGACCATTTCCATGGGGAACAGCGCGCACGGGTCGTCCACGGCGATCAGGTGATAGACGCTGAAAACGTACACCGCGCCCGCGTGGAAGTCGCTGGGCGAGTACGGGAAGGCCAGGTTGCCGGCGGTGGCGCGGCGGCCCGGGTACCCGTAGTGCAGCATGGTGGAGCGGGCGAACGCGCAGATGGTGTCCGCGGCGGCCTGCGTGTCCGCGATAGCCTCGATGATAATGCCCAGCTCGTGCCCGTCCGCGATGGGCGTCGGTTCAAGCTGACCCATCACGCCGTCGCGGCCGTAGAGCGTGAAGTGCAGCTTGTAGTCGTACCCCGCGCCCTTGAAGTTGTCGGACACGCGCTCCTTGACGCCCTCAATGATGGTGTCGATCTCGCGCAGCATGATCGGGTCGCGCGCGCCCGCGATGGACACGGTGCGAAAGCCGATGGGCCGCGCGCCTTCGAGCTTGATCGTATACGGATTGGACGGAATGAACTTGCTGCCGGACACGCGCGCGATGCTGTCCGTCTCCTGCTCGAACTTCGTCTCCCGCAGGTCCAGCGTGCCGCCCGGGCCGGGGAGCACATACGGGTTCGTCTTTTCATACAGCGTGTGCGCGGCGACGGAGAGCGTGGTGCACTTTCTGATGGGGTTCAGCGGCTCCAGGCGGAAGTAATCCTCGCCCAGGTAGCCGAACATGCAGTCCGACCCGCTGCCCGGCGTGGCCGCGATGGACGCGCACTCCAGAATCTTGCCCAGGTGCGTGGCGAGGCCCTGGTCATACCCCGCGCGGACGGCGGCGGCGGCAAAGCAGACAGGGTCATACGCCCGCCCGGCCAGGATCACCTGCGCGCCCTCGTCCAGCGCGCGGATGACGGGCTCTACGCCCATCTGGCCCACGACGCGGGTCGTTTCGTCCAGCACGGCTTCGGTCAGCGCGGGCGCGGGTTCCAGCGGCGTCACGCGGCCCTCGGCCATGGCCTTTTTGATCGTGTCCTTCGGGATCTCCGCGTGGATGACAGCCATCTTGAAATGAATGTTCCGCTCGCGGACGATCTCCTCAATGATCTCCCGGCACCAGACGACATGCGCGTCCGCGCCGCTGCCGCCCGCCGTGCCGATGACCACGGGGATGCCGTGCTCCACGGCGGCGGAGAGCATGATTTCCAGGTCGCGTTTGACGGCGCTGCGGTCCGTGAAGCTGACGCCCGCGCCGAGGTAGTAGGGGCCCGGGTCCGTGGACCCCGCGTCAACGGCAATCAGGTGCGGCTTTCTGGCCATGCCCGCCTCAAAGGAGGCGATGGGGAAGCCGTAGCCCAGAATGGCGGTGGTGGAAAGAATGCGAAATTCTTCGCGCATGGTAATGGGCTCCTTTCTATCGGGAGGGTTTGAGCGTGTTGCTTTATAGCGGCCTGACCAGACCCAGCAGCAGAACAAAGACGCTCGCGAAAACCAGGGCGGCGGCATTCACAACCTTGTAAACATTTTCCTTGCACACCTTATGGAAAACGAAGAACACCCCCAGCCCGATCGCGCCGCCGACCGTGTTCGCGATGACATCGGTGATGTCGCTGGCGCCAAGCGCGAAGACGTACTGCGCCACTTCGAAAAACAGGCTGGTCAGGGCAATCGGCGCGATCAAGCTGATAAAGGACCTTTTCTTCCTCAGCATGCCCAGGAAAATGCCGAAGGGCACGAACGCCAGCGCGTTGTAGATCACCTCGTTGTAGTCGGGCGTGCCGTTGTTCGCGAGCATGCCGCCAAACGGAACAAGGTTGATGCTTCTGCTGGTGATCGGGGACTGGAATGTAAACATGAAGTTCAGGAACCTGAACGCGAAGAAATTCTTCAGCATGACAATGCAGAAAAGCACCGCCAGATAGAAAATGAATAGCGCAACCGTCAGTTTTCTGGATTTCAGCTTGCTCATGCTCACGTTCCTTTGTTGACGTAATGGCGCGCATTGCCCGCGCGGTAAAAATACCATTCCCTCCCTTGCCGTGAGGCAAAGAAGGGATTCCAAAGGGACATGTCCCTTTGGCGGGGTCTGGGGCGGAGCCTCAGCACTTCCTAGCCCCTATACACCCCAACGCCCGCCTTCCGCAACGCCAGCACGCGCTGCATCTCATTGTACACGATCATGAAGCCCTCGTCCACACCCATGCCGGGCTTGGCGAGGATCTGCACGGGCACGGTGGCCATGGCGCACTGCACGCACACCTGCGCGGAGCGGTCCGTCTCGTTGCAGGTGCCGCCCTGGTACGCGCCAATGCCCTTTTCCTTGCAGTAGAGCACGGCCTCCACGGTGTTGTGGACGGAGCCGAGGTCCGGCGTCATGATCTGGATCATGTGCCCGGCCTTGTTGTCGGCAAAGTACCGCACGTCCTCAAACGTGTTGCACCACTCGTCCGCGACCAGCTCCACATTGATGCCGCGCGCGTCCAGCAGCGCGGTCAGACCCGCCAGGTCCTTCATCTGTTGCGCGCGGCTGCCGGAATCCATCGGCCCCTCGATGCGCAGGTGGAAGGGCCTCGCGGCGGCTTCGAGCTTCGCGCAATAATCGGCCATGACGGCGTAGTTGTCGTTGCCGAACGCCTGGCCGATGGTGCCGTAGCAGTCGATGTGCAGCACCGGCGCGTAGCCGTCGTCCAGCCGGAGGGACAGAATCCGGTCGCGCAGCCACCCGATGTATTCCAGCAGCAGCCCGCCGTCCGGACCCAGCTTCGTGGGCATGTGGTTGATGAGCGCGTGCGGCAGCACCGGCGCGTGCTTCATGATCATCTTGTCCGCGTTGTCGTAGCGGCTGTCGCCGGACTGGGTGAAGATCGGCAGCATCTCGTCCGTGACGCTCGTGCCGTATTCCTTGGCGACCACGTCGCACATGTTCAGGCGGGACGCCTTAGCGACGGCGTCCAGGATGGCTTGGGACACGCCGTAGCGGATGGCGGTGTGCAGCGGCTTGCCGCCCGATTCGAGCGATTCCAGCTTCCCACACAGGCGCGCGAAGCCGTCGGCCTCCTCGCCCACCAGCGCGGGCGCGACGACGGCATCGATGATCGGGATGAACTCCGTGGCGAGGAAGAGCGGATCGCGCCCGCCCGCGCCGGAGTACTGCACGGCGGCGCAGTCGCCCCAGCCGATCTCGCCGTTTTCCAGCACCAAGAGCACGGAGATGGCCTCACCCGCCTGGCGCACGGCGGAAAAGCCCGGCGTCACGGGATCGCCCCGGTAGGTCGCGCCGTCGGCCACCGCGCCCGCCTTGATCGCCGCCTGATCGTCAAAGTAGAAACCCGTGCGCCCCGGGGCGCAGATTAGCTTGGTGATTTTCATGTGATCGCCCTTCCTTATCAGTATCAGTTCGTGTGTTGGATGGAGTGCCGGGGGAGATGGTTGCGGGTGTCGCGACAGGTTGCGGACGGCCAACATCTCCTTCCCATCCCAACCCTTGCCGTGAGGCAAAGATGGGATTTTTAAGGGCATAGCCCTTAAACGGGGTCTGGGAACCGGAGCCGCATTCCACCAGTGGCGGAATCAACTGCGGCGGAGGTTCGCTTGGATACAAAACCGGAACCGAGCGCCCGCTGCGCGGGATGAAGCGAGGTGAAGGTTCGCCCCGGCACAGAGGGATGGGCGCGAACGCGCACAGCGCGACAATGCCGGGGTGCGT
>JAVBOM010000068.1:0-3043 GCA_031550535.1 Eubacteriales bacterium
TTGAATGACCTCCTTTTGCTTTCGTTGCAGTTGTCAGGCCGCAACACTATTTTAGCAAAAGGAGTTTTTCTGTCGTCATCATCGGCAAAAGCCTTCTCTGGAACCACTGGCCTAGCCAGTGGTTTTCTGTATACAAAAAAGCGCCGCTTCTCCGTTTCGGAGAGCAGCGCGCGGGCCATAGCCTGTTCCCATCGGACAACCCAGGGGCCAACGGTGTACTTGACAAATTCCAGACTTTGTTGCTCAATATTGCTAAAGCTGGACTTATCAAGGTCGGCAACCATGTGGGGTGGAACCCGGAAGATGCGCGCTATCTCGTTGATCTGAAATTTGCGCGTTTCCAGGTACTGTGCCTGCTCGGGCGGTATCCCTATAGCATGGTATTTCAGCCCTTCTTCCAGCACCGCCGTGCGGTGGGCATGGCCGCTGCCCTGGTACATAGCGTTCCAGCTATCCCGGACACGCTGCGGGTCTTTCACGACCCCGGGGTGTTCGAGCACGCCGCCCGGATGCGCGCCGTTCGCGAAGAACTTCGCGCCGTATTCCTCGCACGCCATGGCAAGGCCGATTGCGTTCTTGGACATGGCTATCGGGGAGTAGCCGAGCAAGCCGTCGAACCCCAGACCAGGGATGTGAAGCACATCGGAGGGGGTCAGCAGGACTTCGCTTCCCTTGCCGGTCGCCGGGCTGTCTTCCTCCGTGCGCGAGTACACGTAGCAGATGCGCCCAGCGTGATCGCGGTCAACCGTCATTTTGCCGGGCATGAGCGGGTAGAGCGCAACGACCTCGCCTTTGCCGTTGCGGATGATCTGCGCGAAAGCGTTTCCCCATAGCAGCAGGTGGGTCATGAGCGTTTCACGGAATACGAAGCTGGTCATTTCGGGGTTTGGTTCGTCGTGCAGCAGACGGTACAGCCGGTGGCCCTGCGCCTTTTCGGAGCCGCCGGTCGCGTTGATCTCAAACAGGTGCAGCGGGAGGCCCGCGACCGCCTCGGCCAGGATGCGGACGCAGGCGTAGACCGCTGTCATCTGCATAGCGGAGCGTTCCGACACCCGTGCGCCACTGGTGGTGCCGCCGAAGAAGAACGAAAAGGCGCTGCCGTTCAGTTGGTTCGTGGGCTTGTCGCGGGCCGCGAATATGCGGGTGAGTAGGCTCATGGCAGCCTCCTTTCGGGGATGAAAAAAGCGCCGGCTGGCGCTATGAGATGCTTCGTTATTTCCATTTCGTAATCGCGAGCATGAACCTATGCCTTCATGTCTTGATAAACAAAGCAACTCGTCACATGGTCATTCACCATGCCTGTCGCTTGCATGAACGCATAGATGATCGTCGAGCCGACAAACTTGAACCCCAGCTTTTTCAAATCCTTGCTGATTTGATCCGAGATCGGCGTTGTGGCCGGTGTTTCTTCCATCTTCTCCCAATGGTTTTGAATCGGAGCATGATCCACATACGCCCAGATGAATTTATCAAAGCTGCCGTGCTTTTCCTGCACTTCCAGAAATGCTTTGGCATTCGTCACAGCGGCGTGTACTTTGAGACGGTTTCTGATGATTCCTTCGTTTGCCAGCAACCCCTGTATCTTTGCCTCATCGTAAAGCGCCACCTTGCCCGGATCAAAACAGTCAAATGCTTCCCGGTACGCCTCTCTCTTTTTGAGCACGGTGATCCAGCTAAGCCCGGCCTGCATTCCCTCTAAAATCAGCATTTCAAACAGCTTGTTGTCGTCATGCACAAGCCGTCCCCACTCATTGTCGTGATAATCAATGTATATGGGGAGATCACCCGCCCAAGCGCATCTGATTTTATCGCACATATGGGTTGTCTATCCTTTCAAGCTGATCTTTTGCGTGTAATGTGTACGGATACTATACCACAGCCATCGTCACTATTCCAGTATCAAAAGACCTCGACCGTTATAGATGCTCTCACTCCCGCCGCCCCCATTCCGCAGCGCCCTATCCAGCGCCATGATGGTGGCGACCGCGCCGTCAATCTTCTCCGTACTCCGCTCCTTGTCGGCCTTGATATTTCCGGCAGGGTCGGTGCGCACATGGATGTTGTCCATCATCCACCGCAGCGCCGGGTGCCCGCCGTGCGCTATCTTCCGGTTGAGCGTCAGCCGCATAAGCTCCTTCGTTGGGCTGCTCATGTCCTTAAATCCCTGCCCAAAAGGCACGACCGTAAAGCCCAGCCCTTCCAGGTTCTGCACCATCTGCGTCGCGCCCCAGCGGTCAAAGGCAATCTCCCGGATGTTGAACCGGGTGCCCAAGTCCTCTATGAACGCCTCAATGAAGCCGTAATGCACGACGTTCCCCTCGGTGGTCAGCAGGAAGCCCTGCTGCTTCCATACATCGTAGGGGACGTGATCGCGCCGGACGCGCAGGTCGAGGCAATCCTCGGGAATCCAGAAGAACGGCAGGACGCTATACCGCTCGTCGCCCTCGTCATCGTCGGGCGGGAACACCAGCACAAACGCCGTGATGTCGGTCGTGCTGGAAAGGTCGAGGCCGCCGTAGCACACCCGGCCTTCGAGCGCCGACGGATCGACCGGGAACGCGCAGGCGTCCCACTTCTCCATGGGCATCCAGCGGACAGACTGCTTCACCCATTGATTCAGGCGCAGTTGCCGAAAGCTGTTTTCTTCCGCCGGGTTTTGTCTGGCGCTCTCGCAGGCACGGGCAAGCGCTTCCTCGGGAATGGTTTCCCCGAGCGACGGGTTTGCCTTTCGCCATGTTTCGGGCTTTGTCCAATCGTCGCCCTCGTCGGCGGCGTAGATGACGGAAAGAAAGCTGGGGTCAACCTTGCGCCCATCCCGTATGTCCATTGCCTTCTGATGCAACTCGTATCCGATGCTGTGCGTGCTATTGCCCGCCGTCGTGATGACCAGGTGCAAGGGCTGCGTCCTGGCATCGGACGAGCCGTGCGTCATGACCCGGAACATTTCGCGGTCAGCGACATGTGTTTCGTCAAACAGCACTGCGTGCGGGTTGAGGCCGTGGTGCGAGTAGGCTTCGCTGGACAGCACCTGATAAAAGCTGTT
>JAVBOM010000031.1:0-83833 GCA_031550535.1 Eubacteriales bacterium
AGCCCTTCCCGCCGCGTCGGACGGCACGCCCGCCGTCATCGTGCATGGCCCGGCCAAGCTGTACGACCGCGCGGACACCGGGTCCGCCGTGCTCGGCACACTGCCCACCGGCGCGGAAGTGCTCATCCAGAGCGGGCTGGGTGGCATGGTGCTCGTCACGTATCACGGCAACACCCGCGCCGCGTGGGTGGAGGAAGGGAAGCTGGCGGTGCGGTAGGATTTCCTGCGAAATCCCCTCGGTATTATCGCGCCGTCCAGCACACCGCAATCTAAATTCACAAAAACGCGCCCCCTGGTGACGCGCGCGCCGCAATGTGCTATAATCAGTTCGTAAATGACGCCAAGAGTAATATTGCAACCTCATAAGGAAAGAGCGTCCCTGCGAAAGGAAGGTTCGCATAAAAAAGCGCCTGCTGGTCCTATCCCTCACCCTGCTGCTCCTGGTCCCCGCGCTTGGCGCGCTCGCGGAGCCCCCTGTGGAGCCCTACGTCATCACCCTCGTTCGCCCCACTTCCCCCATCACCCTGACACCGGGGATGTCCGGCAGCTTTACGGTGTCCTTGACGGACAAGATCGGCTCGCCGGTGACGGACCCCCTCAAGATACTCGATGGTGGCAATCGCAAGGACTACTTGACCTACCAGCCCAAATCAATAGGCCCGGAGGGGCTCCTTGTCGTCAACTACACCGCCCTGGATCCCCTGCCGAGCGGTACGTGCTACCTACGTTTCGTCTTTATCAGTCCAGTCGTCGGCAACTCACTCGATGTTACCTTTGTCGCGGGTTCACCTCCGGCGCCGGTGAACCCGCAGCCGTCCTCCGGCTCCACCAAGCCCGCCCTCATCCCCGACACGAACCCATCCGGCCAGCCCGGTGTCATCACGGGCGGCAAGGCCCCCGTGCACGATCAGGCAGACGGCGCGTCCCCGGTCATCGGCAGCGCCACCCCGGGTGAAGCCATCTGGCTGCAGTACTGGCGCGGGGATTGGTGCTACACCCTGTACGATAACGCCACCCGCGCGGGGTGGGTGCGGGGGAAGTTTATCCAAACCCGCTAGACCGCGGCGTCCAAATGTGTTATAGTACGGTCATACAAACGAAATACTGTAACAAAGGAAGGATACCCGCATGAAAAAGCGTACAGCGATCCTCGTGCTGGCCGTGCTGCTGCTGACACCCGTTCTCAGCGCGCACGCCGTTGGCGTCTATCCCACCGTCGCGCCCGACTTCGTCCCGGACGGCGCGCCCGCTTACATCGTCGGCGGTGTGGCGAACGTGCACATCAAGAGCACCACGAACTCCGGCGTGCTCGCCAAGCTGGAGCCTGGCGAACTCGTGTACATCCAGTTCACCCGCGCGGGCTGGGCGTACATCCTCTACAAGGACGCCACGCGCGCCGGGTGGGTGCCGGATACCCGCGTTGAACTGAAAAGAGACTGAGGTAGGGATTTCTGGCGAAATCCCCTTATGGCGTCCGATTTTGCAAATCAGCGCCGCCGTCGAGGTAGGGATTTTGGCGAAATCCCCTTATGGCGCCCGATTCTCCGAATCAGCGCCGCCATCCGTGTCAGCATATTCGCATCACACGAACCCGGGAGACGCCGCGCGCGTCTCCTTTTTTGTTGTCCTTCTGATGAAAAGTCGAGTCCCTCCCTCCCTTGACACCGCCGCCGCTCCGGTGTATAATCCAATCGATCAAAATATATCGATATAAAAAGATCGATATATTTCTACATCACCCGAAGCGAGGTGGCCTCCATGGAAATCGCGCGCACCAACCCCGGCGGCACTAATACCGCCACCCTCACGCGCCTGCCCAAGTACCTCGCGTACCTCAAAATTAAACAAAAGCAGGGTGTCACGGCCATCTCGTCCACGCGCATTGCCAACGACCTGCGCCTTACACCCATCCTCGTGCGCAAGGACCTCGCCACCGTCAGCCAGGCCGGGCGGCCGAAAACCGGCTACCCCATGGATGCCCTCATCGGCGACCTGGAGCGGTTCCTCGGCTGCGAAAACGCGCGCGACGCCTTTCTCGTCGGCGCGGGCAGGCTTGGGCGCGCGCTGATGGGGTACGGGCAGTTCCAGGACTATGGCCTGACCATCCTCGCCGCGTTCGATACGGACGAGGCCCTGCACGGCCGCGAGTTTGACGGCAAGCCCGTGCTGCCCGTGGAGAAGCTGCCGGACCTTGTCCGCCGCATGCAGGTGCACCTCGCCATCCTGGCCGTGCCGGACAGCGCCGCGCAGGCGACGGCGGACCTTCTGGTCCAAAGCGGCGTCCGCGCCATCTGGAACTTCACCACGGAAACCATCGCCGTGCCGGACAATGTCCTGGTGCAGCACGAAAATCTGGCCGCGTCCCTGGCCATCCTATCCAAAAGGCTGGCCGCCCTGTTCGATAGAGAAAAGCAAGGAGGAACCCAGCCGTGAGCAAGACCACCAACACCATGAGCGGCAAATTTGACCGGGTGTGCGAAATCCTGGACAAGTACGAGCACAACCCGAACAAGCTCATCGCCATCCTGCAGGAGATGCAGGCAGAATACAGCTACTTGCCCGAGGAGATCATGACCTTCGTGGCGACCGCCCTGCGCGTTTCCCCCGCCACCGTGTATGGTGTGGCGACGTTCTATTCGCACTTCACGCTGACGCCCAAGGGCAAGCACGTCTGCCGCCTGTGCGATGGCACGGCCTGCCATGTCAAGAAGTCCGAGGGCATCCTGCTGGCGCTCCGCAAGGAACTGGGCCTCACTGCCGATAAACCCACCACCTCAGACGGCCTGTTCACGCTGGAAACCGTCGCGTGCCTGGGCGCGTGCGGCCTCGCGCCAGTGCTGGTCATCGGCGAAGATGTGCACGGTCTGATGACGCCGGAAAAGGCGGTCGAGCTGATTCGGGCCATCAAGGCTGAAGCGGAAAAAGAGGAGGTACACTAAATGCGGCTGACACTGGACGAGCATCGCGAGGCGTTTGACGCCCATATGGGGGCGCACAAGGCGCGCATCATGATCTGCGCCGGGACCGGCTGCATGGCGAACGGCTCCATGGATGTGTTTCACAGGTTCCAGGAGGTGATCCGCGCCAAGGGGCTGACCATCTCGGTGCAGCTCGACCACGAAAAGAGCGAGTACGTACTGTCCCGGAGCGGCTGCCAAGGCTTCTGCCAGATGGGCCCCCTGGTGACGATCTATCCGGAAGGCATTTTCTATACCCGGGTGAAGGCGGAGGACGTGGAAGAGATCGTGGAAAAGACGCTGATGAAGGGCGAGCTTGTCGAGCGCCTACTGTATCACGACGCCGAAACCGCCAGCCACATCGCCCTGGTCCACGACGTGCCGTTCTACAAGCGGCAGCAGCGCGTGGTGCTCGGCAACTGCGGCCACATCGACGCGCTGGATATCGACGAGTACATCGCGACCGGCGGCTACGAAATGGCCGAAAAGTGCGCCCGCGACCTGACCGCGGAGCAAATCTGCAAGGACATGCTCGCCAGCGGCCTGCGTGGGCGCGGCGGCGGCGGCTTCCCGACCGGCCGCAAGTGGGAGCTGACCCGCGTGCAGCCCGGGCCGAAGAAGTACGTCATCTGCAACGGCGACGAGGGCGACCCCGGTGCGTTCATGGACCGGAGCGTCATGGAGGGCAACCCGCACAGCGTCTTGGAGGGCATGATCATCGCCGCCCTGGCGATCGAGGCGGACGAGGGTTACGTGTACGTCCGCACGGAATACCCGCTCGCCGTGGAGCGCATCAAGGCCGCCGTGGCGGACGCGCGGAAGAACGGCTTCCTGGGCGAGAACATCTTCGATTCCGGCAAGAACTTCGACATCAGCGTCATGGAGGGCGCGGGCGCGTTCGTCTGCGGCGAAGAAACGGCGCTCATGGCGTCCATCGAGGGCAAGCGCGGCATGCCAACGCCCAAGCCGCCGTTCCCGGCGCAGAGCGGCCTGTTCGGGAAGCCCACGTGCATCAACAACGTCGAGACGCTCGCCACCGTGCCGATCGTGTTCCAGATGGGCACCGAAAAATACACCGCGCTCGGCACGGCGACGGCCAAGGGCACCAAGACGTTCGCTCTGACGGGACACGTCGTCAACACCGGCCTCATCGAGGTGCCGTTCGGCGCGACGCTCCGCCACATCGTGGATGACATCGGAGGCGGCGTGACGGACGACGACGGCAGCGTGCATCCCTCTGTGTTCAAGGCCGTGCAGATCGGCGGCCCGTCCGGTGGCTGCCTCACGCGCGAACACCTGGATATGCCGCTGGACTACGATAACCTAATGAAGCAGGGCGCAATGGTCGGATCCGGTGGCCTGGTCGTGATGAACGAGCAGACCTGCATGGTCAAGATCGCTAGGTTCTTCATGCAGTTCACGCAGAACGAATCCTGCGGCAAGTGCGTTGTCTGCCGCGAGGGCACCAAGCAGATGCTGGCCCTGCTGGACGACATCATCGAAGGCCGTGCGGACGAAACGACGATCCCGCTTCTGGAAGAACTCGCCGGGGCGATCCGCGTCGGGTCCCTGTGCGGCCTGGGCAAGACCGCGCCCAACCCCGTGCTCTCCACGCTGAAGTACTTCCGCGAGGAGTACAACGCGCACGTGTACGACAAACGCTGCCCCACCGGCGAATGCGAGGCGCTGGCAACGTACTCCATCGACGACGCCATGTGCAAGCGGTGCTCCCTCTGCGCCAGAAAGTGCCCCGTGAACGCCATTTCCGGCGATCGGGACACCGGGTTCTCCATTGACCCGGACCTGTGCATCAAGTGCGGCGCGTGCATCGCCGCGTGCAAGTTCGGCGCGGTTGTAAAGTGAGGTATGATGAGATGAAAACAAGCCCGATGCTTCAGATTGATAACATCCCCGTGCAGATCGGCAGCGAGCGCAACCTCTTGGAAGTCATCCGCAAGGCGCACATCGATTTGCCCACGTTCTGCTACCATTCCGAGATCAGCGTGTACGGCGCGTGCCGCATGTGCATGGTAGAGGTCGAGGGCCGGGGCCTGGTCCCCGCATGCTCCACGCCCCCGGAGGCCGGCATGGTGGTCAAAACATCCACGGGGCAGATTCGCGCCCTGCGCAAGATCATCGTGGAACTGATGCTGGCGAACCACGACAGCAACTGCACCACCTGCCCGCGCTCCGGCGATTGCAAATTGCAGCGCATCGCGGCGCAGCTCGGCGTGCGCAAGGTGCGCTTCAAGCCCACGTCGCACGAGCTGCCGCTGGACCTGTCCAGCAAGGCCATCCAGCGCGACCCGAACAAGTGCGTGCTCTGCGGCGACTGCGTGCGCGTCTGCAGCGAGATTCAGTCCGTCGGCGCGCTGGATTTCGCGTTCCGGGGCTCTTCCGCCCGCGTGCTCCCGTGCTTTAACAAGGGCCTGGGCGAGGTCGAGTGCGTGAACTGCGGCCAGTGCGTAAAGGTCTGCCCGGTCGGCGCGCTGACGCCCAGATCAAACATCGAGGATGCGTGGGCGTCCCTGCACGATCCGAAAAAGACCGTCGTCGTGTCCATCGCGCCCGCCGTGCGCGTGGCCGTGGGCGAGGCGTTCGGCTTCAAGCCCGGCGAGACGACCTCCGGCCAGATCGTCGCGTCCCTGCGCCTGATGGGCGCGGATCGCGTGTTCGACACGTCCTTCGGCGCGGACATGACGGTCCTTGAGGAAGCGAACGAGTTCCTCACCCGCTACGAGCACCAGCAGAACCTGCCGCAGTTCACGTCCTGCTGCCCCGCGTGGGTGAAGTTCGCCGAGCAGTATTACCCGGAGATGCTGACGAACCTGTCCACCTGCAAGTCGCCCCAGCAGATGATGGGCGCGGCGGTGAAGGACGTGCTGGCGAAGGAACTCGGCAAACCGCGCGAGGACATCGTCGTCGTCTCCATCATGCCCTGCACGGCCAAGAAGTTCGAGGCCGCTCGCCCCGAAATGGCCGCCCACGGCAACCCGGACGTGGACCATGTGATCACCACGCAGGAGTTCATCCAGATGATCAAGGAGAGCGGCATCGCGTTTGACCAGCTCGATCCCGAGTCGTTCGACATGCCGTTTGGCTTCATGACCGGCGCGGGCGTGATTTTCGGCGCGTCCGGCGGCGTGAGCGAAGCCGTGCTGCGCTACGCGGCGGGCAAGCTCGGCGCGTCCGGCGAGTTCAAGCAGCTTCGCGGCGAGGACGGCATCCGCACCAGCGAAATCGCCGTCGGCGACGTGACGCTCCGGCTCGCGGTCGTCAGCGGCCTGGCGAACGCGCGGGCGCTCATGGACCGCATCCGGAGCGGCGAGGTGTCCTATGACCTGATCGAGGTGATGGCGTGCTGCGGCGGCTGCGTCAACGGCGGCGGCCAACCCGTGCATGAGCGCGGCGAGACGGTCCAGAAGCGCGCCAAGGGCCTCTTTGACAACGATAAGATGCTGCAATTCCACCGTTCGCAGGACAACCCGCACCTGCGCAGGCTGTTCGACGAGCACATCACCGGCCATCGCGCCCACGACCTGCTGCACACCACGTACAGCAACCGCAAGCGCATCGAGAACGAGGACGTGCTCCTCACCGACGCCACGGACGAGGCCGCCCTGACCGTCACCGTCTGCTTCGGCACAAGCTGCTTCCTGCGCGGCGCGCAAAAGCTGTACACGGAGCTGACCGAGCACGTGAAAAAGCACAACCTGAACGCGCGTGTGGCGTTCAAGGCCGCGTTCTGCCAGGAGAAGTGTCAAAAGGGCCCGGTGCTGATCGTGGGCGACGAGACGATCACGCACTGCACGCTTGGCAAGGCCGTGGACGCCATTGAAAGGCACATGGCGAGGGTGTAGAATGGAGTGAGAGGACGGGGGAACGGGGAGGGACGCAAGGGGCTCTGCCCCTTGACCCCGCCTAAGGGACATTGTCCCTTAGGAATCCCGTCATTTTGGGTAGATTATTTCATGGTACTGCAAAGTGCTTGCGGCGGGGTCGGCCCTGGCATTTCGCCCGGGATGGTTGCACTGTTTCGCGATCCACGGTGAGTCGCAAGGCTCACCGCCGCCCCGATTGTTGCGAGGAACGCACAGTGCCGGTCGCACACCAGCCGTAGGGGCGCGCATCGCGCGTCCGCCCTGTTGTTCGGCATATCCGGCGGGACGCCAGCGCGGACGGCCATTGGCCGCCCCTACGGATGCAGGGAACCCACGGTGCCAGTTGCGCACCACCGTATACCCACGCATCGCGCGTCCTCCTTGCGGCCAGCGCACAAACCCACGATGCAAAACGCCGCCTTGCTCCGTGACGCAAACCACAGACCAACAGGACCGAACACCTCCCGCCATAACATAGATGACCCCTCCCGCCCAGAGGCGAGATGAGGGGATTCCAAAGGGGTAATACCCCTTTGGCAGGGTCTGGGACAGCTTCCCAGCGTCCCCTCCCATACTTCCTACAAGGAGGCCCCATATGCCCGGCGTCATTGAAACCGTCTCCGCGAACTGCCAGGACTGCTACCGCTGCGTCCGCGTGTGCCCCATCGGCGCGATCCGCGTGGAAGGCAAACAGGCGCGCGTGGACAGCCGCCTGTGCGTGCAGTGCGGCACATGCGTGCGAGAATGCCCGCAGGGGGCCAAAACCGTGCTGTCCAGCCTGGACGCGGTCAAGCAAATGATCGCGGACGGCGTCCCCGTCGCGGCCAGCATCGCCCCGTCGTTCGCGGCGGTGTACGGCGGCTGGCGCGCCCAGCGTCTGCCGTCGGCACTGCGCATGCTCGGCTTCATGTCCGTGTCGGAAACCGCCGAGGGCGCGAAGGCCGTGGCCGAGGAATCCGCCCGCCACATGGGCCAGGGCGCGGCGAGCATCACCACGTGCTGCCCCGCGGTCGTGCTGTACATCCAGAAATACAAGCCGGACCTCGTGCCGCTGCTGATGCCGGTCGTGTCCCCGATGGTGGCGCACGGCCGCATGCTGAAGGCGCGGCTCGGCCGGGACACGCGCGTCGTATTCATCGGCCCGTGCGCGGCGAAAAAGGGCGAGGCCGTTATCCCGCCGAACGACGACGCCATCGACGCCGTGCTCACGTTCGAGGAGTTGAACCGCTGGCTCGCCCAGGAGGACATCTCCCTATCCACGTGCGCCGCATCCGACTTCGAGACATACGGCAACCCGGGCGCGGCGCGCCTGTTCGCGCTGGAGGGCGGTTTGCTGCGGACCGCCGGTATTGGCGCGGACGCGGGGGAAGCCGGCGTGCTGCGCGTCAGCGGCGCGGAGGAAGTCATCGCCCTGCTGAATACGGAGCCCGAATCCTGGCCGTATGATATCGTGGAACCGCTGTTTTGCCGGGGCGGATGCGTGTCCGGCCCTTGTATGCCGAAGGACGCCCCAGGCGCGTTCGCCGCCGCGCAGGGCATTATCGCGTATGCGAAAAAAGCGCCAACCCTCCCGGACGCATCGCCAGAAATTGATCTTGACGCCCGGCACGCGCCCGCGTCTGTCGCCGCGCTCCTGCCGGATATCAGCGAGGCGCGCATCCAGCACATCCTGGAACAGACCGGCAAGGGCGACCCGGGCCAGCAGCTCAACTGCGGCGCGTGCGGCTACGGCAATTGCCGCGAGAACGCCATCGCCGTCGCGCGCGGCATGGCGGAACCCGGCATGTGCGTGTCCTACGTGCGCATGAAGGCCGAGGAGCGCGCCAACCACATCATCGAAACCAGCCCCAACGGCATCGTCGTCGTGGATGTGAACCTGAACATCCTGCAGATGAACGCCCGGTTCCAGCAGATGTTCGGCGCAGGCCCGCAGATGATCGGCCAGCCCGTGTCCGCGATCGTGGACCCGCACGGGTTTGAAAAACTCCTCGGCGGCTCCACGGGCACGCAGGAGGCCATCCACACGCGGGAAAACATGAAGTATCAGGAGCTGATCTTCCTGCTGCCCGGCGAACGCGAGCTGACCGGTATCTATGTGGATGTGTCCAGCACCACGTTTGATGCCCGGCAGGTGGACCTCATCAAGGACCAATCGCTGAAACACGCGCGCGAGCTGCTCGAACACCAGATCCGCTTCTCGCAGGAGATGGCGCACTACCTGGGCCGCAGCACCGCGCAGACCGAGGAGCTCGTCAAGCGCCTGATGGATATGTACGTGGAAGACCCCGGTGAGGGGGGCGCGCAATGAAATTCGTTGAGGATGCCGTGCTTCAGGCGCGAAAAAACCGCCACTTTGTCTGCGGCGATTTCTACCTCTGCACCCGTATGCTGACGGGCACCGTGGCCGTGCTGTGCGACGGCATTGGTTCGGGCGTGTACGCGAACGTCTCTGCCATCTCCTGCGGCAACCGCCTGATGGCCTTGCTCGAAAGCGGCCTGTCCCTGCGCGCCGCCGCCGGGCAGGTCGCCGAATCCATGAACCGCGCCCGCACCGAGGACGCACCGTTCGCCGCGTTTGTGGCGCTGCGCATCCTGCCGGGCGGCCATTTCACCGCCTACGCCTACGAAAACCCAGGCCCCATCCTCATCCGGAACGGCACCGCCACGCCGCTGAAGCAACAGTTCATCGCCCTCAAATACGAGATCATCGCCGAATCCGCCGGCATCCTGGGCGAGGGCGACAGCGTGCTCCTCATGACGGACGGCGTCACACACGCGGGCCTTGGCGGCGGCTTCGCCACGGGCTGGGGCATCGACGGCGTCGCGGGTGAGATCAACGCGTACTTCCGCCAGGGCGGCGCGCCGCACGCACTGCTGCCCCGTGTGCTGCGCACGGCGTACATGATCTCCGGCCGCGCCTACTGGGATGATACGTCCCTCGCGCTGCTGACCTGCCGCGAGGCGAACGAGCTGACCGTGCTCACCGGCCCGCCTGCCAGCCGCGCGGACGACCGCCGCGTGCTCGAACAGTTCATCACAGCGCCCGGCAGGAAGGCCATCTGCGGCTCCACCACCACGGACATCGCCGCGCGCGTGCTGGAGAGACCCGCCAAAATCGTCTCGATGGACATCTCGCCGGACAGCCCGCCCGAATACCGCATGGACGGCGTGGACCTCGTGACCGAGGGCGCCGTCACGCTGAACCAGGCACTGAACCTGCTGGAAAGCGATGTGGACTTGACAGCTGGCGAATCGCCCGTGTTCCGCCTGTGCCGCCTGTTGCTCGATGCCGACGCGGTGACGCTGCTTGTCGGCGGCGGCTTCAACGCCGCGCAGACCGAGGACAGCCTGCTCCGCCAGCTCGGCGTCAAGCCCCGCCAGCGTGTGGTGGAGCGCATCGCAGAATTTCTTCGGGAAAAGGGGAAGCTGGTGGTGGTGCGGGCGGTGTAGGGGGAGGATGAGGAACGTTGGGTCGCTGGCACTTGGATATTGGCGTGCCGTGAACGGCACTCTGTATCCAGCGGTAAGGATTTCTTGCGAAACCCTTTTTCGGCGCGGATTCTTCAAATCCGCGCCATCGCCGAACCTCCGCCACATTTATATCCGGCCCCAAGGTATTGTCGCACTGGTCGCCTTCGCGCCCATCGCTCTGTACCAGGGTGAACCTTCGCCTCACCCCATCGCCCACAGGGCGCGCTTGGTTTCGGTTTTGTGCCAGTCGGCACCTTCGGCTCGCTTTTTCCGCCACCGGCGGCACTCACCTCCGGTGCACTGGCGGAATGCGGCTCCGGTTCTCAGACCCTGCCAAAGGACTTCGGCACCTCGGCATGGTCGTACTGCTTCGCGGTGCTCTGTGCCTCGGCGAACCTGCGCGCGGTCTATCGCCCCACTGGAGCAACGGCGCACAGGGTCCTTGGGAATCCCTTCATTTTCGCCTTCGGGCGGGAGGGGTTCCTTTGTTTTACCCCGATGTCAACCGGCCGTGCAGTGCCGCATGCCGCAGATTTTCGCAAACGAGAAGTCATACATTGGCACGCATCGTACTGTGTGATACTATGTATCATGTCAAACGAAAGCGAGGTGCGAAAGCTGGACAGGAACGAATGGCTATCGCAGGCAAAGCGGGGGATACTGGAATTCAGCATTCTATTACTGATTGAGAAAAAGGCCATGTACGGATATGAATTGATTTCCACGCTGAACCGCTGGGAGGTGCTGTCCACAGCGGAAGGCACGGTGTACCCCCTGCTCCGCAGGCTGGAAAAGGAAAACCTGATCGAGTCCTCCTGGCGGGAAACTACCCCGGGTATACCGCCGCGAAAGTATTACGCCCTGACGCGCGGGGGAACGGAGATGCTTCGGTTCATGAACCTTGACTGGCTGCGTCTCGTGCACGCGATCGCGCAGATCAACTCGGATGAGGAGGTTGGATATGGAAAGCAGAGTGAATGAGTACTTGGATAAAGTGTCAGCAAACCTGTGCTTGCCGGAATGCGACAAAAGCGATGTGATCGGAGAGATTCGCAATCACATTCATGAGGCGGTCAACAGCCGGGAACCGCTGGAAAGCGTGCTGGCCAAGCTCGGCGAACCGCGCAAGCTGGCCAAGTCCTACAGCGATTCCTACCATCTCTCCAATGACCAGTTCCGGCTTACGGACATACTCGGCAGCATTGCCTTTTATAGCTCGGTCGCGCTGTCCGGCGTGTTTGTCGTCACGGTTCTGCCGGTCATATCGGTCTCGTTTGTCTTGACATCCATTTTCGTTCTCGGCGTCGCCGTGACAAATTTCATCGGCCTCACCAACCTGCCCTTCAACCTCGGCTTCACGCCCGTCACCGGTGTGCCACAGATACTCCTGGCCGTCCTTGTCAGCGCCGTGCTGTTGTTTGTTGCGCGTTATAGCTGGATAGGCCTCAAAAAATACCTGAAATCCGTTTCGAGCAATTACCATAAAAGAAGGGTAAAGTAGGGCTTCCTTGCGGAAGCGCCTCGGTATTGTCGCGCTGTCCCCGCCCCGGCATTGTCGTGCTGTGCGCATTCGCGCCCATCGCACTGTACCAGGGCGAACCTTCGCCTCACCCCATCGCCCACAGAGCACGCTTGGTTTCGGTTTTGTGCCGGGCCGCACCTGCGGGTCGCTTCATCCGCCACCGGCGGCGCTCCCTCCCCCGGTGCCCTTCGGCCCATCGCTCTGTACCTCGGCGCACCTCCGAGCCGCTGTATCCGCCGCTGGCGGCGCTTCCCTCCGGTGCCCCTTATAGCGCCCGATTTTTCAAATCCGCGCCGCCTTTCAGGTAGGCATCACTGGAATTCGCACAGCTTATTGGACACGTAGCCGACCTCGCCGGAAGGGAGCACCACGCTATACCACCCGTTATCCGCTTTGCCCCGGCTTTCCAGTATGATCCCGGGCGAAACCCCCGCCAGCCATTCGCTGTCCTGGTTCGGCGCGGACCGGATGTTGGCGAAGTCATTGCTGGTGATTTTCACAAAGCCCTTGCCTCCCGTGCTTTGGCCCGGTTGCGTGTCATACGCGGTATAGGTGGTCGCGTCGTTTGGCACATAGCCGATGTAGTCGCTGGCAAAAACTTTATACCAGCCGGAGAAAGCCTGCCCGACACACGCATAGGTTTTCCCGGGATAGATGCAGACAAGGGGGTTGCCCTCCATGGACGCGAGATTGCGCACAACGACAGAGTCCGCGTTCGTCACGGCAACGGTCCCGATGATCTCGGTGGAACATCCGCCTGATGTGTAAAACGGTTCGGTCGCCGCGGGGCCCAGCGGATCACGGCCCCAGGAAGGGGAACCGGTCACCGGATCATCCGAGTAGAAGCCCTGCTCTCCCCCTACGTTGTACAGGCCGTAAAACGGCAACGTTTCCGGGCCGGAAGCGGGCAGCGAGCCGCCCCACAGGACCCCGCCCGCCCAGGTTCCGCCAACCCAGCCGACGTAGGCATCCGGCAACTCCGCGATTTTCTTGCCGGTCAGATACAGCCGAAACTCGCCCGCGTCATCAAACCCATAAGGGCCCGCGGTGATGACCTTGACCCCGTCGATGATCTTTTCTTCACCCTCCACGCCTTCGGTATGAAGGCTGGCGATCCGCATGGCGTACTCAAACTCGCTGGCCCGCCTGACATCCGTAAACGCGCCGCTGAAGCGACACTCATACCGCGTGCCGTTCGGGTATCCTTCTCCCGTCGCGCCCATATCCCCGTCCTCATAAAAGCCGGAAAATGTTCCGTCCGCGTTGATATGAACGTCCGTCCACCACCCGCCCGCGCCGCTCGCGAACGTGAATTTCTCAGGCAGCACCGCAAAAGCGTCGATCGGATTGGCCTGGGCAACGGCGGCACTTTTCGGCGCGGGGATTGCGGCCAAAAAGCAGAGAATCGCCAGGGACAAGGCTGCGCGCAGGGCTTTTTTCATCTTCGTCACCTCTCACGTTGTAACCATATAACGCATTCGGAATGCCAAGCATTGCCATCAGCGGAAAGGATTTCTCGCGGAATCCGCTTATGGCGCCCGATTTTGCAAATCAGCACCGCCTTCCCGGATGATCGTGGCAAAAAAAGAGGCTGTCGCGACAACACCGCTCCAGCCCCATAGCACTCGCCTTGCGCGCCCACTTCACCCCGCGAACCTCGCCCCCACCGGCCCCGAAACCCCCGCGTCCACGCAGAATATCTTTCCCGCGTGCGGCGAATCGTCGTCCTCCGTGGCCGATGTGATGAACAGCGTTCGCATGTCCGGCCCGCCAAAGCAGCAGGACGTGGTGAACTTCGCGGGCACCTCCACGCGCGCGAGCGTCGCGCCATCCGCCGGATCGTACCGGCAGACGCGGCCGCCGCCCCAGTGCGCCACCCACAGCATGCCTTCGTCGTCAATCGCCATGCCGTCCGGGATACCCGCCTCGCCCGTGAACGCCACGGCCACGCGATCCGCGCCGAGCGTGCCCTTCGCCTCATCCCACGCGAACACACGTACGCACTTGTCCGCCGTGTCGATGTAGTACACCGTGCCCCCATCCGCCGAAAATGCCAGCCCGTTGGAGCAGGTAATTCCCGTCCGCATGGTGCGCACGTTGCCGCACGCGTCCACGCGGTACAGCGACCCGATGCCCGTTTCCCCATGGAACAGGTTCAGCGTGCCCGCCCAAAATTTGCCCTTCGCGTCGCACTTACCGTCATTAAACCGCACATGCGGCGTCACCGTGTCCGGCCTCGCCAGGCAGGTCAGCGCGCCGTTCTCGTCCAAGCGGTAGAACCCCGTCGCCATTGCCACGACCAGCCCGCCGCCCTCCGCCAGCGCAACCGCGCCCACGCACTGGCCTAGCATCCACTGCCTTTCATACCCATCCGCCAGCCGCCGCGCGTATACCCGGCACCGCGTGATGTCCACCCAGTACAGCGTGCCCTCGCGCTCGTCCCACACCGGGCCTTCGCCCAGCTCAAACCGCGCGTCGATACACACTTCCGCCCGCATGCCCCCGCCTCCTCCGCGTTGTCCCGTATCCGTTGCGTTGATTCCATCGTGTTGAGTCAGTTTTGTTGATTCCATTGTACGATCATCGCCGGCGGATTGCAACCGGGGTTTTCGCGGATCGACGGCCGCCAGCATCTCCTGCGAAACACCGGAAAGCGCGCCGGGCCGATGGCCCACGGGTCGTAGGGCGCGCATCGCGCGTCCGTCTTGCAATGCGTCAGCCATGCCTCGCAGCGATCAACACACAATACGTCAAAGGCGCGCGACAGGGGCTCCCTTCCCCCAACCGCGCGCCCGATCGTCCAAAACCTCTCTCGCCACGGCGGCGCTGATTTGAAAAATCGGCCGCAATATGATGAGCCGCCAGGAATCCCTACCGCCTATAGTAATTCATCAAACACCCCGCCAAAAGAATCTCCCGCTCCTCCGCCGTCGTCTCCCCCAACGACAGCGAAATCTGCCGCGCGCCCTTATCGTCCAGCGCCCAGGCCGGTATCTCCCCCCACCCCTGGCGCACCGCCCGCGCGATGTCCGGCACGTACACATAGCCGCCCACTGGCACGTCGGCCTCGGTCACAAAGGGCAGCATGCCCCAGTTGATCAGGTTGGTGCGGTAGCGTTTCGTCGCGTACGCCCGGGCCAAGTTCGCCACGCCGCCGAGCACGCGCTGGCAGCTCGCCGCCTGCTCGCGCGCGGAGCCGTCGCCCGGCATCACCGCGAGCACCGCCGTGCCCACGGACACCGCGTCCGCACCCGCCGCCTCCGGGACCCGGCGCAGCGCCGCCTGGACCTCCCCGTCCGCCGGGAACGCCTTCGCCCGCGCCACGTACCCCGGGTCCTTGCGGCTCAGGGTGAACTCCGCCAGGCGCAGCGGGTTGGACCGGTAGGACGCCGTCTCGCCCGAAGGGATCAATTCGTCCGTCGTCGTCACCGGGTCGGTCAGGCGGGAGGCGATTTTCACCAGCAGGTGCGCTTTCAGCGCCGGGATGTCCGGCCAGTCTTTGATGTTCGGCCCGAACACCAGCGGTTCGTCCGCGTTTGCCCGGCCAAAACCGCCAAATACCCGCGCCTCGTAGGGTGATGGGTCGAAGTGATATTCGGGCACCCCTTCGTCCGCGTCCATCTCCATCGCCGATGTCAGCCGCCCGCCGTTTGCCGCTGTGGCCGCGATGGATCGCGCGTCCATCAGCGCGACGAGCGATAGCTGCCCCTCGCCGGGCTTGGACCCCTCCCGGTTCTCGAAGTTGCGCGTCGTATGCCGGACGCTGAACGCGCCGCTGGCCGGGGTATCGCCCGCGCCAAAGCACGGCCCGCAGAAGCACTCCCGCAGGATCGCGCCCGCGCGGCACAGCTTTTCCGCCGCGCCGTTTTTCACCAGCGCGAGATACGCGGGCATGCTGCCCGGGTACACGCCGAGCGAAAACGCGCCGTCGCCGATGCTTTTGCCATGCAGCATGTTCGCCATCACGCACAGGTTGTCGTACGTGCCGCCGGAACACCCCGCGACTATGCCCTGATCCACATAAAACGCGCCGTCCCGCACCTTGTCCGTCAGCTTCACCGGCGCCCCCGGGAACCGCTGCGCGCATTCTTTCTCCAGCTCGCGCAGGATATCGCCCGCGTTCCGCAGGAATGCCGCGATGGGCAGCGCGTTGCTCGGGTGGAACGGCAGCGCGATCATCGGCTCGATCCTGTCCAGATCGACCTCAATCCCGCCGTCGTACAGCGCCACATCCCCCGGCGTCATCTCCCTGTACGCGTCCTCCCGCCCGTGCGCCGCATAATACGCCTGCACGCGCGCATCCGTCTGCCAAACGGACGACCAGCACGCCGTCTCCGTCGTCATGACGTCGATGCCGTTGCGGTACTCCACCGGCAGGCTCGCCACGCCCTCGCCGATGAACTCCATCACCCGGTTCTTGACAAACCCATTCCCATACACCGCGCTGATGATCGCCAGCGCCACATCCTGCGGCCCGACGCCCGGCCTCACCCTTCCGCGCAGCACCACGGCGATGACCTCCGGGCGCGGCATGTCGTACCGGCGGCCGAGGAGCTGCTTGGCCAGCTCGCCGCCGCCCTCGCCCACGCCCATCGTGCCCAGCGCGCCGTACCGCGTATGGCTGTCCGACCCGAGGATCATCCGCCCGCACCCGGCCATCATCTCCCGGTTGTAGCTGTGGATAACCGCCAGGTTCGCGGGCACGTAGATGCCGCCGTATTTCTTCGCGGCGGACAGCGCGAACCGGTGGTCGTCCTCGTTGATGGTGCCGCCGACAGCGCACAGGCTGTTGTGGCAGTTGGTCAGCACGTAGGGCATGGGGAACTCCGTCAGCCCGCTGGCCCGCGCGGTCTGGATGATGCCGACATATGTGATGTCGTGCGAGGTCAGGCTGTCGAACCTCAGACGCAGCGGGCCGGGTTCCCCTGGATGGCCGGAGTTTTCCGCGCCGCCGTCGTGGTGCGCGGCCAGGATCCGCGCGGTGATCGTGTTCTCCCGGGCCGAAGGATCGGCGGGGCGCGCCGGGGCGGGCTGGCCGTTCCGGACGGTGTAAGGGCCTTCGCGCAATGTGATGGGCGATACGGTCATGTATGATGCTCCCTTCTGGATATGGCGTTCGGTGTGGGATGTGGGGTGCGCGAGAACGCCTCCCGTGATGGCTATACATCGCGCGTCCGTCCTGTGGTACGTGATGCGCGGCAAGCAGTGCGGCGCAATCACGCGCGGATTGACCGTCGCACATACCATAGGGGCGCGCATTGCGCGTTCGGCATCCCCGAAAATCACGCCGCCCCTACGCCGCTCCCTCAAAAAACCACAGAAAATACGTCACCGCCAGCAGATCGGCACACCCGCCCGGGCTCAGCCCCTCGCCGGCCAACTGGTCCGCAAACGCGCGCACCCTGTCCAGCGAAAACCCCGCCAGCAGCCCCTCAGCGGCCTCCCGCACGCGCCGCGCCGCATCCGCGCCGCCGCGCCGGTACACGTTCGCGTCCTCCACGCACGCCATCAGCGCAATCAGCGCGTATACCCCGGCGTCGTTCAGGTTCTCGCCCATCGCGAGGCGCTCCTTCAGCGCGGGCAGTCCCGTCTCCCGCACGGACGGAAATCCTGCCGCCACCTCACCGCGCGCGCCCACCGGACCGCCGATCGCCGCGATCTCCCCGGCCAGGGCGTCCCGCGTCATCGCGCCGCAAAGGGCGCAGAGCGTGTCCGGTTGGGCAGGATTCCGCGCGGAGTACCCGTCATGGCGCGGATTTGAGGAAGCAGCGCAGTCTGCGGCCTTCGGTTTCGCATCATCGCGAAGGCCGAGAATCCGCACAGCATCGCCGCTATCCCGTTGATCTGAGGAACCAGCGCCGTCCACAGCCTTTGGTTCCGCACCGCCGTCAGAGCCGGAAGCCCGCGCAGCATCGCCGTTCCGGTCCAAATCCAGCGGACCAGCGCCGTCCGATTCCCGCGCGTTCTCGCCGTTCTCCCCGCACACCGCCCCGCGCTTCTCCCCCCGCGCCCGCCAGTGCCCCACCGCGCTGCACAGAATCCCCAGCGAGAAAATCGCGCCCTTGTGGGTGTTCACCCCGCCGGTCACGGCCAGCATGGCCGTTTCCGCGCGCATGCCGGGATAGCGCAGCGCCGAAAACACGCGCTCCGGCGTCGTTTCCCGCATGCCTACGCGCACACAATCCCGGAAGTACGGCGCGAGCACGGACGCGCTGTCCACAAACGTCCAAAAGTCCATGTCCTTGTGCGCGCCGGGACCGAACCGGTCCACCAATCCGGGTTTGGGCGAGCACGCGGCCTCGTGCAGCAGCGCCCGCTGCGCCAGCGTCGCGATACGGTCGGCATACGCCGCGTCCAGCGTCTCCCGAAAGATGGCCTCCGCCTCGCCGAAGAGCGCTTCCACGGTATGCGCCCGGCTTCTGGCGCACACAGCCGCGTCTTCCCCGCACAGCAGGCATCGACGCGGCGGCAGGCCGATGTCCTGCCGGGATACTTTCTCGCTGTTACGCGCAATCACGTCGATGTCCAGCAGCCGCCCGAACCGGTCCGCCTCCTCCACCTGGCACAGCATGCGCTTGAGGCGCGGCGGCTCCGCGTCCACCGCCCACAGCATCTCAAGCCCCGTCGCCGCCTCCACGCGCTCGGCCGCGCGAACCGCCAGCCCATACCGCGCGAACTGCTCCCGGATCCGCCGCACGGCCTCGTCAAACCCGTCCACGATGACCCGCGTCACCTTCACCGGTCCCGCGATGTTCAGCGTCAGGCATACCACCGGCACGCCCTGCGCGTCCAAAAGCGCGCGCTGCCTGACGGCGCGCTTGTCCCGTGCCGCCATCATGTCGACCACGGTTACTTCCCGGTCCATCGCGTCCAATAAATCCATAAAAATTCCTGCCAAAATATGTTTTGTTTCTCCAGCGACTATGCTATAGTATTCTCATGAGTGCGTATCATGTAACGGAAATTCGCCCCGGCGACCGCCGCGCCTGGCGGCAGGTGGACGCCTTGCTCGCGCGGGAGGGCCTCGCGCGGGACGCCCACCTGGACGAAACCTACGGCCTGGCCGACGAGGACGAAACCCTCGTCGCCACGGGGTCGCTTTTCGCTGGCACACTCCGCTGCATCGCCGTGGACAGCGCCCACCGGGGTGAGGGCCTGCTCGCCACGCTGATGACCGCGCTGCTGGAGCGCCAGCTCGCGCGCGGCCACGCCCACGTATTCCTGTACACCCGGCCGGAAACCGCCCCGTTCTTCGCGGAGCTCGGGTTTTACGAGGTCGCGCGGGTCGGGGATGGCGCGGATTTGGAGAACCGGACGCCATCAGAGGGTTTCGCGAGGAATCCTCTCCTTAGCAGTCTTGTCTTTATGGAGAACCGCCGTGGCGCGTTCGCCGCGTACCTCGCGGGCCTGGGCGCCACGCAAACCCTCGGCTGCACCGCCTCCATCGTCATGAACGCCAACCCGTTCACGCGCGGCCATCAGTACTTGGTGGAGCGCGCCGCCGCCGAGAACGACGCCGTGCGCTGCTTCGTCGTGTCCGAGGACGTGTCCCTCGTGCCCTTCGCGGACCGTCTCGCGCTCGTGAAGGCCGGCTGCGGCCACCTGTCGAATGTCACTGTACACGATACCGGCAGCTACATGGTTTCCAACGCCACGTTCCCGTCGTATTTCCTGAAGGAAGCGCGCGCGGTCACCGAAGCGCAGGCGCGGCTGGACATCGAGGTGTTCGTGCGCATCGCGCGTGCCACGGGCATCACGCGCCGCTACATCGGCGAGGAGCCGTTCTCTACAATCACGCAAATCTACAACGATGTGATGCGGGAAGCCCTGCCCGCGCATGGCATCGAGTGCGTGCTGCTTGATCGGCTCGCGGAAGGCGGCGCGGCCATCAGCGCGTCGGATGTCCGCCAGCGCCTGCATGACGGCGGCGTGGACTCCATCCGCGCCTTCGTGCCGGAAACGACCTACGCGTACTTTCAGACGGACGCGGGCCGGGAAACCATCCGCAGGATACGGGCGGCGGAGCACGTGCGGCACGAGTAGGGGGAAAAGAAAAGGTAACGCTGGGACGCCGTCCCAGACCCTGCCAAAGGGGTTTACCCCTTTGGAATCCCTTCTTTTTCGCCCCTGAGCGGGAAGGAATCATGTTTTCGAATCGGAGCGGCATTCGGCCTCATCGCCTTGGATACCTATTCCCGCATGCATCCGGCAGCATCGTTCAAAATCAATCCAAATGATGGGATTTTTAAGGGGGCGAGGTCCCTTATAAGGGGTCCGGAAACCGGAACCGCATTCCGCCAGTGGCGGATCCAAATGCGGCGGAGGTTCGCTTGGATGCAGAGTGCCGCTTGCGGCACGACAACATCCAAGTGCCAGCGCCCCTTGCGTTTCCCGTCCTTCTCGTCCCCCCGTCCCTACCCCTCAAACGTATACTCTCCAATCTCCCGCACCACGTCCAGAATCGTCCCGTCCCGCGCCTCCACCACGGCCACGATCCGCTCCCGGAACCGTAGTGGCTCCGGCGTGCCGACGATCGCGTACGCCTGCTTTTGCAGCTCCTCAATCGTCGTCAGCGGCAGATTTGTTCTCGCCAGCGCCGCCATAAGGTCCTGCCGCCTCGGGTTCACCGCGATGCCGTAGTCCGTCACCAGCACGTCGATGCACTCGCCCGGCGTCGTCACCGTCACCACGCGCTCGCACACGGTGGCCATGCGCCCGCGCACCAGCGGCGTCACGATGATCGTACACTTCGCCCCGGCGGAGGCATCCGGATGCCCGCCCGGCGCGCCGCGCAGAATGCCGTCCGACCCGGTGATCACGTTCACGTTAAAATCCGTGTCAATCTCCAGCGCCGCCAGAATCACAAAGTCCAGCTTGTTCACGAACGCGCCCTTGTTGGCCGGGTTCGCGTACTGCGATGTGGAAATCTCAAAGTGGCGCGGGTGCTCGTGCACAGACTTGACGGAAGGCACGTCGAAATCCTGCGTGTCCACCACGCATTCCACCAGCCCCTTGTTCAAGAGGTCCACCGCCGGCTGGCTGATGCCCCCGATGATCCAACTGATTTTGTAGTTGTTCTTCACCAGCAGTGGCTCCAGGAACCGGTTCGCCGCCAGCGAAGGCCCGCCCGCGCCGGTCTGGAACGAGAACCCGTCCCTGAAATACGGCGTCGCGGCCATCACCTTCGCGCAATACTCCGCCATCAGCAGGTCGCGCGGGTCCTGGCTCATACGCGCCGCCTGCGACGCGATCTTCTTCGGGTCGCCGATCTCGTCCACGACGACGACGTGATCCACGTCAATGGCCTCAATGCTCGCGGGCATGTTCGGGAAATCCACCAGGCAGTTCGTGATCACGACCACCTTGTCCGCGTATTTGGAATCCACCACCGCGTAGGACAGCACGCCGCAGTCGCTCTTGCCGCCCTTGCCGCGCGCGTTGCCGCAGCAGTCACTCGTCGGCGCGCCGATGAACGCCACGTCGATGTGCACGTCCCCCTCCTCGATGGCGCGCACGCGCCCCCCGTGCGAGCGCAGGATGCACGGCGTTTTCAGCTTCCCGTGCGACACCACGTCGCCCATGCGCCCGCGAATGCCGCTCGTCTGCAGCCCTGTCACGATGCCCTGCTCGATGTAGTCGGCCACCGGGTCGTGCGCCGTGCCCATGGACGACGCGGCGATGGTGATATCCCGGATGCCCAGCGCCACGATCTCCGCCATCACGAGGTTGACAATATAGTCCCCGTCGCGGAAATGATGGTGAAACGAGATGGTCATCCCGTCCCTCAGCCCGCACTTTTCAATGGCCTCGCGCAGACTCGGAACGACCTTGCTTTCCTCCGGCTTTTCGCAGAACCGCACGCGCGGCGCGGCCTTTTTGTATGTCTGCCCATCGCGGTACGCGCTCCCCTGGAACCCCTCTTTTCCCCCCGTCAACAGCGCGTCCGGAATGTCGCGGCCCACCTTATTTATCATCTACAGATCCCCCTCGTACACGCCGGATGCCTTCGCCAGCGCGATGGTCCGCTCCGCGCCCGGCAGGAACGCGATGTCGATCATTTTGCCGTCCACGGTAAACACGCCGACGCCCCGCGCCGCCTGCTCGCGCACCGCGCGCACGATCTTCTCCGCCTGGATGATCTCGCGCTCCGTGGGCGAGAAGATTTCGTGCACCACCGCGATCTGCTTGGGGCTGATGATGGATTTCCCGTCAAAGCCCATCTCCTTGTCCAGGATCACCTCGCGCCGGAACCCTTCCATGTCCTCCAGGTCCGTGAACACCGTGTCGAAGCACTGCACCCCGGCGGCGCGCGCCGCGATCAGCAGAAGGCTTCTGCCCCCTTGTAGCTCGATGCCACTCGCGGTCACGGGGGCTTGCATGGCTTTTCGGTAATCGCTGCCGGAAATCGCCACGCCGATCATGCGCTCCGGGCAGGCCGTCGCGATTTCGTACGCGTGCAGGATGCCGAGCGGCGATTCTAGCGCGGCGGACACCAGCGTGCAGCCCGGCTCGCGGCCGAATTCCGCCTCGGCGCTTTCGATGTGCTGAACCACCAGCCGCACGTCCGCCGCCGTCTCGCACTTGGCAATGCGGATGCCATCGCACCCGGCGGCCACGCTGACGCGGATGTCCTCTTGCCAGTGCGGCGTATCTAGGCCGTTGATGCGCACCAGGCGCTCGATGCCCCGGTAGTCCACCGTGGTCAGCGCGAAGTACAGGGAAAACCGGGCCGCGTCCTTCTGGTTCTCGGCCACAGCGTCCTCCAGGTCAAAGATCAGGCAGTCCGGCCGGAAAATGTACGCGTCCTTCAGCAGGCTGGGCCGCTGCGCGCTCAGGAACATCATGGTCCGGCGCAGGCGTTTGAGTTTCTCATTCAACGCACGGCACCTCCCCAGGGGATATCCTCGTCTACGCCGCACGCACGGTACACCGCGCACGTGACGCGCGCCTTGATCGTGCAGTCCAGCGCGCCCTTGTCCACCACGGACACGCGCGCGCTGTCGACGCCCAGCCGCGCGAGCGTATCCAGCACGGTCTGGCGGATCTGTTTGCCGTATTGATTCAGCACAATGGATTCAATGGACAGCTCGATGCCCGTGCCGCCCGGGTCAACGACGATCTGCGCGTCGCTGGATTCCAGTGTGCCCGCCATCGCGGGCCGAATGGGGTGCATGGCTGGACCTCCTCCTTGTTTTTCGCCTATATGTCTCTTTATCCTTTGAATGCGGCTGCCACAAAGCTCAGAATGGCCGGAAAGAACGACACGACCACGATCAGCCGCAGTATTTGCAGTAGAATGAGCTTGACGCTCCGCACGCCGAGGTCGGCGGAGATCAGCGCCATATCGCTCGCCCCGGCGGGCGTGGCCGCGAGCATGGCTTCCGTGCGGCCGAAGCATCCCGTCTTTTCAAAAATCCTGCTGATCGCCAGTGCGCCCAGCAAGTAACACGCCAGAAGAATCACAATCGGGAGCGCGAGGCGCGGGATGTCCATCAGCTCGCTTGCCCCCATGCCAGCGCCCACATACGCGCCGGCCAGGCACTGCGCCACCTTGCGCACGGGGCGCGGCACTTGCGCCCCCGGGTAGATCAGCTTGAACGCGATGCTGCCCAGCACGGCGAACGCCATCGTGCCCGACGGCATTGGCGACACGTCGCCCAGCAGACCGCAAAGGGCCGCCACGGTCAGCGTCAGCAGCACGGACGGCCAGGACACCGCGGCGCTCTGCCGCTTCAGCGCGCTTTCTTTCCCGCCACCCGCCCCGGTCATCCATCGGATCAGCGCCGGGAACAGCGCGATGCCCATCATGAAGCGGACGAACTGCAGAATCAGCACCTTGGCCGGGTCAGCGCCCAGGTCCGCGGCGATCATCGGCATGTCGCTGATGCCGCCGGGCGTGGAGCACATGAACGCCGTCATCAGGTCCATCGCACCGGTCAGGCGGATCAGGAACCCGGCGGCGAGGTTGATAAGCAGCAGGCACGGCAGCAAAATCGCGGCCGGCCGGGCGATGGTGCGCATCTCGCGCAACTCCTGCCGGCTCACGCCCGCGCCGATGAACGCGCCCGCGATAATCTGCGCGACGGTCTTGGCCACCCTGGGCATCTCGGCGTACCCGGTCAGAACGCCCAGGAGGCAGGAGCCGATCACCGCGCCGATCATCATGCCGCCCGGCATGCGGAGCCGGTCCAGGAGGGTGCCCACAGCAAACGCGGCGGCCAGGGTTGCCAGAATTGGGAACAACGGCAACAGTCCTTTGGTTTTAGAATAATACTTGAAGCGGGGTCAAAGGCGGAACCCCTCACGTTCCTTCGTTCCCCCTTGACCCCGCCCCTTCGCCTTACACAGTCGCGTCCTTCTTCTTCCCAATCCCTAGCGCCTTCTTGATGTGTGGCGCCACGAGCGGGTAGATCAGCGTCACGATGCACACCAGCATCAGGATCGCGGTGATCCAGCTCTTCGTGAACATGCCCCAGACATTGGCGTGGCTGATGGTGAACGCGCGGCTGAAGTTGCCCTCGCAAATCTTGCCCAGCACCAGGCCCAGGATCATGGCCGCGCTGTTAAACTTGCAAACCTTGAACAGCACGCCCGCGATGCCCGCGATGGCCATGATTTTCACGTCCATAATGTTCATGCTCGTCGCGTAGGAGCCGATGACCGCCAGCATGATGATGATTGGGCCGAGGAACGAGTACGGCACGGACAGAATCTGCGCGAATACTTTCGCCACGCCGATGGCTACAAGCACCATCAGGATGTTCGCCACGATCATGGATACGAACGTCGCGGACAGATACTCCGGCTGGTTCACCAGCAGCAGCGGCCCAAGCTGCACGCCCTTGAGGACGAGCGCGCTCATCATGACCGCCGCGGCGTTGCCGCCCGGAATGCCCAGGGACAGCAGCGGCACCATGGCCCCGCCGGTCGCCGCGTTGTTCGCCGTTTCCGACGCCGCCACGCCGTCGATGATGCCCGTGCCGAACTTCTCGGGGTGCTTGGACATCTTCGTCTCGGTCGAGTAGCACATGAACGAGGCGATCGTCGCGCCCGCGCCGGGCAGAATGCCGATGATCGTGCCGATGATGGAACTGCGCAGAATGACCCATTTGATGGACAGCCATTCCTTCAGCGTCGGCATCTCCGTGTTCGTCTTGCCGCCGCCGATGCCGTCCTCCGCCTTCAGGCGGTCCTTGGCCACGGTCTGCGTCAGCACCTCGGTCACGGCGAAAATACCAATCAGCACCGGGATCATCTCAATGCCGGCCAGCAGCTCGCGGGAGCCGTACGTCATGCGCTGCACGGCGTACATCGGGTCCTGACCCACGCACGCCAGCAACAGGCCCATCAGGCCGGAAATGATCGTGCGCAGGATGTTCTTGGAGTCCAGGCATGTCAGGATCGACAGGCCCATGAACGTGACCGCGAACAGCTCGCTCGGGCCAAAGGACAGCGCGGCCTTCGTGAGCTGCGGGCTGAGCAGGTACATCGCCAGCGCGGAGAACAGGCCGCCGATGGCCGAGCAGCCCAGCGCCACGCCCAATGCTTTGCCCGCCTTGCCCTGCTGGGCCATCGGGTAGCCGTCAAACGTCGTGGGCGCGCTGGAAGGCACGCCGGGAATCTTGAACAGAATCGCCGTGATGGACCCGCCCGTGATGGACGAGCAGTAGATGGCCACCAGGAACATGATCGCCGGAATCGGCTGCATGCTGTAGGTGAACGGCAGGCCGAGCGCCACCGCCATCGTGGCCGATACGCCCGGCAGCGCGCCAAAGATCGTGCCCATGACGACCGCCAGGAGGGTCATCAGCAGCATCGTCGGCTGTACGAGCAGGGATATGCCATGGCCCAAAAGTTCCAATGTGCTCATGCGATCTCCACCTCCTTTACGGTATCAGGGACTCGATAAACAGCGAGAACTGGCGCAGGAACGGAATCGTGCCGCGCGGCAGGTTCACCTGCAGCAGCACGCCGAAGACGATGTACAGCACCAGCGTAATCAGCAGCGCGAACAGGCACAGCCGCAGGTACTTGCGCTCGCCCAGCAGAATGCCGTAGGCGACCAGGAACAGGAAGCACGTCGGCATAAAGCCCAGCGGGTCCAGAATGAACGAAACAATGACGACAATCACGATGCCGATGAACATCTTGTTGGTGAAAAACGGCGGAATCGACTTCGCAAAGGCGCTGAGGCTGAACTCCGGCTTTCCTTTGTTCTTGCGGATGATCTTGATGATGTTCGCCGCGATGCAGGCAATCAGCAGCACCAGGATGACGCTCGGCCAGATGTTCGGCTTCAGCGCGTTGGGGTTGTTGAGCACCTTGATCGGGATGGGCGCTTCCAGCACATGAAAGAATAGCGTGAACAGGAAGAAAATCAGCAGGAGAATATTCACGATGAGCTCCAACAAGGGATATCCACTCTCCTTTATATAGCGGAATGGGTTTCTTGCGAAATCCTCATATGGCGCCGGTTTCTCAAACCTCGTCCTATCGAAAGAGCCGGCCTTCCGACCGGCCCTCTCGGGATCCTGCGTTCATGGGCGGGGCGCGCCTTACTCGTAGTAGTTCTTCGTCAAGACGCCCTGCTCTTTGAGGTAATCCGTAAAGGTGACGTACTCGCTCTCAAACAGGTCCGCGAACTCCTGCCCGGACGAGAAGCCCTGCCGCTCGTTCAGCGTGCTCTGCACCAGGAACTCCTGCCACGTGTCCGTCTCCACGGCCTTAGCAATCGCGGCCACCAGCGTGTCGATCGCGCCCTCCGGCGTCCCGGCCTTGGCCATGATGCCGCGCCACGTGCCGATGTAGGAATCGATGCCCAGCTCGCCCGTGCTCTGCATGTCCGGATACAGCTCCATGCGCTTGTCAAACAGGCAGACCAGCGGCACCACGTCGCCGGATTCGATCAGGCCCGCGATCTCGGTCGTGCCGGTAATCATCAGGTCGATGTGCCCGCCCACCAGCGCCGCGTTCATCTCCGCGCCGCCGCTGTACGGAATCTCCGTCACTTCCAGCCCTTCCAGCGTCTGCTGCAGGCCCGCTCCGTCCGCGCCGGTCGCCGTCAGCATACCCACGTTGATGCCGTAGGGGTTGGCCTTGGCGTACTCCACCATCTCGGAGAAGTTCGTGTAGCCCTTCTGATCCATCGCCTTCTTGGACGCGGCGATGATGTTGATGGAATGCACCAGCTTGGCCACCGGGATGAATTCCGACCGGTAGTCCATGGACGTGGTGCCCTGCAGGTCCTGCATGATGAGGGACTGCGTGCCCAGCATGAAGGTGTAGCCGTCCGCGGGCTGTTTGTACGTGTACTCCACGCCTGTCACGCCGCCGGCGCCCTCGACGTTGACAACCTCCACCTCAACGCCCAGGATATCCTTCAGAAGCGACGCCATCGGCCGGATCGTGCTGTCCGCGCCGCCGCCAACGCCCCAGGGGCAAACGATCTCGATCTTGCGCTCAAACTTCCAACTGCTTTCCGCCGTGGCCACCGCGGCCATCGAGAGGACCATCAGCAGTGCCAGGGCCAGGCTGACGCACCTTTTCATGGGGGATTCCTCCTTAAAAAATATTGCATCCATGTACAAAGTATGATAATCTACCCATGAGTATAATGCAAATACCAATTCTTCTATGTGTTCCATAACGGAATGCTTATGGACAACAATGTGAGGCAGTGATCACTATGAACCTCAAACACGCGCACTACGTGCTCACCATTCTGCGCGAGGGCAGCATCACCGCCGCGGCGAAAAAGCTCTATATCTCCCAGCCCTCTCTCAGCCAGACCGTCAAGCAGATCGAGCTGAACCTGGGCGCGCCCGTCTTTGACCGCACGACGGACGCCCTGTCGCTCACCTATGCCGGGGAAAAGTATGTGGAAGCCATGCGCATGGTCATGATGCTTCAATCCAACCTCATCAACGAGATCGAGGCAACCAAGGCCGAGGTCCACGGGCGGATGCGCCTGGGCATCTCGGTGCAGCGGGGCATGACCCTGCTGCCGCTGGTCATCCCGGAATTTGTTAAAAAGTATCCGTATGTGCGGATCGAACTGGAGGAGCACGGCTCGGACACGCTGGAGCGGCTGGTCGGGGAAGGCACGTGCGACCTGGCGCTCGTCACCACCAACCCCAAGGCCAACAACCTGGAGTATGTACTGATTGAAAACGAGCAGCTCGTGCTGATGGCCGCGAACACCACCGCGCTGGCCGCCCGCCACGCGGATGGCGAAGCGATCGGCATCACCGATGCGGCGGACGAGAAGTTCGTCAGCCTGAAGCCCGGCCACAGCGTGCGCGTCATCCAGGACCGGCTGTTCGCGCTGCACCACATCAACCCTAAAATACTGCTGGAAACCAACAGCCTGGAGGCGGCCAAGCACATTGCCGCCCGTGCCGACGCGGTCATGATCTGCCCGTATGTCTATATCGTCAACTCCGCCTCGCTCCGGTCGCTGACCCGCTGTTTCCCGATCCATAGCCACGGGTACGAGCGGCACTTCTACCTCTGCTACCGCAAGGGGCTATATTTCGCCCGGTACATGGAGGACTTCATCGCCATTGTGAAGAGCAAGCTATGACCGCCCCTCGCGCGCACGGAGAAAAGGACTTCTGGCGAAATCCTTTTATGGCTTCTGACGCTCATTTTGCAATACATCGTCAATCTATTCTGACGCATTTGAGCGATTATCTGCATCCAAAACCGCTATATTGTGATACTTTCTTCGTATAAACGCTACATACCGCTTGACGCGGCTTATTTTGTCGCGTATACTGTTCATAGTCTGTCACAATCATGTTACCCGGCCTGCGCCACATTGAAATATTTAAACGCCATTGTGGATATACCTAACTCACGCGGGGGGCTGAGGCAATGGAGAAAATAACAAAGTTCCAATACCTTCACAATATGCTGAAGCAGGAGATTTTTACGGAAAAGCTTCGCTATGGCGACCGCATGCCTTCCATCAACCAGCTCTGCGACATGTATCACGTCGGCGTGCGCACGGTGAAGGATGTCATCGCCGCGCTGCGTGAGGAGGGCTACATCCGGACCGAAGAGCGCAAAAATGCTGTGATCGTATACAAGAAGGACCGGCCCAACGAGCAGATACTGCCCGTTCGTTTTTTATTTGAGCGGCGGGACGCGGTGCTCGAAGTGCTCCGGGTTATGCGGCAGCTCTACCCCAGCATGTTCGCGCAGGCCGTTCCGCTGTGCACCACCGCGGACGTGATGGCGCTGCGGAAAATTCTTCGGGGCATGGACGATCTCCCGCTCCGGCGGAAGCTCGCCGTCGCCTCCAGCCTCTTCCAGCGCCTGCTCGGCAGGTACGGCAATCCCATCCTGCTGGATCTGTTTATTGATTTGGAATTTTTCACCAACCTGGCCGTTCTGGACGGCTTCGCAAACCCCTACGATGTGCTGACGACCGACGCGGAGCAGAAGATCGGCGGGTATATCGACATGGTGTCGCGCGGCGACGTGCCCGGCCTTCAGCGCGTGTTGGAGATCCTGTATGACAACATCTACCAGTTCACCCTGCAGTACTATGACGCGCTGGCGCGTGCGTATCCCCAGTTTGTTACCCACCCGCAGATCGGCTTCGCCTGGTACACGCAGTGGGCGTACCCGTATGCCTATCTGGAGCTGGCCAGGACCGTCATCGACGGCATTGGTACGGGTCTATACCGGGACGGGGACTTCCTGCCGCCGGTGTCCGCCATGTCGCGGGACTACAGCGTCTCTCCCCAGACGGTACAGAAGGCGATCGGCGTCCTGGTCGGCCTCGGGCTTGTCCGGACGTTCAACGGCGTCGGCACCCGGGTGACGCTTGGCAACCTGCGCAACATGGACATCCGCCTGGAGGATTCGCTCATGAAAAAGGACGCCTTCGCGTACCTCGGCGCCCTGCATGTGATCGTATTATCCTGCCGGAAAATCGCGCTCATCGCTTTTGACCATTTCACGCCGGACGCGGTGCGCACCATTGAGCGCGAGGTCGAGACCATCCAAAACGGTTTCCTCCTCCTGGACGCGTTCTGGCGCGGCATCGTGGATGTGCAGCCCTTTACCGCGCTGAGCGAAATATTCGCGCAGGTCAACGGCCTGATGAAATGGGGGCAGTGCTTCGTGCTCGCCCGTCCCATCTTCATCCAGGGCGTAGTGCTGTGCGGCAGGTGCAAAACCGCGCTGGAAAACATCCGCACCAATGACAAGGACGCCTTCGCCGACACGATCGAATCCGCGTTCTGCTATGCCTTCAGCGCGCTGCAAAAGAACCTCGTGTCCTTTGGGCTGACGGAGGCCGGCACGCTGGCGATCCCTGGGGTGGGCGTGCCGATATTGACTTCACAATAAGTACACATAGAAAAAGCCGCTGGTCGAATGATCGATCAGCGGCTTTTTTCAGAGCGGTTTCAAAAACATAGCGCGTGGATTTGCAAGCTATAATACGCTGGCTGCCGGCGTTCGCTCCTCCACCGCCCTCCCGTCCTCCAGATGAATGCATTGATCGCACAAATCCAGCAGGGGCGCGCGGTGGGAAATCACGACGCAGGTCATGCCCAGGGTCGTATGCCTAAGGTTGTGAATCACAGCCTGCTCCGTGTTAAAGTCCAGCGCGGACGTGGCCTCGTCCAGGATCAGGATGGGCCGGTGGCGGAGCAGCGCCCGCGCGATGGCGATGCGCTGGGCCTGTCCTTCCGACACGGTTCCGCCCCGCTCGGTCAGCACGGTATCCAGCCCTTTCGGCAGGTCGAGCACAAATGCCGCCTCCGCCGTGGTCAGGGCGGCATTCATTTCCGCCTCCGTGGCGTCCGGGTTGCCCATCAGCAGATTGTCGCGAACCGTGCCCGACAGCAGCGTGTTCCCCTGCGCCACGTACGAAAAATACGTCCGCGTGCCCGCGCCAAGCGGCTGGCGTCCGCCGTTCGTGTCGTACAAAAGCGCTTCCCCTTCGTCCGCCGTGACAAGCCCCAGCATCAGCCGGGCGATGGTCGTTTTGCCCGCGCCGCTCTCGCCGACCAGGCCGACGCGCGTTCCAGGCTCCATGTCCAGGGACAGAGACCGCAGCACCGGGTCGCCCTTGTACGCAAAGCTCACGTTTTCCATCCGGATGCCCACGGCGCCCTTCAGCCGCTGTGTTTCTTCGCGCGGCTCCTGCTCCATGGCGTCCAGCTCCATCACGCGCCCCGCGGACGCGAGCACATTCGCGCCCTTGGGAATCAGTTGGGGCAGCGACAGCAGCGATCCCTGGATCTGTGACGCCAGCGCCAGAAACACGCTCATGGTCCCGTAGGTGATATCCCCGTGGAACAGCCGGTACACGCCCCAACCGAAGGCCAGCACATACCCGAAGGAAAAGAGGCCGTTCGTGCCCAGACGGATGTACATGCTGGTCAGGCTCCGTTTGCGCAGCACGGTAAACCGGCTGTCCCGGAGCGAGTCCAGCGTATCGGCGCAGCGGCCTTCCCACTCAAACGCCTTCACGGACGTGATGTTCGCGGCGCTCTCCTGGATGAACCCGCGATACGCGGACTCATTGTCCATCAGCGCCTTCTGGTAGTCGCGCAGCTTGCCGCCGAAGATCACGCTCGTCAAAACACCCGCCGGACCCACGATCAGGATGGTGAGCGCCAGCATGGGCTCGTACTGATACAGCACGCAAAAAGACAGGATGAGCCGGACGATCAGATAGAAGCCGGTCGGAATAATGTCGGCGATGCCGTTGGCGACCTCGTTGATGTCGTTGTTCAGGCGCGTCGTCAGGTCGCCCGTATGAAAGGCGGTGATCTTGTTCCATGGCCCCGCGAGCGTCCGCCGGTATACATCCGCGCGGATGCCAAAGGCGTACTGTTCGTGAATCAGCGTGGTCATGAAGGTGCTCAGCGCGCCCGCGCCAATGGAGGCCACCGTCAGCGCCACGAGGATGGCAAAGCCCGCCACGTCCAGCGTACTGCTCACGACCGCGCTGTCAATCAGGCGCTTGTTCAGCAGCGTGCAACCGATGCTCAGCAGGGTCAGCGATCCATCAAAAAGCAGAAGAAGCGCGAGGCGCCGCATGAATGGCCGTGTTTTCTCCAGCATCCAGCGCAGGTGCTTCTTCTGCTTGGCAAAGCTACCGTATTCGGCCATGCGTTGTCTGATCCATCCCATGGCGTTATTCCTGCTCCTCCAGGAGGCCGTGCCCTCTCAGCTTGTCCAGGAACGCGTCCAGGTCCTTGGCGGCGGTCTGCTCCTCCACCTCGAACTCCCCAAGGATCAACCGCAGCAAGTCCTCCCGCGCGACCGGGCGCTGCAGGTTCTCCCAGATGAACGCGGATACGTCGTTGAGAACAATCGCGCCCTCAAATGTATCGATGTTCTTCCCCACCGGCATCACGATATGCTCCCCCACCACGTTGCGCAGTACAAAGCCTTCCTTCACCTTCATGTCGGTCCTTGCCTCCTCAATTCGTGAATTGCCCTCGATCGGGCTATATAGTATGGAATGCGTCAGCCGCGCCGAGGCCGCGTCCATCCCGCCGAACACGCGGTATATCGGCACGCGCGCGCAGAGCTTCTTGATAAACATAAACGAGGCCACCGCCGCCGCGTTGTCCCACATGGGCATGAAGCACTGCTGATGCATCAGCCGGCGGGCCTGGCTTTGCGAAAGCCTGCGTATCCGGTGGAACGGCGCCCTGCGCACCTCCAGGATCGCCCGGAGCGGATACTCTACGGGGGCAAAAATCTGCTCCTTGCCATCCCACGGCACGCCGCAGATGTCCGCGCCCTCCGCCGTCAGGCGAACGGCGGGCCGGTCCCCGCTGATCATCTTTGCGCCCAGGGTATTCACCCACTGCTGGGCGCGGACGGACTTGCCCGTCCCGGACATGGCGGTATACGCCACCGCGCGCCCGTCCAGCGCCACGCACGCGGAGTGGAGCGAAATCGCCCCGTAGGACGGCATCGCGCACTCGATGGCCGTGCGGATCAGGTGCAGCAGCTTGACCCGCTGCCCTTCCTCGAACTCGCACGGGGGCAGCCATGCGGTGAGCGTAGCGTAATCGTAGGAGGCAGAAAGCCGCGCCGGGATGGCCGGAATCGCGGACGTGAAGAGCCATCCGCCGCCGGTATCGCGGCAGACGATCTCCTCGGTCTGGAACACCACCGCGCCTTCCTCTGGAATTTCCACATCCGAAAACGACAGCCGGATGGTGCGCGCGAACGCCCTCTCCCGCGTAAACGCGGCAAAGGTGCCGGGATCCCGGTCACATTCCACCCGTGCGTTCGCGAAGTAGAATGTCTGTGGTCCATGACCGTCTGCACGGCGCTGTGCAAGCGGATCGGCGATCCGCCCAGCTTCGGCTTTGGCCGGGTCTGGCTGTGCCACGGTCCGCCGTGGCTGTTTGCTCGTCATCGTGGTACTCCACCTTTATCAGTGATAGGCGCCGCCAGCGTATCGCGCACGGACGCTTCTCCTTTTGCGCTTGTAAAGTCTATAAATCCGGTATAAACACCGAGGAAAAGGAACCAACCATAGCCATGGGCCCCGATGCCGCCCAAAACCCATGGACTTGGCGATCCCTTATTTGCTTCGACAGGCATGTCCTTTTTCCTGCCGAGGCGCGGTTTATGCCCCATAGGCAGTCAGGGCTGGCAGGATGCGCTGGGTATTTCGCTCCGCAAACACCTGCCCAAACCTCGCGTATGTGGGACCGGTCGGGGCAGGCGCCTGCCTCGCGCGAAACGTTCAATGTGCCTGTACGGATCAAGTGCTGCTTGCGCGGAAACCGCAAGAGTAGTCCCCGGGCTAAAACGGTCTAAAGGGGTTGTCAGGCCCGCCGTCATTTAACTGTAATGACCATTGCCTTCTTGCTCCGCCTTAGTTGGGGCACCTAATTATGCCCATGCCGGGACCGTTGGGTTTGCCGCTCGCCGCGACAATCTGCTCACGATAATCGAAATCGATTTTTTCAATTGTCGGTTCGCTATAGATACGCTTCATAACATTTCCTCCGCTATATTATTGATATGCATCGGGCATCTCGCACCGTTCCCGCTTTCGCGACGTATGCGCGGGCAAACGAAATGTTTGGGTCGCACAGGGTAATGGTTACCATGGCGTGCGGCCATTTTTCGTGTTGGCAGCAGAATCGCCGCCACTCGCACAAGTAACCTGTTTAAAAGGGGTACGCGAAAGCAAAGGCAGGGATTCCTCACGGAATCCTCTCATGGCGCCCGGTTCTTCGAATCAGCACCGCTGTCAACGAAATCAACCATTGCCATGGGCCCCGATGCCGCCCAAAACCCATGGACTTGACGATACCTTACTTGCTTCGACAGGCATGTCCTCTTTCCTGTCACGAACATACCTGCGTCGTTTGGGGAGTGGTTTACAGAAACCAGCAGTCACAGCCTTCGGGCGGTTTTACACCATAGCTCGCTCGCACAGCTTCTTGCCGCCCCGCTACGCCGGGAAGGCGGCGCGTGGTGACAAAAGAGCCGCAAAGGCATGCGCTAGGCTAAGAAAATCGCGCTAGCCAGAACTGCCCGACCCACCAGCGATTTAGCCGTGGTGATGGCCGCAACCGTGGTGTCCGCCCGACATCGTGGCGATTGGTCCGCTCGCCGCGACGACCTGTTCACGATAGTTAAAATCGATCTTTTCCACTGTGGGTTCGCTATAGACGCGCTTCATTAACCTTTCCTCCTCATCATTATCGATATGCATCGGGCATCTCGCAATGCTACCGCGATGGCGGCGCGATTCAAAGAATCGGGCGCCATGGAAGGATTCCGCGAGGAATCCCCACCTTTTGCGCGACGTATGCGCGGGCAATCGAAATGTTCGGGTCGCATAGGAAAATGGCTACCATGGCGTGCGGCTTCTTTTGTATGGGCGACAGAATCGCCGCCACTCGCTCCGGTAACCCGCTTGAACGTCGAGCGCGAAGGCGATGGAATGATACTCAATCCGCATGCTTGATATCGCGTGTCTGGCGTGCCGCAACGGTGCCGCGCGGCTGTTTGTTTTCACCGTGAAGCTCTATCTGTACCGGAATGTCGGTGGAAATTCCGCAGGGAGTCCTTTCCTCTGGATGGGCGCTCCCAGGCGTCCCGCGCCCGGCACTTCTCCAAGAGGCGGTTCGAATTTAGCAAATCTTGCGCCATGAAGGGATATCCCGGCAAATCTCGGCCGTTTTCGCGCATGGCCGCCGGGCGCAGCGAGTATAGGGGGCCACCCATCTCTATGGGCCCGATGCAACCCAAATCCCACGGGGATTGGGTGGCCGCCCTAGCCTTGCCTGGCAGGGGTTCCCATTACCTCCGGTTGGCGCGGGTCGGAGGCTTCAGGGCGTGATGCGCTTCTACCTGGTCAAACCCGCTTGCGCGGGACAAGGCCGGCGCCTCACATCACGTGTTCATGCCTGCGCCTCTGTCCGGGGAGTTATCATCAGGGTCTGCGGCAGATCCTCATCCGGGGAAGGGCATGCCAATGGGGTTACTCATCGAAACAACCTGCTCACGATAGTCGAAATCGATTATTTCGATCTTGGGCTCAGAATAGACTCGCTTCATTACCTTTGCCTCCTCATTATCGATATGCATCGGGCATCTCGCACTGCCCCCGCTTTCGCAACGTGCATGCGGGCAATCGAAATGTTCAGGTCAAGTGAGGCAGGGATTTCTGGCGAAATCCCCTCGTGGCGCCCGATTTCTCAAATCGGCGCCGCCGTTCAGGAATGGTTGCCATCGCGCGTGGCCGCCTTTGTATCAGCGATAGGATCGCCTGCCGCCAGCTTGGGCAACCTGCTCGGCATCGTTATATGAAAGCAATGAAGTGACTCTTGGACCGCATATCCGGCATGGCGAAGCGTTGCCGCAGCGGCTTGTTCGGGCGTATGTCCGTCCTTGTGACACGACGCTGTGTTCGCGGTGGGCGCTGCCATGCGTCCGACTTTTGGCGCTTCGCTTTTGCACACGCTATCTCTGCCCGACGTTGCGAGCATAGGCAACCAACCGTTTCCATGGCCCGATGCAGCCCAAACCCCATGGGGGCGGATGGTTGGCCTATGCTCGCCGGGTAGAGTTTCCCTTTACTTCCGGATGGCGCGGGTTGATGGTTACGCGGCATGATACCCATCCGCCAGCTAAACCGGCCCGTTTACATCGGGTCTGGTCCGGCGTACCGCGTCATGCCATCATGTCCGCGCCACTGTCCGGTGATAGCCATATTCAGGTTCTGTGGCAGGTCACTTAGCGAGGATAGGTGCTGCCAATGGGCGGCGGCGAACCGATGCCGCTCGTCGCGACCACCTGATCGCGATAGTTAAACTCAATCATTTCCACCGTGGGTTCGGAATAAATACGCTTCATTACCTTGTCCTCCTCATCATTTGTGTTCTATATGCATCGGGTATCCCGTGCCGTCTCGCTTTCGCGCGGTATGCGCGGACAATCGGGATGTTCGGGTGCCTGGGAATGACTGCCTCGGCGTTCGGCCATCTTTTATGCCGGTGAAGAAGGGGTTTCTCGGAAAATCCCTCTATGGCTCCCGATTCTGCGAATCAGCGCCGCCGTCGATATGGCAATGTCGGAAAGAATCACCCGGCGCCATGGGCTCCGATGCTACCCAAAGTCCATGGGCCGGATGATTCCCTGGGTTCTTGTCAGGCAGGACCTCCTGCTCGCTACGGTGCGGTTTGGCGGTTTTTCGGCCGGTCAAGCCACCTCGCGGGACAGGAACGCGACTTTTGTGGCGATTGCTCGCATAAAACGCGGCCCATGTTTTGGCTTGCGGGATGGACTCGTTTCACTCGGGTCACGACACGCGTCTCCCCGCCTGACTTCGTGCTCGCTTTGGCTCGTGTCGCGATTGGCTGGCCGATGGTGGCGCTGATTTAAAAAACCGGGCGCCACAAGGGGATTCCGGGAGGAATCCTTACCTCGTTAATCAGCCGGCGCAGCTGCCATTCGGCATCGAATTCAGGCACGGGCCGTTACCGTTGCTCCTGCCATGGAGGCCGCCGCCAGTGCCGCCGCTCGTGGCAACCACTTGCTCGCGATAGTTGAAGTCGATCTTCTCGATCGTGGGCTCCCCGTAAACACGCTTCATAGTTCTTCCTCCTTCTTAACCTAGCATCGGACACCTTGCCTGTGCTCCCCCTTCACCGGCGGCTGCGCTGATTCGGAAGACCGAGCGCTTTACGGGGATTCCGTCAGAAATCCCCACCGCACGAAGGCAGATGGACAAGATGCTTGGGGCAGGTAAATAACGCCTCGGCGCGCGGTGTCCTCCCTGATGGCGGCGCTGATTTGGAAAATCGGGCGCCATAAGGGAATTTCTCAAGAAATCCCCACCTCATGGACAGAATTGTCACCGCACCGCTGCCGCGGCAATGTGCTCACAATAGCGAGCGTCGCTCACCATTGTGGGATCACCGAAACTGAGTCCGTCGCGCTTCTCCCCTTGCGCGCGGAGTTCGGCTTTCGCGCTGGCAACCCAGGCTTATTGGGAATCGCCGTCGCCGTTGCCGCTTGGTATCTGCCACTGACCGTTACAGTTCTGACCAGGCTCACCGTCCTGGCTGCTGCCCATACCGATACCACCGCCCCTGGCGGCCACCTGTTCACGGTAGGTACAGCCGGTCTTCTCTACCGTAGGCGCACTGTGCGTCATTTTTATGTTGCATTTCCTTTCCGGTATCGCGTTATGTGATCCCGGTCTAATGCTTTTGTCGTACCTTTCGTTGTATCCCTTGGTGACGCGTACGCAAACGCCCGGGAACCAGCCTAACGGTACAAAGCCAGTTCACGGGCGCGACAGCGAGTCATCGCGGTCGTAAGCCCGCCGCACTCCTTGCCGTCTTGTCTTAGGTCATCTACGTCGATGGGTTTAGCAGCTGTATCGCGGGGCCAATACCCCACCGCAAGTGATGGTGGAGGGAGTCACACCGCCACCGCTCGCCGCGACAACCTGCTCACGGTAGTTGAAGTCAATCTTCTCAATCGTGGGCGCATTGTACGTCTTTTTCATGTTGCATCTCCCTTCCGACACCGCGTCACGCAATGCTTGCCTGATGCTTTTGCCTCTCTTTTTGTTGTATCCTGTGGCACCACGCGCACAAACACCCAGGAACCGGCCTAACGGTACAATGCCGGTTCCTGGGTCTTGCCGCCCCCCGGGCTAACCCGCTGGCGTGCATGAAACAAGGAACGAAACATATCCGCCGCTCGTCGCCACCACCTGCTCACGATAGTTGAAATCGATCTTTTCAATCGTGGGCGCACTGTATGTCTGCTTCATGTCCTTTCTCCTTTCCGGCATCGCGTTACGCAATGCCAGTATTCTATAAAAGCGCTAAATGCCCACGCAACCCTTGGAGGCATGCCTTTCGCCGGAATTGCGCCATACGTTATCTTCCGCATCCCACCATGCGGGCGCGAAAGACAGCACACAGGGTCTATTCACGGAGCGATGCTTTGAAACCGTGAATAGACCCCCAGTCTTCGGGAGTGCCTATTAGCAGTTGCCCGGATCCGGACCGTAATCGCCGCTCATGGCGACAACCTGCTCGCGATAATTGAAGTCAATCTTCTCCATCGTGGGCTCGTCGTAAATGCGCTTCATTGCATTTTCCCCCTTTCTTTTGTGATCCGCTTGTTGAATTCTCAACAACCATATCGTACCGCGCGCCGCCTCTACCGAGGCTATTCCTCAGACAATGCAAGCAGACCCTCGCGCACCATTCGCTCTCCCCAAGCGCAGATGAGGGGGTTCGCGTGTCCACATTCCGCACCCTGCAGATGCTCAGCCACACAATGCTTGCATATGTGCTCATACTGGCATCCCTGGCATTCCACGGGAAGCGGGAAGTTGACCGCGCGCTGGTTTATTGTCCTCCAAGCCGCGGGAAACCCATCCACAAGCGGCTGCGCGTAGATATCCTTCATTACGTTGCATGCCTGCATTTCACCGGTCCACGAAATGCAGAAGGCGCTTCGGCCCGCGCCGCAGCGGATGCCCTTTTGCTCCCCTGTGCCGGTGCGCTGGCTGGGCAGATCTTCGAACAGGCAGGGGGTAATCTCATGCCCGCTCAGGGAAGCCTCCAGTTTCTTGATGCGCACATACTCATCCAGCGGCGCATCGTTTTCCTCCGCCTCGCGCCCCGTATTTTCCCGGGCGGAAAACAAAGCGGGGTTGGTGTTAAAGTGAATCCCCATGTCATAGATCTGGCGGATCAGCTTTTCTGTATCCCCCGCCATGTACAAGCTGGGTGTAATCGCGATGTCCAGCGGAATGCCCGCATCGTTGATTCGCTTCACTGTCTCCATCACTTTGCCGTACACGCGGTGGCCGGTCACGCGCTCATACGCGTCTTCGTCGCTGCCGTAGACGGAGAGCTGTATAAACGCGGGCGGGTTCGCCTTGAAGAAACCGACCATCTCCTCGGTAATCAGCAGGCCGTTGGTCAGCACAGCCGTCTCCACGCCCTTGGACCGCAGGTGCAGGTACACCTCGCGAAAGCCAGGGTACGTCAGGCACTCGCCGCCGGTCAGCGTCGCGTACAGCATACCCGCGTCGTACGCCTGGTCAATCAGGTTGATCCACGTCTCCACGGGCAGCAGCTTCCTGTCCCCCATCTGTTCCTTGGTGAGATGGACATAGCACATCTTGCAGTCCAGATTGCACAGCGGCGTAAGCTCAAACGTGCCGATCAGCGGCACGCCCAGCCTGCGCGCTTTCATGTTCAGAAAATCCCTGACCTCTTTATACCGCCGGTAGTCTGTCACCTGCCGCGCGTTCAGGTCCGCCAATAATTCCGCAAGATTATTCCACTTCGGTTGCGTCGCTTTTGCCATCGTGACCACCCATTCTTTAGTATTACGCGCGCCTCGCCCTGTTCCCCGCGCGCAGGATTCGTCCGGCAAGACCGCGCACACGTCCCATAAAAAGCCGAACCTTGAACCACGCCCGCGCGAGGCGGCCCCAAACGAGGCCGCCCGGGCGTATGCTGATGTGTTTTTTGCGCACTTTGAGCGCGAGACCCCAAATATCGTCGAAGGGAATCCACCCGTCGGGCTTGTAGCAGTTGTCGCCCATGGTCTGTGCGGTTTTGCCCTCCACCTTCAATACCCGGTGAAGCACATACGGCGGCTCCCCGCCATTGGGCGAGAACAGGACCACGTCGCCGGGGCGCGGTGGCCGGTCCAGCGGCATCAGCGTCACCACGTCCCGCTTCATCCGGATCAACGGGCGCATGCTATCGCTGCCCACGGTGAACCGCATCGGGATTTCCACGCCGCCCAGCGCCATCTGCCGCCATTCCCGCACGGAAAGCACCCGCGTCCCCGCTTCGCTCCCCGTCATGGCGACTCCACCACCGGCAGGATGCCGGATTCCGGATCGATAATCATCGTCGAATATGTGGGGTCGCGCAGGAACAGCTCCAGCGCCTGCTTGTTCGCCGTGTAATCGACCACCGTGCCCTCGTACCCGCCAATCAGCGTGCGCTCATGGTCGTACTCCAGCGGCAGGATCTCAAGCTGGATGACGTTGAACGTGCTGTCACGCTGGCCCGGGTCGCCGTAGGCGGAGCGCAGAATCGCCTCCACGATGCTCCCGATCTGGTCATCCGTCAGGTTATGATAGGACTTGTTGAACACCGGCTGCAACAGCTCGGCCAGGAACGCCTTGTCCTCGTCGGTCATCGCGTCGGTGTCGATGGGCCGCCTGCTGTCCAGCTCGGCCTCGGTCGGCATTTCCGCCTTCCCCTGGTAGAACACCGCGCGCTCTTCCACGAACTGGCGCATCTTGAAGAAGAGCTGCCCGATGACTTCCACCTCGCGCATGCAGCAGTTGATGACCGAGTCGTACTGCAGCCACCCGTAGCCCACCGCCTGGATGCCGGACAGGTGCGTTTCAGGGCCGTAGTCCAGCAAATAGTACTGTTCCAGAATGCTGTTGAACGCCGTCTCGTCCGCGCCCAGGTTCATCAGCGCGGTGAGCGCGCTTTCCGCTTTGGAGGCGACCATCCCGTTCAGCGCGTTCCGCTCCTCACGGCTCACGTCCAGCGTCACGCCGCCGTATGTGTCGATCACCGCCGCCAGGTTCAGAAAGTTGATGGACAGGTAGGACGTAATCTCCTGGCCAAAGTTTTCGTTGAAGATTTTCAGGGTCTCCTCGGGGCCGCCCACGCGAAACGGCTGATCCAGCAACTGCGGCGTCTCGTACCCCGGATAGTCGACGAATGTATCCCACAGGAAGCTGATTTTCTTCACAGCGCCAAGCGAAGGGCTCATCGAAAACAGCATCACCGTATTGCCGACGTTTCCGCCGTTGTTCAACATTCCCTCGTTGCAGATCAGCAGAAACGTAACCCAATCGGACGTGTCGCTTTCAGGCGTCTCGCCTTCGGCTGGAGCGGAGGCAGACTCCGTCCCGGCCGTGGCATCCGCCGTGTCCGAGGCGTATGCCGTAAGCATCATGTTCAGGCAAAGTATCAGACAGAGGGCCACCGCTCTTTTCCACGCACTCATGCATCATCCCGCCCTTCGGTCACCAGGACGCGATCCTGGTTGTACTTCTCCACCTTGACGAGATTGCCAGCCTCGTCATACGTGGCGTTCCATCCCGCAATGCCGTCCTGGTTGTTCACCGGCGCGTTTCGGGCGCTCAGGTAGCGTTCGCTCAGTATCCGGCCGTTGTCATCCACCGTCCGTTCAATGATCGAATACCCCTGGGTGCAGACCGTGGCGCTGCCGCTGGCGTCATAGTATCCCTCCCAGATGGTGAAGCCGCCCGCGTTTTGCTCGTACTTCCACATGGAGTAGCCGCCCGCGGTCACGGCGATCTTGCCGTCCAGATCGTAATACACGACGGTATGCAGGCGTGTGGCGTTCAGGAACTGGCTTGTTTTGCCCGCGTAGCCGTCCGTGCACAGCACGGAGTTGCCAAAGGCGTCCAGGTAGCGCTCGGTCGTCTTGGTTTCTCCGGTCTGCGCGCCTTCCTCGTATGTGTACGTAACGGCCGCGTAGCCGTATTCGCTCGCCGCAGGGTTGCCCTGCGCATCGTAATACGTGCGGAGAATCACACGGTTGTCGCGGTCGTAGGACATTTGCTCCCCGTAGGAACCGGCCACGGCGACCGGGTTGCCGTCCGTGTCGTAATAGCGCTGGGCCCGGACGTTTCCACGGTTGGTGTATTCGTAACTCGCGGCCCAATATCCTGCCTCGACTGTCACTGGCTCGTCGTTCTCGTCATAGTGCTCCACGCGGATCACGTTGCCCGCGCGATCCCGCGTCTCCACCCAGACCGGCGACACGGCGGGTCCCGTGCGCGTCTCATCCTCGCAGCGGATGAGGTAGTTGTGATCGTCGTCAAAGTACGTGTAATCCCGGCGGCTGTACCCCCCGGCGACAAGGACAGGATGGTCGTTCTCGTCCTTGTACGCCTCGGACATCAATTGCTTGCCGTCATAGGTTGACGCTTTGCTGGCAAAGCCGTCGATGCTCCGCACCGGGGTGCCGTCCGGGGCGTAGTAGCCCAAGAACACCTCGTTGCCCTGGTCATCGAAGTATCGTTCCACCGAGGCGTACATAAGCTCCTTGGACGGGGTGAGCGCCTCGTCGGCATTGAGGTACATTTCGCCCAGGAGCCTTCCGTCGGTATCATAGCTCCTGATGTGCACCGCGTAGCCGTCACGCGTATTGCACAGCTGGCCCTGGGTGTCGTAGTAGGTCTGCCGGGCGATGGCGCCCTGCGGGCTATATTCCGTGGCACAGGCCGCATAGCCCTTGACGATCAGCATCGGCTGCTCCCTGCGTCCCAGGTACTGCGCGTAGATCTCGCGGTTGGCGAGGTCATACTGCCGCCGCACAATTGCGTAGCCGGCGTTCGCAACGACAAGGCTGCCCTGCGGGTCGTAATACCGCTCCTCCACCACATTGCCGCGGTCGTCCACCTCGCGCTCCATCGTGGAGTACAGGACGCCGGTATGAACCGCCGGGTTACCCTGCGCCGTCAGGTACTGGCGGCGAACCAGTGCGTTCTGCGCGTTGTACTCACTGCGCATGGCCGCGTAGCCGTACTTGCACCATGTGGGATTCCCCATGATGTCGTAATAGCTCTCGCGCAGGATGTTGCCAGCCTTATCCACCTCCCGCCGCAGGGACGCGTAGCCCAACTGCAGCGTGATCGGCGCGCCGTCCATTCCAAAGTACGCGATGCCGACGATCTGATTCATGTGGTTGTAGGTCCTTCTGTACGACGCATACCCGTCTACGCACAGAACCGGCTGGTTCGTCGCGTCAAAGTAGCTTTCGGTGAGGATGTTGCCGCCCTTGTCCACCGTGCGCGCCAGCGAGGTATAGCCCGCGGCGATGACGGTGGGCTGGTACGTGTCGTCCAGGTAGTCGATGCGCACAACGCGCTTGCTCTCGTCGTAGGTGTACTCGGTGACGGCGTAGCCGTCCGTGGTGACGATGGGCTTGCCGTCCAGGTCCTGATAGATGGTCCGCCAAACAGCGCCCTCGTTGCCGTATATAAGCGCCGTGGCCGCGTAGCCCTTGGACAGCGAGACGGGCTGGTTGTTTTCGTCCAGATAGCGGACGTACGTCCGGCGGTTATCCAGATCGTAGGTGTACTCGACCGTCGCGTATCCCGCGGCAATCATCACGGGCTGCAGGGACGCGTCCAGGTATTCCTCCCGGAGCAGGTTCCCGCTCGCGTCATATATCCGCCGCACCACCGCGTGGCGGAGGGTCAGCGACGCGATCTTCTCGTTCTCGTCCAGGAACTGCTCGGCGATCACCCGGTTGTACAGGTCATACTCCCGCTGCCAGACACTGAACCCTTCCGGAAGCCGCGTGAGCTTGCCCTCGGTATCCATATACCGGACCTGCAGTGTGTTCCCCGCCGCGTCATACCGGTAGGCGATGGCCGAGTACCCCATGGTGCCGACCGCCGGTTCGCCCTCTTTATTATATAGTGTCTCCAGCGTGAGGCGACCCAGCGCGTCATACTCGTTGCGAATCTGCGCGTACCCGCCCGGCACCGTCGTCACGGCCCCGTCGAACAGGTAGGTCTCGGTTTCCACCAGGCCCTTGTCCGTGTAGGTATACGCGATGGCGGAATACCGGTCGGGCAGGATCGCCGCCGTTCCCTCCGCCGTTTCGTAGGCTTTCATGGCCAGTTCGCCGTTCTCGTCCCACGTATACAGGCAGCGCGCATAGCCGTCCGCCAGATCGGTCAGGTTGCCGTCCGCGCCGTAGTAGCTTTCGTTGACCAACTGATCCTGTTCGTCGTATTCCTTCACGAGGCGGGCATATCCGGACGCCTGCAGGATCAGCTCCCCGTTTTCGTCCAGGTATTCCTCCGAGATCAGCTCGGAGCGCTGCGTGTACTCGCTCAGTTTGGACGCGAATCCCTTGGATGTGACGGTCGGCTCACCACTCGCGTCAAAGTAGCGGATGGACAGCGTGTTGCCTACGGTGTCATAGACGTATTCCACCTGGGCGTAGTCGCCCCCCAGCATATACGGGGCGCCATTCTCGTCAAAATACGCCTCGCTGAGCAGCTTCCCGCGCCCGTCATAGCTCCTTTTGACATCCGCCGCGCCGACGGTGGCCTTCACGGGCTTTCCGTCCGCGTCCTGGTATGCCTCCCGGGTCAGGTTGCCGTCCAGGTCAAACTCGCGCAGCATCACGGAATAGCCGGCCTTGATCATGACCTTTTCCCCGCGAACGCCAAGGTATGTCTCCTGGACCATCCGGTCCGCGTCGTCCCAGACATACTGAATCCTGCTATAGCCGTCCGCGAGCAGAATGGGCTGGCCGTTCGCGCCGAAGTACGCCTCTTCCCATATATTGCCCCGGTAGTCGTAGGCGCGCGTCCGGACGGCATAGCCTTCCCGCAGCTTGACCAGGTTCTCGTCCGCGTCACGGTACTCGAAGCGGATGATATTCCCGCTCGCGTCATACTCGCGCACGAACACGGCATAGCCCTTGCTGTTCGTAATCAGCTCGTTCGCCTCGTCGTAATAGCCTTCCCACAGGATGTTGCCTTCCACGTCGCATTTCCTGCGGAAGGACGCATACCCCAGGCTCTCCGGGGCGACCGCTTCGCCTTCCACGTCCTTGTATGCTTCGTACACCAACTGGCCGAACTCGTCATACTCCCGTTCAATGGCGGCGTATCCCTGCGCGACCGTCACGGGCTCATCGGATTCGTCAAAGTAGGCGATTGACGTGAGCCGGCCGGCGCGGTCGTACGCCATCCGCCGCGAGGCGTATCCTTCCCGGCCCGCCAGGGGCGTTCCGGACGCGGAGAGGTACGTCTCCTCCACAAGATACCCGTTCTCGTCATAGACGCTGGCGAGCGCCGCATAGCCCTGTGTGCCGACGACCGGCATATCGTCCGCGTCGTAATAGGATACCAGCGCGACGTGGCCGTCCGCGTCGTATGCGTAGCGCACGATCGCGTACCCCTGCGACTGCTGCAAAGGCCGTCCGTCCGTGCCAAAGTAGCAGGTGCCCGTCAGCATGCTCCGGCTGGAGAAACTGCTGGCCTGGATGGCGTACCGGCCGTTGGCGATAAGGTACTCGCCTGCCGCGCCCATATAGTACTCCCGCAGGAGCTCCCCGGCCAAGCCGTACTCACGCGAGAGCGCCGCATACCCGACCGACGCGATGACAGGCGCGCCTTCCTTGTCATAATACCTGGTGAGGATGTTGTTTTTTAGCGCGTCATACGCGTACTCCACCTCGTGCGCGCCGGCCTTGGCCGACGTATCCGGGCGGCCGTCCGCGTACCAGAACGCCTCGCGCATCAGCAGGCTGCCATCCATGCCGCCGTATTGCATGGAGCGCGCCTGGTATCCGTTTACGGACTCCGTCGCGTTTTCTTCTTCGTCCAGGTACTCCTCGTAGGACGGCATGGTCTCCTCGCCGCCGTGCTCATACTGGTAGCGGATGATCGCGTAGCCTTTTTCCTTGTTGGTCACCGGCTCCCAGTTTTTGTCCATATACCGCGTCTCAGTGACTTGCCCCCGGCCGTTGCGCGTGTTCTCGTACCCCGCGAACCCGGCTTTCAGCTCCACAAGCTCCATGTGCTGGTCGAACGTCCTGCAGCGCCTGACGTAACCGCCGCTGTCCTCGCCGAGGATGCTGCCCACCATCGACTGGAGCCGCTTCTGCAGGGATATTCCCCTGTCCGCACCGCCCACGCCCGTGGCGACCAGCCACTCGATGCGCGAGAACCCATCCTTGATCATCGTGTACTCGTCTTCAATGTCGAAGTACGTGATGCGGTAGTCATAGTCCGGCCCGTTGTACTCATGCTCGGCCATCGAATAGCCGTTCGTCAGCATGGTGCGCTGGTTATCCGCGCCGTAATATGTCTCAAAGTGGAGGCGGTTCGCCCCGTCATACGTATAGGTAACGCGCGCAAACCCCGTCACCATCTTGGTCAGGTCGCCGTCCGCGTTGTAGTAGCAAGTTTCAATGAGGCGGTTTTTCGTATCATACGCGCGGGAAACCGACGCGTACCCCTCGATCATCCTCGTCGGGTTGCCCTCGGCGTCGTAGTAGCTCGTGCGCACCAGATTGTAGCGGCTGTCATACTTGTTTTGCTGGCGGTGGAACGACTTGACCCCGAGCACGGGCTCATGCTTCGCGTTGTAGACCGCCATCGACAGCAGATACTGCGTGCCGCCCGAAACCTCGTATTCATACTCTACAATGGCCCCGCCTTCCGGCCCGGTCACGTAGTCGCCATGGCCGCCCGCGCCAAAGTATTCCTTCCGCGCAAGGCTTCCGTCCTCTGCGTAGGTATACTCTATAAGCGCGTATCCGCCGGAGGGGCGTATTAACTCGCCGTCCGCGTCCAGGTAGCGCGTCGCGGTGATCAGCCCGTCCGTATAGGTGTTTTCCATGCGGAAAAACCCGCCGTCCGGGCAGGCCGGGCTGCCGTCCGCAAGGTATCGCTCCTCCGTGAGCAGCTTCGCCTTCGCGTATCCGTTCACCGGGGTATACGTCCGGCGGGTGTACGCGTATCCCAGGTACATTGTCGCGCGCTTTCCCTCCAGGTCGTAGTAGTCCTCCGTCAGCACCTGGCCGTCTTCTGTATAGGTATAGGCCACCGTCGCGTACCCCTTCGCGGACATGGCCGGATTTTCGTCCAGGCCCACGATGGTTTCCGCGGTCAGCAGCTTATCCGCGTATTCCGTCTGCACAATTGTGGGCGTGAGCGGCGCCAGCGGCGCGGCAGGCGCCAGGTCCTTGCTTTCTGTGCGCGCGCCGCTCGTGCAGACGGCCAATGAGGCCGAGAGCAGGAACAACGCGGCGCGGCGGAGCGTCCCACGTACCTTTGCGTCCATTTTCATCCCTCCAAATCGTTGCCACGATTTGCGATTCGGTCTACCTGGATGTACGTTTCATTGAGGGGCCCTCGTCTTGAGCGGCCTGTTGTTCGGCCCAGTCCTGGGGATAGGGAACGGGTTGGACAATCTGCGGCGGTTCAATTCGGTATCCAGCGGAATAGACCTTGTAGTACATGGACCGCTTGTAGCTTCTGTTTACCTGCTTACCCTTCACACCTGTCATCACAAACCCCAAAATCCGCAGCCCGAGCTGGTCCGCCGTGTGCAGCGCGTGCCTGACCTCCACGAGGTTGGAGATGTTCCTGCGCGTCACCATCAGCGCACCCGCCACCTGGCCGGTCAGCACCAGCGCGTCCGCGACCAGGTTCATCGGCGGCGTGTCCAGGATGATCCAGTCATACTCCCGGCGCAAACGGTCCATCAGACGGCGCATCGCGACGGAGTTCAGCAGTTCGGTCGGGTGGTTTGGCAGTTCTCCCGAGGAAAGCAAATCCAGGCGCGGCCGCACATCCCGCTGCACCGCCTGATCAAAACTGCACGCGCCGGACAGCACGCCCGATAGCCCGTCGCAGTCCTGTTTCGCGTTCAAAAGCCGCGCTTGCGACGGCTTGCGCATGTCCGCGTCGATCAGCAGCACCCTGCGGCTGTCCTGCGCGGTGACGATGGCGAGGTTGGCGCTGACGGTGGACTTGCCCTCCGACGGCACCGCGCTGGAGACGAGCAGCACGCGCTCGTCCGCGCCGCCCAGCGTGACATGGATGCTGGTGCGCAGCATCCTGAAAATCTCCACAATGTCCGGGCGCATGCGCTCGGAAATGATAAACCGATCCGCCCCTTTGCCCCCTTTGCGCGGGGGGACCGGTATCGCGGCCAGCGTTTCCAGCCCGAAGCCTTCCGACAAGTCCCGCACGGTGTGTATCTTTTTGTCCAGGAGGAACGCAACGGCGATCACCGCGCAGGCCAAGAACACGCCGGCGGCAGCGCCGATCAGCCCTTTTTGCACGGTGCCCTTGTCGTCCGGCTCATCCGGGAAGGAGGCGTAGTCGATCACCTCGACCATGCCCGCGTTGACGACCCGGATGATCTCGCCCGGCGCGAACTCGGCCACGGCATTACAAATATCGTAGGAAAGCTGCGGGTCCCCCGTCGTCGCGCTGATGGCCATGACCTCCGTGCCGGCAACCGAGCTCACGCTGAGGGACTGCGCGATCAGCGCGGGGTCATAGCGGTAGCCCAGGCGCGCCGCGACCGCCTCCATGACCTTGTTGCTGCGGATGACGACCATGTATGTCTCCATCAGCCGGGTCGCGGTGTTCAGCGCGGATTGATCGGTGTACTGGTAGTTCACCTGGTTGGGGTTGTTGGTATAGACATATACGGTCGCTGACGCGGTATAGGTGTCCGGCGTCAGGAAAACGGTTCGGGCGAGCATCCCAGCAGCGCCAATGGCGGCGCATAGCGCGATGCACCAGAGGCGCTTGAGGAGTAGCCTACCCAATTTCCCGATGTCCAGTTCGCGGACTGCCGCCTGGCTTTTTTCGTTTGGCATAGGCACTTCCCCCCCTTCCCATCGCGGTCAGCGGCGATTGTCATTTTTTGCGTTTTGACAGCGGCGCTGTCTTTGCACCAGATTCGGTGTAACCTTCTTCTCTCTTTATGCGCGGAATCCTGCTTCGCGTTTGTGTATAAGCCCCGCGATCTGTAATATTTCTGACGTATTCATACGGTTTCCCCGCATCGGAATGTTACGTCGTGTACCGTCATTCACAAGCCAGGGCGTGTGTAAAAAATGGAAATCGTGCAGGGCGGAGTGGGTTTTCCGCCAGTTCAAGGAACACAGAGGTGGGGATTCCTTGCGGAATCCCCTTATGGCGCCTGGTTTTTCAAACCGCGCCGCCTGTTTCCATGTCATCCATCAGCAGGCGTACCAGCGCGTCCGGTACATCCGCCAGACCCGGGTACAAGCGCCGTGTGGAGAAGCCACACGCCTCGTCACAAATGCGGAGAATCGCCGTGAACGCCCGCTTGCATCCAGCCGCCGTGAGCACCCTCAGCAGCTTCCCGTTGTCAATGGCCTCCGCGTTCCGCTCATAAAAGCGCCGATATCAACGAACTGCCCGATGCTTGTGCCGACGGTCGTCAGGTAGCTCAGCAGGTGCAACACCAGGACAATCAGGGGGTCCGTCGCGCCCATCGCCGGGCACGGCTGCCCGGCGATGGGCGCAACTTCGCCGTTTGCGTCTATAGCGATGGGCGCGAATGCGCACAGCACGACAATGCCGGGGTGCGCGATGGGCGCGAATGCGGCCAGTGTGACAATACCAGGAATCCCTACCTCAGCAATCGTGCGGCGCGCGGAAAGGATCCCCGTGTTATCCCGCCGTTTTCAGCCTGTTGGGGTGATACGTGGGCACAATCTCCGCCAGTGCCTCGACCACGCCGGAATCGTTCCGCTCCGCGACGCGCGCAAGATCCTCCAACTGCGCCAGAAAGTCCTCGGCTTGGAACGGTATCGGCGGGGCCGCGAAAATCCGCCGGTGGCACGTGTGCGTCATCTCGCGCGCCTCGTCGTCCATCATCAGCTCCTCGTACAGTTTCTCCCCGGGCCGAAGGCCGGTGATCTTGATCTCAATATCGCGCCCCGGCGTATATCCGTAGAACCGGATCATCTTCTCCGCCAGGTCCATGATCTTCACGGGCTGCCCCATGTCCAGGATATAGATGGTGCCGCTCTCCGCCAGGCCGCCGGCCTGCAGCACGAGCTGCGCGGCCTCCGGGATGGTCATGAAATACCGCTCGATCTCCGGGTCGGTGATCGTCACGGGGCCCCCGTGCTGTATCTGCGACTCAAACAGCGGAATCACGCTGCCGTGGGAGCCAAGCACGTTGCCAAAGCGCACCGCCATGCACTTCATCTGGGTCTGCCGGGCGTATAGCTGCACCAGCATTTCCGTGATCCGCTTGGTGGCGCCCATCACGTTCGTGGGGTTTACGGCCTTGTCCGTCGACAGCGACACAAAGCACTCCACCCCGTGCCGGCTCGCCGCTTCAAGCACGTTGCGCGTGCCCAGCACATTGTTCTTGACCGCCTCGGCGGGGCTGGCCTCCATCAGCGGCACATGCTTGTGCGCCGCCGCGTGGAACACCACGTTCGGCTGGCAGACCGCCATCACCTCGTCCATCCGCCGCTTGTCCTGTATCGTGCCGATCAAAACTTCCACCGGGCAATCCCGGCCGTACTGCCGCCAGAGCTCGCACTGCAGCTCATACGCGCTGTTTTCATAGCAATCAAAAATCGTCAGCCGCACAGGCTCAAACCGCATGATCTGGCGGCACAGTTCCGAACCGATGGAACCGCCCCCGCCTGTCACCAGCACGCGCTTTCCCTTTAAGTATCCGCTGATCTGCTCCACGCTCAGGTCTACCTCAGCCCTGGGCAAAAAGTCCGAAATATTGAGGCTACGCAGGGCGATCCGGCCGCTGGCTTCCGGCGCTTTCCCGATTTCCGTCGGGTACGTCATGATGCGCACCTGGCACTTAGCGTCGTTGCAGTCGGCCACCACCCGGCTCAATTTATCCTTTGGCAGCTCCATGATGGCGATGAACACCTCGCGAACTCGATGCCGCTCGATGAGCGCGGGAATGTCCTCCAGGGTGCCCAGGACCGGTACGCCGTCGATGCGCAGGTTTTGCTTGCGCGGATCGTCGTCCACCATGGCCACGGGCTTGCCCAGCGAGGCGCTTGCGCACATGCGGATGACCAGCGAAGCGCCTTCCCCGGCGCCGACGATCAGCACCGGCGCGTTGCGCTTTTCGCCGTCCGCCTTCGCGTGCGCCATATGCCCCCGGTACTGAGGCCAGAGCACCCGGACGCCCCAGCAGAAAAAACTCGACAGCACGCCCGTCATCGCAAGAACCGGGCGCGAGATACTCCAATCCAGCAGCGCGTGAAGCGCCAGTGTGATAGCGGCCGCGACCAGGGACAGCAGCGAGAGGTACAGAATATCCTTGTTGCTGGCGTGCCTCCACATGACGCTCGGGGTCCTGCCCAGCAGAAACACCACGCCATAGCATAGCAAAATCGCCGGCAGCCATCGCGCGGTGAGGGCCACTTGCTCGTCCGGGACATCCGGAAAGAAGCGGAGCATCGTCGCGCATACCACCGCCGCCGCTACGAACAGGATATCCATCAGAAAGATGCTGATCTTGCGCAGCAGCGCCTGCCGCTGGTGAAGCCGCTTTTCCTTCATATCGATGCCTTCTTTTCTCTTTATTCATGTTTTTAATCATGCTTTGTCATTCGTTTTGATCCGCCCAGTCAAACGCCATCCACATAACGTGCGGCACGCCGTTGATGGAGAACTCCACCTGCGCCCGGCGGCGCTGCTTGTTGACCTTGGTGATCTTCGTAAAGAGTTGCCGCATCGGACCGTCGACCACGCGGATGCGTTCGCCCTCACGCACGGCCGTTGATTTGCCGATCACACCGTCGTTTTGACGCAGCCAGCGCGCGAACGCCGCGTCCGCGCCGCGCAGCTCGTATTGGCCTTGATCGTAGTGCAAAATCTTCAGCACATCGGGCAGTTTCAGTATCTTCGCGACCGGGAGCGATTCCTCGCCTTCCGCCAAGAACAGGAAAACATACCCCGGCAGCAGGCCGTACTCATAGTCCTCCCACACGCCCTGGCGGCTTATGTGGCAAACCACGCGGGGCGAAATCGCCTCGCCGCCCGTCAGGCCCTCGAGGTGCAGGCAGGTAATTCTCTCTTTTCCAGACGCGCAAAAAACGCAATATTGCTTCATCGACCCCGAAGATTCCATCTGTGAAACGGGCGTATGCCGGTCCATTCCGCTTCCTCCGTCACCGGGACACCGCACGGCCGGCACGCACTCGAAGACACTGGGCTAAACGAGGGATTCTGCAGCGATCCCTCGCCCCAAAACACGGCTTCGCCCTTCCCGGCTGCGAGAGCCGGGACAAACCTGCCGTGTATTACGCGCTTTTGCCGTCAAACAATCCGTATTGGCCGGCTCCGGCACATATTTTGGGTCTTCCTCCTCAAAACGGGCAATCCCTCCGCGAAGAGGGTAGGAATTTCTTGCGAAATCCCCTTATGGCGCCCGATTCTTCGAATCAGCGCCGCCATCGAAGAGGGTTGCGACTGCGGTCAAAACGCGGTGTATCCTGTTTTTTGCTTGTGTCCAGGGGTATTGACCCTCCCCGTGATCGTCTTCCTCACATTTCGTCCCTGCGCAATGATCCGAAAATCTGAGTACGTACACAGCAAGGTCACCGATATTATATCTTTTTTTTCCAGGGCTGTCAATATTTCCATGCGTAATATTAATTTTATGTTAATGAAAAATCAAACATTGTCCGCATATGCACAAAAACATATCGCCCGGTTTGTGCGCTTTAGCGGACAAAAGCAGATGCTGAACGTTCTCGTCAGGAAAAACCAGCGTTAGTGCTTCCCCGGAATGCATTTTGCCGCCCAGAACAGTGCTGCTGCCATTTCGCGAATCGGTCGCACGGCGCCGTCCTCCGTGTTGGGTTTCTTGCCCATCTATACCCCCGCAGAATACCCCGTGAAACATCCGTGCCAAAAAGGTGAACGCGCCTCAACACATTCCAAGCAGGGCGCCCGCCGCCAGCGCCACATGCGCGCACTCGGCGTTCTGACCGTCCGGGTGTCCGGCGTCCAGCACATTTTGCGCATACGCCTCCATATAGCGGCGCACGCGCGCCTCATCGCCCATGCGCGCGGCCGTCCGCACCAGGATCCCGTTGATTCGCGTGCCTTTGGGCAATCCGCGCATCTCCTCCCAGCGCGTGGCGCCGCTGGAAAAGTGCCGGTTCACCTCCGCGTACAGCCGCCGCGCCCGCGCGCTTTCCGGCGGAATGACGCCCATCATGATCGCGAAGAGCTGCGCCATCGCGTCCGGGTAAAAGCGGCGCAGGTTGACCGCCGCGGGCACGGGTCTGCCCCTGGCATCGATCCCCACCCGGTACACCCCGGCGCGCTCGTCCCACAGCCGCCGCTCCATCTCCTCCGCGATCCTCTCGCGCCGCGCCGCGCACTCCCCCGGTAGCCCGGCGAACGGCCCGCCGCCAGTCTGCGTGCCCAGGGCGCGGAACAGCGCCTCCGCCGCCGAAAGCCCCGCCATCACCTCGCTGTTGTCCATCAGGTATTTCACCGGCCAGTCGGGTTTCGCGTTGCTCAGACCTCCGTCCATCGTGGCGCACATCGCCCGGTACACGCGAACCAGCGCTCCGCCGTTCGCCCGGAGATACGCGCCGTCCCCGGCCGCCGTGTGGTACGCGCGCGCAAGCATAAGAAACAGCGCCGCGTAAGCGTCTGTGGAGTCATAGTACGGCTTTCCGCCCTTTCCCGTCATGATGGTCTCGTGCGGCATGCCGTCCGCGCTCGGAAGCGCGATCACGTAATCATAGATCGTGCCGTCCACGCCGTTGTAATCCGCCCGCGCGGTGTTCAGCCGGCCCAGGTGCCATTCCACATAGCGGCGCACCGCGCCCGCGTACTGGCCGGGGCGGAGCAGCAGCGCCAGACCCGCGAACGCCGAGAAGTATGGGCAGACGCGCAGGCTGTCGCCCGTCTTTTGAGGCGCGCGCATCGGGAGCGCGCCGCTGGGTAGCTGTAGCGACGCCTGCCAGACCAGCTCGCGGTCGATGATGCTTTCCAGGTTCTCGATTGTCCGTCCCCTCCCCCCGCGCCTTTTTGACAACGGCGCTGATGTGCAAAATGGGCGCTATCAAGGGGTTTCGCCAGAAACCCCTGCTGCTTACGTCCTTTTTCGGCGGGGGCAAGCGTTTTCCTCCTTCTGCGGGATATGCGCGGCGGGAAGCGTTCATGAACAAACTTTTACAAAAAAGTGTCGTTCATGCGCGAACCGCCGATACACTTAGGAAAAGAAAATGTTGGATAATACAACCACCCCGTGCCCGTCAGAACGCCCTCCGCCCGCTCTTCCGCCCGCCGTGGCTTGTGCGCCGTGACGGCCGCACGGACCGCGGGTTCGCGCGTTTCGCTGTGCGGATGCGCATGCGCGCGCCGGTCATGCGCAAGACTGCGCGCGAAACAACCCGAATAAAGTCCGGAATGCACACCCGGACTGCCGGCAGCCTGCCCGGTCAACGCCTGTGCGCGGCTTTTCCTTCATTATAGTAATGTCGTTTCCATACGGGGGGAGTCGCGCTATCCATTCCTGCCGGCAACGGCCCGCGCAAACGCCGCGATCCTCGCGCTATCCATTCCCTTCAAAAGGTGGTAAAATGATCCAGGGCTGGCAAGCGGCAACGCGGCTCCCGGCGCGGCCCGCGCGCATCGCCCCCGCCGCGCGGTCCATGTCGAAAAACACCCTCCCGGAGGTTGCGCATGAAGACGATCGGCATCATCGGCGGGATGGGCCCGCTGGCCACGGCGGACCTGTTCCGGAAAATCATCCTGCTGACCCCCGCCGGGACCGACCAGGAGCACATCCGCGTGCTCATCGACAGCAACACGCGCATCCCGGACCGCACCCGCGCCATCCTGATGGGCGGGGAAAGCCCCCTGCCGGAGATGATCCGTTCCGCCGAAGGCCTCACCGCCATGGGGGCGGATTTTCTCCTCATGCCGTGCAACACGGCGCACTACTTCCACGGCGCGCTGCTCCCCCACCTGCGCGTGCCGCTGCTGCACATGATCCGGGAGACGCTGGCCGAGGCTGTCCGGCGCGGCGTCCGGCGCGCGGGTCTGCTCGCCACGGACGGCACGTGCCAGACCGGCGTGTATGACGGGGTGTTCTCAGCGGGCGGCGTGGAACTCTTAACGCCGGACGCCGAGGGGCAGGCCGAAATCATGCGCGTGATCTACAGCGGGGTCAAGGCGGGGCTGACCCACTACGACACCGGTTCGCTCGACCGGGCGCTGCGGAATCTTGCCGCGCGCGGCGCGGAGACGCTGATCCTGGGCTGCACGGAGCTGCCGCTCGCGTTCGAGCTGTACGGCCTGGACAGGGTCGGCTTTGACACCATCGACCCCACGGCCGTCCTGGCCGCCGCCGCGGTGCGGGAGGCCCTACGCGAAGCGTGAGGCGCCAAAATAAATCCGCCCGCAAGGCATCCGGCATACAGCCGGGCCCTGCGGGCGGATGCGTTGCGGGCCTGCCGTCAGCCCCGCGGGATCATCAATAGTCGCCGTTTATGTACGCTTCCGCGCCCTCCACGCCGCCCCACAAGGCGATATTGGCGACCTGCCCGCTCACCGCGTCTACAGCCATCGTCAGCGCGGTCGGTTCGCCTCCCGCTTCCGCATTCTCCTTGGTATCGATCAGGATGTACGCGTTCACCACCCGCTTACCTTCGATTCCCGTGTATGTCTTTTCCGCCACGTGCGGCGCGTCCTTCACCGGTGCCATGTCCTTGAACCCCAGGTGATTCCGCACGATATTCATCACGACCTCGCTGACGCGCGCCTTGTCCGCCCCGGTGGTCAGCTTGCCGCCCTTCGGCAGGTAGGAGTACCCCGTATCCACGTACCGCACCTTGCCGTCCACGCTGACCGCGAGCTGCACGTACTGATTGCTGGGCCACTGCGGATAGTTGTATCCCCATACCGACAAGTCGTCTTCTTTTGCGTCAATTGCCCACACCGTATAGCCGGGGTCGCCAGGGTCCGCACCGGTCAGCGGGCCTGAGTACATGAACGCCCGATACGGCATGTCGCCGTACCCCAGCGCCTCGATGGTGGGTTCCGCCGCCGCGAGAATTTCCTCGCGCGTGGGTTCGCCGTCCGGCGCCTGGTTGATGGTCGCGTAGTCCGTATGCAGGAAGGCGATGAAGTCCGCCTCGCTCTCGCATGCCGTAAGGTCCGCCAGCAGCTCGCGCCACGGGCCTTTCGTGGCCAGATAGTGCTCCGTGTTCGTGCCCAGGACCGTGGCCAGAATCCGGTCCTCCATGCCGATCGTCTTTCCGTACCGCCCCATCAGGTCGCCCAGCTTTTCCCGGATCTGCGGCGCGATGGTATCGTTTATGTAATCCATGTCCGGGTAGGGGTATTCTAGCCCCGTGCGCGCCGCCCACTCGGATTGCGCCTGCTTTCGATTGACAAACGTAGTTTCACGGTTGTAGTTGGACATCGTGTAGATGCTGTCCGTCTCCAAGCCTATTGTGAACAGGTAACCATGGTTGTTCTCGCGGTTCTCCGTGTCATACGGCAATGTTGAGACCGCGAAGTATCCCGGGTGCGCAAAGCTGAATACCCACGCGTAGGTATAAAGCTCCCCACCCTCGGTAAAAGCGTAGTCGGACACCATCAGCGTCTCCAGCGCGCTTTTCTCGCCGTAGGCGTAGTCGTTGTAAAACGCGGCAACCCGCGCCCGAACTGTCTCCCGCTCCTCGGCCGTCAGTTCCCTCTCCGCGTTTTCGGCGATGAGCCCTTGTTGCGTCACATCCGAATGACCGACGTTCGGCCCTTGAAACGCCGCCAGCTGGTCGTCCCCGATGGTCGTCATTTGGATGGCGGGTGCCGCGTTCTCATACAGCGGTTCGTCGTCCGCCTCAACCGTCCAGCTTGGCACGTCCATGGCAAACTTGCGCGAGTACGTGAACTGCCGGTGGTCATATCCCTCGAGCCCCGCCGCCGCAATCACCTGATCCGCAAAGGCGGTCACTTCCGCATTCGCCTCCGGCACCTTCAGATCGAACTGCTTGACTTGCTCCCATATCTCCAGCGGATCGTTCCCGCAGGCGTCCATCTCCGCCATCAGGCGCGTGTACTCCGCCTCCGTGAACGTGTCCTTCGCAAACACATACGACTCAATCTCCGGCACCGCTGTTCTCAGCATGCTCGCCTGGAACAGCAGCTCGCCCAGCCGCGCGTTCAGCGCCTTCGCGCGCCCCGGCCCATCCGTGGGCACCCCCTCCGTGCCCAGCGCGAACGCCATGCCCATGCCCAGCACCGCCACCAGCAGCAGCGACACCGCTGCCGTGCCAACTTTCTTCTTCCGTCCGTCCAGTATCCGCATCAATCTCCGTTTCATCGTCTTTTTCCCTCCGCGATAGCGCGTCGATAGCGCCGTCGCCGTCCCCGGCTTCCCCCTCATCGATTGCAGGATCGTCCGGCCATAGTACTGCCGCGCGTCCACGTCCATGCCGCGCATCACTTCCGCGTCGCACGCCTCCTCGCACGCCAGCGAGAACGCGCGCCCCACCGGGATCATCACCGGGTTGAACCAGTGCAGGGACGAACCCGCCATCAGCAGCAGACGGCCCCACAGGTCCCCGCGCCGCAGGTGGATCAGCTCGTGCCGCAGCACCAGCCGCAGTTCCGTGGGCGAAAGCGCCGCGTCCGGCAGCAGGATGCGCGGCCTTACAAGGCCGATCAGCATCGGGCTGTCCACCGTGGGGCACCGGGTTAGCCCCACCCGCCGCCGGATGCCCAGCGCCTCCCGCGCGGCGGCCAGTTCGTCCAGGGTAACCGCGCTTTCAACCGGGCGGCACCAGCGCCGTACCGATTTCAGGAAGCGGCGGTGGCTGAGCAGCCTTAAGGCGAAGGCCGCCGCCGCGCCGATGAGCCACACGGCAAGGGCAAGTTCCGCCGTGTTCAGCGCGGGCAGTTGAAAGCGCGGGGTGTCGGGCATCGCGCCTGTTTGGCCCTCCACTGCCGGGACATCGTTCGCCGGGGCCGGCTGCGCGACGCTTGGCAAATTGACCGGTATAGTGGGCGGCGCGTACAGCACCCGCGCGGACGGCACGGGCACGGTCACCGCCGGGGCCGCCACCTGCGGCCGGAGCGGCACCAGAAATCCGACCAGCACAATCGCCCAGGCAATGTACACGCTCCGCGCGCGGTAATGCCGGGTCAGCCACGGCGTCAGCAGCAAGAGCAGCGCCGCGACCGCCGTCATCGTCAAGGAACACTCCAGCAGGGTGCGCATCATCTGCTCCATGGTCCCTATTCCTTTCTGTCGCTCCGCGCCGAATCCAGCCATAGGGCCAGCTCGTCCAGGTCGCCGTCGGTCAGCTCCTCGCGGTGCAGGGCGCTGAGCAGGCTGGTGACGCTGCGCTTGTGGTAGTGGCTTACGAATTGCTCCGTCTCCATCCGGAGGTATTGCTCCCGGGAAATAATCGGGTAGAAGTCCCGCTCCCGGCCCTTGCCGCGCTCAAAGCGCAGGAACCCGCGCTCCGTCAGGCGGCCAACCAGCGTGACGATCGTCTGAATCTTGACGCCCTTCTCCCTGCCCACCTTTTCCCACACGGCCGATGTGGTCACCGGCGGCTCGCTGTCCCAGATCAGGTCCATGATCTCGAACTCCGCGTCGGGCAATCGCATGGATTTCATTTGCAATCCCTCCATAAGACATTCTGTCTGATGTTTTTATTTTACAACGCGTCTTATGGCATGTCAAGGGGATTGCTGGAAAAAAGTGTGGGATATTTGATGGGGTTACGATTTCATCGCATACTCCGCCGCCCTCCGGGCGTGGATGCGCGTGGTGTCAAACAGCGGGACGCGCGTGTCCCCCTGGCCGATCAGCAGCCCGATCTCCGTACAGCCCAGGATCACCCCGCCGGCGCCCGCGCGGGCCAACCCGTCCACAATCGCGAGAAACCGCCGCCCCGACGCCTCGGACACGATGCCGACACACAGCTCCCGGTAGATCGTGTCGTTCACGAACGCCCGGTCCGCCTCATCCGGGATCAGCACGTCGATGCCGCGCGCTTGCAGGCGCGCTTTGTAGAAGTCCTGCTCCATCGTGTAGCGCGTGCCCAGCATTCCCACCCGGGCGATGCCGCGCGCAAGCAGCGCGTCCGCCGTCAGGTCCGCGATGTGCAGCAGCGGGATGCCCGCGCGTTTTTCCACCGTGTCCGCCACGCGGTGCATCGTGTTCGTGCAGATCACCAGGAGCTCCGCCCCGGCGCGGCGCAGCCCCTCGGCGGCGTTGGCCAGGATTGCCGCGCTGTCGTCCCAGCGGCCCTCGGCCTGGCACGCCTCGATCTCATCAAAATCCACGCTGTACAGCACGCACTTGGCCGAGTGCAGCCCGCCCAGCGCCTCGCGGACCGCCTCGTTGATCTCCCGGTAGTACACCAGCGTGCTTTCCCAGCTCATGCCGCCGAGCAGCCCGATCGTTTTCACGCGTCCGCCTCCTTCCGCCCCGCCCCGCCCGCCTGATACGCCTCATACTGCGCGGTGAAGAACGCGATCTTGTGCGCGACCTTTTCCAGGTGTCGCCGCATCTGCGCGATTTCGGCCTCGACGCTCCGCTTGTGCTCCAGCAGCAGGTCGCAGCGCTGCCGCAGCGTTTCCTCGCCGCGCACGCTCAGCTCCACAAACGCACGTATCTGCTTGATGGACATGCCTGTGTTCTTCAGGCAGCAGATCAGCCCCAGCCATTCCAGGTCGTCCTCGGAATACCGGCGCATGCCGCTTTGGCTGCGGCCCACGGACGGCAGCAGCCCTTCTTTTTCATAGTAGCGCAGTACGTGCTCCTTCAGCCGCGTGCGCTCCGCCACCTGCTTGATGGAGTATTCCATTCGTCCCGCCCCCTTGACTTCATGTTCACGTGAAGGTTTACAATGAGTATACCGTGCGAAAAGCACCACATCAAGCACAATATCTATAAGGAGGCAACCCCATGCTGAACTTTGATTTTTGCGTCCCGACCCGCATTGTTTTCGGCAAGGACGCACAGAAGGACATCGGCGCGCTGCTGAACCCCCTGGCAAAGAAGGTGCTGCTGCACTACGGCGGCGGCAGCATCAAGAAAAGCGGCCTGTACGGCGAGGTGACCGCGTCACTGAACGCGGCGGGTGTCCCGTTCGTGGAGCTGGGCGGCGTTGTGCCGAACCCGCGCCTCACCTTGGTACACGAGGGCATCGCGTTGTGCAAGCGGGAAGGCGTGGACCTGGTGCTCGCGGTCGGCGGCGGCAGCGCCATCGATTCCGCGAAGGCCATCGCGGCGGGGTTCTACTATGACGGCGACATCTGGGACGTGTATGAGCGGAACCTACCCATCGTCCGCGCGCTGCCCGTGGCCACCATCCTGACCATCCCGGCGGCGGGCAGCGAATCCAGCAAGTCCACCGTCATCACGAACGAAGCGAAGGAAATGAAGCTCGGCTACAACAGCGAGCTGCTCCGGCCCGTGCTCAGCGTGATGAACCCGGCGTTGTTCGCCACGCTGCCGAAAAACCAGATCGGCAACGGCGTCGCGGACATGATGAGCCACATCTTCGAGCGGTATTTCACCAACACCGTCCATACCGACCTGACGGATGGCCTGTGCGAGACGACATTGAAAACCATCCTGCGTAACGCCGCCATCGTCGCGGAGAACCCCGCCGATTACGACGCGTGGTGCCAGGTGGGCTTTGGCGGCATGATCGCGCACAACGACCTGCTCGGCCTGGGCCGCGAGCAGGACTGGGCGTGCCACGGCATGGAGCACGAGCTGAGCGCGCTGTACGACATCGCCCACGGCGCGGGGCTGGCCGTGCTGACGCCGAATTGGATGCGCTACGTCTACAAGACGAACGTGAGCATGTTCGTGCAGTTCGCGGTGAACGTCATGGGCGTGGACGGTGGTGATTCCTTGCGGAATCCCTCTCATGGCTCGGAATCTTCGGTTCCGAGCCGCGACGCGTACAGCTTCCGCGACCCCGACGCGATTGTGCTGGAGGGCATCCGCCGCCTGCGCGCGTTCTTCACGGGCATCGGCCTGCCCGCCACGCTCGCGGACCTGAGCATCGGGGAGGACAAGTTCGAACTGATGGCGAAAAAAGCGACCGGCGAAGCCTACGGCCATGAAAACCCCCTTGGCGGGCTGCAAAAGCTCCGCTGGCAGGATGTGCTGGAAATCTACAAGCTGTCGCGGTAACGGGCGAACGAGAGGAGATAGGGAGCCATGCGAACCATGAAATTGGGGCTGTCCACGCTGGACGTGCCGGTCGTCGCGGTCGGGTGCATGCGCCTGACCGGACTGCAAAAACCAGACGCGGAGCGGTTCATCCGCGCGGCCATGGACGAGGGGCTGAACTTTTTCGAGCACGCGGACATCTACGGACGCGGGGCGTGCGAGTCGCTCTTCGCGGACGCCGTAGGCATGAACGCGGGCCTGCGGGAAAAGATGCTGATCCAGTCCAAGTGCGGCATTGTGCCGGGGAAGATGTACGATTTCTCCAAGGAGCACATCCTGGCGTCCGTGGACCAGAGCCTTGCGCGGCTGAAAACGGACTACCTGGACGTGCTGCTGCTGCACCGGCCCGACGCGCTGGCGGAGCCGAAGGAGGTCGCGGAGGCGTTTGACGCGCTGGAGCGCGCGGGCAAGGTGCGGCACTTTGGCGTGTCCAACCACAGCCCGGCGCAGATACAACTGCTGAAAAAGGCCGTCCGGCAGCCGATCGTCGCGAACCAGCTCCAGTTCAGCATCGCGCACGCAAATATGGTATCAGCGGGCCTGCACGTGAACATGGCGGACGACGCGGCGACGGACAGGGACGGCGGCGTGCTGGACTTCTGCCGTTTCCATGACATCACCGTCCAGCCCTGGTCCCCGTTCCAGCACGGCTTTTTCAAAGGCGTGTTCCTGAACAACGAGGCGTTCCCCGCGCTGAACGCCAAAATCGACGAGATCGCGGCGAAGTACGGCGTCACGAACACGACCATCGCGCTGGCGTGGATTCTGCGCCATCCCGCGCGCATGCAGCCGGTGACCGGCACGATGAACCTTGGACGACTGCGGGACTGCGCGCGCGCGGCGGATATTTGCCTGACACGCGCGGAATGGTACGAAATCTACCTCGCGGCGGGGAACACGCTGCCGTAAGCGGGTTTGTGTACTTCATCAAACGCGGCAAAGCCCTTGTTCACGGCGCAAGGCTGTGGACAGGGGTTTTGCCGTTTGATCCGCACAGAGGTAGGGATTTCTGGCGAAATCCCCTTATGGCGCCCGATTTGCTAAATCAGCGCCGCCGTCGAGGTAGGGATTCCTTGCGAACTCCCCCCCATGGCAACCGATTTGCTAAATCAGCGCCGCCGTCGGGGTAGGGATTCCTTGCGAAATCCCCCCATGGCAACCGATTTCCAAAATCCGCGGCGCCGTTACGGAGCACACCGCGCGGCATCGCGCCAATTGTCAACGCCCGGCGCGTGTGCTATGATACAAGTGGTTTCCCCGGTTGATACGCTATCCATTCAAAAACAGCAAAAAGAAGGAATCGCCAATGGATCAGAATGCCACCCTTGAGCTGATCGCCGCCCTGTCCAACGCGCCGGGCGCGTCCGGCTTTGAGGACGAGGTCATCGCTGCCCTCCGCCCGCGCGTCGCGGACCTTGGCGCACTCGCGGAGGACAAGCTGCGCAACCTCTACCTGGACCGCGCGGGCAACGCGCCCGGACGCCCCACCGTGATGCTGGACGCGCACACGGACGAGGTGTCGTTCATCGTCCAGGCCATCCGGCCGGACGGCGCGCTACGCTTTCTGCCGCTGGGCGGCTGGGTGGAGACGGGCGTCGCGGCGCACCGCGTCCTGGTGCGCAACGCGCTGGGCGCGTACATCCCCGGCATCATCGCCACCACGCCGCCGCACCACATGACCGAAGCGCAGAAGAACGCCGCGCCGGACCTCGCGCACATGGCCATCGATGTCGGCGCAAGCTCTTTCGACGAGGCGGTGCGGGACTTCCACATCCGCATCGGTGAGCCGGTCGTACCGGACGTGCAGTTCACGTTCGACACAGCGCACGGCCTGATGACCGGCAAGGCGTTCGACTGCCGTCTGGGCTGCGCCGCCATCGCGGACACGCTACGGGCGCTGCGCGGCGAATCGCTTGCCGTCAACGTCACCGGCGCGTGGGCGTGTCAGGAGGAGCTGGGCATGCGCGGGGCCAGCGTGACCGCGCGGCGCGTGAAGCCCGACATCGCCATCGTGTTTGAGGGCTGCCCGGCGGACGACACCTCCGTGGAGCCGTACATGGTGCAGACCGCCCTGAAAAAAGGGCCCATGCTCCGCTACATGGACGCGGGCATGGTGACGCACCCGCGCTTCCAGCGGTACGCGCTAGATCTGGCGGAGAGGCTCGGCATCCCCGCGCAGACGAGCGTGCGGCGCGGCGGCCGGACAAATGGCGCGCCGATCCACCTGTCGGGCCAGGGCGTGCCGTGCATCGTCATCGGGCTGCCCACGCGGTATATCCACACGCACTACGGCATCGCCGCGTATACGGACTATGAAAACGCCGTCCGCCTGGGCGCGGAGGTTGTCCGGTCGCTGACGCCGGAGGTCATCGAGGGGTTTTGATGGGGCGAACGCCGGTTGATTTGCCGCCCGATGGCGTATCGAAAGGAGAAAGCACGATGGAAAACTATGTCGCGCCGCTTTGGATGTTGCTTATCTCGCGTCTGCTGGGTGGCGTCGCCGACCTGATGCCGGAGGGTACACTCACCCTCATCGTCAACCTGTGTGGCACCATTTTGGGCATCGTCGCGGCTGTCAAGCTCGCTTCCCGCAACGAACACATGCGTAAGATGAAAAATTGCTTGATCGCGCTGTTCATAACACTGGCGGTCATGATCGTGAGCGCATTCATCCTTCGGTCCGGCTTTGCGGCCTTCGTAATGATCGCCGGACTGATTGCCATGGTCGTGATCGCCCTGATCTCCTCCTACTATGAGCTATACGGGCTGGCGGACATGGCGGAAGAGGCCGGCGAACAACCGCACGCGCGCGCGCTGCGGGGATTATTTACGGCGAACATCACCGTTATCATTCTCTCTACGGTGATTCGTTTGATTACCGAATCGCTAAACACCGTCCTCGCGGTGGCGTCCATCGCGCTCTTGCTCGGCCGGTTGTATCTGCTCTTCCGGTCCATTCTCATTGAAAAGAAGTACGCGGCGCGCGTAAAAATCGAACAGGATATGCACCAAAACAAGGAGGATTCTCCATGGAAAACAATCTGAGGGACACCCTGCTTTTCACCCCGAAGAACGGCTACGACCGGGCCAGTGAGGCGGATATCGCCGCGAGCGGCGCGTACGCGGAGGGCTACAAAGCCTTCATGGACGAGGGCAAGGTCGAGCGCGACGCCGTGGCCTGCGCGGTCCGGCTGGCGCGGGAGAAGGGCTTCCGCCCGTACACGCGCGGCGATGCCGTGAAGCCGGGCGACAGGCTTTACGTGGACAACCGGGGCAAGACGCTGTATCTGGCCGTCGTCGGCACGGAGCCGATGTCCGCGGGGTTCCATCTGGTGGCCGCGCATCTGGACGCGCCGCACATCCACCTCAAGCCCAACCCGCTCTATGAGGACAGCGGGCTGGGGTACTTCAAAACGCACTACTACGGCGGCGTCCGCAAGTACCAGTGGGTGACCATCCCGCTGGAACTGCGCGGCGTGGTTGTCCTGCGGGACGGCACGGTCAAGCGCGTCAGCATCGGCCAGGACAAGGGCGACCCGGTGATGACCATGACGGACCTGCTGCCGCATTTGTCGCAGGCGCAGAACGAAAAGACGCTCGCCAAGGGCATCGAGGGCGAGCAGCTTAACCTCCTGATCGGCAGCAGACCCCTGGCCGGCACCGAAGGCAGCGACCGGGTGAAGCTGGCGCTGATGAAAATTCTGAATGAGAAGTACGGCATCACGGAGGAGGACTTCCTCTCCGCCGAGCTTGCCATCGTCCCGGCGTTTAACGCCACGGACGTGGGACTGGACCGCAGCATGATCGGCGCGTTCGGCCACGACGACCGCGTCTGCGCGTATACCGCCCTGACCGCCATCCTGGAGACGGAAAACCCCGCCAAGACCGCCGTGGCCGCGCTGGTGGACAAGGAAGAAGTCGGCTCCAACGGCGTAACGGGCATGCAGTCTAAGGCGTTCGATACATTCATGGCCGACCTGTGCGAGGCGCAGGGCGTGCCGCTGCGCGCGTGCTACGAGAAATCGTTCTGCCTGTCGGCGGACGTGTGCGCGGCGTTTGACCCCACGTTCCCAGATGTGTTTGAGAAGCGCAATTCCGCGCTGATGAACTTCGGCCCCGGCATCGCCAAGTACGTCGGCATGCGCGGCAAAGGCGGCTGCACGGACGCGTCCGCCGAGGTGATGGCGACCGTGCGCCGGATCTTTGACGCGGCGGGCGTCATCTGGCAGGTGGCGGAGCTGGGCAAGGTAGACGCGGGCGGCGGCGGCACGGTGGCCGTGTACATCGCCAACCGCAACATCGATGTTGTGGACATCGGCGTGCCGGTGCTGTCCATGCACGCGCCGTTTGAGACGGTGGCGAAGTTGGACGTGTACATGGCGCATAAGGGGTTTGCGGCGCTGTATGCGTCGGCGGAGTAAGGCGCAATCGTAGGCATGGAAGGGGCTGTCCGCGCGGGCGAAATCCCAGCGCGGCAGCCCCTTTCTATGACGGCGGCGCTGATTTGAAAAATCGGGCGCCATAAAAGGATTCCGCAAGGAATCCTTACCTTTGCCCCTGTTTCAGCTCAACGTAAGCGGTCACTTCATTGTTATAGTGATTTAGTTGGAACGTGCAGTTGCTGTATCCATCCAGTATCTTGCGGACGTTGTTCAGTCCGATGCCCTCGTGCCCGGCCTTGCTTGTCTGCCCGGCGGTGAGCATCTGCGAAACATCCAGCGGCAGCAGGGCGCTGTTGGTGATGATGATGAGCCTGGAAACCGGGCTTTTCCACTCAATCGTAAAAAACACGCGCTTCTGCTCCGATTCGCTCGATGCCTCGATCGCGTTGTCCAGCAGGCAGGCGATGGCGCGGCTCAGGTGAATCGGATCCATCGGAAGATCGAGCGGGCATTTCAGGGATACATTCATCCGCACCCCCATCTGTTCCGCGCGCTCGTGCTTGTCAATCAGCAGGGAAATGAGCGTCGGGTTCTCGCCGATGCGCCGGCTCAGGTTCAGCTTATCCCCCGCTTGCGTCGTGATGCCGACGAGCGAGGCGTGGTATTTTCTGCACGCCTCAATGTCGCCCACCGCCAGATACCCGCTATAGGTTTGCAGTATGTTATAGAAATCGTGCTTCACCGTGCGAAACTCGTCCGAGGTCTTGATCAGCGAGTGTATGTAGGCATCCTTATTACGGTTGTCCGCCTTCTCGTGCTGATAAAAGTTGTAGAGCAGCGTCGCGGCAAAAAAGAGCATCAGCAGCACAAAGATCATCCCATTGGCGACCGTGGTCGAGGGGATCAGCAGCGGCAGGAGCACCACGCACAGATAGATAAGCAGCGCCTTTGCGACAAAGATAACCAAGTCCTTCTGCGGCGTCGCGAACGAAGATGTCTTGGAAGCGACCAGCAAGGCGGGATTGCGGTCCAGCACGCGGCAGGTTAGCCAGTAAATGACAAGGGAAATCGCAAGATTGAAAAAGTGCCGTGCGCCGTCCAGCATATAGTTAAACCGAGCGGCGTCCTGCACGAACAGCAGGGAGCCCGCCAGCCTGTTCAGCGCGTGTATCATCATCAGGTATAAATACACATGCCCCATAAGCTCTATGGATCGCTTGGGCGAAAGCCGGAGTGTTTTTATGCCGACATAACAATATAACAGGGCGGTAATCGGATTGGGCGTCGCGAAAAGGAGGTTTTGAACCTTCGTAAACGACACCATGCCGCCAATGAAATAAATGACATATACCCGGACACTCTGCAGGATTGTCCCCGTTAGAAAGGCGAACAGTGCCTTTTGCCGTACGCTTGCCTCCTCGCCGTAGATGCGGAGGATGAGCTTCGCGATAAAATACATCAGCACAAAATTGTACGCGAAGGAGAAGAACATCAGGATGGTTTGCATTTCTTGCGAGTATGCAAACTCCGAAAACATTATGTTCATCTAGTGCCTTCATTTCTTCGGATCACTACCGCGTCCAGAATCGTGGGGATAAGCTCCTCAAACGGGAACGGCTTGCGCAGGCACCGGTCAAACCCCGTGCTCTTTTCCTCGTCTGTTTGCCCGGACATCGCAAGTACGGGGACGCTCTTCCCCGTCTCTGTTTCGCGGATGAGCCGCAGCGCCTCATACCCGTCCATCACCGGCATCTGAATATCCAGCAGAACGGCATCGTATTTTTTCGGGTTGTCGCGGTATTTGTTTAATCCGGACAATCCGTCGTCCGCACAGTCCACACGCACGCCCTGATGGGTCAAGTATAGGGTGAGAATATCCCGAAAGCCCTCGTTATCATCAACAACGAGAACACTCAGCCCATGGTCTCCGGTCTGTTGCGTTGCGCTGTTTCCGCTCATAAATCCTCCATCTTTTGTGTAAGTATGCCGCTTAGTCACTCGCAATGCTGCTTATGGACAGTATACCATGCGCGTTTTCAATTTCAAGGGGCAAAATTACGCCATCCGGGGCAAGCCCGATGGAGAGTGCGAAAGGCCGCCTCTCGCATAAAATCAACCCCCATGGCATACACGGCGGATCTGCCATCCCCGCACAGCAAAAGGGAGGGAACATGCGTCCCTCCCTCGCGCAGCGCGGCCCAGACACCCGCCCCGCTTACGCCGCCTGTTTGATCTTCGTGAAGATCATCCGGCCCGCGCTGGTCTGCAGCACGGTCGTGACAACCACGTCCACCGTCTCGCCAATGTGGCGCTTGCCGCTGTCCACCACGATCATCGTGCCGTCGTCCAGGTAGCCGATGCCCTGCCCGTGCTCCTTGCCCTCGCGCAAAATCTGCACCCGCATCTCCTCGCCGGGCAGCAGCACCGGGCGCAGCGCGCCCGCCAGATCGTTCACGTTCAGCACCTTCACGCCGGTCACGTCCGCCACCTTGTTCAGGTTAAAGTCGTTCGTGACAACCACGCCGCTCGTCTGCCGCGCCAGCTTCAGTAGCTTCACGTCCACCTCGTCCACGTCCTCAAAATCCGCCTCCGTGATCTGCACGGCGATGTCCAGCTCCTTCTGGATGCGCGCCAGCACATCCAGACCGCGGCGGCCCCTGTTTCTGCGGAGCGGGTCACTGGAATCGGCGATGTGGCGGAGCTCCGCCAACACGAACTGCGGGATGACGAGCGGTCCCTCCACAAAGCCCGTTTTGCACACGTCAAAAATGCGCCCATCAATGATTACGCTCGTGTCCAGGATCTTGCCGACGCTGGCGTGCCCGGACAGCGGCGTGGCGGTCTTCCTGTCCTGCCGCGCCTGCTTGCTGAACATGGCCGGAAACTCCCGCCAGCGCTTGGACCCGATGGACGCGCCCAAGTACCCCAGCATCAGGTAGAGCACCGCCGACAGCCCGGACCACAACAATTCCGGCAGCCCCGCCCGGAAAAGCTGCGTAATCAGCCAGGCAATGAACAGCCCGAGCACCAGCCCGAGCGCGCCGCAAAGAAGCTGTGACAGCGGCATTTCGCTCAGCGATACCTCCACCGAACCGGACCAGCGTTCCACCCTTTGGATCAAATGCGGCGCGACAAACCAGGTAATAAGTGCGAATAACAGCGTAGCGCCCGCGCAAATCCAGATAACTTCCCCGCTCTCCAAGCCGCGCGTGCCTTCGAATGTGGTGTAAATCCGAATCGCCAACGCGGCCAGCCCTCCGCCGATGGCGGATCCGAAGAGTGTGATCACTACCCTGAGAACGCGTTCGAGACTAAACTTTTTCATGCTCAACCCTTTCTTTTTCAGATTTTTTATGATGGCTCTATGATGGGCGGCGCTGATCTAAAAAACCGGGCGCCACAAAAGGATTTCACAAGAAAACCTCACCCCAGCAGCATCTGGACCGCCTGCGCCACCGTATCCACCCCACGCAGCGCCACGCCCTCCGGCGCCTTCAGCCGGCGCAGGTTTTCCTTGGGCAGAATGCACTCCGTAAACCCCAGGCGGGAAGCCTCCTGCAGCCTCCGCTCCGCGTGCGCCACGGCCCGCACCTCGCCCGATAACCCCACCTCCCCGAACACGACCAGCGACTGCGGCAGCACCTTATCGCGCATGGACGACGCGATGGCCACGCACAGCGGCAGGTCGGCGGCCGGCTCGGACAGTGTCATGCCGCCCGCGACGTTCACATACACATCCTGGTCGTACAGCCGTAGGCCCACACGCTTCTCCAGCACCGCCAGCAGCAGCGCCACCCGCCCGCTATCCAGCCCATCCGTCGCGCGGCGGGGCATGCCAAAAGGCGTCCGGGAGACGAGCGCCTGCAGGTCCACAAGCATGGGCCGCGTACCTTCCAGCCCGCAGGTGACCACCGACCCGGACGCCCCGCGCGCCCGAAGCGAGAGCAGCAGCTCCGAGGGGTTCTCCACCGGCACCATGCCGTTCTCCCGCATTTCAAAGATGCCCAACTCATTGACGGAACCGAAGCGGTTCTTCGCGGCGCGCAAAATGCGCCACGCATGCCGCCGGTCGCCCTCAAAGTAGAGCACCGCGTCCACCATGTGCTCCAGCACGCGCGGCCCCGCGATCGCGCCCTCTTTGGTCACATGGCCGATCAGAAACATCGCGCAGCCGGTCGTTTTCGCCAGGCGGATGAGCTGGGACGAGCACTCCCGCACCTGGGACACGCTGCCCGGCGCGGCGGATAGTTCGGGCCGGTAGACCGTCTGAATGGAGTCCACGACCAGGAAGTCCGGCTGCAGCTCCTCAAAGCGGGCCACAATGTCGTTCATCGCGTTTTCCGCCAGCACCCACACATCGTCCGCGGGCACATCCAACCGACGCGCGCGCAGCTTGATCTGGCGCGCGCTCTCCTCGCCCGTGACATACAGCACGCGCCCGCCCGCCTCGGCCAGCTTCCCGCAGGCCTGCAGCAGTAGCGTCGATTTTCCAATGCCAGGGTCGCCGCCCACCAGCGTGACCGAGCCTTCCACAATACCCCCGCCGAGCACGCGGTCCAGCTCGTCAATGCCGCAGGAGCGGCGCGCCTGCGCCTCGTCGTCAATGTCCGCCAGCCGCTTCGCCGCAAAGCCTTGGCCGCCGGGCCGCTTCAGCGGCTTATCCTGGGGCGCGGCCGCCGTCTCGGCCATGTGCTCGTGCAGGGTATTCCACGCGCCGCAATCCGGGCATTTACCCAGCCACCGGGCGGATTCATAGCCACACTCGTCGCAAATGTAGGTCGTCTTTGCTTTTGCCATATCACCCATCCTTGTACGCTCTCAGTATAGCACACTTTCCCGCGCGGTGAAACCGAAACTTATGTCGAATTTTGCCGATCAAATGCACATTAATTCCGCATTTTTCACGGAAACAATCAAAAAAGTTAATTCACTGAAATGCGAAATCAGCGGGATGAATCACGTTTCTCTTCCGTTATATAGTCACACGGGGAGGGCTGGGCATGCGGTACGGACGGGACGTTTTTTCGGGACGCAGGGGGCACGCCGGGCGGTGGATCGCGCTGGCGGTCGCGGTGGCGATGGCGGCTTTGGCCGTTTTCGCGATTTATGACAATGGCCGCGTGGTGCTCAGGACGCAGCGCGTCCTGGTGCCGGACCTTCCGGAATCGCTGGAGGGGTTCACCATCCTGCACGTTTCCGATCTGAACGGCAAACGCTTTGGCCCCAAGCAGAAGCAGGTGGAGCAGGCGCTGAGAAACAAAAAGTACAGCGCCGTGTGCGTAACGGGCGACATGGTCGGCAAGCGCGGCGATTATTATCCTTTTTACGAGTTTTTATCGGCTCTGGACACGACAAAGCCCGTGTACTTCATCGCCGGGGATTCCGACCCCGCGCCGGTCGGCTCGCAGGGCATCGGGAGCTACGCGGTGCTCGCCGACTGGATTCTCAACGCGCAGACGCGCGGCGCGGTGTACCTGGACGCCCCGGCGTATCTCACGGTGGGCAAGTCCAAGGTGTGGTTCCTGAGCGCGGCGCAGTACGCGCTGGACCTGGATACCGCGGCGGCTGCCTACGCGAATAGCGGCACGCCGGAAGGCGCTTACTACGCAGACGTGATCGCCCGGACCCGCACGGCGCAGGGCCAGATGAGCGCGGGCGATCTGCACATCGCCCTGAGCCACATGCCCCTTCGGAGCGAGACGGTGCAGGCGCTGCATGTCAATACGGGCAGCGAGGGCGGCTTTGTGCGCTCGGCGGACCTGGTGCTAGCCGGCGGCATGGCCGGCGGGCAATGGCGGCTGCCGCTCATCGGCCCGGTGTGGGGCGACGGCTGGTTCCCGGACGACTCCCTCGTCGAGGGGTATCACTACACGGGCAACAACCGGGTGTTACAGTACGTATCGGCCGGGCTCGGCACGTCCGGCACCTGCCCGCTGCCGGACTTTCGCCTGTTCAACACGCCGGAGATGACGCTGATCACGTTTACGTCGGTGATGGATTTTGACGTGCTGCCGCAGAGCTAGCGCGGGCGCATGGGGGACTGCGGGCCGCGTCAGGCCATTGTCGCGCTGCTGCGCATCGCTCTGTGGCCTGCCGGGCCTACGCCGCATTTGTTTCCGCCACTGGCGAAATGCGTCTTTGGGGGTAACGGCAACAATCGGCTCCCCCCTATCGCCACAAAAAAAACTTCACCCACGCGAGAATCTCCCTCGCGTGGTTTTTCAGCCAATAGCGACGAACGGACGCGCTGCCCGCGCCCTTGGCGTCCAGGCCGTAGCGGCGGCAGATGGCCAGCGAGCGCCGCACATGGTAGTCGCTGGTAACGACCAGCGGCCGCCCGTACCCGCGCGCGTCCATGATTACCTTCGCGTTCTTGATGTTCTGCAGCGTGTCGTAGGATTTGTTCTCGCTGATGACCATGGACGCGTCCGCGCCCGCCCGGATCAGCCATTCACACATGAAATCGCCCTCGGCCATGGGCTCTCTCGCGCCCTGCGCGCCGCAGCAGATGATGGGCACACGGAGGCGCTTATGGTGTTCCAGCGCCAGGACAAGCCGCCGCCGGAGCGCCTCGGACGGAACACCCTCAGGCCGCACCTGCGCGCCCAGCACGATGATCACATCCACCCCGCGCGCGTCAGAATCCAATGATTCATTATATAACTTGCTCATACCCCGGGCCGCTCCCCGGGGTTTTTGTTATCCTTCTCCGCCGGTTTGCGCCGCGCGGGCCGCTTCGTGTCGGCGGCCTTGGGCATCCCCTGTTCGTATAGGGGCGCGACGCGTTGAAACGCTTCCCATTCCGTCAGCGTGATGCAGTCGCCGTCCGCGTAGATCACGTGGTCCATCACCGGGATGTCCACGGCCGCAAACGCCTTGTTCAGCAATTCCGTCGTCCGGATGTCCGCCGCCGAAGGCTCGCGCACGCCGCTGGGGTGGTTATGCGCCAGCACGACGCTGTGCGCGTTCTGCATCAGCGCCGCGCCGACAATCGTGCGCGGGTAGATCGGAATCTCGTCAATGGTGCCCGAAATGGCGGGCACGGCGCGGAGCACGCGGCCCTGCGCGTCCAGGCACACGACGTACAGCGTCTCGTCCGGCGCGCCGTGGAACAGGTGCCGGCAAAAGACCTTCGCCTCTTTTTTGTTGGTAATCACGGGTTTGTCACCCAGCCGCTCGCGCTCCAAGAAGCGGGCGAGCGGCTGCATGAAGGCAAGGAGCGCCGCGGCCGATGGCCCGACGCCCTTCACCTGCGAAAGCTGTTCCGGCGGCGCGGAGAGCACGCCCGAAAGCGAGCCGAACCGCGCCAGAAGCTGGTGCGCGAGCGGGTTGACGTTCTTCTGCGGAATCGCGTAGAAGAGCAAAAGCTCCAGCACCTCATGCGGCGCGAACCCGTCCAGCCCGCTCTCCAGAAACCGGTTGCGCATGCGCTCCCTGTGTCCGCTATGATCGTGGTCGGTCATCGTTTACGCTGTTGTCTCCGTCTTTTTTGCGCGCGCCCGTTTGGGCTTTGGGGTGTCCTCCGCCACGGGCGCGTCCTTTTTGCGCGTCGCCTTTGGGGCGGCGGCCTTTTTCTCCCCGGCGGCGCTTTCCGCCTTGGCGGTCTTTGCCGCCTTTGCCTTCGGCTTCGCGCCTTCCGTTTTCTCCACCTGCAGCGGCATGGCTTTTTTCTCGGACGGCGTCTTTTTCACGGGCTTTTCCGCCGCCGGTTCGGGCGGCGCGAGCAACCTGTCGTATAGCGCCATGTACTCGCCGGCCGACCGGTTCCAGCTATAGTCCCCGGCCATGCCGCGCCGCATCAGCGTTTGCCACGTGTCCGGCTCGTCCTTGTAATACGTCACCGCGCGGCCGAGCGTGTTCATCATGTCGTGCGCGTTGTAGTTGAAGAACGAGAAGCCGTTGCCCTCGCCCGTATAGTCGTTGTAGGACAGCACGGTATCCCGCAGGCCGCCCGTCTCCCGGACGATCGGAATCGTGCCGTAGCGCAGCGAAATCATCTGCGACAGGCCGCACGGCTCAAACATCGACGGCATCAGGAACATGTCCGACCCCGCGTAGATGCGGTGGGCGAGCGGGAAGTTCATCTCAAACCGCGCGGCCACGCGGCCGGGGTACGCGCCCTCCGCCCAGGCGAACAGGTCCGTGTAGCGCGCGTCGCCCTTGCCCAGCACCACGAGCTGAATGCCCAGGTCCATGAGCTGCAGGATCACGTGGTCGATCAGATCCAGCCCCTTCTGGCCGGACAGGCGCGTCACCATGCCGATCAGCGGCGCGTCCGGCGCGATGGTCAGCCCCAACTCCCGCTGCAGCGCGGCCTTGCACGCGGCCTTGCCGGAAAGCGTCTCCGCCGTGTACCGCTCCGGGATCAGCGGGTCGTTTTCGGGGTCGTATTCGTCGGTGTCGATGCCGTTTAAAATGCCCATGAGCTGCCCATGCTTGGCGCGGAGCAGACCGTCCAGCCGCTCGCCGTAGAACGCCGTGGTGATCTCCTCGGCGTAGCTGGGGCTGACGGTGGTGATCTCGTCCGCGTACACAATGCCGGCCTTCAGGAAGTTGGCCATGCCGTACGCCTCTAGCTTATCCGGCGTGAACAGGCTGTCGCCCAGGCCCAGGCAGTCCTGCACCTCCTTGATGCCGAAGATGCCCTGGTACTGCAAATTATGCACGGTCACGACGGTCCGCATGTTCTCGTAGAACGGCAGGTGCGCGTACTGAATCTTGTGCAGCGCCGGGATCATGCCCGCCTGCCAGTCGTGGCAGTGCAGGATGTCCGGCTGGAAGCCGACGAGCGGCAGCGCGTTCAGCACCGCGCGGCAGAAGAAGCCGAACCGCTCGTACTCGTCACCGCCCAGGCCGTAGACATAGGGCCGTTCGAAGTAGTACCGGTTGTCGACAAAATACCAGGTCAGGCCCGCGTGTTCCAGCGCCTCAATGCCGCAATACTGCTTGCGCCATCCAAGCTCCACCTCAAAATCCGCCACATGCCGCATGCGGCTCCTGAACTCCTGGGGAATTTCGCCGTACAGCGGCAGAATCACACGGATATCCGCCCCCCGTGCGCGGAGCACGGGCGGCAACGCGCCCACCACGTCCGCCAGGCCGCCGGTTTTGATGAACGGCACGCACTCGGACGCGGCAAACAGTACTTTCGTCATGGAAGCACCTCCTAGAATAGGTTTGTATGCGGAAACAAGCCAAAATATACCGTCCGCATGCGATTATATCGTCACATTTTTGCTGATGACAATCGGGTACGTCGCGGGGCCGATCAGCCGCCCGCCGCGCTTGATCACCGCCTGTTTGTCCAGGATGCAGTGGTCAATCTCCGCGTTCTCCTGAATCTGCGCGTCCTGCATCACGATGCTGTTGCGGATCACCGCGCCTTCCGCGATGGTGACGCCGCGGAAGATCACGCTGTTTTCCACCGTGCCGTCCACGCGGCTGCCGTCCGCGATCAGGCTGCCCGATACGCGGGCCGTCTCGCCGTAGCGCGCGGCCACGTCGTCCCGCACCTTGGTATACACCGGGCGGCGCGCGTTGAACAGCTCGGCGCGGACATCCGCGTTCAGCACGTCCATGTTGAAGTGGTAATACGCCTGCACGGAGTCGATGTTCCAGGCGCGCACGGGCGAGGGATAGCCCACCACGCGCAGGCTGCCGTCGTGCACGCTGCGCTGCAGCACGTCACGCACAAAGCTGTGGTGCCCGAGCGCCGCCGTCTGCGACACGATGTTGACGAGCTGCTCCCGCCTGACGATCAGCACGGCCAACGACTCATACGGGTGGTTGACGCGCGACGGATCGATCTCCATCTGCGTCAGCACGCCGTCGTCGTTCATGGAGAAAAACACGCGGTATTCCGTCATCGGCGAGTCCTTCTCCGGCGCTGGGTGGTACAGCACGGTGATGTCCGCGCTGGTATCGATATGATGCTTCAGCATCTCGGCAAAATCGAGATTGTAGATGACATGGCTGTCCGTCAGTACGACATACTCCTGCCGCGAGCGGCGCAGATACCCGATGTTGGAGCGCAGGGCGTCCAGCATGCCCTCGTACACGCCCACATTGTCGCGCGTTAAAAACGGGGGTAGGATGAACAGCCCGTCATGCTTGCCGTGCAGGTCCCATTCCTTGCCGCTGCCCAGGTGGTCCATCAGCGAGTGGTAGTTCCGCTGCGTGATCACGCCGACATTGCGCGCGCCCGAGTTCACCAGGCTGGACATCTGAAAATCGATGATGCGGTATCTTCCCACGACGGGCAGCGCCGCGACGGCCCGGCTCAGCGTCAATTCGCGCAGGCGCGCGTCGTTTTCACCGGTGTATATGAGCCCCATCAGGTCTTTCATTGGTGCGTCCCCCTTTTCATCACAGAGGTGCGGTAAGGATTCTTGACGGAATCCTTCTATGGCGCCCGATTCTTCGAATCAGCGCCGCCGTCGAAGAGCCGGGAATCCGGAAAATCGCTGCTGCTTAAGCCCGGGATTCGTACTGTTCGCCCGGGGCGACCACGGTGCCGGCCATGAGGCGCGCGCCCTGGCCCACCACGGCGATGCCGCCCTCAGGCCCGCCGATCTGGCATCCCGGCTCGATGACGACGTTCTCCGCCACGATGGCGCGCCGCACGCTCACGCCGCGCCCGATGGATACGCTCGGCATCACGACGGAATCGACCACGCTGGCGCCCTGCTCCACGGTAACGCCCGCGAACAGCACGCTGTGGTTCACCTGGCCGTATACCTCGCAGCCCTCCGTGATGAGCGATGTCCTGACATCCGCGCCCGGGGCCACATAGTGCGGCGGCAGGCCGGGGTTTCGGCTGTAGATTTTTTTGCGGGCGTCGTACAGGTCGATGGGCATGGGCGCTTCCAGCAGGTCCATGTTCGCCTCCAGGAAGCTATCCACCGTGCCGACGTCCTTCCAGTAGCCTTCGAATGGGTAAGCGAACAGCTTTTGCCCGTCCCGCAGCATCTTGGGCATGATGTTCTTGCCAAAGTCGTTGCTGGAGGACTTGTCCGCTTCGTCGTTCACCAGGTATTCGCGCAGCTTCGCCCACGTGAACACGTACACGCCCATGGACGCCTTGTTGGACCGGGCTTTTTTCGGTTTCTCGTCAAACTCGACAATGCGGCCCGTCTCGTCCGTGTTCAGGATGCCGAAGCGGTGCGTCTCCTCCCAGGGGACCTCCAGCTCCGCGATGGTCGCGTCGGCCTCCTTCTGGATGTGGTAGGAGAGCATTTCGTTATAATCCATGCGATAGATATGATCGCCGGACAGGATCAGAACATAGTCTGGGTCAAACTGCTCGATAAACCCCAGGTTCTGGAAAATGGCGTTGGCGGTGCCGCGGTACCACTCGCCGCCCTTCCCCTTGACATATGGCGGCAGCACGTACACGCCGCCGTTGACCAGATCCAGGTCCCACGGCGCGCCGGTGCCGATGTACGCGTTCAGCGCGAGCGGCTGGTACTGGGTCAGCACGCCGACGACATCGATGCCGGAATGCGCGCAGTTGGAGAGGGGGAAATCAATGATGCGATATTTGCCGCCATACGGCAGCGCGGGCTTCGCCATGCTCTTTGTCAAAATCCCCAGCCTGCTGCCCTGCCCGCCCGCAAGCAGCATGGCAATACAGCGCTTTTTCCTCATGCGGTTCACTCCTTATGACCTTAATGGCCGCGTATCGGCAGTAAAACGGTTGGTTGCTCTTTTATTCAGTATATCATGAAAAGGGCCGCCTGAAAAGGAGGATAATCGACCAGGATTCGGCAAAAACTCCTTGCATTCCAGGTGGGTTTGTGCTAAAATATGAATGTCAAAGAAGATCAAAGGCGGTGATGGCGATGAAAGACTACTATCAGGTGCTGGGCGTAAAAAAAGACGCCAGCGCCGAGGATATAAAGAAAGCGTTTCGGAAGCTCGCCAAGAAATACCACCCCGACGCGACGGGCGGGGACAAGGCGGCCGAAGCGCGTTTTATTGAGCTCAACGAGGCATATGAAACGATTGGCGACGCGGAAAAGCGCAAGGCATACGACGCGGAGCGCGCGAATCCGCTCGGCGGGCGGCGCGCTCCCCGGTCCACGGCGGCCTACGGCGACCCGTTCGCCGGGTTCTCCGGCGGCGGCACGCGTACGACCTACGCGAATCTGGACGTGGATGACCTCCTGCGCGACCTGTTCGGCGGCGCGGAGACGGCGGCGCCCCGCGCCTCACTGGATGTGCTGATGAAGCGCGACATCCTCCCCTGGGAGGCGGCGCTCGGCGGCCGGCTGGACGTGCGGTCGGCGGACAAAACCCTGTCGGTGAAGATTCCGGCGGGAGCGACCAGCGGGCAAAAGCTCCGCCTGCGCGGGCAAGGGCTGTCCGATGGAAAGGGCAAAACCGGCGACCTGGTGATCGAGCTGACGATCCAAAACCCCAGGACGATTACCCCGGAAATGAAAAAACTCTACGAAAAAATAGCGTCGCTGAACTGACGCGAGGAGGCGTTTGATATGGATATGAATCAATACACACAACGGGCGCAGCAGGCGGTGCAGGAGGCGCAGGATATCGCGCTGCGGCACCGGCACCAGCAACTGGAGGGCGAGCATTTGCACGCGGCGCTGGCCACCCAGAAGGACGGCCTCATCCCCCGCCTGCTGACCCTGATGAACGTGGACGTTCCGGCCTACACGGCCGATTTGGAAAGTGAATTTAACAAAATGCCGTCCGTTTCGGGCGGCAGCCAACTGTACGCGTCCCGCCGTTTTGGCGAGATCATGGCGAACGCGCAGAAGGCCATCGGGCAGTTCGGCGACGAGTACGTAGGCGCGGAGCACCTCTACCTGGCGCTGCTCGGCGAGCGCGGCACACCTTCGGCGAAGATTTTTGCCAAGTACGGCGTCACGAAGGAGAAGTTCCTCGCAGCGCTCAGCCAGGTGCGCAGCAAGCAACGCGTCACGTCCCAGAACCCGGAGGAGACGTACGAGGCGCTCACGCGTTTCGGCACGGATCTGGTGGAGTTGGCGCGCTCCGGCAAGCTCGACCCGATCATCGGGCGCGACGCGGAGATTCGCCGCGTCATCAACATCCTCTGCCGCAAGACGAAGAACAACCCAGTCCTAATCGGCGAGCCGGGCGTGGGCAAGACCGCCGTGGCCGAGGGCCTGGCGCAGCGAATCGTCAAGGGCGACGTGCCGGACAATCTGCGCGACAAGACCGTATTCTCGCTGGACATGGGCAGCCTCGTCGCGGGCGCGAAGTACCGGGGCGAATTCGAGGAGCGGCTGAAGGCCGTTCTGAAAGAAATCCAGGAGTCCGACGGGCGGATCATCCTGTTCATCGATGAATTGCACACGATCGTCGGCGCGGGCAAGGCCGAGGGCGCGATGGACGCGGGCAACCTGCTCAAACCCCTTTTGGCGCGCGGCGAATTGCACTGCATCGGCGCGACGACGCTGAACGAGTTCCGCCAGCACATCGAGAAGGACGCGGCGCTCGCCCGGCGGTTCCAGCCCGTGCTGGTCGGCGAGCCGACGGTGGAGGAGACGATCACCATCCTGCGCGGTCTGAAGGAGAAGTACGAGATCCACCACTCCGTGCGCATCACGGACGCGGCGCTGATTGCGTGCGCCACGCTGTCCAGCCGCTACATCACGGACCGGTTTTTGCCGGACAAGGCCATCGACCTGATGGACGAGGCGGCGTCCATCCTGCGCACGGAGATCAATTCCAAGCCCGCGAAGATCGACGAGATCGACCGCAAGGTCATGCAGCTTGAAATCGAGCGCGAGGCGCTGAAAAAGGAGGAGGACGCGCAGAGCCGCGAGCGGCTGACCGCCATCGAGCGGGAAATCGCCGAGCGCAGGGCTGCGACGGATGAACTAACCGCGCAGTGGCAGCGGGAGAAGCAGGACATTGACCAGATGCGCGCACTGCGCGAGCAGATTGACCAAAAAAAGCTGGAGCTGGAGCAGGCGGAGCGCGCCTACGACCTGAACCGCATGGCGGAGATCAAGTACGGCGAGATTCCGAACCTGACGCAGGAATTGGAAGCGTGCAAGGCGCGCACCGAGGCCGCGCGCGAGGGAGGGTCCACGCTGATCCGCGAGGTGGTGACGGAGGAAGAAATCGCGGGCATCGTGTCGCAGTGGACCGGCATCCCGGTCGCGAAGCTGGTCGAGGGCGAGCGCGAGAAGCTGCTGCGCCTGCCGGAAACGCTGCACACGCGCGTGATCGGCCAGGACGAGGCCGTGGACGCGGTGTCGGACGCCATCCTGCGCGCCCGGTCCGGCTTGTCAGACCCAAACCGGCCCATCGGCTCGTTCCTGTTCCTCGGCCCCACGGGCGTGGGCAAGACAGAATTGGCCAGGGCGCTGGCCGAGGCGCTGTTCGCGAGCGAATCGAACATCGTCCGCATCGACATGAGCGAGTACCAGGAGAAGCACACGATTTCCCGGCTCATCGGCGCGCCTCCGGGCTACATCGGCCACGACGAGGGCGGCCAGCTTACCGAGGCCGTGAGCAGAAAGCCGTACTACATCGTGCTGTTTGATGAAATTGAAAAGGGCCACCCGGACGTGTTCAACCTGCTGCTGCAAATTCTGGACGACGGGCGGCTGACCGACAGCCAGGGCCGCACCGTGAACTTCAAGAACACGGTCGTCATCATGACGTCGAACCTGGGCAGCGATTACCTGCTGGACGGCATTGACGCGCAAGGCGAACTATCGGACGACGCGCGGCAAAAGACGCTGGCGCTGCTGCGCCGCAGCTTCAAACCCGAGTTCCTCAACCGCATGGACGAGATCGTGCTCTTTATGCCGCTCACGCGCGCGGAGATCGAGCGCATCGTCGGCTTGGTGCTGGAAAAGACCGGCGGCCGCATGCTGGACGAGGGGTACAAACTTGTCGTAACGGACGAGGCCAAGCGGTTCATCGCGGAGGAGGCGTACACGCCCGCCTACGGCGCGCGGCCGGTGAAGCGGTTCGTGCAGCGCGAGGTGGAGACGGAAATCGCCCGAATGCTGCTGCGCGGGCAGGTGCCGGATGGCGCGGGCGTGCGTGTGGACGCGAAGGACGGGCGATTGATTTTTGAGGTGATGATGTAAAAAAGAAAGGGGCTGTCGCGTTGGTTTTAGCCGCGCGGCAGCCCTTTATCCACGATGGCGGCGCTGATTTGAAAAATCGGGCGCCATAAAGGCATTTCGCAAGAAATCCCTACCTCTACACCCGGTGGCAAGCCACCCAGTGCCCCTGGCCTATCTCCCGCCACTCCGGCCGCGCCTTGGCGCAGTCGGCCTCCGCGCGCGGGCATCGGTTCCTGAAGTAGCAGCCGCTTGGCGGGTTGATCGGCGTGGGCACATCGCCCTGCAACAGGATGCGCTGGCTCTGCGCCGCGAGGTCCGGGTCCGGGATCGGCACGGCGCTCATCAGCGCGCGGGTATACGGGTGCATCATGTTGCCGTACAGCTCGTCCACCGGCGCCATTTCCACCATGCAGCCCAGGTACATCACGCCCACCGTGTGCGAGATGTGCCGCACCATGGAAAGATCGTGCGAGACAAACAAATACGTCAGGCCAAGCCGCTGCTGGAGATCCTCCAGCGTGTTGATGATCTGCGCCTGGATCGACACATCCAGCGCCGAAATCGGCTCGTCACAGACGATGAACTCGGGATTGCTGGCCAGCGCGCGGGCAATGCCAATGCGCTGCCGCTGCCCACCGGAAAACTCGTGCGGGTAGCGCAGGCCGTGGTCGCTTTTCAGCCCGACCATCTCGATCAGCTCGGCGACGCGGCTCATTTTGTCCTTGTGCGCCATGTCGTGCCGGGCGCGGAGCGGTTCCGCGATGATCGCGTTCACCGTCATCCGTGGGTCGAGCGACGCGTAGGGGTCCTGGAAGATCATCTGCATGCGGCGGCGGTACGGCAGCAGCGCCTTGTCCTTCTGCCGCGTGATGTCGTGCCCGTCGTATACCACGCTGCCGTCCGTCGGCTCATACAGGCGCACCAGGGCGCGCCCCACGGTCGTCTTGCCGCAGCCGGACTCGCCCACCAGGCCGAACGTCGCGCCCTTTTCGATGGAAAACGTGACGTCGTCCACCGCCTTCAGCACGCGGGTGACTTTCCCGCTCCACGTCCTGCCCACAGGGAAGTGCATTTTCAGGTTCCGGGCCTCCACCAGCACCTTTTTCACGCGACGCCACCTCCCCACTGGACCTTGGGCGCGCCCTCGTCCATCAGGTAGCAGCCCGCCGCGTGCGTGTCCGACAACGGCCTGTGTTCCGGCATCGCGGTGCGGCAGATGCGCATCGCGTGCGGACAGCGCGGCTCAAAAGGGCAGCCGGGCGGCGGCGCGATCAGATCCGGCGGCGAGCCGGGGATCGGGATCAGCTTTTGCCGCTGGCCGGTCTTTTGCGGGATGGAGCGCAGCAGGCCCCACGTGTACGGATGCTTCGGCGTGTAGAACACCTCGCGCGACGTGCCCTCCTCCACCACCTTGCCGCCGTACATCACGTACACGCGGCTGCACATCCCGGCGATGACGCCCAGGTCGTGCGTGATCATGATGGTGGCGGTGTTCTGCTTTTCCTTCAGGTGCTGCAGAAGGTCCAATATCTGCGCCTGGATCGTCACGTCCAGCGCCGTGGTCGGCTCGTCCGCGATGATGAGGCGCGGGCCGCACGCGATGGCGATGCCGATCATCACGCGCTGGCGCATGCCGCCCGACAGTTCGTGCGGGTATTGCTTCATGCGGCTGGCCGGGTCGGGCATGTCGATTTCCCTCAGGATCTCCATGGCCCGGTCCTGGGCTTCCTGCTTGTTCATGCGCTTGTGGATTTTCAACGGCTCCATGAGCTGGTTGCCCACGGTGTACAGCGGGTTCAGCGAGGTCATCGGGTCCTGGAACACCATGCCGATCTGGTTGCCCGACAGCGCGCGCAGCTCCTTGATCTTCGCGTGTGTCAAATCCTGGCCCGCGAAGGCGATGCGATTCGCCTCAATGCGCGCGTAATCCGGCAACAGCCGCATCACGGACAGCATGCTCACGCTCTTGCCCGATCCGGACTCGCCCACGATGCCAATGGTTTCTCCCTCGTCCACGTACAGATCAATGCCCCGCACCGCCTGTACGCTGCCCACGTGGATGTCAAACGTCGTGCGCAGGTTTTGTATATCCAGCAGCTTCACGCGATGTCCTCCTTTGATGGCGGCGCTGATTGGGAAAATCGGGCGCCATATGAGGATTCCGCAAGGAATCCTTGCCTCTTTGCCATTACTTCTTCAGCCTGGGGTCAAGCGCGTCGCGAAGCCCGTCGCCGATGAAGTTGAGCGAGAACATCGTCAGGCTGATCGCGATGATGGGGAAAATCATCTGGTACGGCGCGCTCCATAGCTTGGATACCGCGTCGTTCGCCAGCGAGCCCCAGCTCGCCATCGGCCGCTGAATGCCGATGCCCAGGAAGCTGAGGAACGCCTCGTTGAAGATGGCGCTGGGAATCAGGAACGTGACCGACACGATGATCGGCCCCATGCTGTTGGGCAGAAGGTGCCGGAGCAGGATCTCCCATTTGGACGCGCCGGCCAGCGTGGACGCCAGGATGTACTCCTGGTGTTTCAGCGAGACGACCTGCGAGCGGGTCACGCGCGCCGTGCCCGTCCAGGAGGAGATGCACAGCGCGATCAGGATGGAGGTCATGTTCGTCCCGACGATCATCATCAGCAGGATGATGTACAAGAGCTGCGGCAGCGCGATCAGGATATCGACAAAGCGCATCATGACGTTATCCACGCGCCCGCCCGCAAACCCGGCGATGCCGCCGTACAGGATGCCGATGATCATGTTAATGAACGCCGCCACAATGCCAATGGTCAGCGAAATGCGCGCGCCGTACAGGATGCGCACGAGCAGGTCGCGGCCAAGGCCGTCCGTGCCCAGCCAGTGCTGCGCGCTGGGCCGCTGGTCGATGGACATGAAGTCCGCCGTCTCATAGTCGTACGGGGACAGGTACGGGCCGGCAATCGCCGCGATGGCGATGATGGCCACACAGATGATGCCGAACATCGCCAATTTGTCCCTTTTCAGCCTGCGCCAGGCGTCGCGCCAGTATGACACCGACGGGCGGGATATTTGCTCCCCTTCCCGGCCCGCGGGGTCCACCGGCGCGTATGGATTCTGGTCCAGACGATTCGTTGCTTCCATATGGCCAGCTCCTTATTCTGAGATTTTGACCCGGGGGTCAATGATCCCGTACAGCACATCCACCACGATGTTGCAGGCGATGACGAAGATGCCGAAGAACACCGTGATGCCCAGGATGACGTTATAGTCGCGCCCGCTGATGCTG
>JAVBOM010000042.1:0-8041 GCA_031550535.1 Eubacteriales bacterium
GGTGCCGTACTCCACGAACTTGACGTAGTAGCTCGGCCCATTATGGAAATTGCCCTCCACGGTCACGCCCGCCGTCTTGCGCTTGTTCACCACCTCCGCGATGACCGCGTCGGCGAGATGCTTGCTGCTCCTGCCATGGTCGGTGCGATGATGTGGGTAGCGCGGAATGCGCGCTTTTGCTTCCGTGGCGATGATCTTCGCACCCGCCAGCAGCGCCCTATTGATGTCCCACGTCGCGTCCGAGCCGAGCGCCCGCGCCTGCCGCCCGATCTCGCCGACGTTTTCAAGGCTAATGAGGCCCGGCATGGTACACACCTCCATCATGAGAGTACTATCCCTCTGTCACGCTGGCTGCGAGGATTTCCAGCTTGATATGCCGCATGGTGGGGTCAGCCACGCTCTGGATGCGATAAACGCGCCCATCCACCAGCAGCCGCATGGCCGGGTCAATGTCCTTCCGGTGCCGGATGATGATGCGCAGCTCATGCTCGCGGTTCACGGCAGCGGCGGCCCAAAACTCCCGGCCTTTCAAGCCCTGGATGTCGGCCCAGCAGGTAAACTCGGGTTCCCAGCTTTCTTTCGTAATGCCGCTTTTGACGGCGACCTTCCGTTCGAGAAAGGTAACGCGGTGGCGCAGTGCGCCGGACAACAGGTGTTCATCCGTATTTCTTCTGTAGTACGCCACGCGCGCCGCCTCCCCTCAAACCGCTTTTGTGCCTCAATCAGCTTTCGTGTCTCTGCCTCCCCTCAGGCAGCTTTCGTATTGTGTTGTTCGTCAGAACAGCTTTTGTGTATCCCGGTACGGCCAAAGCAGCGAGCGGAACGCCCGCGCCATGGCCTCCTGCGCTTCGGCGTCGCCACCCTCGCGGTGGGCGTAGAAGTACCCGGTGTGCAGCAGGATCGCCAGCCTCACGGGTTCCGGCGCACCATCCGCGAAGTCCGTAGCACAAAAGTCGGCGGCAGCAGCTTGCGCCGCCGCCACCAGCCGTTCGACCAGGGCGTCCTCGTCGTCCGTTTCTACGCGCAGGTGGGCTTTCGCCTCGGCTACCGTCACTAGTAGCCGGACCATTACGCGCCAGCCTTCATCTGAAGCACCTTCACGGCTTCGGGCAGAATCAGCTTGCCGTCCACGCGCTGCGATGCCATAAAACCGACCTGCCCTTTTGCCGCGAACAGCTCATTCAGCCTTTTGAACGCACGCCCTGCCGGTCGGCCACCCAAGAGAACCCGAGGTCGCCGACCACGATAGCCCGCGCGTCAGCCGCCAGCGCCGGTGCGTATGCTGACGTGTAGACCGGGCGGTTCAGGAGCGTGTCCGGCGCGCCCGCCGTCAGCGACGGCTGCCAGAGAAACTGCCCGCTGGCATCCTTCAATTTGCGTAGTGCCTTCACGGACGAATCGTGCATCAGGAACACTGCGTTCTTCCGATACGGCGCTTTCAGCGAGTAGAACAGGTCAAGGATTTCATCGGCGGTCAGGGCTGTGGCGCTCGCCGCCGTGACGCCGACCTCCGCGCCGCCAGCCGCCGCAAACACACCAGTAGGCTTGCCGGTGCCGTCGCCAATGCAGAAGGATTCTTCCTCTTTCGCGCCAATGCGCCGCGCGAACTCTTTCGCCAGATAGGACTGGATATTGAACACGGAATCGTTCAGCAGTTCCTCGGAGCATTTGAGCATGGTCGCCAGCTTGTACGCTCCGATGGACACCAGCCCGAACGTGTCATCGCTCTCAGGAATCGTGCCTTCCTCGTCACACCACGAGGCGGTACCCTTCGTTGCCACGACCGGGATTTTGCGGTCGCCGCTGGAGGTGGTAATCACCTTCGCCAGCTTGCGGAAGATGTTCTGTTCCTCCAAGCCAGAAAGGAGGGTGCGGTCATACTCGTCCGGTGAAAGGAAACCTCCTTCCGAATCGGTTCCAATGTGGAGCGAGTTCAAAACTTCGTAGCCCACGGCCTTGTTGCGCATGGCCTGCCAAAAGGAGCGGTTGTACTCGTCGGACGCGCGGCCCGTCTTGGCGGTATCGGCGGTGGGCGCGCCGGGGCGTGCGGTGAGCGGGTCGGCGAGGGGCTTGTTCAGTTCCCTGTCCATGGCTGCCTGTCGTTCCAGGCGGTCGATCTCCCGGCCCAGCGCGACCACGTCGGCCTCCATCTTTTCATAGGTCTGCACATCCTCCGGGGAGAGCAGGCCGTCGTCGCTACGCTTGGTGTCCAGGAAGGCTTTCGCAGCCTCCCATACCTTGGTGCGCTTCTCGCGCATGGTGATGATTTGCTCCATGTCGTCGTCCTCCTTGTCGATTGTAAAAGGGATAAAGAAACGCCACCGTTATCTCAAAAGGCCCAAGCGCCTTTCGAGGTCGGCGGCGGGGGTGCCGGTACGCCGGGAGGCGTCCGGGGGTTTGGCCCTGTGCAGGGGGATGACGGCAGCGGCTTTGCCGGAGTAGGCATAGGCTGGGCAAGCGGTGTAGGCTACCGCGCCGGGTGGATCGCCGCCAGCATCGCCATCGGCACTGCCGCGCTGCGCCTGCCCGCGTTCCAGGATACCGTCCGCGAAGCCAAGCTCCACGGCTTTCCGCGCGGAAAGCCATGTCTCCGCATCCATCATCTCCGACAGCGTTGCGCGCGGCAGGTCGGTTTTGATCTCGTAAGCATTTAAGATCGCCTCCTTGTATTCTTCCAGCATGGCAATCGCGCGCTGCATGTCGTCGGTGTTACCCATGGCCACAGTCAGCGGGCGGTGGAGCATCATAATAGCAGTGGGTGCCATTTGCACCGATGTGCCCGCCATGGCGATGACTGACGCGGCACTGGCGGCGATGCCGTCGATGATAATGTCCACATCAGCCGGATATTCCATTAGCATGGTGTATATCTGCGACGCCGCTACGCAATCCCCACCCGGTGAATTCAGGTAGATCGTCACCGGCCCCGGCGTGGCGCACAGCTCTGCCTTGAATGCGGCAGGCGTGATCTCGTAGCCCAGCCAGCTTTCCGACGCGATAACGCCATCCATGTACAGCGTCCGGGTGCCGTCGCGGTTATGAACCCAATGCCAAAACCTGTCCACTACGATTCCTCCTTCTTGGCGCGGCCCTCCCGCGCGAAAATTCCCGCATCGACAAGTTTACATAAATTTCCGTTGACCAAATACAAGTCACCACCTTCAGCGGCGGGTATCCGGTCGAGGGCTTCCAGCGTGCGAATGTCGTTCGCGCTCATCCAGCCGTTCTGCCGGGCGACGGCGTAGCCATTCATGCGGCTCATGTAGTCACCGCGCAGCAGCCCTTCCAGATTGAACCTCACAAAAAAGCGCCGCTTCTCCGTTTCGGAAAGCAGCGCGCGGGCAATGGCCTGTTCCCATCGTATCACCCACGGATCGAGGGTGTATTTTACAAATTCGAGGCTTTGCTGCTCGATATTTGAAAAGGACGACCTGTCCAAATCGCCGACCATGTGTGGGGGCACCCGGAAGATGCGCGCTATCTCGTTGATCTGGAATTTGCGCGTTTCGAGGTACTGCGCCTGCTCGGGCGGTATCCCTATGGCGTGATATTTCAGCCCTTCTTCCAGCACCGCCGTCCGGTGGGCGTGGCCGCTGCCCTGGTACATCGCGTTCCAGCTATCCCGCACGCGCTGCGGGTCTTTTACCACGCCGGGGTGTTCCAGGACGCCGCCCGGATGCGCGCCGTTGGCAAAGAACTTCGCGCCGTATTCCTCGCAGGCCATGGCGAGGCCGATGGCGTTCTTGGACATGGCGATGGGCGAATAGCCGACCAAGCCGTCAAACCCCAAACCGGGGATGTGGAGCACATCGGCGGGGGTCAAGAGCACTTCGCTGCCCTTGCCGGTCGCGGGACTGTCTTCCTCCGTCCGGTTGTACACATAGCAGATGCGCCCGGCGCTGTCCCTGTCCACGGTCATCTTGCCAGGCATGAGCGGATACAGCGCCACGACCTCGCCCTTGCCGTTGCGGATGATCTGCGCGAAGGCGTTGCCCCACAGCAGCAGATGGGTCATGAGGGTTTCGCGAAACACGAAGCTGGTCATTTCGGGGTTTGGCTCGTCGTGCAGCAGGCGGTACAGGCGGTGGTTTTGCGCCTTTTCCGAGCCGCCCGTCGCGTTGATCTCGAACAGGTGCAGCGGAAGACCCGCGACCGCCTCAGCCAGGATACGGACGCAGGCGTAGACGGCGGTCATCTGCATGGCCGAGCGTTCCGACACCCGTGCGCCGCTGGTTGTGCCGCCGAAGAAGAAGGAAAAGGCGCTGCCGTTTAGCTGGTTAGTGGGCTTGTCGCGCGGGGAGAATAGGCGTGCGAGTAGGTTCATAGCGGCCTCCTTTGGGGATGCGGAAAAGCACCTGCTTGCGCGGGTGCCTCAGTGTGGATTATGCTTATGCTGCGGGGCAAGTATCATTTCAACCCATAAACGCACCTATGCACCCAACAGGTCACTCATGCTGATAATTCTACTGCCTTTGCTTTCATAGTAGGAGAGCATTTCGGCAATCTTCCGTTTATCATAACTGGTAATGCAATCCGATAGGACATTAACGCTATAGTTTGCTTTGCATAAATTGAAGCAGGTTGACTTAACACAGGCAACGGCATCTGCTCCCGCTATGAAGAACTCGCCTATCTCGTTTTTACTAATAAAGTCGGCGAACTCCTCACTGGTTAATGCGTTCCCTTTGGATTTTGTGAAAACATTGTTTGATACTACTTTCATGTCCGAAACCAGTTCGGCCCCCGGTGTATTGGGCTTAAAAGTCCTCGTACCGGCTGACAAGTTCTCATGCCTAATATAAACAACATGAACATCATTATTGGTTGCCCAATCAATAGCTGCATTGATATTGTCAATAACATCCTTGTAATTCTTTGTTATATCGTTTTGAATATCTATTATCACTAAGGCTTTTTTCACCATAAGTTTACCTACCTCCTTTGGCCTTATGAAAAGGTACCTGCTGGTGCAGATCCTTTGAAGGAACGGGGTTTGTGCTCCGGGTTAAAAGTAGTTGTTCATCAGTACATCTACCCACTCGGGAACGGTAGCATCGTCTTTTCTATCATACTGGGGGTAATAGGGTTTCAAATCCAGAACCGGCGTTCCATCTATCGCATCAAGCCCCCGCACTTCAACGGTGTTTCCGCTTACGGATAGTATTCTCACAGCCGTAATTCCGATAGGGTTCGGCCTGTCCTTGGCCCGCTGAGAGAATATCCCGACGCACGGCATGTCATCGCGCCCTTGAGGACGCCGTTGCAAGTGCTTTTCCTTAACGAATTTCGCCTGATTCAGATGATAGATGACGATAACATGGCTAAAGCCGTCAAGTCCTTTCAGACCATCCGCCAACTGCTCGTCGATGATGATCTGTGAAACAACCTCACCCCAGCTATGGTCAACTTTTTCAGCAACTGCTGATTTCACAAACCCGATAGGTTCGAACATGGTATTCCTCCACCGGCATCAAAGGTATGAGGCTTTGCCTGTCTGCCGTTTTGCAGAGTATACCACAGCCACTTACACTAATCCAGTATCAAAAGCCCGCGCCCATTATAAACGCTCTCGTTTCCACCGCCACCCATATGCCGAAGCGCCCTATCCAGCGCCATGATGGTGGCCACCGCGCCGTCAATCTTCTCCGTGCTGCGCTCCTTGTCGGCCTTGATGTTCCCGGCAGGGTCGGTGCGCACATGGATGTTGTCCATCATCCACCGCAGTGCCGGGTGGCCGCCGTGCGCGAGCTTCCGGTCGAGGGTCAGGCGCATAAGCTCCTTTGTCGGCGAGGACATGTCCTTGAACCCCTGCCCGAAGGCCACGACCGTGAAGCCCAGCCCTTCCAGGTTCTGCACCATCTGCGTCGCACCCCAACGGTCGAATGCAATCTCCCGGATGTTGAACCGGGTGCCGAGGTCTTCAATGAACGCCTCAATGAATCCGTAGTGCACGACGTTACCCTCGGTGGTCAGCAGGAAGCCCTGCTGCTTCCACACATCATAGGGGACGTGATCCCGCCGGACGCGCAGGTCAAGGCAATCCTCCGGTATCCAGAAGAACGGTAGGATTGAATACCGCTCGTCGCCCTCACCATCGTCTGGCGGGAACACCAGCACAAACGCCGTGATGTCCGTCGTGCTGGAAAGGTCAAGGCCGCCGTAGCATACCCGGCCTTCGAGCGCCGCCATATTGACCGGGAACGCGCAGGCGTCCCACTTCTCCATGGGCATCCAGCGCACGGACTGCTTCACCCATTGATTCAGGCGGAGCTGGCGGAACAGGTTTTCCTCGGCGGGGTTCTGCCGGGCGCTTTCGCAGGCGATGTGCAGCTTTTCGATGTCCACTGTGATGCCCAGGGAGGGGTTCGCCTTCTTCCACACCTTGGGGTCGGTCCAGTCGTCGGCCTCATCCGCGCCGTAGATCACGGGATAGAACGACGGGTCCACCTTGCGCCCGTCGATGATGTCGCGCGCCTTTTGATGCACTTCCCAGCAGATGGAGTGCTGGTCGTTGCCCGCCGTGGTAATCAGGAAATAGAGCGGTTGCTTGCGCGCGTCGCCGGAGCCGTGGGTCATAACGTCGTAGAGCTTCCGGTTCGGCTGAGCATGTAGCTCGTCAAACACCACGCCGTGGACGTTCAGGCCGTGCTTGGAAAATGCCTCTGCGGAAAGTACTTGGTAAAACGACCCGAGCGGTTTGTACACAAGGCGTTTCTGCGACAGTATCGGCTTGATGCGGCTTTTAAGCGCCGGGCACTGTTCCACCATGTCCACGGCTACGTCAAACACGATGCTCGCCTGCTGGCGGTCGGCGGCACAGCCGTAGATTTCGCCGCCGTGCTCGTAATCACCGCAGGTCAGTAAGAGGGCAACGGCGGCAGCAAGCTCAGATTTACCTTGCTTTTTCGGTATTTCAACATAAACATGATTGAACTGCCTGTATCCGTTGGGCTTGAGCGTGCCGAACACATCCCGGATGATCTGCTCCTGCCAGTCGATCAGGTCAAAAGGTGCGCCATACCACTCGCCCTTGGTATGGCGCAGGCAGTTGATGAAGGTGACAGCGGCATCCGCTGCGCTTTTGTCGTATACGGAGCCGGGGGCAGCGTACACGGTACGCTGATAGCGCGTTAGCTTTCGCAGGGCGGGCTGCCTCCCCTCATTTTCTTATGTGAAAAGCCCCTTGCGGGGCTTGGGCGGGCGGTATATGGAAACGCCCCTCGCAGGGCGGATTGGTTCGATAAAAATATTATACCCGCACCTGTGCTTTACGCACTTTAGGCGTTCTGGTACAATGTGCCTATCAGTCAAATGCTAAACATCCCGTGCCCATGGCAAAGGAGGATAAAGCGTGAAAAACACGTCTCGGCCAAAGTGGAAGAAGCTCCTGTGGGGAATCGGAATACTCCTGCTTATTGTGACGGTCGCGCTGGCTGCCTTTTATATCATGTTCAGGCAGTACAAGGACCCCTATCATCAAAAGGTAGCGGATGCGGGGTTTGTTGAAAAGCGCGCACAAATCGGAGAGGTCAATTTCAACTATGCCGAAGGACCGGATAACGGCCCCGCCTTGCTTTTGCTGCACGCACAGCATATGGATTGGTACAGCTACAGCCGTGTTTTGCCAGCTCTGTCGGAATCTTTCCATGTATTTGCCGTCGACTATCACGGTCACGGCAAAACGGTTGCTCCGCCGGAATCCATGAACGCAAACCGGATTGGCAGTGATTTGGCTGCGTTCATCGAAACCGTTATCCAGGAGCCAGTGTACGTGTCCGGCAACTCGTCTGGCGGTGTCCTGACGGCCTGGCTGGCCGCCAATGACCCGGACTGGGTCAAAGCGGTTATCCTCGAGGACCCAGCGCTCTTATCCAGCGAGTATCCCAGGGTATTGAATACGATTGCGGACAGGTCTTTTGCCATTTGCTATGATTTCATCCAAGCAGACGGCGAAGATTTCCTGCTCTACTGGATTGACCGCTGCCAGGACTTCTTCAAGAAAAACGTTGGATTTAACGCGGCTCCGCTGCTTACGGCATCC
>JAVBOM010000001.1:0-116365 GCA_031550535.1 Eubacteriales bacterium
CGATCCCCCTTTTAGAATCCCCCGGGGTTGGGTTACGGGGGACGGAGCCTGAAATCCTTTGGGATTTCCGGGCGGCTCCGAGTAAACGTACAGATTCCGCCACCAGTCCTGCGGGACTGGTTCTGGAATCTGCGGCGCCCCGCCGCGCATGTCGCCGGGGCTGATTGCATTCGGAGGGGTTTCACACCCCTCCGAACCTCCACAGGGTTGTCGCCAGCTTCGCGGCGGGTTTGCGGGGTGGGCGCTTCGATGGATGCCGTGCACGCGCGAGTTGGCTGCTGGGTTGACCGTCCGTCGGGGTGCTCTACGCACTTGAGCTCCCCGGGGTTGTCGCCAGCTTCGCGGCGGGTTTGCGGGGTGGGCCCCCTGATGGATGCCGCGCAACCGCGCGAATCAGTTATACGTGGACCGCGGGGGGAACCGAAGTTTTCCCCCGCGGTCCCCTTGCGTTACTTGATTGTGATATCGTGCAGATAGAACGTCCCGTCTACCTGCCGCATCACGCCCGCGTAGGCGCTGTTGTAGCAGAACAGGTTGTCCGCGTTGTACACCGGCACGGCGTACGCTTCTTCCAGCAGGATCTTGTTGGCGGCGTCCAGTTTCTCCATGCGGACAGCGCGGTCGGTCGTGGTCTTGCTCTCGTACACGAACTGGTCGAACGCTTCATTATTGATGCGGGCGCGCTGGCTGCTCAGCGTGGATTCCCAGTTCGGCTCCAGCAGTTCCGTGCCGTCGCGGGTGACGTTGGACCACGCGGCCAGCGAGATATCGAAGCGGTCATCAGTCTGGCTCTCGGTCAGCCACGCGGACCAGTCGATCATCTCAATCTGCACGTTGGTCAGGCCAACGGCCGCCAGGTTCGCCTGGAAGTACTCGCCCATCTTCGTGTAGGCGGGCGTGGAGGCGACCAGGAAGCTAATGTGCTCGTTGCCCCAGCCGTTCGCCGCGATGGCGGCCTTGGCGGCCTCCGGGTCATACTTATAGCCGTATTCCTCGGCAGCCTCGTTATAGCCGAACACCTTCGGGCCGATGATACTGTGGGCGGCCGTCGCGTAGCCTTCCATGATGTACTCGGTGTAGCCTTCCGTATCCAGCGCCTGCGCGACGGCCACGCGGAAGTCCTTGTTCGCCATGATCGGGTTCTTGTAGGAGTTCGGCCGGAGCATCGCGTAGAGCACCTGCGCGGCGTTGGACGACTCAAACGTCACGGACGGCATGGCGTTCACGCGGTCGATCTGCTCCACGGTGATGTTGGGCATGAAGTCCGCTTCGCCCGTCTCCATGCGCGCCACGGCGGTGGATTCCTCGGCGATGATCGTCATCGTCACGTCCTTGATGGCCGCCGGGCCGTTCCAGTAGTCGTCGTAGCGCGTGAGCACGACGTTCGCGCCGGAAACGGAACTGACGAACTTGTACGGGCCCGTGCCGACGGGCGCGATCATCAGATCCTGCGCCTGCTGCGCGGCCGGGGAGACGATGGCGAAGTTGGTGTGGGCGAGCTTGGCGATGAGCACGCCGTCGGGGTACGCGAGGTTGAGCTGCACGGTGTACTCGTCTAGCACATCCACGGAATCAATGGACTTCACAAGCGACGCGCGCGCGGAGCCAAATTCCGGGTTCTTGATCAGCGAATACGTGAACTTGAACGCCTCGGCGTCAAACGGCGTGCCGTCGTGGAATGTGACGTCCTGGCGCAGCTTGATTGTCGCGGTCAGGCCGTCCTCGGAGAATTCCGGCAGCGCTTCGGCCAGGAGGCACTGGAATTCGTTGTCCTGGTTGATACGGTAGAGCGTCTCGTAAATCTGCGCGGTGACATACGTGGACGCCTGGTCGTTCGTGCGGAGCGGATCAAACCCGGTGAACGGGGCCGTCAGGACGATGTTGAACATTTTATCGCCCGTGACGGGGGCCGCGGACGCTGTGCCGAGTACGGACAGGCCGGCCAGCAGGACGAAAGCGAGGGTCAAGGCAAAGATCTTTTTCATGATTCCTGGCTCCTTCGTGAAGATACTATTACACCCCGCTCTCTTCAATAGAGAAAACCGGGGGCAACGCCGTAAATCAGTCCTTCAGGCTCGGGTCCAGCACGTCGCGCAGCTTATCGCCCAGGATGTTAAAGCAGATGACCGTAATCATCACGGCCACGCCGGGAATGACGATCAGGCTGGCGCGCTTCCACATGTACTCCTTGGCCGTGGCGATCATACCGCCCCACTCCGGCGCGGGTGGGGGCACGCCCATACCCAGGTAGCTGAGCGTGGCGATGGAGATGACGGAGGTGGCCATGCGCATCGTCGCGATGACGATGATGATCGGCAGGCAGTTCTTCAGGATGTGCACGCAGATGATGCGGGCGTCGCTCGCCCCCGTGGCGCGGATGGCCAGGATGTAGTCCTCCTCCTTGATCTGCAGCACGCGACCGCGAATCATCCGGGCAAAGCTCGGGATGGACCAGATGCTGATGGCGAGCATGGCGTTGAACGTGCTCGCGCCGAGCATCGCGATGATGAGCATCGCCAGCAGAATACCCGGGAACGTGAACAGCAGGTCCATGAACCGCATGATGAGGTTATCCAGCCGCCTGTAATACCCGGCCAGGAGGCCGAAGATGGTGCCGAAGATGAGCCCGATGCCCGTGGACACAAAGCCGACCATCAGCGAGATGCGGCCGCCCCACAGCAGTCTGGACAGCACGTCGCGCCCCAGGTGGTCCGTGCCGAGCAGGTGGCCCTCCGCGTACTTGGCGGCCTCCTGCGGGTTGCTGCCCCATTTTGCCCAGACGCCGGGCGCCAGCTTGATGGTGACATTCGCAGCCTCGGGCGGGAACGGCGCGATGACGGGCGCCAGCAGCACCAGGATGATTTCCACCAGCAGGAGGACGGCGCAGGCGGTCGCCAGCTTGTTCTTCAGCAGCTTTTGCCCCGCGATGCGGATGGGGTTGGTTCGCGCGACGGTTTCCATGACGGCACCTCCTACTGGTACTTGATGCGCGGGTCGATAACGCAGTACACGATGTCCACCGCGAGGTTCACCAGGATGAACAGCGTCGCGATGACGAGCACCGTGCTCTGCACCACCGGGTAATTGCGCGTGTTGATGCCGTTGATGAGGTATGTGCCGACGCCGTTCACGACAAACACCTGCTCCGTGATGATCGCACCGCCGAGCAGGCCGCCGAAGCTCGTGCCAAACTGCGTGACCAGCGGGATCAGCGCGTTGCGCAGCGCGTGGATGAACACGACCGCCGTGCCCGTGAGGCCCTTGGACTTGGCCGTGCGGATGTAGTCGGACTGGAGCACGTCCAGCATGGCCGAACGGCCGATGCGGGTGAAGCTGGCAATGGTGGCCGTGGAAAGCGCGATGGCGGGCAGTAGCGCCTGCCGAAAGCCCTCGGCTGTCCAGAACGGCGCGGTCATGCCGCCGGAAGGGAACCAACGGAACTTAACCGAAAAAAAATAGATCAGCATGGTGCCCAGCCAGAAGTTCGGCAGCGAAATGCCGACCAGGGAGCCGGTGGTCAGCACGTTGTCCAGCGCCGAATCCTTGCGCAGGGCGGTGATGATGCCGGTGGGGATGCCGATGAGGACCGACAGGATGATGCTCGCGCACGCCAGGTTCAGCGTATTGGGCAGACGCACGGCGATTTCCTGCAAAATGGGCTGGCGCGTCGTGTAGGAGACACCCAGGTTCAGCGTCAATAAATTCTTCAAATAAATGAAGTATTGCACCAAAAAAGGCCGGTCCAGCCCAAGCGCGACGCGCACACGGACAATGTCCTCCGGCGTGGCGCTCGCGCCCGCGACCATCGTCGCCGGGTCGCCCGGCGCGATATACAGGCTCGCAAACACGATGAAGGACATCCCCAAAAGCAAGAGCACCATCAGCATGATGCGCATACCGATATATTTCGCCATAAGCATCCCCTTACTTCTAAACTGGATACTTTGTACGGCGGCGCGATTTGAAAAATCGGGCGCCATAGAGGGATTTCTCGTGAGAAATCCCTACCGCTATGCGGCTATTCAGATTTCAAATCACTCAGCAAGAAGTCGGCCGACATGAATTGCAGGAAATCCGATCCGGCTTGCAAAAAATTTCTTGTATCATAGCACTAAAGCACCGATTTTACAATCCGGAAAGTATGGAAATGTGTAGAAAAAGCACAGATAGAAGTGATAATATATAATAAGTAGATATTCCTTTATATCCATACAAATTGCTCATAAAAACATTAAGTTGAGCGCATATTTTTGGCATTCGCCTTTCTTTTCCCTATGGTGACAAAATAACCGCCACGGTGCGGCGGTTATAAATAATTCAGGTGCCCTTTTCACGTCTTTTGATCAAACACATGGTCGCATGGCTTGCACCGGACGGAAATGGACCCGGCGCCGCGCGGCAGGCGAATCCAGCTATGGCAGTTGGGGCAGCGCACGTATTTGTACTCCTTCCGGTTCTTAAAGCGCACCTGGGACTGGGAAAACTTTGTGCGCGTGCCGCGGACCGCCGCGAGGAATTTCCGGTTTTCAGCACCGCGCCGCGCCTTGTCCTTGGACAGCATGCGATACACCACAAAGATATACAGCGCCACGCTCAGCGTGGAAAAAATGCCGATGCCGGAAAGGAGCGAAATAAAGAACAGCGCGATGCCCGTCCACAGCAGCGTGGTGGACAGACTGTCCATGCCGTACCGGCCGGCAAAAAAAGTGCCCAGCGCCGACCCGATTTTCCCCATGCCCGCCTTGATTTTCTCCCAGATGTTCATCCAGATCACTCCTGTTTGATGAGATGGGGATTTCTGGCGAAATCCCCTTGATGGCGCGGATCTAGACATCCCCGCCTCGCCCGATTTTTCAAATCAGCGCCGCCGCCACAATTAAAACCGCGCGCCGCCCGTGCAGCAACTCGCCCCGTTGCAGACGCAGTTGCACAGCATGTTGGCGATGCACACGGTCATGCACGGGTTGCCGCAGAGCATGTCCCGGATGGTGCCGAAATCCGCGTTCTGCCGCTGGTACTGCTGCCCGCCCGCCTGCAAATCGCCGAGCAGCGCCTGGAAATCCGGGTTGCGCGGGTCCATGTTCACCGCCGTGCGCGCGTCGCTGAGCGCGGCCATGCGCTGGCCCGTGCCGAGGCTTATCAGCGCGCTCCAGTAGAACCAGGCGGCCGTGTGCACGGTGATGCCCTCCAGAAGATAGCGCGCCCGCTGGTAATCGCCCGACAGCACGGCGCGCTGCACGGCGGCCAGCTCGGGCGTGGACTCCTGGCGGTTCGCGCCGTGCCGCCCCGTGCGGCCCCCCTGGGACCGCTGGTATTGGTTGTACCCGCCGTACCCGGCGAACCCCCGGAAAAACTCCTCGAAGGGGTCCTGCCCCCGCTGCGAATACTGGCCCGTGTTCCGCTGCTGGCCGTATGGGTTCTGGTACGGGTTTTGCCGCTGTTGCTGGCCGTTCCCGTTTTGCCCTCCGCCGCCCTTGATGAGGATGGTATACGCCTCGTTCAGCTCCTTCATCTTCGCCTCGGCCGCCGGGGCGCCGTTGTTCAGGTCCGGATGATATTTCTTGGCGAGCTTTCGGTACGCCGCCTTGATCTCATCGTCGGAAGCGGTACGGGGAACGCCGAGCACCTCATAAGGATCTCTGTTCATGCAACAATCTCTTTCTTCGTCCGTTGGTCATAGATGCCCACATACCTGCGCCATACGCCGCCGTACAGGACATTGCGCAGGATCTCCGCGTCCTTCACAAGGGGCAGCACCTCAAACGCGCGGACGCATTCCGCCATCGTCATCATCAGCGTCTCCCGGGTCAGTTCCTCAAAATCCTCGCGGTCCTGCAGGGGGATCAGCGGGTTGTACCGGTTCCGCTTCGCGTCCTCCGGCAGGTCGTCATACGCGTCCATCATGTAGATGAAGCGCCCCAGCTCCTCGCCCATTCTGCGCAGCGGCGTTTGCCAGAGGTCGTCCCGGTACGCGAACAGCTCGCCCAGGAGCGAGGCCGTCAGGTTCGCGGGCGGGTCCATGCGCAGATCCCTCGCGCGCTCGATCTCCGTGATTTCGGTGAGCCTCCGCTCGATGTGCGTGCACTTTTCCGGGTATCTCTTTTCCACCCGTCCGTACGCGCCGCGCAGCAGCGTTGCCTGGGCCAGCCCCGCGGCGCTCCGGTCGTCCGCCCAGTCGTCCATTTTCTTGTGGTAGGCCAGCGCGATGTTCATGTCGGCCACATAGCCCGCGATTTCGTTCCGCGCGAACGGACGCTCCTTCACCGGGTGCAGCGCGCACCGGCCCGCCGCGCGTTCCTCCTCCGGCTCGTACAGCGAGGAAAGGAGGATCAGCAGGAACGTCATATCGTAGCTGAGCGTGACGCGGCCCATGTTGCCATGGCGCTCTTTCAGCGTGCGGCACAGGCCGCAGTAGTACGCCTGATACCGCTCGCGGGCCGCCTCGCCCAGCGCCTCGGGGTTGATGTTGATGTAGCCAAACATGCGCTTGCCTCCGTTATTGATTGGGATTCGTGTCGTCGTCGTTCGGGCGGGATTCATCGTTCCGCGTGAATTCCGCGTCGTTCGCGCCGTCCGGGTGCTCCGCGTCGTCCACCACCTGCCCGGCCTGCCCAAGCGCGTACGCCAGGGCATTGTTCGCGTCCTTCAGCGCCGCCGGGTCCTTGCCCTTCTGCGCCTTTGTCACGCGGTCCATCGCCTGCCCGACGCCGTGCGGGTCGCCGCTCTTCTTCTGCTGCTTGGCCACGGCCTTCGCCTGGTACAAAAGCTGCTCCGCGCGGTTTTCCTCGGCCGCGCTCTCCCTTTTCAGCGCGTCCTCCCGGGCGTAGATCTCCGCGTCGCGGATCGCCTGATCGATTTCCCGCGAGCTGAGGTTCGACGAGCCCGCGATCGTGATTTCCTGCTGTTTGTTCGTGTCCAGGTCCTTGGCGGACACGTTGACAATGCCGTTCGCGTCGATGCTGAACGTCACCTCGATCTGCGGAACGCCTTGCATCGCGCGCCGGATGCCCTTCAGCTTGAACTTGCCCAGCGTCTTATTCGCCGAAGCGATCTCCCTCTCCCCCTGCAGCACGTGAATTTCCACCGTGGGCTGGAACGGCGCGGCGGTGGTGAACACCTGGCTCTGCTGCACGGGGATGGTGGTGTTCCGCGCGATGATCTGCGAGAACACGTCGCCCATCGTCTCAATGCCGAGCGACAGCGGCGTCACGTCCAGCAGCAGCAGCCCCGTCACCGTGCCGATGAGCACGCCTCCCTGGAGCGCCGCGCCGACCGCCACGCATTCGTCCGGGTTGATGCCCTTGCTCGGCTCCATGCCCGTATATTCTTTCACAATGCGCTCCACCGCCGGGATGCGCGTGGACCCGCCCACGAGCAGCACGCGGTTCAGATCGCGCGGCAGAAGCCCCGCGTCGTGCATCGCCTGTTGCATGGGGCCAAGCGTCGCCTTGACCAGATGCGCGGTGAGCTCGTCAAACTTCGCGCGCGTCAGCGGGATGTTCATGTGCTTGTCCGCCAGCAAAAATGGAAGGTTCACCACCGTACTGCCCGCGCTGCTCAGCTCGATTTTCGCCTTTTCCGCCGCCTCCCGCACGCGCTGCATGGCGATGGCGTCCCCGGACAGGTCCACGCGTTCCGTCTCCCGGAAGGCTTTCACCAGAAAATCTGCGAGGCACCGGTCAAAGTCATCTCCGCCCAGCCGGTTGTTGCCCGCCGTGGACAGCACCTCGATCACGTCCTGGTTGATGTCCAGCACCGACACGTCGAACGTGCCGCCGCCCAGGTCGTACACCATGATTTTCTGCGAACCGCTCTTGTCCACGCCGTAGGCGAGCGCCGCCGCCGTCGGCTCGTTGATGATCCGCTTGACCTCAAGGCCAGCGATCCTGCCCGCGTCCTTCGTCGCCTGCCGCTGCGCGTCCGAAAAATACGCGGGCACGGTGATGACCGCCTCCGTCACGCGCTCGCCGAGGTACGCCTCCGCGTCCGCCTTCAGCTTTTGCAAAATGAACGCGGAGATTTCCTGAGGCGAATAGCGCCGGTCGTCAATCCGGACGCGGTTGTCCGTGCCCATCTCCCGCTTGATGGACGTGACCGTCCGGTTCGGGTTGGTCACCGCCTGCCTGCGGGCAACGCCGCCCACGATGCGCTCCCCTTCCTTTGTAAAGGCGACGACGGAGGGCGTCGTGCGCTCCCCCTCGGCGTTTGGGATGATGACGGCGGCGTCATTTTCCATGAATGCCATACACGAGTTCGTCGTGCCCAGGTCGATTCCGATAATTTTTCCCATGGTTCTTCCTCCAGCCATACGGGGGATTTTGCCAGAAATCCCTGCCAAACGGCGGCGCGATTTGAAAAATCGGGCGCCATAAGGGGATTTCGCCAGAAATCCTTGCCTCTTTGCATACATTATACTCGCCAATGTGAATGCAAGATAAACAGAACATAAGAAATTTGTTAACAGCACCCCTATACGGGCAAAAAAAGACCGTCCTGCGGTGAATATTCATTCAAAGATAAAATTAGTATGACGCTGTTGCGTATTCCAACACAACAGCCTATAATTGACAGTGAAAACTTGGTCAAACCGTCGAAACAGAAAGGGAGGAATCACCATGCGTCTCCGTCGCCTATGCAAGCAAATCCTTTCCTGTACCCTGACCATGCTGCTCCTCATCACTTCCGTTCCCGCGGCATCCGCCGAAGGGACGGCCTACGCTGCTCAGGAGAACGCCGCGGGCGGCTTCTTCATTGTCCAAAACCCGGATGGCGGCAAAACGCTGGGGTATTCCAAGGACTCCGGCGTCACGCTGCTGGACGTCACCGTCGACGGCAAGACCTACGCGTTCAAGGACCTGAATCAGAACGGCGAACTCGACCCGTATGAGGACTGGCGCCTCACCGACGAGGCGCGCGCCGAGGACCTGGTGAATCGCCTGACGATCGAGGAAATCGCCGGGCTGATGCTGGCCAGCTACCACTTCGGCATGGGCGCGGGCGTATCCGCTGACCTGGACGCGTCGGCCAACCTGATGGGCTCCACGACGCGGGGCCTGCTGGACAAGGGTGTCCGCGCGATCCTGAACGCGGCCTCGTCCCAGGCGACACAGCCGCAGGTTGAGTGGTCCAACGCCATGCAGGCGTACGCGGAATCCAAGCCTTACGGCATCCCCGTCAACGTGTTCTCCGATCCGCGCAGCAACGCGGGCGCGAACGACGGGCCGTACGACGGCAGCAAAAGCTCGGTCGCGAAGTGGCCGGGCAGCCTGGGCTTCGCGGCGACGTTTGATTCGTCCCTGGTGGAGCTGTTCGGCGAGTACACCGCCCGGGAGTACCGCGCGCTCGGCATCACGACGGCGCTCTCCCCGCAGATTGACCTGGGGACCGAGCCGCGCTGGAACCGCATCAACGGCACGTTCGGCGAGAGCCCCTCGCTGTCCGCCGAGATGACGCTGGCGTATGTCCGGGGCTTCCAGGGCACATACGCCGACGAAGATTCCGCCTGGGGCCCGGATTCCGTCGCGACGATGGTCAAGCACTGGCCCGGCGACGGCATGGGCGAGGCGGGCCGCGAATCGCACGCGAACGGCGGCAAGTACGCCGTGTACCCGGGGGACAACCTCGGCGACCACCTGAAGCCTTTTGAGGCCGTGATGAAGGATGCCCACGGCACGTCTCTGGCAGCGGCGGTCATGCCGTCGTACTCCATCGGCGTCGCTCAGGACAGCAGCCCGCTCGGCGGCGACGAAAAGCAGCTCGGCAGCGGCGTCAGCCCGTTCAAGATGACACGGACACTGCGCGGCGAGCTGGGCTACGACGGCCTGGTCTGCACCGACTGGGGCGTGTCCGGCACCATTTTTGACAATCCGGACGGCACGATCACGGACGCGGGCGGCGGCATGGCTTGGGGCACCGGCGACCTGACGGCCGGACCGCGCGTCTGGGCCGGCATCAAGGTCGGTATCGACATGTACGGCGGCCTGGATTCCGTCGGCGCGGTACTGGAAGCGTACAAGACCGCGTGCGAGGAAATTGGCGAGGAGGGGGCGTTCGCGCGCTTCAAGGAGTCCGCGTACCGCGCGCTCGTCCTGTCGTTCCGGCTGGGGCTGTTTGAGAACCCGTACCTGGATGTCGAGGCGTCCGTCGCCTTTGTCGGCAACGAGGAATTCTCCGCCGCCGGCTTTGACGCGCAGCTCAAATCCATCGTGATGCTGAAGAACACGGGCGGCGTCATCGGCGCGGCAGGCGAAAAGCAGACCGTGTACATCCCGATGGCGTTCACGCCGGAATCCGCCTCCATGTTTGGCACGACGCCGGCGTCGCTCGGGCCGGTGATCGACGAGACGCTCGCGTCCGAGTTCTTCAACGTCGTTACCGATGAAATTGCAAAAGATGCGAATCCCGAGTCGTACACGGCGGAGGACATCATCCCGCGCACCGACTTTACGGGCGTTGATTTCGCGCTGGTCAAGGTCAGCAGCCCGCTGAGCCCCGGCGATATGTTCAGCGGCTACGGATATAGCTCGACCCTGCGCAACGTGCCCGGCGACGAGGAAGCAACCGGCATGATGGGCAGCATCTCCATGTACGCGTACCGGCCGGACGAACCGACCGACAACGGCTACCTGCCCAAGACGCTGCAGTACCGCGAGTACACGGCCGACCCGGCGATCGTCCGCGCGAAGCCCATCGCGACCGACCCGGTGGAGGAAGAACAGTGGATCGCGGCGGGCGGCGAGCCCGGGATGTCGCGCTACTACGGCGGCAAGTCCACGACGGCGACGAACGAGGCGCACCTGGACCTGATCCTGTGCGTCGCGGAGGCGGCGGGCGATGTTCCGGTCGTCGTGGCGATCGCGGCGGAATCGCCGATGCTCTTTGGCGAGTTTGAACCGGAAGTCCAGGGGATCCTCATGGGCTTTGGCGTCAGCGACCGCGCGCTGATGAGCATCGTATCCGGCCAGACCGAGCCTGGCGCGCTGCTCCCGCTGCAGATGCCGCTGGACATGGAGACGGTCGAAAAACAAATGGAGGATGTGCCCTTTGACATGACGTGCTATGTGGATGGCGATGGAAACACGTACGACTTCGGCTTTGGTTTGAACTGGCAGGGCGCGATCACGGACGGGCGCGCCGACGCCTACCGGACGGGCGGCGCGGCGGCCGATGCAGCCGCCACGGCGGCCGGCAGCTACGCGGCCGTCATCGAGGGGTTCGACTGGGGCCCGGGCATCACCAAGCTGATCGTGGCGCTGGACCGCGCGGTCGCGCCGGACTCGGTGAATAAAGATGCGTTCACCGTCACCGAGCACAAGAAAATCATGGATTTCGCGACGATGTCCATCGGCGAGGCGGATTTTGAGCGCACCGTCACGGACGCCTATGCCTGCGACATCGACGGCAAGCAGGTCACCTGGGAGAGCGCGTATATCGCCATCGAGCTAGCGGTCAGCCCGAGCGAGGGCAACCCGTTCTTCTACGATTTCCTCGGCACCGGGCAGAACGACTGGGCGGAGCCGTACACGAACAAGATTGCGCTGACGGCGGACGGGGCGCCTATCACGGCGCTGGCGATTGACGAGGTGCCGACCGCGCGGATCATGCCGCAGGCCGACCTGTTCGACAGGACCGGGACGTTCACCGCGAAGGACGGCACCGCGCTGACCTACGCGTCGTACACGCCGCCGGAGGGCCAGAACACGAACGCGCTGATCATCTGGCTGCACGGCGCGGGCGAGGGCGGCACGGATCCGAATGTCGCGCTGCTGGGCAATAAGGTGGTCGCGCTCGGCGGCGAGGAAATCCAGGGACTGTTCGGCGGCGCGTACGTGCTGACGCCGCAGGCCCCGACGATGTGGATGGACAACGGCGAGAAGAACCCCGAAACGGGCGCGCCGATGTATGTCAATGACGACAACTTCGTCTCCATCTACACGGAGGCGCTGATGGAGCTGATCGAGGCGTTTGTCGCGGAGCATCCGGACATTGACCCGGCGAACATCTTCGTCGGCGGCTGCTCCAACGGCGGGTTCATGACCATGAACATGCTGATCCACTATCCGGCGTATTTCCGCGCCGCGTACCCGGTCTGCGAGGCGTACATGGACGCGTGGATCACGGACGAGGACATTGCGGCGATCAAGCACATCCCGATCTGGTTCACCTATGCGGATACCGACACCGTCGTCGACCCGAAGCTGACGGCCATCCCGACCGCCGAGCGGCTCATCGCCGCGGGGGCGGAGGACGTGCACGTGTCCGGGTTCCCGAATGTCCTGGATACCACCGGGCTGTACAAGACGCCGGACGGCCAGCCGTATGAATACATGGGGCATTGGTCTTGGCTGTACACGCTGAACAACGAGTGCGTCGATACGATGGACGGGAAGGAAGTCACGATCTGGGAATGGATGGCGAGGATGGCCAAGTAGCCATGACGCCCTGGTAACCACGGGCCCGACTGCTGGCAATGCCGGTGGTTGGGCCTTTTTCGCAAGTCTTATACCAATTGCAGGTAGGAAATTCCATAAAGATCGCGAAGGATTTTCGTTCCTCGCTAAGCCGCCGAAGCGAGGCGTAGCAGCGCTACGCTGAGCGGAGAAGGCAACGCGAGGGACGAAAAGACTCGCGAGATTGTGGCAGTTTCTGACGGAAATTGGTATTATACCCTTTCCGCCCACCGGTGCCCTTCCGGGTACGCGGTGCAAAGGGCGCTTTTCAGCCACGCGCGCTGTTCCCGGGCCATCAGCGGCAGGGCGGTGTCGAAATCGCGCTGATACTCGGGGTTCCCGCTCGCCGTGGACTTGTACAGCAGCACGATCTCCGGCGCGAGGTACGGAATGCCGTCGAACGTCAGAACGGCATCCTCCCACGCCCTGCTGATCGCGGGGTTGCGCGCGTACAGGAAGTGGCCGTCCTTTCGGCGGTTGAACAGGAACTCGATGAAATCCAGGTCCATCTGTTCCGAATCGTCGAAATCGACCGCGTACATGTCCTTTTCCTTTTCCGTGAATGCGTAGCGCGGGTTCCCCTCCCGCACGCACCAGATGTTGCTTTTCACGCGCATCTGCTCCCCGGTGTCGCGAATCCTGTGGAGCCATTCCGTGCCGCACGGCTCGTACACGTCCCACCCGTCCGCGAGCAGAAACCGGATGATCCTGTCCCGGTCCGCCCAATCGGCGGAGACATCCACATCCTTGTGGGGCCGGGTTTTGCGGCCCGCAAACAGGTCAATCGCGCCGCCGCCGCAGATGGCGCAGTCCACGCCGGTGCCGCGCAGGTATCCGTGCAGCGCGTAAAGCAAATTCACAGGGCGCGGCCTCCTTTCGCAGAAACCGGAAAAAGAAACGCCGGCATGCACCGGCGCTCCTTAATGGCGGCGCTGACTCGAAGAATCAGATGCCATACGGGGATTCCGCAAGAAATCCCTACCTTATATCCTGGTCTTGTTCGGTATGACAGGCTCTACTGCACGCTCTTCGCGGCGGCGATGATCGCCTCAATATAGCCCAGCGTGTCCGCCAGCGTGCTGCTGGTCACGGCGTCGATCATTTCTTCCTTCGTCTTGCCCTCGATGGCGGCTTCCAGCTCGGCCACGGTCTTGCCCGCGACAAACGCCTCAATCGCCTTGTAGGACTCCACCAGGTTCTGCGTCGCGCCGCCGTTGGCGGCCATGTTGGCGCTGTATCCCTCGTCGCTGCCGCGCTTGGAGGCCAGGATGTTGCCGTCCGCGTTGGTGAAGTTCTCGGGATTCGGCACGCTGGCAAAGCCTTCCGGCGCGCAGAACTGGAATTCCTCGATCAGGGCGGCTTCAATCACGTCGCCGTTCATCGCCACGGTCGCCACACAGAACGCGCGGCTGCCATGGGCAGGATACATCGCCTGTCCGAGTTTCGTTTCCGCAAGGGCCACCGCGCCGACGAGCGTCAGGGAGACCAAAAGAACAGCCAGAAAGAGAGAAATCATTTTCCGCATGGGTGTGTCCTCCATTTTGTGAAAATTTTATCATTTGCGATAACAGCTCTGATTCTAGCCAATCCGGACGCACTTGTCAATACGAACGAAGGACGAAAAACAAAGGAATTCTTTACGTTTTCGAGAAATAATACAAGAAGGGATTCCACCGGGAACCCGAACCCTGTTTTGTCCAAAGATCGTTGAAAGGAGGCCTTGCCATGCTGTACTGTGAGAAGTGCGAACGCGTGCTCGCGGACGAGACGGATATCTGTGAAAAATGCGGAAGAAAGCCGCGCCCTCCGCGCGAGAACGAACCGGCGCTGCTCGCTGAGACCTGCGTGATGCACGCCAATATGATCGGCCCGCTGCTTTCCGACACGGGGATTCCGTTCTCCAAGCAGGGCGGCCTGGGCGCGGCGTTCACCATGCGCGCGGGCACCCTGCTGGAGACCTACCGCTTTTTCGTGCCCTGCGGCGTGTACGCGGAGGCCCGCGCGCTGCTGGAATCGGCGTTCGGGGAGGACCCGGGAATTATGGAGACGCTGCGGTAGAGATTTCTGTCGAAATCCTTTGATGTCGCGGATTCCAGAAATCCCCGCCGCCATTCGCGGTAAAAAGAAAAGCGCCTGGCCAGCATATTGCCGGTCAGGCGCGTGACTTTCCCGGGAGGTTTGGAGGGTGTGAAACCCTCCAACTGCAATCAGGCCCGGCGACCCTCGCACATTGTCGCGCCGCTACGCGGCACTCTGTGTGCGAGGGAATCTTCGCGCCGTCTGTTCGCCCCACTGGGGCGACGGCGCTCCGATTCATGTACGGCGGGCCGCCGATCCCGGGACCAGTCGCGCGGGACTGGTCACGGGATCATTTCCATCGTTCCCGGAGCCGCCCAGAAATCCCGCAGGATTTCAGACTCCGTTCCCCGTTCCCCCCAACTCGTCAAAAACCGCAGTTTTTGACGACTCCGTCACTGCGTCACCGTCTCCACCCCGCGCGAAGGCATCACCCGAAGGCTATCCAGCTTCAACTGCAAATACGTTGCGCCGCCCTCCTCGTATTCCTCCAGCACGCCGATGACCTCCACCCACGCGTCCTCCGCGGGAACCTCGAATTTGCCCTCGTCCCAGGCCACCTCAAAGCCCACGTTGCCGTCGTTGCCGCAGCAGCCGGGGCCGTAGCGGATCACCATATAGTAGGTAGAATCGGACGGCTCATAGTACGAGGAGTAGAACATGCCCTCGTATTTGATCGTCTTGCCCAGGTAGTCGTCCTGGTTCAAATACACTTCGTTCGTCTGCGCGATGAACATCTTTTCCTTGATTTCCAGGTCCACCGCGATGTTGCCGGCAGGAAGCGGCACGGTTTCCGCCTCCGCGCCCGGGGTTTGCTGACCGCTGCACCCCGCCATCAGCGGCAACAGCGCCGCCAGCATCAACGCCAACAACCATCCTCTGTTTATCCTTTTCATGCGAAAACCCTCCTTTGCCGCGCGAGCCCCGCCGCCCAGAAGAGCAGGAAGGCCGCGATGTTGACGCCCACAACGCTCGCGCCCGTGGGCAGCGCGTACAGATACGAAATCACAAGCCCCAGGAAGAAGCACACGACGGATACCACGGCGGAACAGATCACCACGGACTTGAACCGCTTGCACACGCGCATGCTCGTCAGCGCCGGGAAAATGACCAGGCTGGAGATCAAGAGCGCGCCCATCATCCGCATGCCCAGCACGATCGTCACGGCGGTCAGGAACGCGATCAGCATGTTGTACAGCCCCGCGCGCGTGCCCGTCGCCCGGGCGAACGTCTCATCGAACGTGACGGCGAAAATCTTGTTATAAAACAGCACGAACAGCAGCAGCACGACCGCGCACAGCGCGATGCTCAGCGTCACGTCGCTCTTGCTCATCGCCAGGATGCTGCCGAACATGTAGTTGCACACGTCCGTGCTCATGCCGGTCGATAGCGAGATGATCACCACGCCCAGCGCCAGCGAGCTGGTGGAAATCAGCGCGATGGCCGCGTCGCCTTTGATCTTGCTGCTCTCGCTGATGCGCAGCAGCAGGAACGCGGCCAGCACCACCACCGGGATCGACACCATCAGGGGCGTCAGCCCCATCGCCGTGGCCATCGCCAGCGCGCAGAACCCAACATGGGACAGCCCGTCCCCGATCATGGAATACCGCTTCAGCACGAGGCTGACGCCCAGCAGCGCGGCGCACAGTGACACCATGAGGCCCACCACCAGCGCGCGCACCAGGAATGTGTAGGAGAGCATCTCACGAAGCGTCTGCAACACCGCGCTCACCCCCCAGAAAATGGCGTCCGAGATCCGTCTCGGCGTATTCCTTCGCGCCGCCAAAGAAAAGCTGGCGGTTTTGAAGGTGCAGGATGTGGCTGGCATACGTCACCGCGCACTGAATATCGTGCGAGACCATCAGCACCGTGATGCCCATCTCCTTGTTCACGCGCTCGATCAGCGCATACAGCTCCTGCGTGACCACGGGGTCCAGCCCGGCCACCGGCTCATCCAGCAGCAGCACCTTCTTCGTGGCGCACAGGGCGCGGGCGAGCAGCGCCCGCTGCTGCTGCCCGCCGGAAAGTTCCCGATAGCACCGGTTCCGGAGTGAATCAATCCCCAGCCTGTGGATGTTTTCGCTGGCGATCTGCTTGTCCTCGCGGCTGTAGAACGGCTTCCATCCCCGGCTGCTCTGCCGGCCGGAGAGCACCACCTCAAACACGCTGGCCGGGAAATCCTTCTGCGCCACCGTCTGCTGGGGCAGGTAGCCGATCTCCGTCGGCCGCAGTGCCTCCCCCAGCGCGATGGTGCCGCGCGCGGGCTGCTTCAAACCAAGCAGTCCTTTCATCAGCGTGCTCTTGCCGGAGCCGTTCTCCCCGACAACGCACAGGTACATTCCGCTCTCCACCGCGAAATTCAGCCCTTCCACCGCGATGCCGCCCTCGTAGGCAAACGCGGCCTCCTTGCAGGCAATCAGCGCCATTACTGTAACGCCTCCCTCAGGCTCTCGGCATTCCTCCACATCAGTTCCAGATACCCCACGCCCTTTGCGAAGTCATCACGCGTGACGTTGTGGCAGGAATGCATGGCCAGCTTCTTCGCGCCCGTGCTCTCGCACAGCGCGTCCGCAATTTTTTCGTTCGATAGCTCGATGTGGAACACCGCCGGGATGTTCTCCTGCCGCACGGTGTCGATCAGGAACTTGATCGTTGACGCGCTCGCCTCCGTCTCCGTGGCACAGCCGGGGAAGGCCGCGTAGTACGTCAGGCCGTACGCGTCCGCCAGGTATCGGAACGGGAACCGGTCGCCAAAGACGATGGTTTTCCGTACGCCCTCGTCCACGGCCAGTTGGAACGCCGCGTCCAGCTCGGCAAGTTCTTCGTTGTATGCCGCCGCGTTCGCGCGGTAGGTTTCAGCGTTCGCGCTGTCCATCTCCGCCAGCGTCTCCGCGATCTGCGTTACGATGATCTGGGCGTTTTTCGGCGATGTCCAGACGTGCTCGTCCAGTTCCGCCGCTTCCTCGTGGCTGTGCCCGTGGCCGAGCAGCGCGTCCTGGATGGCATCTCCCTCCGCGTCCGCCGCGAAGAACATCGGCGACCAATTTTCCGCCGCGTACAGCGCGTCAAACCCCTCGTCGCCGTACTTCAGGTGGAAGTGCGCGGTTTCTTCCGATTCCGTGATTGCCTTGTCCTCCGCGCCGTGGTCGTTGATCATCAGATACCCCGGCAAGCCGTCCACGGGCTCCGTGATCTCGTACTGATACCACACGGACACGCCGTGATCGGATTCGATCACCTTGTACCCAGCGGCGTCATACAGAGCCTCGCCCACACCCTCAATGCGCAGCGTGCCATTATCCAGCGCGAAGGCGCCAAGCTCGCTCCGCCATTTTTTCGCCTGGTTTGCGATCGCTTCGTCCTCGGTGATGCCGCCGTCCTCGGCCAGATGGGCCACATACTCGCCCAGCGTGCCGGTATCGAGCAGCGGCGCGATGGATGCCCACGCGCCATCCCAGTTGGTCAGCGGGCGCTCCGCCACGTGCTCCGGGTCGATCTCCCCGTGCTCGTGATCGTCCTCCATGCCCGGAACGATCTCCTCCTCCACCGCCTCCACCATGGAAAGCGCGGACATGATGGTGATGCCGCTGGTATCCATGGACTCCAGGATGCGCGCGACCCACTTGTCCGTTTCCCCGCCGACATACAGAAACACGTCGGCCTTCTGGATGGCGATGATGTCCTGCGGCTTAGGCTCAAAAGAATGGCTCTCCGTGCCAGGCGGCAGCAACATCGTCAGTTCCACGTGATCCCCAGCGATCTGCCGGACAAAGTCGTAGAACGGGAAAATTGTGGACACGACGCTCAGCTTTTTTTCCTCAGCCTGGGCGTTCACCGGCACGCCGTGAAGCAGCACCGCGCAAAATAGGCAGGCAAACAACATGGATATAAACTTTTTCATGAATGATTATTCCTCCGCTTTATTTTAGAAATGACGAAACAGACCTGCGGCATGCATTTATGCACACGACGCATAGCCCTTGCGGAGGTTTGTTCAGGGATTGAGTCTGACTTTGAGCGTGACTGGGGTTACAGCCTTTTCGGCGGACAGCGTGCGGCGCGTCCGGGCAATCCTTGCGGACAGGAGAACGAGCGCCAGGAACGCGGCGATGAGAAGCCCCGACAGCATTTTGAGAAGCTGGATCGCGCGACTAAGGATCGCGCAGACGGAACAGCTCACCACATGGCACGAATGGGGTGCGTGCCTCGCCGACAAGGCAGCCGAAGACACCGCAAAGGCGAGAAGAATGACGCAGAGCAAGCATACCGCGACTTTGAACAGGGTTTTTTTACGCAAAGTCCCGCCTCCTTTCCGGATATCGATCCGCCTTGTGGATTGGTTTCCTTGCAGAAACCAATAAATATCTTACTACGGAGGACGGATATGTGTCAAGTTTGCGGCGGGAAGGGCGGACGGACAAGATTTGTTCCCCTTTTTGCCAAAAAAAGAAAACCCCCTTGCGCAAGGGGGTTGTTCCAGCGCCATCAGGGAGGGGGCCTTTTGGCGCGCTTTTGAACTTCATCCATAAGACGCGTGGTGTTCCCCTTTTCTTCCCTTGTTTTGAAAAAAATAATAACTTTTTTTACGGTTATCTTTTTGAAATGATTGTGAACATTGTGAACATTCCTCTGTGGATGACGCCCGCCGGACAAACCCTTGCCCGCGCGCAAAAAAACCGGGCATGCGCGCCGCATACCCGGTTTTATCCCCAGTTATCCACAACTTTTTCCCCAACCAAGTCTTTTTTGTGTATAAGTGGGCCTCATAATCATTCATTCAGCGAAGTTTTCCACAGGCGAAAGGCCGCTTCACACCGGCTGTCCCGCCAGATATTCGTTGATCTGGGTGATCATTTCGTCCACATTGATGCCATGAACCATGCCCGCCTCCGCCAGCGATTCCGCCGTCGCGTGCGGACAGCCCAGGCAATGCAGGCCGTAGCCCATCATGATGCGCGCCGTTCCCTGATCCATCTCCAGCACCTGCCGGATGGTCATTGTTTTATCAACCGTCGCCATTGTTTTTTCCTCCAGTGTGTTTTTCCATCTATTATATACCCTAAAACGCCGAAAAGTAAACACCGGAGGTAGGGATTCCTTGCGGATGCCCCTTATAGCGCCCGATTGTTCCAATCTGCGCCGCCATCGATGAAAGACGGCTCCACCTCCCTTTCTTTCCTTCCTCATTCTTTCCCTCCGGCAGGAATTCACACCCTTTCCATCGAAATGAACACAGGTTCGGAAAAACGTCCACAGACCGTCCACAGGCTTTCTTGTGTGGCCTTCCCGGTTTGGATGATTTTTCCACAGATTCCACAGGCCTACTGCTACGGCTAATCTTAAATAACCTCTGCTGCTGCGGGAAACCGGAGAACTCGGACGGCGGGAATTCGCGGAGTTCGCGCCGGCAAGAGATCTCCGCCCGCCACGGGAGATGAGGAGGATCCATATGCGCTTTACTTGCTCGGTTCAGGATATGGTCAGCGCGCTGAACATCGTCACCCGCGCCATCGCGGCGCGTTCCACCATTCAGGTCATGGAGGGCGTGCTGTTCACGTCCTGCGCGGAAGGGCTGCGCCTGACCTGTACGGATCTCGCCCTCGGCATCGAGACGCACATTGACGCGGAGTTCTCGGAAGAGGGCAGCGCCGTGCTCCCCGGAAAGCTCCTGGCGGAGTTCGTCCGGAAGCTCCCGGAGGGTTCCATGGAAATACGGGTGGACGAACAGAACGTCGCGTCGCTGCGCTGCGCGGGGTCCCGCACCACGCTGTCGGGCCTTGCTGCGGAGGAATTCCCGGCGCTGCCGGAGGTCGGCGAGGCCAAGACCATCGAGGTCACCCGGTCGGCGCTCCGGGATATGATCCAGCGCACGACGTTCGCCATCGCGACGGACGAAACGCGGCCCATCCTGACCGGCTGTCTCATTGAAACAAAGGAAACCGAGCTGTCCATGATCGCGGTGGACGGCTTCCGCCTGGCGCTGCGCAAGGAGACGTTCCCGTCGGAGCTGCCGCCGCTGTCCGTGGTGGTGCCGGGCAAGGTGCTCAACGAAATCGCGCGCATCCTGGACGATACGGAGGAACCCGTCTCGCTTCAGTGGGGCAAAACGCACCTGCTGGCGGATATGGGCAAGACGCGCGTCGTGGCGCGGCTGCTGGAGGGCGAGTTCATCCGGTATCAGCAGATTCTGCCGTCGGAGTGGCAGACCCGCATCGTGGTGGTCAAAAAGGAGCTGGAGGCCGCGATTGACCGCGCGTCGCTGATGGCGCGCGAGGGCAAGAACAACCTCGTCAAGCTGCACATTGAGGAAAACAGGCTTCTGATTACCTCCAACGCCGAGCGTGGCGAGGTAAACGAAGAAATTCAGGTGCAGTTTGAGGGCCGCGAGCTGGACATCGCCTTCAATGTCCGCTACCTGATCGATACGCTCCGCGCGATCGAGGACGAAAACATAGCGCTCCGGTTCAATTCCAACGTAAGCCCCTGCGTGCTCTGTCCGACGTTTGGGGAGCAATACCTGTACCTGGCGCTGCCTGTGCGCGTGTTTTCCGCGTAAAATGCGTGTCCGGCGGCTGCGTCTGACCGGCTTTCGCAACTACGAGCGGGCCGAGCTGGTTCCCGCGCGCGGCGTCACCGTGCTGCATGGCGCGAACGCGCAGGGAAAAACGAACCTCATCGAGGCGGTGCATTTGTGCTGCCTGGGCCGTTCCCACCGCACCCCCAGGGACGCGGAACTGATCCGCTGGGGCGAGTCGGCCGCCTTGGTGCGCCTGGAAGTGGAGCGCGCCGACGGCACGCACGATATCAGCGTGCGCATCGGGACGGAAGATAAGCGCAAAAAGGCCATCAAGATCAACAATTCCCCGGTGCAGCGCATCGGGGAACTGATGGGCCATGTGAACGCGGTGCTGTTTTCGCCCGAGGACCTGCGCCTCATCAAGGATGGGCCGGACGGGCGGCGGCGGTTCCTGGACATGGAGATTTCGCAGCTCTCCCCCGCGTACTTTTACGCGTTGCAGCGGTATTTTCAGGCGCTGAACCAGCGGAATGAGCTGCTGCGGAAGCTGGCGGACGAGCGAAGCAGCCGCGCGCTGTCCGATACGCTGGACGCGTGGGACGCGCTGCTCGTGGAGCACGGCGGCCAGGTGATCGAGCGCCGGCAGGCGTATTTAGCCGATCTTATGGAGGTGGCGCGGGAGACGCACGCCGCACTGTCCGGCGGCGCGGAGGCGCTGACGCTTGCGTACACGGGGCGCGCGCGGGATCCGGACGAGCTGCGCAACATGCTCCGTGCCGCGCGCGCGGAGGACCTGCGCCGCTTGACGACGAGCGTCGGCCCCCACCGGGACGACTTCAAGATCGTCATCACCGGGCGGGACGCGCGGGCGTTCGCGTCCCAGGGCCAGCAGCGCACGGCGGCGCTGTCGCTGAAGCTGGCGGAAATCGACGTGATGCGGCGGACCACGTCCGAAAGCCCGGTGCTGCTGCTGGACGACGTGATGAGCGAGCTGGATGTGGACCGCCGCAAAATGCTGCTGTCCCGCATGGGCGACGTGCAGACGCTGATCACCTGCACGCACCTGAGCGACCTGGGCGGTGCTGCGTATGACGCGGCGTACCGGGTGGAGGGTGGGGAGCTTGCGGCGGAGTAAGAACAGGGGTTGAAGAGGTAGGGGTTTCTTATAAAATCGCTTTATGTCGCTGATTTTTCAAATCCGCGCCTCTATCAGGGAGGGTTCCATATGCCTGTTACATTTAGAAACTATTCCGCCGAGCCAATGTACGCGGAGGATTACCGAAAAGTCCGCGACTTTCTCCTCCGTATCAACGCCGAAAAGATAACCACGCCGCGCATGCTGTGGGGCGCGTGGGATTGGGCGTCGCCGTTTTATTGGAATAGGGAAAACGCCGGCAAAATTGGTTTATGGGAAGATGACGGGAAACTTGTCGCGCTCGCAACGTATGAAAGCGGGTTGGGCGAAGGGTTCCTTTGTCTGGATGAAGCCTATCCGGGCTTGAAACGCGACTTGATCGTCTACGCAAAAGAAAACCTGCATGACAACGGAAAGCTGACGCTATCGTTGCTGGATGAGGACATTGATTTCGCGCGCATAGCGTATGAGCAAGGATTTCGCCCGACGGAGAAAAATGACCGCGTCTTAACGTTGGATATTGAAGCCCTGCAAGAATATGCGCTCCCGGAGCACTATTCGTTTATCAGCATGGCCGATGATTGGAACTGGTACCAATACGACCGTGTGATGTGGCGCGGGTTCAATCATGCGGGGCGGCCGTCCTATGACGACGAATCCATATCCAACCGAAAGCACATTGCCTCCCTTCCCATGTTCAAACCGGAGATCAGAATTTGTGTGGTCGCACCGGACGGCAATTATGTTTCCCATTGCGGCATGTGGTATCGGCCGGCGGATTTCTATTGCTATGTGGAACCGGTGGCAACCGACCCTGAGTACCGCAAAATGGGGCTGGGGAAAGCCGCTGTTCTGGAAGCAATCAGGCGTTGCGGCGCGTTAGGCGCAAAACAGGCAATCGTGGGTTCCAACCAGCAGTTTTACTTTAACATAGGGTTTTATCCGACCCATACGTTGACCCATTGGGCGTTGCAGTTCTGACGCCAGACATAGTGCTTGCAATTGCGCCCGGTTTTCGTTACACTGAACCGGGCGCTTTTTGTGCCCGTATGTTTTCATGCCTTCATGGTAAAGATTTCTAGTAAATCTTTTATTGGCGCGGAATTCTCGGTTCCTCGCCGCAAACAAGGAGGGCCAATGCGTTTCGACCTATTGCATCCCGCCGACCAGCTCGTGATGATCATGCAGCGCATCTACGCGTATGGCATGACGACGACATCCGGCGGCAACCTGTCCATCCGCGACGAGGACGGGGACATCTGGATCACGCCATCCGGTATTGACAAAGGATCGTTCACGCGGGACGACATCATCCGCGTGAAGCCGAACGGAGAAATCATCGGCCCGCACAAGCCGTCGGTCGAGCTGCCGTTTCACTGCGAGATATACCGCATCCGGCCGGATCTTTCGGCCATCCTGCACGCGCACCCGCCCACGCTGGTCGCGTTCAGCCTCGCGCGCCGCATCCCGGACACGCGCCTGGTGCCGGACGTGCCGCTCGTCTGCGGGAACGTGGCCATGGCGGAATACGAAGTGCCCGGCAGCGAGGCGCTCGGCGCGAACATCGCGCGGCAGTTTGCCCGGGGCGTCGACACCGTGATGATGGAAAACCACGGCTGCGTCTGCGGCGAGAAGGACCTGTTCGCCGCGTTCATGGCGTTTGAAACGCTGGACTTCTCCGGCCGCATGGAGCTGTACGCCAAGAAGCTGGGCACGCCGCGCGCGCTGACGGACGACGAGATCGCCCGCAGCGGCGCGCAGGCGCATCCCCCGCTGGACGCGTTCGTCCCCGGGTACGCCGGCAGCGAGGAGCGGGCCGCCCGGCGCGACATGTGCCGCCTGATCCACCGCGCGTACGACCAGCGGCTGTTCACCAGCACGCAGGGCACGTTCTCCCAGCGCCTGTCCGACGGATCCTTCCTGATCACCCCGTATAACAAGGACCGCAAGTATATCGAGCTTGAGGACATCGTCCGCGTCAAGGGCGGCATGTGCGAGGCGGGCAAGGAGCCCAGCCGGTCGGTGCTGCTGCACCAAGCCATCTTTGACGCGCACCCGGGCATCGGCTCGGTCATCATCGCGCATTCCGCGGCGATCATGGCGTTTGCCGTCACGGAAGCGACTTTTGACTCGCGGACCATTCCGGAGAGCTATATCATGCTCCGGGATGTCAAGCGCCTGCCGTTCCTGGCGTCCACGGACGATATTGAAGGAACGGTGGCCACGTTCGGCAACAAAACCCCGGCGGTGCTGGTAGATAACCAGTGCGCCATCGTGACCGGCGACACCGTGCTGAACGCGTTTGACCGGCTGGAGGTGCTGGACTACAGCGCCAGGGCCATCATTGACGCGCGCGACATCGGCCCCCTGGTGATGATTTCGGACGACGAGGTCCGCGCGATTGAGAAAGCGTTTCATTTAACGTGATTTGACATAAGACGACGGGTGTAAGGAGGATTTACCCATGAAGCTGAGCCTTGAGGGAATTTCGAGCCGCGCGCAATGGGACGCGGCGGGTATTGCGCTGCCGAGGTTTGACATTGCCGCCATGCGGGACGAAACCCTGAAAGCGCCCGCGTGGGTGCACATCGGCGCGGGGAATATCTTCCGCGCGTTCCCGTGCGCCGCGCTGCAGCGGTTGCTGGACGAGGGCGACTACGACCGCGGCGTGATCGCGTGCGAGGCGTACGATCCGGACATCATCGACAAGGCGTACGCGCCGTATGACAACCTGAGCCTGCTGGCGGTGCTCCGCGCGGACGGCCGGATCGACAAGCGCGTGATCGCCAGCGTTTCCGAGGCCGTCAAGGTGGACGGCCCGGGCGTTGCGCGGCTGGCGGAAATCTTCGGCAACCCTTCGCTACAGATGGTGAGCCTGACGGTGACGGAAAAGGCGTATAAGCCGGACAACCGGATGATGGGCCTGCTGTGCAGCCTGCTGCTGGCGCGGTATGAGGCGTGCGCCGCGCCGCTGGCGATGGTCAGCATGGACAACTGCAGCCACAACGGCGAGAAGTTGCGCGAAGCGATGCTGCCTGCCGCCGAGCAGTTGATGCGGAAGGAAAACGTGTCAAACGATTTTCTGAACTATTTCAAAGACAAGATCGCGTTCCCGATCACGATGATCGACAAGATCACGCCGCACCCGGACGCGGAGGTCGCGGGCATGCTGCGCGGTATCGGGTTTGAGGACACGGACATTTACCGCACCGACAAGGGCAGCGTGACCGCCGCGTTTGTCAATGCCGAGCAGGCCGAATACCTCGTCATTGAGGACGATTTCCCGAACGGGCGGCCGCCGCTGGACAAGGCGGGCATCGTCTTTACCGACCGGGAAACTGTAGACAAGGTGGAAAAGATGAAGGTCGGCACGTGCCTGAATCCGCTGCACACGGCGCTGGCCGTGCTCGGGTGCCTGCTGGGATACAAGAAGATCAGCAGCGAGATGAGCGACCCGGACCTGCGCCGGTTCGTGGAAAAGCTGGGCTATGGCGAGAGCCTGCCCGTGGTGGAGGACCCGGGCGTCATCTCTCCCAAGGCGTTTCTGGACGAGGTGCTGACGCGCCGCGTCAACAACCCGTTCCTGCCCGACACCCCGCAGCGCATCGCGGCCGATACGTCGCAAAAGCTGCCCGTGCGGTTCTCCTGGACCATCCAGGCGACGAAGGACAAATCGAAGCTCGTGTGCGTGCCGTTTGTGTTCGCCGCGTGGCTGCGGTATGTCACCGGCGTGGACGACGAGGGCAACACCTTTGAGCCGAGCGCCGACCCGCGCCTGAACGAGGTGCGCGCCCGCATGGCGGCCGGGCTGACGGACGAACTGCTGTCCGACGCGACGCTCTTCGGCGCGGATCTGGTGGAGACGGGGCTTTCCGGCAAGGTGAAGGAAATGTTCAGCGAGATGATGGAGGGGCAGGGCGCTGTGCGGCGCGCGCTGCAGCGGGTAGTAGAGTGAGCGGAGCGCATGGGGGACTGCGGTCCCCCACCTGAGGCTGGGTTACGGGGTGGAGCCTGAAATCCTCTGGGATTTCCGGGCGGCCTTAGGAAAACGTACAGATTCCGCCACCAGTCCTGCGGGACTGGTGGCGGAATCTGCGGCGGCCCACCGTACACGCCGCTGGGCCGGATTGCATTTGCAGGGGCCGGAGCGCCGTCGCCCCAGTGAGGTGAATAGACGGCGCGACAATGCGGAATCGCGTTTGCGAACCCCTCCATACCTCCCTCAGACTTTTTGGCGTACTTCGTCGCCGGGACGGGGCTGCTGTCCCTTGATTTCCATCGGGTGAAATGGCGCGCAAACGCGCGATTTGGCTGGCACACAGGCCATAGGGGCGGCCACCAGACGTCCGCTTCCTGTTGGGCGGCGGGGAATGCCCTATCATCGCGCGCAACGCGGCGCACGCGCTTCCCCCACCTCCCACGCAATCCACAAAACTGCAAACCCTCAGAAACACCAAAGGGGTGATGACCATGCCCGAGTACATCCTGACCCTGGACGCCGGCACGACCGGCCTGAAATGCACGCTGTTCGCGCCGGACGGCGAGGCGGTCCGATCGGCTGTCGCGGCGTATGGGGTGGATTTGCCCCAGCCCGGCTGGGCGCAGCAGCCCGCGACCTGGTTCGTCTCCGCGGCGATCGACGGGACAAAGCGCGTGCTGGAAGGGCTGGACGCCGCGAGCGTCGCGGTGATCGGCTTGTCCGGCACGATGAACGGCTGCATCCCGGTGGACGCGCAGGGCGAGGCGCTATACCCCAACATCATCCATTCAGACGTGCGGGCGGAGCCGCAGCTTGCCGAGATCGCCGCCGTTGTGCCGGGGGACACGTTCTACGCGCGCACGGGCAACCGGCTGGACATGCATTACACGCTGCCCAAGATGCTCTGGCTGCGCGAGCGGCACCCGGATGTGTACGGCCGCGCGCGCTGGTTTGTCAATACCAAGGACGTCCTGTACGGCTTCCTCACAGGCCGCTGCGGCGTGACCGACTACAGCGACGCGTCGCTGACCGGCGCGCTGCGCATTCACGAGGGCGTGTGGGACACGGACCTGCTTCGGTCGCTCGGGATCGATCCGGCTGTCATGCCGGAAATCCTGCCCTCGCACGACGTGAGTGGCCGCCTGACCGGGGAGGCCGCGCGGATTCTGGGGCTGAAGGAGGGCACGCCGGTGTCGGTCGGCGCGGGCGACGGTGTCTGCGCGTCGCACGGCGCGGGGCTGTACACGGCGGGCAGCGCGTACGCGAACATCGGCTCCAGTTCGTGGCTGTGCACGTTATCGGATACGCCGGTCATCGACCGGGAGATGCGCATCTTCAACTATCTGGACATGGACGGCAAGCGTTGCAACGTCTGCGGCACGGTGCAGAGCGCCGGCGCGGCGCTGGACTGGGCCGCGTCCAACCTGCTGATGTCCGGCCGGGCGCTGTCGCCCGAGCTGTTTGAGGAGATGGAGGCGCTGGCGGAGAGCGTGCCGCCGGGCGCGGAGGGGGTGTTCTTCCTGCCCACGCTGATGGGCGAGCGTACGCCGTGCTGGGACGCGGGCGCGCGCGGCACGCTGATCGGCGCGACGCTGTATCATGGCCGGGGGCACATTGCCCGCGCGGCGTACGAAGGTGTGGCGCAGGCGCTGCACGTGTGCGACAGCGTGATGCGGGACAACGCGCTCCGGTACGATACGCTGGCGCTCGTCGGCGGCGGCACGCAAAGCGGCGTATGGCCGCAAATGCTTGCGGACATGCTGAATATACCGGCGCGCGTGCACCTGCGCCCGCGCCAGGCCACGTCGCTCGGCGCGGCGATGGCCGCCGGTGTCGGTGTCGGCATTTTTGAGGATTATGAGGAGGCATCCCGGATGGCGGGCTTTGACGAGACATACGCGCCCGACCCGGTCCGAAGTGTGGCCTACGCGCGGCATTTTGAGGTGTACAGCGCGCTGTACGGGCAGATACGCGGAGCGTACGCGTCCATCGCGGCGTACCAGGCGGAGGGCGCGGCCCAGAAACAGGGGTGATCGATTGCGGTATGTGTGGCTTGTGCTGCGCGGCGTGCTGCTGACAGTATTGCTGGTGGTATGCGCGGTGCTGTTTTATTTGTTGGTCATCATGGGCGATACGCCGGATGTGGATATCTCGGCCGTGCCGACCATGCCGCCGGAGCAAGTTCTGTCCGGGGCGGGGAAGGTGCCGGAAAACGGCATGTATTGGGCGATCCTGGGCGCCGAGCTGGTGTTCCCCGCTGGGTAAGTCGCCGATATGTCACAATTGTTACGCGTCCTGACAAAAATGTGACCGTTCGTTCCTTGTATATACTGCCAAAAAATGCTATACTCCCTGTATGAAGATGACGAATAAGGGGGTATACGCATGAATAAAACCGCCGGACGGAACGTGTTATTGCTGCTGTTGGTGTGCGTCTGCGCTGTGCAGGCGGTGGGCTTGGCCGAGGAGGATTTCGCGCATGGCCGGCTGACCTCCATTGCCATCGACGGAAAACCCCTGCCCGGGTTTGACGCGGAACTGGACATCGCCCTGTACGGCACGACGGTGCCGGATTACACAGGCGGCTTTCTGCTGACGCTTACGGCGGTGCCGGGCACGCTCGGCGCGCCGCTCATCCAGGACAAGTGCGCCGTGACGCTGAACGAGGGTGAGCCTATCGCTGCGTTCGCGCCCGCCGAGGAAGAAAAGGACGGTACACTGCTGTTTGAGGAGACATTCGACATTACGGACGATGAGAACACGCTCGTCATCCATCTGGAAAGCGCGGACGGGGCGACCGAGTACACGCTGCTTGTGATGCGGGCGGCGCCGGAGACCGCCGGGGAAGAACAGGCAGAGCAACCGGAGACATCTGGCGGGGTGACATACCGGACCCTGCCGCCCTGGGCTACGCCGCATCCCCCGGAGTTTGACAAAAACATCGCGATGGTCGGCAACACAAAAGGCAGTGCCACCGTGTACAGCGGCCCGGGCACGGCGAACACGCCGCTTGGAACCGTGACGGACGGCGAGGAAATCAAGATCAACCGCTGGGACGGCGCGTGGTGCGAGGTGTTCTACAACAACAACAGCAACATCGGCTGGCTGCATACGCGGTACATCGTTCTTTGGGCGGATTAAAAGGAGCAACATTGCTCTGATCAACTGAGGTGGCACGCGTGACAAAGAACTCGGTTCGCCAGCTTGTGTACCTGCTGCTGCCAGCGGTTCTGTTCTACGTTTGCTACAGCGTGGCCGGCATTTTGATCGCGACCCTGGTGTCGGCCGCGCTCTCCCTCGGGGTGATTGTCCGCGCGTTGACCACAGGCAAAAAGATAGCGAACACGCAGCTTCTCGGGCTTCTGGGGCTCGCGCTGTCGTTCGTGGCCATCCTGTTCACGGGGAATGAGAAGCTGTACTACGTCCCCGCGCTGATCCAGAACGTGTGCTTTGCCGCGTTCATCGGCGTGCTGACCGTAAAGCGCCGTAGCGTGCTGCACTATGTGACCCGGGACTTTGACCTGCCGGCCATGAAGCGCGTGCCCGAGGCGGAATGCCTCCGCGTGAACGCGGTCTGGCTGGCGTTTTTCTTGCTGAAAATCGTGGCAAAGGTGTTGGGCATCTTTTTTCTGGATTTCACGGTGCTGTATTGGCTCGTATTCGCGCTGGGCGACCCGATGACCCTGCTGGTCGCGGGCTACTCCATCTACGCCGTCAACAGGAAAATCACCCGCGCGCGGGAGGGCGCCGCGCCGGAGTGATCTTCTCCATCCATATGGTTTTCAAAAGAAACTATTGCGTTTTATGCGGTGGGCGGTTACAATGATGGCGGCGCTGATTTAGAAAACGGGGGTCATGAGGGGCACCGGAGGGAAGCGCCGCCAACACCGGAGGGAAGCGCGCCCAGTGGGCGATGAAGCGACCCGAAGGTGCCCTGCGGCACAAAGTGATGGGCGCGAATGCGCACAGCGCGACAATGCCGAGGGGCGGCGGATACAGCGACCCGAAGGCGCGCCGAGGTACAGAGCGATGGCCAGAAGGGCCAGCGCGACAATACCAAGGGGCTTTCGTAAAAATCCCTACCTCAGGCGGATGGCGACGCGACGTTGGCTGAAATGGACCCTGGCTTTTTGCTCCGCCTGCACGCGCGTGTTGCGCGGTTTTTTTATGGGGATATGTTTCAGCGACCGCCGCATAGTATGGCGCCTGATTTTGTAAATCAGCGCCACTTCGGAAGGGAGAAAGAAATGAGAAAAAGAGCGACAAGGTTTCTCGCGATCTGCGCGTTGGTGCTATCCCTCCTAACCGGCTGCGCGTTTGCGTCGCCCGAAGCGGCCCCGGCGCCGGTGGCCGCCGATGAAGCCGCGCTCCGCGTGTTCGACGATCCGTATACCGGTGTGCGCTTCACGCTGCCGGAGGTCTGGTACACCGCCGCGTATGAGACGGAAAACCTGTTCCTGGCCAACTACGAGTTCGGCCTGGATGTCAGCTACATTTCAGCGGAAGGCCAGCGCATCCTGGACCAGCTCATGGAGAGCATCGAAGCCATGCCGGAGGACGCGACCGATTACACCCAGGAGCAGAAGGACCTCATTGAGAAGCTGAACGCGGAACAGATTCCTGTCTGCCTGATTCTGGCGGAGGACCAGGGCGCGGACAGCGCGCTCAAACAGTACTATCAGGATCTGCGCGCGCTGTATCCCAAGGAGAAGGCGCTGGGCGAGGCGGAAGGCACCGTCTATACGCTGCTCTATTTTGAAAGTGGCGATGTGACGGACCTCCCGGAGGAGGATATGGAGCCGTTTGCCGCGATCCTGGCCGCCGTGGGCGAGATTGAGAAAGACCTCACCTTGACGGGCATCAAGAGCCTGGGGCGCATGGGCGGCGAAATCGCGTTTGATTCCGTGACGCTCGCGGGCGAGCCGATCGACGCGGGCGTGTTCAGCGGGTACAAGCTGACCGCCATCAACGTCTGGGCCACGTGGTGCAACCCGTGTGTCTCCGAGATGCCGGAATTGCAGAAGGTCTACGAATCGCTGCCCGAGGGCGTGAACCTCATCAGCGTCTGCACCGACGGCGCGGACGACCCGGAAACCGCTGAGTTGATCCTTGAAAAAACCGGCGTGAAGTACGAGGTCGTCATCCCGTCCAAGGAGATGGAAGAAGGCTTCCTCTCCTACATCAACGCCATCCCCACCACCATCTTTGTGGATAGCCAGGGCCGCATGGTCGGCGAGCCGATCGTCGGCGTGCCGGGGGGCGGCAGTGACGTGGCGAAGGCATACTTGTCGGCGATGGAGGAACGGCTGGGGATGCTGGGGGAATAATCGATAAGAGACAGGGGCGGGGCCAAAGGGTGCCGCCCCTGTTTTTTGATTCTCTGCAGTCACCCCTGATTCTATCTCGCGGTGGGATAGAATAAGTTGATGAGTTTTGATACGAACGTGCGCTGTTCATCGGTAATACATGATGAACGCCATCGCTCCAGAAAACCTTTGCTCGAAGGATTGTCCCTGAAACTCATTTGCACAATAATGGGTACAGCAGACCATCCCTGTGTCTTGTGCTCCATTTCTTCATAAATCCAAAACGCAAGACGATTGTTGCGAAATCTACGCTCACAGTATTGATCTTCAAGCGTATCAGAATAAGCAAGTAAGAGCTTATTCGGTGTATTGGTTTTGTCTGGATCATATTGAATAAGATGATTCTGTAGGTATTTATCAAAACAGCTTTCATTACCCTTAAAAATTGATGACTTTACATCAGGAGATAGATTTTTCAAGGCGAAGAGAGAAGCAGATGCACACAGAACCTCGGCAATCCATCTATACTTTTCATCATCAGGACTGTTGCACATGAAGAAATGGGTCATTTCATGAGCTAGTTGATATAGCATTTGGCCGTGTTTATCTGGAGTTGAGTTAAGGTAGACAATATAATCGAATTTTTGCGCTTTATTGTGTGTTTTAGAACAGCATTGCGGACATGGAAGACTTATATCAAGAACGATAGAGAGGGATTTCCCCTGGATGAATCCCGAAAAAGGGTCGTAATCAAAGATACGCAATATTTCAGAAACTAAGGCTCTAATAACTCGCTCCGTTTCCTGAGAGGCGTTATTTATCTGAGTTTGACTAACCCATGAGTCTTTGTCCATATAACGGCGAGCCCTCCTTTTTTGTGTGACAGTGTCCTGTCGTTCTTCCCCTACAACCCCTTCTTCGCCGCCGCGCCCCTTCGCGGAAACCTCGCGTCCGTCTCCCCCGCCTTCTCCACAATGACCAGCACGTGCCCCTCGCCGCCGCCCGGCACCGCCGCGTCCACGGCGCGCACTTCCCCGCCGCCCAGCAGCGGCGCGATCCGCCGCGCCTCCTCAACTTCCTCCGCCGCCCCCGGCCCCTTCCATACGACGCACCGCCCGCCCACGCGCACCAGCGGCAGCATCCACTCCAACAGAAGCGGCAGCGCCGCCACGGCCCGGCTGACGGCCACGTCAAATGCCGTCCGCTCCGCGCGCGCGAAGTCCTCCGCGCGGGCGTGCACCGCCTCCGCGCGGCCCGAGTCCAATCCCAGCGCCATCAGCGCCGCCGACAGAAAATCCACCCGCTTGCGCCGCGCGTCCAGCAGCACCATCGAGAGGTCCGGCCGCGCCAGCAGCAGCGGCACGCCCGGGAAGCCCGCGCCCGTGCCCACATCCACCGCGCGCGCGCCATGGGGCAAAAGATCGACCGCCGTCAGCGCGTCGAGGTAATGCTTTTGCAGCATTTCCCCCTCCGGGACGGCGGTCAGGTCCATGCGCGCGTTCCAGTCCAGCAGCAGCGTGTGGAACGCGTCAAATTGTCCGGCAGCGCCGTCCGGCAAGGCATGCACCGCCGCGATGGCCGCGCCGATACCGTTTGTACGCACGCCTACGCCCGGTGGAGCATCGCCGCGCCGATGATGCCCGCGTCGTTGCCCAGTTCCGCCAGCACCACTTCGCTCGCGGGCAGGCTCTTGAAGAACTTGCCTTCCTCCACCTTGCGCCGCACGGGCTTCAGCAGAAACTCCCCGGCGCGGGACACGCCGCCGCCCAGCACGATCAGCGCCGGGTCCAGGAAGCTGATAATGGTGATGATGCCGTTGGCCAGGTGCGTCGTGTACTCGTCAAACGCCTCCACCGCCGCCAGGTCCGCCTTGCGCGCGGCGTCGATCACCGTCTTGGCGTTGAACTTGTCCGCAGGCGTCTCGGCCAGGATGCTGTCCGGGTGGCGCGCCAGCGCTTCCTTGCCGATGCGGATCAGCGCCGTGGCGGACGCGTACCGCTCCAGGCACCCGCGCGCGCCGCACGTGCACAGGATGCCGTCCTGCTTGTACATGATGTGGCCCAGCTCGCCCGCCACGCCGTGCGCGCCGGACCAGATTTTCCCGCCGACCACAATGCCGCCGCCAAAGCCCGTGCCCAGCGTGAGGAACACGCTGTCGGACACGCCCCGGCTCCCGCCGCAGACCGCCTCGGCAAACCCGGCGACGGTCGCGTCGTTGTCGCCATAAACCGGCACGTCGATGTACTTGTGCAGTTCGTCCGCGAGTGGCACGTCGTGCCAGCCCAGGTTCGTGCAGAACACGACGACCCCGGTTTTCTTGTCGTAAAACCCCGGCACGCCGACGCCCACGGACGATACGTCCGCCATCGTTATCCCTGCCGCCTTCACGGCGTCTTTGGCGGCCATCGCCATGTCGTGGATGACCTCCGCATACGGCCGCTCCGGCGCTGTACGCCGCTGGCGGTGGGCCAGTATTTCGCCCGTTTCCGTCACCACGCCCGCCGCGATGTTTGTTCCCCCCAGATCAATGCCAACCGTTACCATGGTTGCGCCCCTCCCCGTGCCATCTCCATCAGGCGGTTATCCAGCGCCTCCGCCGCGTTGTAGCCCAGGCGGCGAAGCTGGTGGTTGCGCGCGGCGACCTCAATGACGATCGCCAGGTTGCGCCCGGGCTTCACCGGCAGCAGGACATACGGAATCTTGACGCCGAGGATCTCGGTCGTCTCCTCCACCATGCCCAGGCGGTCGTACTCCCGCTCCTTGACCCAGTGCTCCAGGTGGATCACCACGTCGATGGTCTTGGAGCGGATGACCGCGCCGATGCCGAACATCATCCGGATATCGATGATGCCGATGCCGCGAATCTCCATGAAGTGGCGCACCATGTCCGGCGATTCGCCGGTCAGGCGGGCGTCGCTCACGCGCGTCACCTCGACCACGTCGTCCGCGACGAGCTGGTGCCCGCGCTTGATCAGTTCCAGCGCCGACTCGCTCTTGCCCACGCCGGAATCGCCTGTCAGCAGGATGCCCACGCCGTGCACGTCGATCAGCACGCCGTGGATCGTCTCGCGCGGGGCCAGCATGCGGTTGATGTACAGGATCGCCATGGCCTCAAACCGCGTCGTGTACATCCGGGAGCCGTAAATCGGGATGTCCCGCTCGCGCGCCAGCGCCATCATGTCCTCCGGGCACTCGATCTCCCGGCAGATGATCAGGCACGGCATGTCGTAGCTGAAATACTCGGCAAGGCGCGCCGCGCGCACGTCCCCGGGCAGCGTGTCCAGGTAGGTCATCTCCGCGCGGCCGAGAATCTGCATCCGCTCGTGCGCGAAAAAGCTGAAGTAGCCGGAGAACTGCAGCCCCGGGCGGTTCTGGTCGGAGGACTCGAACGAGAGCTCCGTCTTTCGGGTCGGTACAAAGGTGGTCAGGCTGAGCGCCTCCACCAGCTTGGCTTCGTTGATCAGCATGGTGTCCCCTCCGGAATCAATTCGTCTAGCAGAATGGCGATCCCATCCCGGCGCGCCTCCCCGGCGATGCGCCAGGCGATTTCCTTTACCTCCGGCCGCGCGTTGCCAACGGCGACGGGCCGCGTGGACCACGCGAGCATCGTCAGGTCGTTGAGCGAATCCCCGCAGCACAGCGTCGTCCCCGGCGCAAGGCCGATCATCCCGGCCAGCTTTTTCAGGGCGTTGCCCTTCGTCGCCGCCGGGGTGCTGATCTCCACAAAGAACGGCTTGCTGGTGGTGAAGCACAGCCGGTCGCCGAACACCGCGTGGCTCTCCTGAATGATCTCCCGCGCGCGCTCCGGCGTGTCGATGCCGAGCAGCTTGGCCGAGGGCCGCTGGATGTGCTCGTACAGCGGCATGCCCGCGAGCGTGCCGACCACACCGCTGGACGCGCTGTACTCGTCCGCCAGGTGATGCGGCGCGGCGTAGAACCAGTCGTCGCCGTCGTAATACTGCGCGTACACGCCCTTGGCCTCCAGCCAGCGCAGCACGTCCTTCGCCAGCGCCAGCGGAATCTCGTCGGACGAGAGGATTTCGTTTGTGATGGGGTCCACGATCTGCGCGCCGTTCGCGGCGATGATCGGGCCGGGCGTGCCGACCTGCCGCACATACGGCCGCATGGCGGCGGCGCTTCTGCCGGAGGCGAAGATCACCTTCACCCCTTGCGCCACAAGGCGGCGCAGCGTCGCGATGGTGCGGTCGGTCATTTGGTGGTGCTCGTTCAGCAGCGTATCGTCCATGTCGCTGACGACCGCGCGGATCGGGGCGGGTTCGTCCGTCGGGTGCAATGTGTTCCCTTCTTTCAACAGAATCGGCGCAGGACGCCGCTATTTCTTCGATGGCGGAGCTGATTCGAAGAATCGGGCGCCATAAGGGGATTCCGCAGGAATCCCTACCTCGATGGCGGAGCTGATTCGAAGAATCGGGCGCCATAAGGGGATTCCGCAGGAATCCCTACCTCTTCCCTATAATACAGGAAAAGAACCATTTGCGCAATCCCGCCCTTTATCGTATAATGTGTGGTTGTAACCCAGTGTTCTGAAAAGGTTCGGAACACGTTGAAAAAGGGGGCGTGGCGTTGGCGCGCGTGGCGCTGGTGGTCGGGGCCTCGTCCGGCCTTGGGGCCGAGGTGGCGAGGCGGCTCGCGGCCGACGGGTTCGTGACATACGCGGGCGCGCGCGCGTTCGCGGGCGGCAGGGCCGCGCCCGAAGGCTGTCTCCCCGTGGCGCTGGACGTGACGGACGGCGCGTCCGTTCAGGCTGCCGTGGACCACGTGCTCCGCGAGGCGGGCCGCATCGACGCCCTGGTCAACTGCGCCGCGTTCCTGACGCTCGGCTCGTGCGAGGAAACCACCGTCGACGAACTGCGCGCGGTGCTGGAAACCAACTTTCTGGGCATGGCGCGCGTGACCCAGGCCGTCCTCCCCGCGATGCGGACGCAAGGCGGCGGGCGTATCGTCCAGTTTTCCTCCATCAACGGCCTTTTGGCCGTTCCGTTCCAGGGCGCGTACACCGCGTCCAAGCACGCGGTGGAGGGCTGGAGCGAGGCGCTGGCGATGGAGGCGCGCCCGTTCGGCGTCTCCGTCACATTGATGGAGCCGGGCGATTGCAAAAATGGCTCGGACGCGTACCGGAAACGCTCCGCCGCCGCCCAGAGGGACGACTCCCCCTACCGCGCGCGGTACGAGCGCGCGACCGGGCGCATCCGCCGCGACGAGGCTTCCGGCATGCACCCCGCGCGGGTGGCCCGCGCCGTCTCCCGCACCCTGTCGCGCCGCCGTCCGCCCATGCGGGTGGCTGTCGCGCGCCCCGACCAACGGCTCGCCACCGTGCTGCACGATCTGCTCCCCGGCCGGCTTTTTTTCCGCATTCTTGCCCTGTATTATGGCGTAAGCGGCCGGAAAAATTGATCGCGCCAGCCGCGTGGCGCGCACCGTCACAAAAGCCGCGTTTCAGCCTCTTTTATTTGCCCTTATTGATTGACGGAAACGGCCCCCCATACCGCACATGAAACGCGCACAGGCGCCCGGGAACCACGGACCGCCGGGGTTCCCCCGACCAAGCTCCAGGAGGTAGAAATGACAAGAAGCGAGAAATGCGCACTTCTTGAACAGGACATGACCCTGCGCGCCTTTTTTGAAATCGCCTGCGAGGACCGCGATCTGCCCGCCGCCGTGTGGCTGGACGGGGATGAGGAAAGGCGCTATACGTATGGCGAGATGCATGACCGCGCGCTCGCGTGCGCGGAGCGGATCGAGGCATCCGGCTTCGGCGAGGCGGGCGGCTGGGTCGGCATCGCCGTGGATACGTGCCCGGAGTGGCCGATGCTGCTGTGGGGCCTCCTCGCCGCCGGGCGGCAACCCGTGCTGATCGACCCTTCGCTGGACGACGCGCCCACCTGGCACCTGCTGCGCCAGTCCGGCGCGACCGCGCTGATCGCCCGGCGCAAGCGCGGCCTGCCCCCCTCCGTCCGGCAGGAGCCGCCGGAGGCGCTGCTCACGGCGGACGCCCCCTCCCCCGCGTACCAGCCCCATTGGGCGGACCGGCTCGCGCTGTGCACGTCCGGCACGACGGCCACGTCCCGCGTGTACGTGTATAACGGACATGCCATCTGCAAGCAGGCGCTGGGCGTCATGGAGGCGCAGCGCAAGCACCCGGCCACCCAGGAAAAGCTGGGTCAGCGCGCGGTGCTGTGCTTCCTGCCGCTGAACCACATTTTCGGGCTGATTACCAACATGGTGTGGACCACGTTCCAGGGCTACCGGCAGGTGTATCTGAAGGACCGCGCGCCCACGACCATCCTGGACACGTGCCGAAAGACCGGCGTGAACATCGTGCTCGCGGTACCGCTGCTGGTGAACAACCTGTCCGTCACGCTGAGAAAGCGCATCGCCAAGGAGCCGCGCGGGAAGCGGGTGGCGTTTAAGGCGATGTCCGGCGTGTCGATGGCTGCGCAGCGCATCTCCCCCAAGATGGGGCTGTCGCTGGCGAAAAAGCTGTTTCACAGCGTCAACGGAAACCTCTTCGGCGATTCGCTCGGCGTCCTGGTCGTCGGCGGCACGCACGCCCCGGCGGAGCATCTGAAGCTCGTCAACACGCTGGGGTATCCCGTCGCGGTCGGCTTCGGCATGACCGAGGTCGGCATCACGTCGGTGGAGCTGAACCTGTCGCTGAAAAGCCGGCTGACGGGCAGTGTCGGCTGGCCGCTGCCGATCACGGAATATAAAGTTCGTCCGGACGGCGAGGACCCGAACCGCGGCGAGCTGCTCATCCGTACGGAGGGCATGCACACCGCCCGGCTGATCGACGGCGAAATTTGCCCGCCCGATTTGGACGAGGACGGCTGGTACGAGACGGGCGATGTCGTGCGCCTGGGCAAAAAGGGCCGCATGTACGTGGAGGGCCGCACGAAGGACGTCATCATCGGCGAATCGGGCGAGAACGTGTACCCGGACGAGCTAGAGGACGTGTTCGCTGGCCTGGACGGCGTGGACGAGCTGTCCGTGCTGGGCACGAAGGAGGGCGAGTCCCCCTACGACATCACGACGCTGGTGCTGAATGTCGGCGCGCGCTACGGCGACGAGCCGTTCCTGATGGAGCTTGCCCGCCTTGTGCAGCAGCGCAACCGGGGCCTGTCGCCCATCAAGCGCGTGCAGCGCATCGTGGCGACGCCCGAGGCGCTGCCGTTCGTCAACGGCATCAAGGTCAAGCGCAACCTCCTGCGCGAGCAGATCGCCCAGCACCACATCGCCTACCGCCTGCTGACGGCCGCCGGCGTCTCCAAGGAAGAACCGGTGCAGAAGGCCGAGGCGCTGCCGGAGCCGAACCGCTCGGCGGACGACCTGCAGATGGAGGAAATCCGCCAGAAGGTGCGGCAGACGTTTGCCGAGGTGCTGGAGATGGACCCCGGCTCCATCGGCGACGACGCGCACTTCATCGACGACCTGGGCGGGGACAGCCTGCAGAGCCTGGGCGTGTCGCTGAAAATCGAAGAGGTATTCGGCATCACCATCCCGGCCGAGGAGTACATGCGCTGCACGAGCGTCAGTGACGTGTCGGGGCTGATTTACGCGCGCATGCGCGGCCAGGGGCCGTATGAGTCCGAGGTGAAGCGCGAGGAAGGCGTGACCGTCGAGCCCATCACGCGCTTTGAGGATACGCCGGAATGGCAGGCATTCGCCCAGCGGCTGGCGGGCATGGAGGGCCAGAAAAACCCGTACTTCGTCGCGCACGATTCGCCCCTGATGGACACCTCCATCATGGAAGGGCGCGAGGTGCTGAACTTCGGCTCCTACAACTACGTGGGCATGTCCGGCCGCAAGGAGACCATGGAGGCCGCCAAGGCCGCGATCGACAAGTACGGCACATCGGCCAGCGGTAGCCGTCTGCTGGCGGGCGAAAAGCCGATTCACCAGGAGCTGGAGCGCGAGCTTGCCCGGTGGAAGCACGCGGAGGCCGCGCTGGTGCTCGTCGGCGGGCACTCCACGAACGTCACGGTCGTGGGCAACTTCTGCGGCAAGGACGACCTGATCGTCTACGACGCGATCTCGCACAACTCCGTGCAGGAGGGGTGCCGCCTGTCCGGCGCGACGAGCAAGCCCTTTCCCCACAACGACATGGAGGCGTTGGAATCCATTCTGCGCGCCCAGCGGTCCAAGTACCGGAAGGTCTTGATCATCGTGGAGGGCGTGTACAGCATGGACGGGGATATCGCCCCCATCCCCAAGGTTGTGGAGCTGAAAAAGAAGTACGGCTGCTTCCTGATGGTGGACGAGGCGCACTCCGCGTGTGTCATCGGCAAGACCGGCGGCGGCGTCGACGAATATTTTGACCTGAAGCATGACGACATTGACATCAAAATGGGAACGCTATCCAAGGGACTCGGCACGTGCGGCGGGTATCTCGCGGGCAGCCGCGCGCTGATCGAATATCTGCGGTACAACCTGCCCGGGTTCGTGTTCTCGGTGGGCATTTCCCCGCCGCTGGCCGCCGCGACGCTGGCCGCAATCCGCTGCCTGCAAGAGCAGCCGGAAATCATGGAGAACATGCGCACGAACGTCCGCGCGTTCCTGGCGGAGGCGCACAAGCGCAACCTGAACACGTGCCTGGCGATGGAGACGGCCATCATCCCGATCCTGGTCGGCCGGGACGAGGACGCGTTCCTGCTCTCCACGGCGCTCGGGGAGCGCGGCATCTTCGTGCCCCCGGCGGTGTATCCCGCCGTACCAAAGAACAAAGCCCGTCTGCGCTTCTGCGTGATCTCCGAGCACAAGCCCGAGCAGATCGTGAAGGCGCTGGACACGCTCGTGGACGTCGCGGCGGAGCTGGGCATACCGCTGCCGGCGCGGCGAGGAACCGAAGATTCCGAGCCATCCAGGGATTCCGTAAGGAATGCCCCGCCACTGATGGCGAAATAGCATGGGAGGTAATGTATGATGGAAGGTAGCAACCTGGGTGTCCTGCTGCCGGAGATGCGGCTGGACTTTTGGGATTCCCTGTGGCATGGCCAGATCATGAGCTCAGCCGTGCTGAGCAGGCGGCTTTCCGTGCTGCAGCTTCCCATCGCGCTGGACGCGCCGTGCTGTCGCTGCGTGCTCCGGTTGAAGCATGGGGATGCGTATCTGGACCAGATCTGGCGCTACGGCCGCGACCGCCTGCGCGTGGCGGTGGGGAACCTGCTGCCGGACGAGGGCTCGGGCGTCATTTACGGCGTCTGCCGCCTGACTCCGCGCCACGTGTATATCCTCGCCTGCGCGGCGAACGGCTTGAACCCGGAGGCGCTGATGGCGCGCGCGCAGAAGGATATCGGCGACCTGATCGAGCAGCTTGAACGGTATCTGGATTTGACGAGCGAACTGAAGGAGATCGTGCCGCTGGCATCGATCACGGAATTGGTGGGAAAAGAAGCATAAGGGATGGGGCGTTTCGCCGGGCTGGCGGAGCGCCCTTATTTGTGCTGTCATCGCCGCAAAGAGCGCGGCAGCCCGGACACCCGCGAGGCGGGAGAAGGTGTGAGGTGGAGCATGTCGGTGCGCGCGAAACGGGCGGTTTCCCTCTGGGTGCTGGTGGCGGTTCTTCTGATGGTGGCACCGATGAGCGCGCTTGCCGGGGCGGAGCAGTCGACAGCGATCCCCCCGAAGGGCGAACTGAGGATGGTGACGGTGGAATCGTTCCACGAGGATTTCGAGGCCCTACAGGCGAACGCAAAGGCGGTTGACTTTGAAGGGGCTGTGCTGTTACCCCCTGTGTATTCAGATGGCCGGTGGGTACACGTTTTTTTTAATGCGGGGGAGCTGAGCGTTCATCTGGAGTCGACAAGCCAAGCGCAAGACGGGGAAATCATTGGGATGCGAGTCATTTCAAGGGCAGGGGACGGAAACGCGTTTCGGGAAGCCTGCGCGATGGCGATAGAGGCGATTCACCTGGCGGGTGAGGCCGTGCGTATGGATGAGTTGGTGCGTTTGCTCTATGCCATGGAACCAATGGAGACAGTGATCGCCGCGGCAAACGAAGCGGAGAATAGCGCCTATACTCTATCCTATGAAGTAATCAACAGGCATGAGGTTCTCGCATTCAAGACGAATGCGCCGTATGACGTGGAGGGCGGATTTGTCATTCCATTGGATGAGGATGTATACTTCCCGTTCTTGGACAAGGGGCTTACCGTGAAGGCGTTCGAGGCAAATCTGCTGCGGCTTATTGAGGAATTCCGTATTCAGCTTTATTTGGATAAAGAGAACAGTTTCACGATGCCGCTCGAAAGCGGTGGATATGCGCACGCGTATGTCCTGAGCAACGTCGTCATCGTTCTCAGAACGCATGAGGAATCGCAGGATTCGCCGGTATACACCATTCAGCTGATTGATGCGGGCGATGATGTTGAGGTGTTCTATGCTGCTGCGCTATACACATTTGGCGCAGCGGCTGGGTTAGGCGATTACGAAATGGTGGCCTTGGGGGCTATCACTGGGGAAAAAACCACATACGGCGAGATGTGCGAGCTATTGCCTCTCGCAGCGTTAAACGGGAAAATGCTGCTCCTGGATGTATCACCGGATGGTGAGTTGAGGGGCTACATCATGGGCACCCCGGAAGGCTCCCCGATCTAGTTCACGCCCTTCCTTCGCTACCGCGCCTAGGCACCCAAGAAAAACACAAGGGAGTCGATCCGCTTGCGCAATCCCTCCAAGGTCTTTTACGGTTGGATCGTTATCTTCGCCAGCGTGGTTCTCACGGCGCTGGGGATGGGGATGTTCACCAGCACGAACAGCGTGCTCGTCAAGCCGATTTGCGATACGTTCGGGTTCGCGCGCGGGCAGTTCACGCTGTACCGCACCGTCATCACCCTGACGGGCGCGTTGGTCATGCCCCTGTATGGACGGGCGATCCAGCGCATGGGCGCTAAAAAAGTGATGATGGCGGGCGCGCTGATGGTGGGCCTTGTGTCCATCGGCTATTCCTTCGCCACGGAGCTGTGGCATTTCTACGCGCTCGCGTTCGTGAACGGCCTTTTCGTGAACGGCATCAGCTTCATGAGCATCGGCGTGCTGGTCAGCGCGTGGTTTGATGGCAAGAAGGGGCTGGCCACCGGCCTGGCGTACGCGGGAAGCGGCCTTGGCGGCGCTGTCATGGTGCCCGTGGTCACGTGGGTGATCGAGGCGGCGGGCTGGCAGTGGGCGTACCGCTTCATGGGCGTGCTGGGCATCGCCATCCTGCTGCCGGTGATCGCGCTGCTCGTCAGAAACACCCCCGAGGAAATGGGCCTCGCGCCCTTTCCGCCGGACAAGCCGAGGGAGGGCACGGCGCATGCCCGGGCAAAAAGCCTGACGCTGCGGGAAGCGTTCCGCACGGGCAAGCTGTGGCTGCTGATCGTCGCGTTCTTTCTGATCAATTTCTTCGCCGGGGGCACGAACACGCACACGGCGCCGTACCTGAGCGACCTCGGATATTCCGCCGGGTATGTCTCCGCCGTCTTTTCGGTGTTCATGATCTTCCTGACGGTCGGCAAAATCATCCTCGGCACCTTGTACGACCGGTATGGCACGCTGGCGGGCGGCCTCGTGGTGTGCTTTTTCTGCCTGGCCTTTCCGGTGTTCGCGCTGCTGGCGCGGGTGCCCGCGATGGCGTGGGCGTACGCGGTCTCCATCGGCATGGCGAGCTGCGCGGTGTCCGTGCCGATTTCCATTCTGGTTGTCCGGTACTTTGGCGAGAAGGATTTCCCCACCATCTTCAGCTTTTTCTCCATGGTGTCCACGCTGTCGCCGTCGATTTCCGTGCCCGCGATGGGCGCTGTATTCGACGCGACGGGCAGCTACCGCGTGGCCTGGATCGCGTTCCTCTTTCTGTCTGTCATCATCGCGATTTGCCTCCTCTGGGCGGAGGCAATCGACCGCAGGGAAAAGAGGAAGGCGCTTGCCAAGGAGAGCGCGGGAGAAGGGCTGTCGGTGTAGTGCCCGCCCACCCAAAACAAGAGAGTGGCCGCCGCGTTCGCGCGGCAGCCACTTTTTGCCCAAAGAACCGTTTACACTCAATTATAGAACTGCCAGTACGGTATTTCCGTCGGCGCCGGTGTCGGCGTCGGGTTGACCGTCGCGGTCCCAAACTGGCCGAAGTACTCCTTCATCGCCTTCGGCCACGGCTTGCCGTAGTTCTTTCCATCCCTGCGCAGGTAGGATTGCAGCAGGTCGCTCAGTTCCTTTCCACTCATGGCCCTGATGTCATCCACGGTTAGCGTTTTCGCTAGCGCGGCGAAACTTATCAGGACCAGCACCAGCGCGAGGGTCAAACCTATTGCCTTTTTCATGTTCCGCCCGCCTTTCTTAGGAGGTAAGACAAACGTAACAGGAGAATGTTTCCAGAATGCAGTGAGCTTGTGAAGCGCGTTTGAACAAATAAGACAAGCAGGCAAAGCGAAACCCGCGCCACCGAAGCGGCGCGGGTTTCACGGTTATCCTTTTAGTGTACAATAGGCCCCACATGGTCCTCATCGCCAAATTCGATTTTTGAACCATCCTCGCCAGCCGCGGCACGCTTGGTCGCGCTGTTCTCTATCACGACCCCGAACTGGGCGAAATATTCCACCACCGCCGGCGGCAACGGCTTGCCATTGTTCTTGCCGTCGCTCCGCATGTAGGACTGGAGCAGATCGCTCAGTTCCTTTCCAGTCATCGCCCGGATGTCGTCGATGGTGAGCGGCTTTGCCAGCGCGGCGATGCTCGTCAACACCAGAAACAGCGTGAGGGTTACGCACAGTATCTTTTTCATGTTACACCTACCTTTCACAAATGTGTGACGGAAGAGTAACAGGAAAATGACACCAGAATGCAATAAACTTGCGAAGGCCATATGAACAAATAAGGCGGGCTATGTCATTTGCGTCTTACGGTAGCCCTGCAGCCGCTCCGCGCTGAAGCGGATATCGTCATACGGCGCCTTGATTTCCAGCGCGCCGTACAGTTCCCGGTGGCGGATGAACGGGGCTAAAAAGCGGCGCAAGCCCACCGTGCCCCTTCCCACCGGCAGGTGTGTCCCCTGGTCCAGGGGCAGTGCCGGGTCCGCGTCGCTGATGTGAAAGCCCGTGATGGGCAGCGGCGCGATCCAGTTCAGCAGGTCGTTTTCCGAATAGCCGTCGTAGCAGTTGTGGGAAATGTCAATCAGCGCGCCCAGGCCGTCCACGCCCAGGATGAAGTCCTGATAGTCGCTCATGCCCTGGAACACGAACGCCGGGGCGTATACATGGCTCTCCACGGACAGCGTGACACCCTCCCAGCGGAACCTGCGCACCCACGCGCCCATCGCTTCCTGGAACCGCTCGCGCACATAGCCGCGCGCGGGCGCCATGCCCGGAGGGAGCGTCGGCGGGTGCAGGGATACGTCATGGAAGCCGTTTTGCGCCGCGCGGCGCAGCGCCGTATCCAGCGCCGCGTGCAGGGCGTCCAGGCCGTCCTCCGTCAGGATGTCGAACAGCCCGCCGATGTGGTAGGTGAGCCGGTATTGGCGGATAAAGTCCGGCACGGTATCGGGCGAAAGGCCGAGCGTTTTTTCGTACAGCGTGGTGGTGATTTGTACGCCTTCCAGGCCCGCGCCCCCCGCGAGGGCATCCAGCGCGCGCCATTTTTCATCCTGTGTGCGCAGCGCGCGGATCTGCTCCTGCTTGTCCAGGCCGGGTTCGTCCATCGCAAAGTACATTCATACGCACCTCGCTTTTTGGTGGCGGCGCGGATTCGGAGAATCGGGCGCCATATAGGGATTTCGTCAGAAATCCCTACCGCTGCGTTTCGCTTTGCGGATGAGCTTTTGATAGAACGCCTCGTCCCGCGCGTCAAACAGCGGCGCGCGGACGTCCGCTATGTCAAACCAGCGGACGCCGGTGTTCTCGTCGGGCTTGATGGTGAGGGGGGCGTCATCCGGGACGATGAGCAGGTACGCGACGGACAGGTGCAGGTGCGCGCTGACATACTGCCCGCGCCGCACGTGGCCGAATACCGGCAGGATGTCGATGGAAGCGATGGCCGGGGACAGCGGCGTCACGCGCGGCGCGCCCGTCTCCTCCGTGGCCTCGCGGATGGCGACGGCCAGCAGGTCCGCGTCCCCGTCCGCGTGGCCGCCGGTCCAGGCCCAGCAACCCCGGATGTTGTGGTGGACCATCAGGCAGCGGGTCCTCGCGGGGTTCATCAGAAAGCCGGAGCTGGTGATGTGGGCGATCTCGTTTTCCCTTGTCAGCACCGTGCCCGGGAATTGGCGCAGATACCACAGCAGCGCGCGCTGGTCCCCGGCCTCCTGCTCGTTCTCGGGAACGAACGCCTCGATGGCGGCGGTATAATTGGAAAGCATCGCGTCAGGGGACGATTTCGATCCAGTATCCGTCGGGATCTTCGATGAAATAGATGCCCATCTTCTCGTTTTCATAGCAGATGCAGCCCATTTCCTTGTGCTTCGCGTGCGCGGCGGCAAAATCGTCCGCGCGCAGGGCCAGATGGATCTCGTTCTCGCCCAGGTCATACGCCCCCGGATGATCCTTCAGCCAGGTCAATTCCAGCAGGTGCGGCGTCTTGCCATCGGACAGGAACACCAGCGTGAAGCTGCCGTCCGCCGCGTCCTTGCGGCGCGATTCCACAAGGCCCAGCGCCTCCTGATAGAATGCCAGGCTCTTTTCCAGGTTGGCCACGTTGAAGTTATTGTGCGCGAATGTGAAAGCCATATTGCGATGCCTCCTATACGTCGATGGTGATCTCCCCGTTATCCGTCTTCTGGGCGGTGATGCTTTCCCCCGGGCGGGTCAGGGCGATGATCTCCGTGCGCTTGGAGCGGTTTCGCCGGGCGAACTCCATCGCCACGTCGGGCCGGTCCCACCAGTGCATCGGGATCATCACACGGGGCTTCAGGTGCATGGAAAAGTGCACCGCGCCCGCGTCGTACAGTTCGCCCATGCGGGGATCGACCGGGAAGAAGGCGAAGTCGATCGTTTCGCCCGCGAGCGGTTCCACGGCGGCCAGGTAATCCCGCTCGGCCTGCTCGATCTCCTTGAGCGTGGACTGCTCGCGCCAGTGCCACAGGTTCAGGTCCCCGGCGTGGAAAATGCTCCAGCCGTTCAGCCGGACGAGGAACGAAACGCCTTCGTCCGTGGAGGCGTACGCGGTGATCGTCGCGCCGCCGACGGACAGCGTGTCCCCCGGGCTCATCCGGTAGCCCTTGTACTTAGCGGGCAGGTCGTCGCCAAAGATATAGTAGACGATGGTCTCGGCGTTGTAGTAATCGAAGATCGAAGGATCAAAGTGGTCCGCGTGCGCGTGGCTGACAAAATACATGGTGCGCTGGAAGGATTCGATCAACTCGCGCGTGACATGCCCGTTGCGCAAGGAATCACCGGCAGCGGGCTTGCCCTGCGCGTCGTCAAACACGAGGAGCGTCTCCCCCGACTGCACGGCAAACCCGCTGTGTTTCAGGTAGGTGATTTGGATGTCGCCAGGCATAGCATTCCCTCCCCTGGGTTCCCCCACGATCCAAATTTTACCATTGATCCGGTAAATTTACAACAAAAAAGATGTAACATAGATTATACCACTTGTCAAGCAAAATCAGGGTTTTTACCGCTGGTGCGCCCCCTGATTGATCGTTTCGTGACATAGAATTCACACATTTCCCCCACTTTGATCGAAAGACCACCGCGGCAGGGTGTGGAAAAAGGGGATGAGCTGCCTTGCCGCGGGATGAAATGGCTTGCGTATTTCGTTTTTTTATGCGATCTTTATCAGAAAGGCGGGCACATGGATTGCCGCAAGGTCAGCGGGAAGGCGCGCGGCCGGTGCGCTGGTTTTTGGCCGCAGCGATGACGGTGCTCATGATGACACTGGTGACGGCGAGCAGCCGTTTGCCGGATGAAACCCCGGAACAGCCGGGCGGGGAAAAGGCGGAGCAAAGCGTGTCTCTGCCGTCGCCGGCCGCCACGCCGCGCCCGACGCCTACGCTGCGCCCGACGTCCACGCTGAACCCAACGCCGACGCCAAGCGCCTCCGCCGTGCCCGCCGTGCCCGCCACGCCGGCCGTGACACCGGAGCCGCAGCGCGAGTGGTCCTATGACAAGGACGGCGTTTCCGTGAAAATAGCCCGCCATGAGCGGGAGGGTTTTGTCTATTTTGCCGCGGATATCCAGCTTGCCCGTCCGGATCAGTTCTCCTACGCCTTTTCGCACGAGGAATACGGCGCGGGCACGGAGGTGCTGTCCGACATCGCGGCGCGGCACGATCCGGTGCTCGCCATCAACGGGGACTTCTACGGCTTTCATGGCAACGGCATCATCATCCGCGGCGGCGAGCTGTTCCGCAAGCAGAACTCGACCCGGCATCTGCTGATCGTGGACGCGAAGGGAGATCTGTCGGTGCTGACCGACCGGCGGGAAAAGCAGGGCGTCGTCGCGGATGGACTGATGGACCAGGGCGTGCTGCACACGTTTGAATTCGGCCCCGCGCTGGTCCGGAACGGCAAGGCCACGCGGCTGAACTTCTCGCTCGTCCGCTCCGGGGAGGGCTACCTGGAGCCGCGCACGGCCATCGGCCAGCTCGGCCCGCTGCACTATCTGGTCATCGTGGTGGATGGGCGGTCCGAGGGGTACTCTGCGGGCTGCGACTTGCCGACGCTCCAGCGGCTTTTCCTGGAGTACGGCGTGTCCATCGCCTTCAACCTGGACGGTGGCGGCTCCACCACGCTGTGGTTTGACGGCGCGGTCATCAACCAGCCCGCGTCCGGCGAGGAGCGAAAAGTATCCGACATTGTAATGTTTATGAAATAATGGGGGATTTAGAAATGAAACGATGGTTTGCGTTGCTGCTGGCGCTCCTGTTATTGCCGGGGGTATCCCTGGCTTCGGACGCCGCCTACCTGAACGGCGAGGACCTGCGGGCGCTCTCCCCGGCCTTTGAGGCGTTTGTGGAGGCGCTGGCGGACGTGCTGGTGGCGCGCGGCCTGCTGGCGGAGACCGACCGGGAGGCGTGGGTCCTCTACCAGCGGGGTGACTTTCTGCAGAACGGCGGCTTTGGCACCATCGCCGTGATGTATACGCCCGGCCTCCTGTCCGTGGCGGACGAATCCGTGACCATGCGCCGCCTGTCCGCGGAGACGGACGCTGGCACCGTGTGGCTGGAAACGCTGCACCGGTATTCGGAGCCGTATTCGCCCCTGCCCGGCCTCCCGCTGGATGTGGAGCTTTTGAGTCCCGAGGACGGGACGGCCGTGTCCTGCCGCTTCCGGTGGATCGCGACGGCCGGCTCGTTCGTCATCTGGGACGGCGCGCAGGGCACGCTGGTCAATGTCGGCGCGACGTATGTCAGTGACGGCAGGCCGCTGTACTGGTTCGCGGAGCCGGTGGAGGGCATCGAGGAATCGCTGACGCTGGAGCTGTTGCACCCAACGGAGGACCGTGCGCTGGCGGTGGTGACGCTGTCGTTGCTGTCCGGGGCGGATTTCTGGTCGCCGGAGGTGTTAAAATAGTGTTCGTGGAAAAACTGACACCCTACTATCGGCACGGCGTGGAAACCCCCTGGGGCGGGGACGCGCTGCGCCGTGTTTTTGGGAAGGACATTCCGGACGACCGCACCGGCGAGGCGCTGGAGGCGTCCACGCTGCCCGGCATGGAGAGCCGCACCGGAGATGGGCGGACGCTGACCCGGGCGGCCGGGGGCGAGCTGCCGCTGCTGCTGAAGCTCCTGGACGCGCGCGAGGCGCTGTCCGTGCAGGTTCACCCGGGCGACGCGTATGCCGCCGCCCACGGGGACGGCCTGGGCAAGGAGGAAGCTTGGCTGATCCTGGAAGCGGAGCCGGGCGCGAAGCTCGTCTACGGCCTGACGCCGGGCACGGACGTGCGCGCGCTTTCGGGCCGCGAAATTGAGGACCATCTGCGCTGGGTGGACGTGCACCCCGGCGACGCGCTGTACATCCCCGCCGGGACGGTGCACGCCATCGGCCCGGGCATCCTGCTGTACGAGATTCAGCAGTCCAGCAGCGCCACGTACCGTTTCTGGGACTGGGGCCGCCTGGGCGCGGACGGGAAACCCCGGACACTGCACTGGGACAAGGCGTGCGACGTGGCGCGCGCGGATGTGGCGCTCACGCCCACGCGGGGCAAGACGAGCGATGTGCCGGGCGGCCGCGTGACGCGCTACCTGGATACCCCCCGCTTCACGCTGGACCGGCTGCGCGTGGAGGGCAGCATGCCGCTGCCTCAGCGCGACGGGTTCCTGTTCCTGACGGCGCTGTGCGAGGGGTCGCTCGCGCGCGGCGAGGAACGGGTGGCGTTTGTGCCTGGGGATACGGTGTATGTGTATCCGGGCACGGACGGCGTGACGGTGGAGGCGGCGGGCGATGTGATTGTCAGCGGGGAAGGGCGGGGAGAGTAGCGCGGAGACAGGACGCTTTTCACCGCGCCCCACGGCAAACGCACGAAAGCCTTTCAAGGGGTTATCAAGGGACCGCAGTTCTTTGATTGGGGTCCGGCATTAGCGGCTCTGCCGATGAACGGACGAAAATCCTTGACGGCGGCGCTGATTTGAAAAATCGGGCGCCATGAGGGGATTTCGCAGAAATCCCTACCTCCCCGTCCTTCCAAACGCGTGAACCGCGGTTCATGCGTTTGCCGTACGCCGCGCCCCCCTCGGGGGCCGGGCAAGATCACTCCAGACAAGGGCTGCCGAACCGCAAATTCGGCGGTCCTTTTCGTTTGCGGCATGAGGGCAAAACAGTTTCAGTCAAACTCGGCATTGTGCGCCGTATGGCCGGATGCTATGATAAAGCCGGAGCAAGCGCTTGCCCGAACCGGAAAGGGGATCTGATTATGAGTATGAAGAAAAAGGGAGAGCTTCTGGCGGACTGGGCGGTTCAAAAGATCAGCAGCGACTACCCGGAGGATGTCTGCCTGCTGCTGGCGCACACGGCGCTGCGGCTGGAGAAGGACCTGGAAGCCACCAGCATCAGCTTCTATATCCCGGCGACCAGCCGGTCCAACGGCCTGGCGCGGGATTTCATCATCGATGGGATCGGGCACGACCTGTTCCCCATGAACTGGGAGCGCATGGAGAAAATGGCCGACATGCGCGACTACAACACCACGTGCCTGGCCGACGCGGAGATTCTCTACGCGCGGAGCGAGGCGGACCGGCAGCGGTTCCTGAGCCTGCAGGCGAAGCTGCGCGCCAACCTGATGAACCCCGCGCTCATGCTGTCGCGCGCCAAGGACTGGCTGGCTGTGGCGACGGAGACGCTGCGCGGGCTGCTGTTTGAGGACGCGCTCCGCGAGGCCCGCACCTCGGCGGCCTATGTGTGCGACACGCTGTCCCTCGCCGTCGCCTTCGCGAACCGGACGTACTTTGCGCACGGGCAAACGGACCAGATCAAGGCGCTGCGCGCTATGGCGGAGATCCCCGAGGGGTTCACGGTGTTGTACGAGCAGATTGTGCGGGCAAAGACCGTGGAAGAACTGCGCCGCCTGTGCCATGGGATGGTGAAGATCACCAAGGATTTCCTCGCGGCGAAAGAGGATTCCACGGGCAAGCGTCCCGGCACGCCGGATTTCTCCGAGCTGGCGCTGTGGTATGCGGAGATGAGCTACACGTGGCGCAGGGTGTACCACTGGTGCGACGCGGGCGACGCGGTGAACGCGTTCCTCTGGTGCTGCTATTTGCAGCATGAGGTGTCGGCCGTCGGCCCGGTGTATGGCGTCGATGACCTGGACCTGTACGGCGCGTTTGACGCGGGCGACCTGGCGCCCTTCCGCGCACGGCTGGAGGCTGTGGAGCGCGCGTTCGTCAGCGCCATTGAAGCCCACGGCGCGGCCGTCGAGTCCTACCCGACGGTGGAGGCGTTTCTCGCGGGCAACGCGTAGCACCGGATTTTGACTTCGATTGGTGTAACGCGGGAGGTGATCCCCATGCGGTATCGAAACGCGCGCGACGTTCTGCCGGACGCGCTGCTTCGCGCGGTGCAAAAATACGCCGCCGGGGAGACGCTGTACTTCCCGACGGACCAGGAAACGAAAAAATGGGGCGAGGAATCCGGCGCGCGGACGTATTTTCAGCAGCGAAACGAGGAGATCCGGCGCAAATACCTGGAGAAGATGTCCATCGAGCACCTCGCGGAGGCGTACTGCCTCTCCGTGGAAACGATCCGGAAGATCGTGTATCGGGGGTGAGGTAACAAACGCATGAACTTCGGTTCATGCGTGGGGGACGAGAAGGAACGTCCTCCGCTGAAAATCTCACGATTTTCCGGGCAAGGTAAGGATTCCTTGCGCAATCCTTTCATGGCGCCTGATTTTTCAAATCACGCCGCCATCGCATAGAACGCAAGGAAAGAAAACCTGACGGTTTTCATCCGTTCGTCGGCAGAGCCGCCGATGCCGGATTGAAATCAAGAGGCTGCGGCCCCTTGATAATTCCCGAAGGGCGTTCATGCTTAGAACCCTTCAAGAGGGTGACAGTATCTACCCCAGCACCCACTGCAGCGTGCCCACCAGCGCCGCGCCGGGGATGCCCAGCAGCACGGACGCGCCGAGCAGCGCCAGGTTGATCTGCACCCCCGCGCCGAACAACCCCGCGACCAGGTTAAACCCGATGGTGGCGGCCAGACCGCTGACGCCGTTGACGAGTAGCGCCCGGGCCTTCCTCGGCGGGCCGAACGCCTCCCACCCGAGGAAATACAGCGCCACAAGCCCCGCAATCACCCAAACGATCATGCGCCATGGCACGGAAGCAAGCATCAAAACACCCCCCTCGCTACGGTATGCGAAGGGGGTGTTGTCCATGACGGGTGCCCCAGTGTGCCTTACAGCCAGTCCGGCTTAATCGAGAACGTCAGCCCGTTCTCCTCCGCGTATTCCTGCGCGTAGCTCCCCTCCGCGACCCAGAGCGTCAGGTTTTCGCACAGGTCAAACGCGTGATCCCCGATCTCCGTCACGCTTTTTGGAATCGTCACGCTCGTCAGGTCGCGGCACTCGTAGAACGCGTACTCGCCGATGGACGTGCAGCCCTCCGGGATGACCACCGTGGTCAAGTTCCACACCGTGAAGAACGCGAACGACCCGATTTTTGTCACCGTGTCCGGGATGGTGAGGCTGTCCAGGTCGCAGTAATCAAACAAGCCGTCCGAAATCTCGGTGAGGGTTTTCGGCAGTGTGATTTCCTTGATCGTGCTCTTGGAAAACGCGTACGCGCCGATTTCCGTCACGCTGCCAGGCACGACGAGGTGCTCCAGCGAGCTTTTGTAGAACGCGAACGCGCCGATGGATGTCACGGTATCCGGAATATGGACGGTGATGAGGTTGGAAGCGCCGTCAAACGCGCAGCTATCGATGCGCGTGATGCCCGGCGGGACGGTATAGAGCGCGCCGAACTTTCCGGGCGGGTAGTACAGCAGGGTTTTGTTGGTTGGGTGGTACAGCACGCCGTCCGCCGTCGTCAGATACTCGTTGGTATCGGACACCTCATAGCTCTGGAAGCTGGCGGCCTCAAACGCGTCGATGGAGATGTGCGTGACGCTGTCGGGTATGTAGAGCGTTTTGATGTTTTCGGTGTACGCGAAGGCGAGATTGCCGATTTCCAGCACGGTTTCCGGGAAGGTGACGGAGGTCAGCGCCTTGTTGCCGTAGAACGCGTCGGCGCCGATGTACCGGATGTTCCCGGGAATCGCGAAGGATGTATCGGTCTTGCCGTAGGGGTAGGTGTGCAGTATTCTTTCGTTCTTTTCGTATAGCACGCCGCCGTACACTGCGTATACCGGGTGATCCTTGCTGATGATGATTTTCGTCACCGCGGACATGGCGAAGGCATCGGACGCGATTTCTGACAGGCTGTCCGGCAGGGTGACGGTCGCCAGGTTTACGCAATCGAAGAACGCGCACTCGGCCAGCGACTCGATGCCCTCCGGTATGACGACGGAGGTCAGCGTGCCGTTGCGCGCAAAGGCATAATCGGCCACGGCGCGGACCGGCGCGCCGCCCAGCTCGTCCGGAAGGGTGATATCGCCGCCCATGCCCTCGTACCCGGTGATGGTGGCAAAGCCGTCCTCAACCGTATACACGTAATCGCCGCTGATGTCCGCGCCGGCGGCCTGGCAAAGGGAGAGGAGCATGCACAGGGCGAGGAGGAGCGCGGAAAGCCGCTTCGCTTTCATGAGGTCAACTCCTTTTCTGGGTTTTCATCGCTCCAAGAAAAGCGATCGAAAACGTTTTCGTAAATCATTATAAAACGATTGCCCTTTTATTTCAACCCGGTATCGGCGGTTTTGCCGATGAACGGTAAGGATTCCTGGCCATGAAAGGAGTTTAGACCGCGTGAACCGCAGTTCACGCGGCTGCCGTTATCCGATTGCCCCGCCGTGGTAGACGCACTCAAAGATGCTCACGCCGCTGCGGTAGATTTCCTCGCGCCCGAAAAACCAGCGCGGGTCACCGGCGCATGTGTTGCAGTACAGAAACGCGCCGTCCTGGTATTCGATCGGCCCGCGAAAGGGCGCGTCCTCGGGCACGCGCATCAGCGCGGCCTTCAGGAAATCGCCGTCAAAGCCCTCGCCGGTCACCCGGCCGCAATAGTTCATCGCCCAGATGGGATGGCCGCCGTGGAACACGGTTTCCTCCCCGGCGAATTGTTCGCTGCCGACGAAGGAATCCAGGTACTGAAAGTCCCCCTCCTCGTAGCGCAGATCGTGCGCGCCCGGGCGGGTCGGAGGCGATTCCTGCCCCTTGGCGGCGTAGGTGGCGCGCTTGGCGCGGATTAAAAAATCCCTAATTTGTGGCGGGAGGTTTTCCATCGTTGTACTCATACTCCTCGTTTATCGTGCGGTAGTTGGAGGTATAGAATAGCTCGCGGCTGACCTCCTGGCCGTTCACGGAGCGTATCCTGTATGTCTCCACGGTGTAGCCGGTGTGGGGCTTTTTCAGCAGCTTCGTGGTGCCGATCGCGAGGTTCGCGTTGTAGGTGTAGACGACCTCGTCGGGCTTTTTCTCGTAGGTGGTGTCGGACTTCAGTTCCAGCGACACGCCGTCCCCCAGCGACAGGCCGTACACCTCGACGGTGATGGTGCGGTCCTCGTACCAGGCGGTCAGGAACATGGGCGTGGTGGTCGGGTTTTTCATGACCAGATCCAGGTTCGGCCAGTCGACCGTCGCGTCCTCGCCCCTAGGCACGTAGTCGGACGGCCACGCGTGCGGCTTGCGGTTGACGATCTCGCCGCCCGCGCGCGCCAGCGCGTTGAACAGCGTGGTGGACACCTGGCACACGCCGCCGCCGACCTCCTGGATGGTGCGCCCGTTCTCAATGGCGCCGGCCTCCTTGTAGCCCTTGTCGCGCGTGCGCTGGCCCGTCGTCTCGTTGAAGGAGAGGGAGCCGCCCGCCTCGATCATCCTGCCGTTGAGCGCGTCTGCCGCGAGGCGGATGTTCGTGTTGCGGTTGTCGTCCTTGGTGGTGTTGGTGGTGAAGCTCGCGATGCGCGTGTAGTTTCGCTCCAGCGTCGCGCGGGTGACCAGCGGCTCCACGGGCACGATTTCCGCCGTGATCGTCTTGCTGTACTGCCCACGGTCCAGCGCGTCAATCACGGAGGCGTAGAGGTTCTCCCGGTCCACGGTCTGGCCGGGCGTTTCTTCCTCAAAGGTGAACGTCCGCTGCGCCACGTCAAAGGCGACCACCGTCGCGTCCTTGCTCGGGGTAATCAGCTTCAGCGCGATTTCGTCCGTCAGCTTGCGCACGGCGGCGCGGTCATACGTAAATTCACTCTGCATTTCCACCGGCGCGGTGATGCCCTTTACCTGGGCGAACCGATCCTCCAGGGAGCCCGCCCGGCCGATCATGTACGCCTTTTGCAGCAAGATCTCGGTGTTCCATTCCATCGGCACCTCGTCCGACGAGATGCGCCAGGTGGAGCCGCCGCCGGTCACATACACCGCAAACGCCCGGGCTGCCTCCTCGCGCGGGGCGGAAAGGGCCTCCCGCGCCTGCTCCATGGTCAGGCCGTTCAGGGACACGCCGTCCACGTAGACGGGCCCGAAGATCGTGTCGCCCGCTATGGCGGCGCGCATGGCGTTGAACTTGTCGTAGTTTGCGAGCTGCCCGTCGGCATAGACATACGCGCCCGCCAGCAGGCAGGCGCACAGCACGATCACCGGCAGGGTCCAGAAAGGGAATTTGCGGCGCGGCTTCTCAGGCGGGGGCGGCGGGGCGTTTCTTCGGGGCTGGCGCGGCTTTTGCGATTGCGACTGGTTCACGCTTCTACTCCTTAATCCACTGGCCTTCCCGCTGCGTGTGCACCTCGCGCTCATGCAGGCGGAAGGAGAGCGCCATCAGGCTGTCGCTCAGATGTACGTTGGCGATTTCCATCCATTCCGGCGCGGTAAGGTCCACGGGGGCGAAATTCCACACGCCCGGAATGCGCGCGGCGGCGGCGATGTCCAAAATGCCCTGCGCGCTTTCCGCGGGCGTGGAGAGGACCAAAATATCCACCTCGTGCTCCGCGAGGTACGCGGCAAGCTCCGCGAGCGGATACACCCGGGCGCCTCCGACGGTCTGCCCCGCGCGCGCGGGGTCCACGTCAAACAGCGCAGCGATCAGGAAGCCCTCGCTGCGGAAAGCGGTATAGCGCGCGACGGCGCTGCCGATGTTGCCCGCGCCGACGATGACGACGCGGTGGGACCGGTCGATCCCCAGGATCTGCCCGATGCTGCGCTTCAGGGTGGGCACGTGGTAGCCGTACCCCTGCTGGCCGAAGCCGCCGAAGCAGTTGATGTCCTGCCGTATCTGGGAAGCCGTCAGCCCCATGCGCTCGCCAAGCGCCTGCGAGGACAGGCGCTGCACACCCTCCGCTTCCAGCTCGCGAAGGTGCCTGTAATACCCCGGAAGGCGGCGCACGACGGCGTCCGGCACGCGTTGATGATTCTCCATGAAACCTCCAAGCGTTGCGTACAAGGAGAGGGTTGGCACGGATGTTTCGGTTCCGCGCCTTGCCCGGGCGGCGGCGCGGATTTGAAATCCTTGCCTCAGAATAGGGACATTATAGCATGATAGTCAAATTGCGCGCAACCAAATGCGCGCGGCGCCGGGCAATTTCGGTGCGGGCGCAGGCGGGAGGATGGGATGATTATACCCACGCGCGCGACAATGGCGCGGACGCGAGACGCACGCCCCCTCCGGTGTGCGCGGAAAATGCCGAACCCTCCTCGACTCCCCGGGGATTCCGTGGGTGGTCGTGAGCCGCGGTCCCCCGTGCGCTCACTCCGTCAATCCTTCGATCGCCAGCCTGCCCAGAAACAGCCCCTCCGTGGTTTCATCCGCGCCCAGAACGCCGCCGACCGCGTAGCCCGCGCCGTCCTTGGCCGCGAGCGCGACCAGCGCGCATTCCGCGCCGTCGCCGACCTGCCGGGTCCATATCAGGTTGCCGTTGGACGCGAGCAGGCTGAGGAACCCCGTGCGCTCGGTATCGTGCCGGCCGATGTCGCCATCCTGGGAGAGGCTTGTCCCCGCGATGAGAAAACCGCCGTCCGCCGTGGTGAGCAGCCCGGCGGGCATGGAATACCCGCTGCCGCCCACCGTCTGCTGCCATTCCAGCGATCCTGTGGCGCTCAGCTTCAGCAGCCACACGTCCCAATCGCCGTGCGCGCCGGTCACCTGCCCGTCGTCCGAGCGCGTCGCGCCCAGCAGCGCGTACCCGCCGTCCGGCATGGAGCGCACCAGCGCCGCGCGGTCGTCCGCGGAGCCGCCGTACGTCTTTTGCCAGACCACCGTCTTGTTCTGCCGCAGGGAGAGCGCCCAGATGTCCAGCCCGCCGCGCACCGACGGCATGAGCGCGGATGACGAGTTTGTCTCCCCGGCGAACAGCCAGCCGGTGTCCGTCGGGATGGCCATGCGCAGTTGGTTGATCCCCACGCCGCCCAGCGTCACCTGCCACAGTTCCTCCTGGGCGCTGGACAGCATCAGCACGATGGGCCGGCTCTGGTAGGTCATCTCGCCGTAGGCGGTCTCCTCCTGCTCGGCCAGCACGCCCAGCAGCATCCAGCCGTCCGGCGCGGGCAGCGCCTTGCTGAACTCGTCGTCGCCGCTCTGGCCGTACCGCATCACCCATACCGGTTTGCCGTCCGTATCGGACAGCAGCGCGGCCCAGGCGTCCCAGCCGCCCTGGTTGGAGCCAAGGTCGCCGTTGCGGCTCTTGGTGCGGCCGCAGACGAAGTACTGTCCGTCCTCCGTCAGCACGATGTCCAGCAGTTGGTCGTCCAGCGTGCCGCCCAGGCATTTGGTCCAGAGCAGGTCGCCTTCTGCGGAGACGCGGACGAGGAACGCGTCCATCCCCCCGCGCGACGCCCGGGCGTCCTGGTCCGTGGAGGTGGTGGTGCCCATGGCGACGCAGCCGCCGTCCGCGGTCGGGACGACATGCGTGAACAGGTCGTCGCCGCTGCCGCCGTACCGGTGCTTCCAGAGGACGTTCCCCTCGCCGTCCACGCGCAGGAGAAACGCGTCGCGCCCGCCGTAGCTTGGGCCGAACACGCCGCCCGTCTCCATCGTCTCGCCGGCGACGAACGCGCCGTCCTCCACCGGGGCGATGGCGGCAGGGATGATCGCGCCGTTGCCCGTGAGCGTCAGCGTCCAGCAGAACAGATCATCCTCTGCGCGCGCGGCCGGCGCAAGCAGGAGCGACAGGGCGATAAGGACAGGAAACAGACGGCGCATGGGAAACCTCCGTAAGTCGTTAGGATGGGTCGGGGGTGATTGAAAGGTCATGGGGGCTACTAAACCCTGGGGAGGTTTGGAGGGGCGTGAGGTCCCTCCAAATGAAATCAGGCCCGGCGGCGTGTACGTCGGACCGCCGCAGATTCCGAGCCAGTCCCGCAGGACTGGCGGCAGAATCTGTACGTTTGCCTGAGGCCGCCCGTAAAACATCGCAATGTTTTCCGGCCGAATCTTCCTCCGCGTCAAAACCACAGTTTTGACGCGTCAGATCACGCCTTCCCCGCGCACCCCAAAACCTCAACAATCTTATGCCGCACCAGATCGCGCAGGCCGTCGCGCACGGGCGTCAGGTACGCGCGGGGGTCGAAGGCGTCCGGATGCTCGGTCAGGTACTTGCGCAGTTCGCCCGTGAAGGCCAGGCGCAGGTCGCTGTCGATGTTGATTTTGCAGACCGCGGACCGCGCCGCCTGCCGGAGCATGTCCTCCGGAACGCCCTGCGCGCCGGGCATGCTGCCGCCGTACTGGTTGATCATCTCGACATACTTCGGCACGACGGACGACGCGCCGTGCAGCACGATCGGGAAGCCCGGCAGCTTTTCGGACACCTTGTCCAGGATGTCAAAGCGCAGGCGCGGCTCGCCCTTGAACTTGAACGCGCCGTGGCTGGTGCCGATCGCGATGGCGAGGCTGTCCACGCCGGTGCGCTCCACGAATTCCTTGACCTGGTCGGGGTCCGTGAACTGCGCGTCGTCCGCGGACACGTTCACGGCATCCTCGATGCCGGCGAGGCGGCCCAGCTCGCCCTCGACGGTGACGTTCCGCTCGTGCGCGTACTCCACCACGCGGCGGGTCAGCGCGACGTTCCCCTCAAAGTCGTGGTGCGATCCATCAATCATAACGGATGTAAAGCCGCCGTCAATGCAGCTCTTGCAGAGTTCAAAATCCGCGCCGTGGTCCAGGTGCACGACGATGGGCAGGTCCGTGTCCTCGATGGCGGCCTCGATCAGCTTCATCAGGTAGACGTGCTTGGCGTATTTGCGCGCGCCGGACGACACCTGCAGGATGAGCGGCGCGTTTTCGGCCTTGGCGGCCTCGGTGATCGCCTGCACGATCTCCATGTTGTTCACGTTGAACGCGCCGATGGCATAACCGCCCTCGTACGCTTTTTTGAACATCTCGCGGGAATTGACAAGAGGCATGAAAAACCCTCCTTTTGAATATGGCATGAGCCCAGCACGAAGTATAACAAACGCGGGCGCGGTTGTAAACCTTTTGGGCCGCCGCAGCTTGACATTGCCCGGGTTTTATGGCATAGTACACCCATCATGCGGGAGTAATTGGCGCATTGCGCGGCATGCCAACACGCTGGTCTGCAAGACCTGGCCTGCCTTAATTGATGAGACGCATGTACGGCGGTTTCGCTGTACATGCGTCTTTTTTGGTATATTTTGCCGCGTGACGCAACGAAAATAAAGGGGTGCGGGTTATGGGGATTATTGAACTGTTGCTGATCGCCGTGGGGCTTTCGATGGATGCGTTCGCGGTGTCGCTGTGCAAGGGGCTGGCCATGCGGCGGGTCAATTGGCGGCGGGCCGGGATCATCGCGCTGTTCTTTGGCGGGTTCCAGGCGGTTATGCCGCTGATCGGCTGGGCGCTCGGGCGGCAGTTTGAACAGTATATCACCGCGTATGACCACTGGATCGCGTTCATCTTGCTCGCGTTCATCGGCGGCAAGATGATCGTGGAAGCCCTGCACGGCGGCGGGGAAGCCGAAGAAGAGGGCGCGCTGGACCTGAAGGAGCTGTTCATCCTGGCCGTGGCGACGAGCATCGACGCGCTGGCCGTGGGCATCACGTTCGCGTTTCTGTCGGTCAATATCGTGCCGTCCGTGCTGATGATCGGTGCGACGACGTTCCTCCTGTCCCTGGTGGGCGTGGCGGTGGGCAGCGCGTTTGGCGCGAAGCTGATGAAGAAGGCGGAAATCTTCGGCGGCGCGATTCTGATCGCCATCGGGCTGAAGATTCTGCTGGAGCATCTGGGCGTACTGTAAGCCCGTTTGCAGTCCTATTCCGGCAATTCGCCGCACCGGGCATCAAACCCCGGATAGCTAACGCGGCACGCGCCGCTTTCCGTAATTGTGGGCTGGTGATACGTCAGGCCGTCGAATGTGAAGTGGTATTCCTTTGTTCCGTATTCGTCCGCGTAGGTCACGTACAGGTCGTACAGTTCCGCGCGGGCCGTGATGGTTTCCAGGACCGCGCCGTCCGCTTGGCGGGTTTTGGTCAGCGTCTGTGTGCCCGTCGTCCCGTCGCAGAGCAGCGTGCCGCCGCCGGGCGTTGTGTACGTCTGCGAGTCTCCACTAGCGCCGTCCGGTTCCCAGGCGCACTTGTAAACGTATCTTTCGCCGTACTCCACCTGCTCGTTCTGCGTGACCCACATCGGATAGGGCGGGGAAAACGCGGTGGTCTGGTTGGAGGCGGTCACCAGCAGCCCTGGCAGTTGCAAGTTCAGATCGCGCCAGTCTCCCACACGCTCGGTCCGCCCGATGCTATCCAAATATGTCTGCGCCTGCGCGTACATCTGCCGCTTGATTTCCGCCCTGTTTTCCGTGTCGTTTTCCACAAGGCGGTCCAGGCACGCCTTGGGCATCATCGCCTCCAGCGAGGGCCAATAGCGCTCGCCGTCCTCCGGCCGTTTGATCTCGCGCAGAGCGTAGCCGCCCGCTCCCTTGTCAAATATCAGCGTCACGGGGTAGACGAACCCGCCGCCGGTATCGGTGAAGATACCTGCCAGGAAGCCGTAGTTTTGGCAGGACACCTGGGCATAGACCACGGCGGTGGCGTCCGTTTCTTCCGTGCCCAATACCACGCGCCCTTCCACCCAGCATTCCCCCTGCGTGTCCTCCCAGGTCAGGGTCATGATGGCGTCATGCAGCACATCCTCTGGCACGCCTTCCCCGGCGGCGGCGGAGCAAAATACCAGCAGCAGACAGGCGCATACCATGGCGATTTTTTTCATTCGGAACCTCTTTCGCATCTATGTTGCACGGTTTTTTACATGAATAGAACGGCGCAGTTTGGCAAATTATTCCGGCTGCTTTGCACGCCTGCGGCTTTCCCATCCGGCGGCGCGCCGCATATCCTATTCATAGCGGAGGTGAGGATTCCTTGCGGAATCCTCCTATGGCGCCCGATTCTCCGAATCCGCGCCGCCGTCCTGGAAAGGCCACTCCGCCGGAGGAAAACCTCCATTTTCGGCATGAAGGAGCGTTTACGATGCAATCGCAAGTCAACATCCGCACCCTGGTCGGCGGGCCGGTCGGCGTTTCCTTTCTGGACGGCACGGGCACTTCGGGCGTCCTGTGCGACATAGAGGGCAATGAGCTCTACCTGCAGGAGTACATGTACCAGGATTTTTTCGCGCTCAAACACTATGACCTGAGCAGGGTTGGCGGAGTATATCCGTTCCCCGAGTGCCAGACGCAGCCGGGGCCGACGCCGTATCCGTATCCGATCGTGTATTGACGCGGCTGATTCAAAGGGTACATAAAAAAGCGAAGGCCGTGGGGCCTTCGTTTTTTGCGGATCGTTACGCCTTTTCGTACCCCGCGTATCCTGCCGGACGTTTCATGATACCAGCATCGAATAGATCCTGCCTTAGGTGGCGCATCGTGCGCCGGTCGTTGCGCGGCAAGCCTGACGCATCACAAGGCGGACGCGCGATGCGCGCCCCTACGGCCCGTTCGGTTGCCCCTCCCGTGCGTCCTATCCCGCCATAGGGGCGGCCAATGGCCGTCCGCCTGCCCTTGGCGCGCCCAAGACACCGTGAGCAATCCGAACCCTAATATGCGGGCACACCCCGCGCGCTTACGGCGCGACAAACACGCGCGCCTCATCCTCCCCGGAGAAGGCGCGGAGGAACAGCGGCGCGTCTTGTAATGCGTCCAGCGGCGCACTTTGCGGCGCGTCTTGCGGCGCATCCGGCAGCGAAATCATGCCCTCGCCTCCCGGGGGGATCGCGTCAAAGCGCAGCGGCACCGCCGCGCCGCTCTCCTGCGCATGAAAACCGGTGATCGGCGCGTCCAACGTGTTTCGCACGCGCAACTGCTTCCCTTCCGCCCGCGCGAACGCCACGGTGCCCGCGCGGAAAAGCGCCGCGCCCTCCACCGGCGCGTCCAGCGCCGAAACGGCCCGCATGTCTTTTGCGAGCGTTTCCCCCGTGCCGCCCTCATAGGCGTGCACGCCTACCAGCACCGGCAGACCATACGCTGCCGTCCCGCGCGCGACCTCCGCTACCCAGGCGGCGTCCTGCCCATACGCCTGGCTGTACGCCATCGGCAGCGCGAGGTCAACCATCGCCGCAGCGTCCCGGTAATTCTGGCCGTAGTGCACGTCGCTGAAGGCGGTGTCGGCGTACGCACCCTCCGGCATCAGCGCGGCGCTCACACACAAGGACGGCCTTTCCGCGCGCGCGGCGGCGGTCATCCGGCGGGCAAACGCCAGCACATTCTGCCGCCGCACCCTGGCAAACGCGGTTGCGCTTTCGTCCCCGGCGCGGTAGGCGTCAAACAGGCATTCCGGCTCCGGCGCGTCCGCGAAAAACGTGCGGATCATCAGTCGCCGCAGGTGTTCCGGCTCCGCGCCCGCGTCCGCGTACCGGCGCGCGTCGTCCTCCGACCAGCCGTACACCGCGTGGTTGTAGCGGATGTAGTCCAGGTGCAGCCCGTCCACGGGGTATTGCCGGACGAGCGCCGCGACAAAGCCCTCCAGGTAGCGCGCGTACGCCTCATCCGCAATGCTCACGATGTCCCGGTCGCGGCCGCGCGTGAAGTGCACCAGGCCGCTTTCCGGGTGCGCCGCCTTGTACAGCGCGTCCGACGCGGAGGTCAGCCACGCGTGCACGCGGATGCCCCGCGCGTGGGCCGCGTCCAGCAGTTCCCGGAGCAAATCCCGGTCCGGGTCAGCCACGCCGAGCACGCCGCCGATGGGCGCGCACGAGGCCCGGCCGTTCAGCCCCTTCGTCAGGAAGAAAATATCCGTCACCCCGGCGAAGGCGCAGTCGGCGGAGGCCCTTTCCGCGCCGTGCCGCAGGGGCAAGTCCGCCCACATCCAGATGCCAAGCCGTTTGCTCATACCTGTACCCTCACGAAATGCGCGCGATCCACTCGCGGCTGAGCACCTGCGCCGCGCCGCGCAGGATGCCCGTGTCGCCCGGCACGGACAGCAAGGCCGGCGGCTTTCTGGCCGCGCCCGCCATCCGCGCGGCCAGGCGCATGCCGATGCGGTCGGTGAACAGGTCCTGGTGCGGCGCGGCGTACCGGCAGTCGATGACGATGTGCGACGGGTCCAGCAGCCAGACGACGGAGAACAGCATGTCCCCCACCGTGTCGGCGGCGTTAAGCAGCGCCCACTGGTAGCGGGGGAAGTCGTCCGCCGCGCGGAGGGCGAGGCGGCTCAGCAGATCGCTCTCGCTGTCAAACTCCGCCGCGTCCAGCCCGCAGGCGCGCGCGAACGCCCGTACGGAGAGCCTGCTCTCGTAGTTCGTGCCGTCGCCCAGCGTGAGCTGCCCGACATCGCCCGCGGCGGCGTTCAACCCGCGCAGCACGTTTCCGCCGTGGATCGTCGCGCCGCCGACGCCTTCGCCGATATAGGCGTAGTACAACACCTCGCAGTCCGCCCGCGTGGCCAGCGGCATGTACGCCCGGACGGCGAACTTGACATCCTCGTCCACATAGTAATCGTACTGCCCAAGCTCCTCGCGCAGCAGCTTTTTCACCGGCAGCGCGTTTAGCGCCGGAATGCGCTGGTTGACCACCGTATCGCTCGCCACGTCATAGGGGCCGGGCGCGACCACCGCGACGCCGAGAATCTCCCGGTCGCGGAGCGCCGTTTCGATCACGCCGCGCGCCTCGCGCAGGAAATCGCGCAGGTTGAGGATGAAGTCGCGGTCCTTGTCATACGGCCACGGCGCGCTCTCGTAGACCGTGGACAGGTCCAGCGCCAGCGCGCGGAAGTGAAAGTGCACCGCCGTCAGGTCCAGCAGCAGCCACGCGTGCCGCGATGTACACAGGGAGATCAGGTCCGCCTTGCGCCCGGTGCCCCGCCGCCCGTCCGGGCCGGGGCGGTCCGGGGTGGCGAAGTCCAGCACGTGGCAGCGGTTGAGGTGGTCCACCAGGTTGGTGATCGTCATCGGGCTCAGGCCCGTGCCCTCCGCCAGCGCGTGCCGCGTCAGCGCGCTCTGCGCGGTGAGCAGTGTCCAGATCCGCTCGATGTTTTGTCTTCGTATGCTCTGTTGATCGATGGTGCGCACGTGTTTCCCCTCACTGTGTCGTATTCTTTGGTGGCGGCGGGGATTCCCGAATCCACGCCATAAAGGGAGTTCTCCAGAAATCGCTACCTTTGTTCCGTAAGCATCCTGCCCACCTCGCGGCCCAGCCGCTCCGCCTCGCCCGCCATCGGCGGCAGGCGCTTGTACAGGAAGGAGGATTCCAGCGCGGCGTATGCCCCCCGGTCGATGTCGTCGTCGGTCGGGAGGTAGCCGAGCAGCTCTTCGGCGCAGCCGAGCACCAGGGCGCGCGGGTCGCGAAGCGCCGCGCGGATCAGCTCGCCCGTGCGCACAAAGCCCTCGAACGGGAGCGCCACGATGGGCACGCCGCCCAGCCGCAGATACGCGATGGAGAGCGCCTCCGCTTTCGGCAGCGCGTCAAAGCGGGCGAGCATTTCGCCCTCCCATGTCCGCGCGACCCTTTGCGCGCCGGGGTCCGTGGCGCGTGCCACAGCGCCCCGCGCGGTTTGGGTGATGTCCTCGCGCGTGACGGGGAGCAGGCGCAGCGTCCAGTCCAGGCGGCCACCCCGCACCGTGACGGGCAGGGGGCGGAGCGCAGCGGTAAAGCCGTCCACGATGGCCCGCGCGAACGCCTCGCACCGCGCGTCGCGCGCCTCCTTCGGGCAGGGCGCGGGGTCGATGTCCCCGCACAGGCCGTTCAGGTACAGGGGCAGCAGGCCGCACTTGGCCAGCAGCGTACACACCTGCCCCGGGTAGTCGGCCGAGATGCCGGAGATCCGGCCGCGCGTCACCGGGTGGCAGGCGTAGGACGCGATGGCGATGGGGTTCGCGCACACTCTGTCAATGCGGAACGCGCGCACAAGCCCGTCCACCGGCCCGTCGGGGCTCGTCCGGTTATACGCGAACGGCTCCGCCAGCGGCGCGCAGCCGCCGCGCAGCCCGGTCACGACGGCCAGGTTGGAAAAGGCGCGGTCGCACGCCGCCTGAATCGGCCGGGCCGCCGATTCGGCATAGCCGGGGTCTACCTCGCCGCAGCCTTCGTGGTACTTCAGCGCGGGCCCGGTGTGCGTGTGGATGCTGACGATCATCGCGCGCTCCTTCGGCACGCCGTGCCGGTCCCGCAGGTGCGCCAGCACCGTGGACACGAGGGACGCGCTCAGCCCCAGCACGTCGCAGCAGACGATCGCATACCGCAGTCCGTCACACTCAAACGCGACGGCGCGCGCGAACAGCGGGTCCCGCACATGCGTTGCCCGCCGCTCAAGGTAATACCCGTACCCGGCCAGCTCCACGCCGACCGGCGGCGTCATGTCCGCCGCGCCCCAGCCTGCTTTCATCATGATAGGCGCGCTCCTTCTGGGAGGTTTGGAGGGGCGTGAGCCGCCTCCGAGTGAAATCAAGCCCGGTGGCGTGTACGTCGGGCCGCCCGGAAATGCCAAAGCATTTCAGGCCGAATCCTCCTCGCTCCATCTCCATCAAAAAGCCTCGGCTTTTTGATGGAGCATCCTACAATCCGGGAATTACCCCCCGGAAAGCCTCAATATACCGCGCGTTGATCTCGTCGCCCCCGTCGATGTTGCTGGACGCGTAAAACCCGAGGTCCGCGCCGCGCTCCTGGCCGATCTCCGCCACGCGGCACACGATGGCCTGCAGGATGGCCGCGCCCACCGCCGTGGACGTGGGCCCGACCATGCGGCCGCCCGCGGAAAACACCGCGTCGCCGGGCACACCGCCGTTGTCCAGCACCAGGTCGCACGCCTCGAACAGCCGCTTCCCCAGCGGATTGCGCGCGGAGACGGACCGCGAGTGCATAAGCGAGGTCAGCGCGATGGTGTACGCGCCGCGCTTTCGGGCCTCGTCCGCCAGCTCCACCGGCGCGGTGTTGCGGCCGGAGTTGGACACGCAAAGAAGGACGTCCCCCGCGCCGACCGGGTAGCGCGTCAGCAGCGCGGCGGCCATGCCTGGCTTCCGCTCCCAGTCCGTGCTCTCGCTGGCGGAAATGTGCAGCATCAGCCGCTCGTCCAGGATCGGGCAGACGCGGACCAGCCCGCCCGCGCGGTAGAACAGCTCCAGCGCGAGCAAATGCCCGTGCCCCGTGCCGAACGTGTAGACCATGCGCTCCGCCGCCGCGCAGTCCGCGATGCGCCGCGCGGCCGTCTCCATCGCGTCCCGCTGTTCGGGCAGAACGCGCCCGAGGATTGCCAGCAGGCTGGCGAAGTATTGCTCGTGTGCCTCCATCGTGACATTCTCCTTATTGATTATAGACTTGCCGGTAGCTCTCGTCCAGCCGCGCGAGCAGCGCATCGTCCAGCGCGCCGCGCTTTTTGTAGCAGTGGATCAGCGCGCCGATTTCCGGCGGGTACAGTGGCATCCCGACGGATACGCCCGGAACGCGCGCGTCCAGCAGCCGCGCGTAGCGGTCCCGGACCTGCGCGTGGTGCTGGAATACCCCGCCGTGCAGCCCCACCTGCCGCACGCGCGGGTGCTCCGCCAGCAGCGACGCGGTCTGCCGCACAAGGTGCGCGATGTGCCGGTCCACGATGGCCGAGGCCATGGCGTCCCCGCCCTCCGCCAGCGCCAGCACGTTCTGGGCGAAGCGCGCGATGCGGCCCGGCGCGCAGTCCGGCGCGTACAGCCGCTCGATCAGCGCGCGCGGCGTGTGCAGGTCAAACTCGCGGACGGCCTCCGCGCAGAGCGCCGTGGCCGGCGAAAGGCCCTCCCACGCGTCGGCGGCGGCGGACAGCCCGTCCACCGCGAGCTGGAAGGCGGAGCCCGCGTCAAAGAGCAGATGCCCCCAGCCGCCGCGCACGTGGCTGACGCCGGCCTCGTCCAGCAGCATCAGGATGGAGCCCGTGCCGCAGATGACAATCATGCCCGGGCTGCCCAGCGTCAGGCCGATCAGCGCGGTGTACGCGTCGGACTGCATGTCGATTTTGTCCGGCGGGAACGCGTCCCCGGCAAAGTCGCGCACGGTTTCGGGCCTGGCCTCCGCGTCCAGCGCGGACATGCCGATCGACAGCGCGTCGTACGGGCCGCCGCAGGCCGCTTGCAGATTCTCCACAACGCGGCGCAGGTTTTCGCGGGCGCGGTCCATGCCGATTTTATAGTAGTTGATGCCCGCGCCGCGCGCCACGGCCAGCACCGTGCCGTCGTCCCGCGCGGCCACGGCGGCCGTATGGCTTCCGCCGCCATCCACTCCGATGATCCAACCTGAGGCCATCGCCGCGTCACCCCTGCATGCGTTACGTACTGATGAGGTAAGGATTCCTGACGGAATCCTCTTATGGCGACCGATTCTTCGAATCCGCGCCGCCGTCAATGAGGCGAGGAACCGAAGATTCCGAGCCATAAAGGGATTTCGCAAGAAATCCCCACCGCTTACCATAATGTCCTTTCGACGGAATATGAGCAATTCCTCTCGCTTTCAATAATTTGTACAATGTGTTTATCTATAGCTTGTATTTAACGGTGCGCCGTGCTATAATCAGTACGGTCCTATCCCCATGGCTACCCCGGCCCTGAGAGGAAGTGAGACGCGCCGTGTCCGTAAAGCAAGCGCCCCTGCCCCGCGCCCGCAAGCGCCGCAGGCGGTTTACCAAGGACGATCTGGAGCTGACCGGCCTTTCCTTCTGCACGGTGCTGTGGTTCATCTCGTTTTGCTATGTGCCGTTCTTCGGCATTGTCTTTGCCTTCAAAAACTATAAATTCGCGCCCGGCAAGGGCTTCATTTACAGCCTGTTTGTCAACAGCAAGTGGGTAGGCTTTCGGAATTTCGAATTTCTGTTCAAGACGCCGGACATCGGCAACATTCTGCGCAACACGCTGGGCTATAATGTGATCTTCATCGTCATCGGCGTCACGCTGCCGGTCGCCCTGGCCATCATGATTACGGAGATGCACTCCCGGAAGCTGGCGAAAACCTGCCAGACGGCCATGTTCCTGCCGCATTTTCTTTCCTGGGTGGTTGTCAGCTATTTTGTGTTCGCCTTTCTCTCGTCCGACAAGGGGCTGATCAATACCTTTCTCCGCGCGCGGGGCGGCACGGGCATCATGTGGTATCTGGAACCGAAATACTGGCCGTTCATTCTGGTGTTCGTCAACACCTGGAAAACGATCGGCTATTCCATGGTCGTCTACATGGCCTCCATCACGGGCATTGACCGCGCCCTGTACGAGAGCGCGGTGATCGATGGCGCGAGCAAGTGGCAGCAGATCAAGGGCATCACGCTGCCACTGCTCCGGCCCATCATCTCCATCATGCTGATTCTGAACCTGGGCCACATTTTCAGCTCGGACTTCGGATTGTTTTTCCGTGTGCCCCGGGACTCCAACTCCCTGGTGAATGTGACGCAGACGCTGGACGTGTACGTGTACAAGGCGCTGATGCAGCAGAACAACTTCAATTACTCTTCCGCGACCGGTCTCTTGCAGAGCGTGTGCGGCTGCATCACCATCCTGGTCGCCAACAAAGTGGTGAAGCGGATCGACCCGGAGAGCGGATTGTTTTGATCCCAGGACGATTTCGTAGAAATCGTCCTGGGAGAAGGCCCGGCCCCTGAACGCCTGCGGGCGTTCCGGGCGGCGCCGGGACTGCCGGAAATGATCCCGCCACCAGTCCTGCGGGACTGGTTCTGGGACCTTCGACCCACCGTACATGCCGCTGGGTCTGATTGCATACGAGAGACTGCGGTCTCTCGTGCTCTCTGCTGGGTTCACCGGTTTGTAATGAAATCGTTCTGGTCCTAGGCAGGATAATGCTGAAAGGAAAAAGGGTGACACGATGGCCGGAAAAACCGCGCGGACGCCGCATACGGACAGCCTGTCCCGCTTTAACCGCGTATCCGGGTGGAGCAACGCGGCGATCAGCGTGCTGTTCATTCTGCTGGCGCTGATGGCCTTCCTGCCGATGATCTTTGTGTTCATGATTTCGATTTCATCGGAGGCGTCCATCGCGCACAACGGGTACAGCTTTTTTCCGGCGGAGTATTCCACCGCGGCGTATGCGCAGCTTTGGCAGTCCCGGGACTACATCGGCCGTTCGTTCCTCAACTCCATCGGCATCACGGGGATCGGCACCTGTCTGGGCCTCTTCCTGATCGGCACCATGGGGTACGCGCTGTCCCGGCCGAACTATTTCTTCAAGGGAATCTATACCTGGCTGGTATTCATCCCGATGCTGTTTTCCGGCGGACTGGTGGCCAGCTACATGATTAACACGCAGATCTATCACCTGAAGGACACCTACGCCGTGCTGGTGCTGCTGGGTGCGTGCTCGCCGTGGTACATCATCATCATGCGCACGTTTTTCCAGACCACCATCCCGGATTCGATCATCGAATCGGGCAAGATTGACGGGGCGTCGCAGCTCCGCATCTTCGGGCAGCTCGTCCTGCCCATCTCCCTGCCCGTCATCGCGACCATCGGCCTGTTCCTGACGTTCAACTTCTGGAACGCGTGGTACACGGCGATGCTGTACATCACCACGAACCACAAGGAGCTGTACCCGCTGCAATACGTGCTCATCAGCATTGAGCGGAATGTCGATTTCCTCGCCCGGCGCGAGGAATACGCCTCCGCCACGGGCACGCTGGCCGCCAGCATGCCCACGGAGACCATCCGCATGGCGATTGTGATGGTGATCGTGCTGCCAATCGCGTGCTCATACCCGTTCTTTCAGCGGTATTTCGTTAGTGGGCTGACCATCGGGTCGGTGAAGGGGTAGGCAACAAACGGCATCGGCCGTTTTGGATAATTACACCCACATCATAAGGAGGAATCGGCATGAAAAAGGTACTTCCCCTGCTCCTGGCGCTTGCCATGCTTGCCTCGCTTTCGCTGTCCGCCGTGCCCGCGCTGGCGGAGGAACCGGTCAAGATCATCTGGAAAACGGTGTGCCCGTCGGACGCGCCCAACGATCTGGCGAAGATTGTGGAGGCGGCCAACCTGTATTCCGCCGAGAAGATCGGCGTGATTGTGGACCTGCAGTTCATGACCGAGACAAACCTCGCGCTGGACATGCAGACCGGCGCGGAGTGGGACCTCTCCATGGCCGACCCCGGCAGCAACGTCAACTTTGACAAGTACGCGCTGGAAGGCTACTTCGCCGACCTGACCGACCTGCTCCCGGCGGAGACGCCCGACCTGTACGCCACCATGGAGGACAAGTTCTGGGAGGCGACCTCCTTCGATGGCCGCATTTACGGCGTGCCGGTCAAGAAGGACATGGCGGCGGAAATTTTCTTCCGCATCGACGTGGGCTATTATGAGGACACGCTCGGCATGGACGTGCCGGACGAAATGAAGTTTGAGGACATTGAGCAGTACCTGGCGGCTTACAAGGAGAACCGCCCGGACGAGTACCCCCTGCCCCTGTCGCGCGGCGGCCTGACGCACTACAACGGCTTCCTGCAGCAGATCATGGGCCGCACGCTGGTGATCCCGTACTACGCGGTGGGCACCGACGCGGAAACGACGATCATCCCGTGGTACGAGAACGACGAATACCTGGCGCGCCTGCGCCTGCTGCACGAGTGGTACACGCTCGGCTACATCACGCCCGACGCGGCCACGACCGAGACGCTCCCGTTCACCGTGCTGGCGTCCGTGCGCTCCGGCCAGGCGTGGACCGGGTACAAGGGCTGGTCCAACGCGGGCGGCCTGAAGGTGGACCTGAGCCGCTACGACGGCCCGTTCATGTCCCGCCAGACGGTCCAGGGCGGCGTGCATACCGTCAACGCCGGATCCAGCGCGGAGAAGCAGCTCGCGGCGCTGAAGTACATTGAGCTGCTGTCCACGGACACGCATTTCCGCGACATCCTGGCCTACGGCATCGAGGGCGAGCACTATGAGTACCTGGAGAACGGCACCGTGCTCCGCACCGCGTACGGCAAGGAGAACTACGACACCACGGGCTGGATGTACACGACGGGCTCGTATGTCTCCGCGTCCGTGGAATCCAGCCAGGACGAGGAAGGCAACATCACGCTGGCCGATCCGGAGCTGTGGGTGAAGGTGTTCGAGGGCTATGCCGACGCCATCGTCAGCGCCACGAAGGGCTTCGTCTTTAACCGCGAGCCCGTGGAGGCCGAGGCGACCGCCGTTGGCGCGATCATGGAGAAGTATTCGTATGAGATGAACACCGGCACGCTGGACATCGACGCGATGCTGCCGCAGATCAAGGCGGAGCTGGAGGCGGCCGGCATCCAGACCGTGCTGACGGAAGCGCAGCGCCAGCTTGACGAGCACCTGGCGAAGATGGCACAATAGGGCAAACGGGGGAGGTAGGGATTTCTGACGAAATCCCCTTATGGCGCCCGATTCTTCGAATCCGCACCGCCGTCAAGGTAAGGATTCCTTTCGGAATCCTCTCATGGCGCCCGATTCTTTGAATCAGCGCCGCCGTCGTCGAAGCGATTGCGGGGGTTCCACCGGGGCCCCCGCTTTTTGAGCATTGATATTGATAGGAATAATGAGGTGTCCGCATGAACGCTCTACAGATACCGGTGGATCAGGCGATGATGGTGCGCGTGCGCCGCGCGCTGCACATGCGCCCGGAGCTCGGGTGGGACCTGGACGAAACGGTTGCGCTCGTGTGCCGGGAACTGGACGCCATCGGCGTGCCGTACACGTTCGGGCAGTATGGGCGCAATACGGTCGTTGCGACGATCAACCCGGACATCACCGCGTTCACCATCGGCATCCGCGCGGATATGGACGCCCTACCCATCCAGGAGAAGAACGAGGGCAAGCCGTACCGCTCGCAAACAGACGGCGCAATGCACGCGTGCGGGCACGACGCGCACACGGCCATGCTGCTGGGCGCGGCCAAGGCGCTGTACGCCGTGCGGGCGTCGCTCCGCTGCCGCGTGAAGCTGTTGTTCCAGCCATCGGAGGAATCGAGGCCGAGCGGCGCGTCCGTGATGTGCGCGCACGGCGTGATGGACGACATCGACTGCGTCATCATGTGCCACGTGAACTGCAACGACCCCACGCACGCGCCAAGCTGCCGTGCGGGCACGACGAACGCGACCTCCACGCGCTTTGCGCTGACAACGCACGGGCGCGCCGTACACGTGGCCGCGCCGCACCGGGGCAAGGACGCGCTGGCGATGGGTGTGAAGATATACGGGGGCATGCAGATGCTGGTGTCGCGCGAGGTGGACCCGTTCGACACGTGCGTGCTGACGGTGTGCACCATGCGCGCGGGCACCACGTCCGCCGTGAACGCCGACCGGTGCGAGATGACCGGGAGCATCCGCTGCCTGAAGGATGAAACCATGGCATGGGCCAAGGCGCGCGTGGAAAAGCTCGCCCGCGCCGTGTGCGACGAGATGGGCGGCACGTTCGAACTGGACTTTTTCGGCGAGCCGCTGCCCGCGGCGGTGAACGACCGCGCGCTGTACGAGGCGTTCGTCCGCGCGGGCGAGAAAATCGTGGGGCGCGGGAACGTGCTGCCGCTGGAGCCCTCCCCCGGCGGCGAGGATTTTGCGTATTACGAGCAAAAAAAGCCCGGCCTGCTGTTCGGTCTGGGCATGCGGAATGACGAGAAGGGCTTCAACAAGCCCGCGCACACGGACGATTGGGACATTGACGAGGACGCGATGGAGACGGGCGTCCGGCTGTTCGCGCAGTTCGTGCTGGATCATATGGACGGGGTGGAAGGGACGGCGTAGGGGGCTTCCCGCGAAATTCCCCCAAACGGCCCGCCGCGCTGGCACCATGCTCAGCGCGGCGGGCTTTGTATTGCGCGGGGGGTTGGTCAGCGGAGCAGTTGCAATGCGTTCTGAGACTGGTTCACCGGCATGCCTGCCGCGAGTGCGGACGTTGAGGCGGTCAGCAGCATGAGCGCGAAGAACAACGCGACAATTTTCTTCATTTGTGTATTCACCTCCGGCGCACAGTATGGGCGAAAACTGAGGTTCTGTCAACCGGCGGAACCCCTTTGCGCCCCGCCTACTCCCCAAGTTCCCGCTCAATCAGCGCCGAGGCGATGTTCAGCGCCTTGATCCGGCGGACGAGCAGCGTGTGCTGCGGCGTGCCTTCCTTCAGCTTCGGCTGCACCTTCTCACATTTGCTGATCGTGGAAACGATGGCCCGGAGCGCCTCTTCCAGCTCTTCCCTCGTGTACGGCTCCATGCGGGTTACGCCCCTTTCTTTGGGAAGAACGGGCACGCCCGCCCCTTGCATTCCTCATTGTTTGTGAAGAAATCACACCGGATGTCATCCGGCAGGGCAAAACGCGTGCCGAGCATTTCGTTGGCATACGGCACGGCCTGAAGGAGCGCCAGGAAGCCGTCGCGCTTGCAGCAGCGCGGCCCGCCCTGGCAAGAAATGGCGTCCGCGCAGCGGGCCGTGAGCTGCCCGGCGGTTTTCCATTCCGCGCCCGCGTAGGGGTCGGCCTCGGTCACGATGCTGATGAAAATGCCCCCGCCGATCGCCGCGCCGCATACGCCCCAATACCCGCACGCGCCGCCTGGAACCTCAAGGCTGCGCTCGTTCGCCTCATCCAGGAGCGCGGGGAGATCCCCGCCCCGGCCCCGCTCGTTGCAGTACGCCGTCAGCAGCGCCGCCGTCAGCAGCAGGTGGTGCTCCGGCCCGTGCATCGCGGTATCCGGAAGGCGCATCAGCTCTAGCATCAGCGGGAACGGCTGGGCATGCCCGCTTGAAAGGCAGTGCGCGATGATCGCGCCGCGCGCGTGCTTCTGGCGGCACATGTGGCAGACATAATGTCCCGCCTCACAGGCCGCGTCCGCCTCAAACTGCGCGCCGCATACACAGCACGTTTGCGCTGTTGCCGCTTCAAGGGATACCTTTTCTTTTCCGCAGGTGGGGCACCTTGGGGTGATTTTTATCATTTGCTTTTCCTCTTGAGCACTATTCATAGGATGGGAGTCCAGAGGGGATCGGAGCCGCATTCCGCCAGTGGCGGAAATAAATGCGGCGCAGATCGGTTTTCATACAGAGCGCACATTGTGCGCGACAATATGAAAACCCGGGTGAAATCCCTTTGGCAGAGCCTGGGACAGCGTCCCTTCCCCCTACCATCGCCCCCGTCACTTCGCGTCAAACCACGTCTTTCCCGCCTGCACGTCGGCCACGAGCGGCACGGCGAGCGTGGCAACGCCCTCCATGCACCGCTTCAGCAGCGCGGAGACGGCGTCCCGCTCGGCCTCCGGGGCCTCGACGATCAGTTCGTCGTGTACCTGCAAAATGAGCCGCGCGTCAAACCCGCCGTCCCGAAGTTCCCGGTGCACGGCGGCCATCGCCAGCTTGATAATATCCGCCGCCGCGCCCTGCACGGGCGTGTTCATCGCGGCGCGCTCGCCGAAGGAGCGCGTGTTGTAGTTGCCGCTGGCCAGCTCCGGCAGGGGCCGCCTGCGGCCGAGCAGCGTGCGCGCGTAGCCGAGCGCCTTGCCCTCGGCCACGGCGGTATCCATGAAGCGGCGGACGCCGGGATACCGCTCGAAGTAGCGGGCGATGAACTCCCCCGCTTCCTTGCGGCTGACGCCGATGTTCCGTGCCAGGCCAAAATCGCTGATGCCGTAGACGATGCCGAAATTGACCGCCTTGGACGCGGAGCGCATCTTGGACGTGACCTGATCCAGCGGCACGCCGTACACCTCGGCGGCGGTGCGCTGGTGGATGTCCTGGCCGCTTCGGAAGGCGTCGGTCATCACCTCATCCCCGGACAGATGCGCCAGGATGCGCAGCTCGATCTGCGAATAGTCCGCGTCCACCAGCGTCCAGCCGTCCCGGGCGATGAAGGCGCGTCGAATCTCCCGGCCCATCTCCGTGCGGACGGGGATGTTCTGCAAATTCGGCTCGTTGGAGGACAGGCGGCCCGTCACGGTCGCGGTCTGGTCGAACACCGAGCGCACGCGGCCGTCCGGCTCAATCTGCTGCGTCAGGCCCACGATGTACGTCGCGTTCAGCTTGGATACCTGGCGGTATTCCAGCAGCTTGTCCACGGCGGGGTGGAAGGCGCGCAGGCCTTCCAGCGTCTCGGCGTCGGTGGAATAGCCGCTCTTGGTCTTGCGGCCGGCGGGCAGGCCCAGTCGCTCGAACAGCACCTCGCCAAGCTGCTTGGGGCTGTTCAGGTTGAACGGCTCGCCGCCGGTCAGGGCGATGATTTCCTCGCGAAGCTGGCGCTCCATGGAGGAGAACTTCTCGCCCAGGCGCGACAACTCCGCCCGGTCCACCAGAAAACCCTGCCGCTCCATGTCGGTCAGCACGCGCATCAGCGGCATTTCCACGTCCCGGTAGAGCGAAGCCATGCCCACCTCTGACAGCGCGGCGGATTGCCGGGCGCACAGGTCCCACAGCGCGCGGGCATCGGGCGCTGTACCGTCGTCCAGCAGGTCGGCCAGCGCCTTGGCGGGCTTCAGCGGGTTGAGCAGCCACCCGGCCAGCAGCGCGTCGCCGTGCACACACGCCCCGCCGTAGCGAAGGCCCGCCTTTTCCAGCCCGCGCAGCAGAGACTTCGCGCCGAACAGGCACAGGCAGTCCGCCGCCTCAAACAGCGGCGCGAGCGCGGCGAACGCGGCGTCCGGCTCCATGCCCCCGGACAGCAGATCCTTTTGCACGGGGATCACGGCCCAGCCGGACGGGCCGGCGAGGGTGATGTCGTCACCCCAGTGCAGCGCGGCGCGCGGGCACGCATCCCCGGCGGCGAGATTCCGCGCGTAGGCGGCGATGGATTCGGGGGTTTCCAGAACGGTCGGTTCGCCCCAGGTGGTTGCGGGCGGGGCGCTGCTGATCACTTCGTTATTTGGAGTAACGGCAACCGCCCCGCCCCGCGCCTGCGTCAGCTTTTGCAGCCGGGGCAGCATGGACTTGAATCCCAGCGCATCAAACGCGGCGACGCCGCCGGACAAATCGCCCAGGGCCAGATCGTCCAGCGTGCCGGGGATGGGCGCTTCTTTGTTGATCGTGGCCAGCCACAGCGACTGCTCCGCCAGGGCGCGGCCGTCGGTCAGGCGCTCCTTCAGCTTGCCCTTCTGGTCGCCCGCGTGGTCCAGCGCGCTGGCCAGCGTGCCGTATTCGGCCAGGAGCTTCACGGCGGTTTTTTCGCCCACGCCGGGCACGCCGGGGATGTTGTCGGACGCGTCGCCCATCAGGCCCTTCAGATCCGGAATCTGTCCGGGCGTGACGCTGTAGGTGGCGAGCACGGTCTCCGGGTCGAATTCCACGGTATCGCTGATGCCGCGCTTGGTGTACAGCACGTGCGTCCGCCCGGTGACGAGCTGCAGCGCGTCCCGGTCGCCGGTGACGAGCAGCGCGGGCAGGTTTGCCTCCTCACACTTATGGGCCAGCGTGCCCAGGATGTCGTCGGCCTCAAAGGACGGCACCTCGATGATCGCGACGCCCATGGCGCGGAGCATCTCCTTGACGCGCGGAAACTGCGGGCGCAGGTTCTCGTCGGTGGGTTTGCGCGTGCCCTTGTAGGCGGCGTACGCCTCGTGGCGGAACGTGGGGCCGTGCAGGTCAAACGCGACGGCCAGATGCGAGGGTTGCCGGTCGGCCAGCACTTTGAGAAGCATGCCCGTGAAGCCGTAGATGGCGCCGGTCGGGTTGCCCTGGCCGTCGTCCAGGTCGCCGATGGCGTGGAAGGCGCGGTGCATGAGGCTGTTGCCGTCCACCGCGATCAAAAGGCGTTCCATAATTTTCCCCCTAGCGTTTCCCTGTCTGAACTGGTATATTGTACCATAAACCGGGTATTGATACCATGGCGGCGGCGCGATTTGAAAAATCGGGCGCCATCAGGGGCACCGAAGGGGAGCGCGCCCAGTGGGCGATGAAGCGACCCGGAGGCGCGCCGAGGTACAGAGCGATGGCCCTTTGGGCACCGGAGGGAAGCGCCGCCGGTGGCGGATGAAGCGACCCGCAGGTGCGGTCCGGCACAAAGCGATCGACCAAAGGGTGAGCGCGACAATGCCGGGGCGGGACAGCGCGACAATACGGAGGGGGTTTCGCCAGAAATCCCTACTTTGCATGGAGGATTTCGACATTGATTAAAGCGATTCTGCTGGACTGCGGGGGTGTGCTGGTCGCGCCGGCGACCGGGGACTGGCTGGTGCCGCCGGGATATGGGGCGTTGCTGGGCGAGGATTTTCTGACGGCGGACGAGGGGCTTCCCGCCTTCCGCAAGGAGCGTGGCAAGCACTTTCACCTGCTGCCGGACCTGAACCGGATGGATACGGACGAGGAGGAGTGCTCGATGTTCGTGCGCTTCTACGGCGAGGTGTTCGCGGCCATGGGGCGGCCCCTTTCGGAAGACGCGGCGGCGCGATTGGCCCACATGCAGACCTACGCGGACGAACGGTATGTTTTCTTTGATGATGTGCTGCCCACGCTGGCGGCGTGGCGCGGGCAATACGAACTGGGCATCGTGTCCGACGCGCCGCCCTCCACGCGCAGAATCCTTCGGAACGCGGGCGTAATGGCGATGATGGACGGCGCGACGTTCTCGTCGGACCTGGGCGTGCTAAAGCCCGACCCGGCGATCTACCAGTCCACGCTGCGGCAGATCGGCGTGGAGCCGGAGGAAGCCGTGTTCGTGGACGACTTCCCGTCCAAGCTGGCGGGCGCGGTGGCGCTGGGCATCCTCGGCATCCAGATGCGACGGCCCATGCCGGCGCTGTTCGGCATGCCCCAGGCGTGGGACGGTCCGGTGGCGCAGGATCTGGCCGGGGTGGAGGCGATCGTGCGGGGGATGAACGGGGGCTGACGCGGCCTTGGAAGCGCGAAGGGGCGGTGCGTGAAATCACCCCCTCCTTTTCCGCGACGGCGGCGCTGATTGCAACAATCGGGCGTCCTAAAGGGATTCCGCGAGGAATCCTTACCTCCTTGCATGCGCATCCCCGCCCGGCGTCACTTTCCGATTTAATTCTTGACAGCCCGGCGGGGATGCATTATACTAGTCAGGCAATCCTGGGCGGCGGCGCTGATGTAAGAAACCGGGCGCCATGGCGGGATTTCACCGGAACCTTTGCCTTGCGGGCGTGGCGGAATGGCAGACGCGCTGGACTTAGGATCCAGTGCCTCACGGCGTGGGAGTTCAAGTCTCTTCGCCCGCACCATGCGCGGCGTGGGACCGCTCGGGCCCCCGCCGTTATCGATCAAAGTGGCAGGGATTTCTTGCGAAATCCCCTTGTGGCGCTGATTTTCGTTTCCGCGCCGTTATCGTGGAGCGTGCGGTAGTAGCTCAGTGGTAGAGTGCCACCTTGCCAAGGTGGATGTCGCGGGTCCGAATCCCGTCTACCGCTCCATTTTTTTATTTGCGGGTGTAGCTCAATGGCAGAGCTCTAGCCTTCCAAGCTAGTAACGTGGGTTCGATTCCCATCACCCGCTCCATTCTGCGGTAAGGATTCCTTGGTGGACTTCCTTTCATGGCAGTAATATGCTGAGGGGCTGTTGCAATAGCAACAGCCCCTTTCTAGAAATACCACTTGCGTTTTTCACGCGCCAGCATCTCGCCAACGGTAGCGCTTCTTCCGCAAAACGGGCAAATGAACTCTAGCCATACGAATTTAACATCCCCATACAGAGTGATACCCTCGGGTGCTGAGAAATCATAGTATTGCCCTTCAAGCGATTTGGAGTTCACAATTCTGGAAACCCATATCCTTTGTAGAAGCTCATCACAATCAGGGCAGAAGTGCTTTCTACAATAGACAAAGAATGGACTTCTAATGGTCCACTTTATGCCGTTGTACTTCATACAGCGCTCCCCCTCCGTTGTTGTGGCGATGCTGCTCTGAAGCGGGAAGATTTCTGGTGAAATCCTCCCAGGGCGCCTGATTTTTCCAGTCGGCACCGCCATCAAGGAAACCTGGGCCAACGCCAATGAGAAATTCTGCTTTATGCGCATGGCCGCGGTTTGCCGCGAGCCCCTTCGGCCCACTTTTCCCCCGCGTCGTACGCAACCGGAGAATCGCCCTAAAACGTCACCGTGATCTCCGTGCCCTCGCCCACGCGGCTGCTGAGCGCCACGCGCGCCCCGTGCAGGATGGCCCCGTGCTTGACGATCGACAGGCCCAGGCCCGTGCCGCCCGTGCTGCGGCTGTGGCTCTTATCCACGCGGTAGAATCGCTCGAATACTTTTTCCTGGTGTTCCGGCGCAATGCCGACGCCCGTGTCCGCGACGGTGACGGCAACACCGCCATCATCCGCGCGGGCCACGGTGACGCGCACCTGCCCGCCCGCCCGGTTGTACTTCACGCCGTTCTCGACGAGGTTGAACAGCATCTCCTCCAGCACGGACCGCACGCCCGTCACCGCCAGGTCCTCGCCCTCCGCCGCGAGGGTCACCTGTGCCTTGTTTGCGGCGGGAGCAAGGCGGGACAGCACCTCGTCCGCGAGCGACAGCAGCGCGACGGCCTCCTTTTCGGCCGGGGCCTTGCGCTCGTCGAGCCTGGACAGCGCGAGGATATCCTCGATCAGGGTGATCAGCCGGAGCGCCTCCCGGTGAATCTTCCCGGCGGCCTCGGATGTGTCCTCCGGCCGCACCATGCCGGCCGCGAGCATCTCCGCGTACCCGGCGATGGACGTGAGCGGCGTTTTCAGTTCATGTGATACGTTGGCGGAAAACTCGCGCCGCGCCTCCTCGGCCCGCTCGCGCTCCGTGATGTCCAGCAGCAGCAGGATCGCCCCGCCCGCCGCGCCGCCGTCCAGCACGGGGTTCGCCAGAAGCTGGTATACGCGCCCGCCACGCGTGAGCTTCGCTTCCGCCGTGCTGCCGGACAGCGCGCGCTCCACGGCGTCGCGCATGACCAGGTCGCGGTCCAGTACCAGATAGTGGCTCCCGGCGGGATAGTGCGGGGTGGCCGCCCGCGCGCCTGTCACGCCGAACAGTCGCACCGCGCTTTGGTTGACGGACAGCACCACGCCGTCCTTGCCCAGCACGACCAGCCCCTCGGACATGTTCCGCGTGATCGTGTCAAACGACCGCGTGTGTTCGTCCATTGCGCGCATCTGCGCGGCGATGCGGTCGTTCTGCGCGGCCAGCCGCCCCAGCAGGGGGGTTAGTTCCTCGTAGACGTCGTTTTCGTCCGGGCGGTCCAGGTCGATGGCGACGACCGGCTTGATAAGCCGCACGGTCAGCCCGTCAGCGGTGAACACCGCGATCGCCAGCGCCAGCAGCAGAATCACGATCAGCGATGGCACCAGCCCCATCGCCACGCCCGCGACCGAGCGCCGGGATTCCGCCAATCGAAGCACCGTGCCGTCCGGGAGGCGCAGCGCGTAGTAGTACGTCTTTTCCCCCAGCGTCTCCGACAGGCGGCTGTCGTGCCCCTCGTCGGCCGCGAGGGCCTCCCGGACCTCCGCGCGGTCCGCGTGGTTCTCCATGGTCGCGGCATCCGCGCCGCTGTCGTACAGCACCGCGCCGTCCGGCGCGACCCACGTCACGCGCATGGGGCGCAGCGCCGTTCGAGCGGCCCGGAGCGTGGTTTCCGTCGCGGCTGTGGCCGAAGCGGCGGTGTCGCCCGCACCGGCGGTATCCGGCGTTGCCGTACCGAAAATCCCCACCGCCAGCGCCCTGGCCGCGCTCTCCAGCGCGCCGTATGCCTGCCCCTCAAAGGCGCTATATACGCGGGGTATCGTGAACGCCAGCAACAGCACCGCCGTCAGCAGCGCCACCAGCAGCATGGACCCCGCAATTCGCCGCCTCATACGTCTCCCCCTTACACGAATTCCGACCTTTAGTGCATCGTCGCGACGGATCTTTTTCCGTTCCTCCGCGTCGTACCCGCCCCGCCATTGTCGCGCTCGCCCTTCGGTTGATCGCGCACCCCGGCATTGTCGCGCTGTGCGCATTCGCGGCCATCGCGCTGTGCCGCAGGGCACCTTCGGGTCGCTTCATCCCGCACTGCGTGCGCTTCCCTTCGGTGCAGCGGGCGCTCAGTTCCGGTTTTGTGGCGGGGTGAACCTACACCTCGCTCCGACGCCTTGTTGAACGGAAAAAACTCTCGCTGCTTTGGATGTGTTACAGAGACGGCGGCGCGATTTGGAAAATCGGGCGCCATAAGGGGATTTCGTGAGAAATCCCTACCGCTCTTCATTCGTTTCAAATCGATACCCCACGCCGCGCACCGTCTGCACCCAGGCCCCGTACAGCCCCATTTTGCGCCGGAGTGTCTGCACGTGCACATCCACGGTGCGCGTGCCGCCCGCGTAGGCCGCGTCCCATACGGCGTCCAGCAGCTTCTCCCGGCTGAACGCCACGCCCTGGTGCTCCATCAGGTAGCGCAGCAGCTCAAATTCCTTCAATGTCAAGTCGATGGACGCGCTGTCCGCCTCGCACGAATGCCGCTCCGTGTCCAGCACCAGCGGCCCCGCGACGAGCTTCTTCGCCCGCTCGGGCGGCTGCGCGCGGCGGAGCAGCGCCTTCACCCGCGCCACCAGCTCCAGAATGCTGAAGGGCTTGGCGATGTAGTCGTCCGCGCCCTCGTTCAGCCCGCGCACGCGGTCCAGCTCCGCGCCTTTGGCCGTCAGGAGGATGACAGGGATGTCCCGTGTGCTGGCCTGGCTCCGGAACCGCCGCAGGATGGACAGGCCGTCCTCCCCGGGCAGCATCAGGTCCAGCAGCACCAAGTCTGGCCGCGCCCTGTCGCACGCGTCCCAAAAAGGCGCGGCGGCCGCGAAGCCCTCCGCCTCAAAGCCGGACTGGCGCAGCGCGTACAGGATCATGTCGCGGATGTCCGCCTCGTCCTCGACCGAGTAGATCATTGCTCGTCTCTCCTGTGCGTGCCGGTGATGGCGAACTCCACCCACTCGGCGATGTTCGTCGCGTGGTCGCCGATGCGCTCCAGGTACTTGGCGATCATCAGCAGATCCAGCGCCTGCCCGCCCGAATCGGCCCGCTGTTCAATGAGTTCAATGAGTTCATTCTTAATATGGTCAAACAGGCCGTCCACCACGTCGTCGTGGTCGATCACCTTGTTCGCCAGCGCCAGATCGCGGGACACGAACGCGTCGATGGACGCCTTCACCATCCACATGGTTTCCCTCGCCATCTCGGGGATGTGCTCCAGCCGCTTGACGAACGGCGCGCCGTTCAGCATCAGCACGATTTCCGCGATGTCCGCCGCCTGGTCGCCGATGCGCTCCATGTCCGTAATCATTTTCAACGCCGCCGAGATCAGGCGCAGGTCCTTCGCCACGGGCTGCTGTTGGAGCAGCAGCTTCAGGCACATGGATTCGATCTCCCGCTCCTTCTCGTCGGTCTTTACGTCAAAGGCGAGCACTTCGCGCGCCAGGTCCAGGTCGCGGTCCGCCAGCGCCCGGGACGCTTGCTCGATCGCGTATTCCACCATCGCGCCCATCTCGATCAAGGCCGCGTTCAGCTTCAGCAGTTGTTCGTCAAAGCGGCTGCGCATCATCCAAACCTCCCCGTGATGTAGTCCTCGGTCCGTTGATCCTTCGGCATGGAGAAGAGGTCCTCCGTGCCGCCCGCCTCGACAATCTCGCCCAGTAGGAAGAACGCCGTTCGGTCCGATACGCGGACCGCCTGCTGCATATTGTGGGTGACAATGACGATCGTATACCGCTGCTTCAGCGCCATGCACAGTTCTTCGATGCGCGACGTGGAGATCGGGTCCAGCGCGCTCGTCGGTTCGTCCATCAGCAACACCTCTGGCTCCACGGCGAGCGCCCGCGCGATGCACAGCCGCTGTTGCTGCCCGCCGGAGAGGCCCAGCGCGCTCTTTTTCAGCCGGTCCTTCAGTTCATCCCAGATGGCCGCGCTGCGGAGCGACGCCTCCACGATTTCGTCCAGCTTCACCTTGCCGTGCACCCCGTGCGTGCGCGGGCCGTAGGCCACGTTGTCGTACACGCTCATGGGGAAGGGGTTGGGCTTCTGGAACACCATGCCCACGCGCTTGCGGAGCAGGCTTATATCCATTCCTGGGTGGCGGCGCTGATTTGAAAAATCGGGCGCCATAAGGGGATTTCGCAAGAAATCCCTACCTCCATAAATACTTTCGCCGTCCAGGGTGACGCTTCCTTCCACGCGGCAGCCCTCCACCAGATCATTCATCCGGTTGAGCGTTTTTAGCAGCGTGGACTTGCCGCAGCCCGACGGGCCGATCAGCGCGGTGATCTGCCGTTCCGGCACATCCAGGCTCACGGTTTTCAGCGCCTGGAAGTCGCCGTAGTATAGGTTCAGGTCCTGGACCTGCATTTTAGGCGTATTGCTCTGCATAGTCTACCCCTTCTGGATGCGCCGCGCGATGAAGCCGGACAGCGCGTTGATGCCGAACACCACGAGCAGCAGCACCACGGCGGTGGCGTATGCCTCCCCCGTGTGCAGGCCCTCATTGGACAGCGCGTACATGTGCACGGCGAGCGTGCGGCCCGAGGACAGCAGGCTGCTGGGCAGCGCGGCCACCGTGCCCGCCGTGTAGATCAGCGCCGCCGTCTCGCCGACGATGCGCCCCACGGCGAGGATGATGCCGGCCAGGATGCCTGGCGACGCCGACGGCAGCACGATGCGGAACACCGTGCGCAGCCGTCCCGCGCCCAGGCCGAACGAACCCTCGCGGTATATGTCCGGCACGGCGACGAGCGCCTCCTCCGTTGTCCGCAGCACGAGCGGCAGAATCATGATTCCGAGCGTCAGCGCGCCCGCAAGAATCGAGAAGCCCATTTTCAGCGCCGTGACGAAGAACAGCAGGCCGAACAGCCCGTAGATGATCGACGGCACGCCGGACAGCGTTTCCGTCGTCACGCGGACCAGCGCGACCAGCTTGCTGCCGCGCCTGGCGTACTCCACCAGATAGATGGCCGCGAACACGCCCAGCGGCACCGCCACCAGCAGCGCCAGCGCGGTCATGATGAGCGTGTTGACGATGGCGGGGAACATGGACACGTTGTCCGACGTGTAGTTCAGCGCGAACAGCTCCGGCTTCAGGTGCGGGATGCCCTTGAACAGAATATACCCGACGATCAGCAGCATCACGCCCATCGTTAGCGCGGCGGCCCCCTTGACCAGAGTGCGAAGCACGCGGGACATCATGCGCTCGCCCTCCTTTTCAACGCGGACAGCAGCAGGTTGATCAGCAGCACGAACGCGAACAGCACCACGGCCGTCGCGATCAGCGCGCCCCGGTGCAGGTCCACGGCGTAGCCCATCTCCATCATTACATTCGTGGTCAGCGTGCGCAGACCGGACAGCAATCCCTTCGGCATGCGCGGCTGGTTGCCGATCACCATCGCGACCGCGGTCGTCTCCCCCAGCGCGCGGCCCGCGCCCAGCACCACGCCCGCCAGCACGCCCGACTTTGCCGCCGGGAAAACCGCGAAGAACACGCTCCGCTCGTGCGTGGCACCCAGCGCCAGCGAGCCCTCGTAGTAGCTCTCCGGCACGGCGCGCAGTGCCGCCTCCGCCACGGTGATGATGGTGGGCAGCGTCATGATGGCCAATAAAACGGACCCGGCGAGCAGGCTGTACCCCTTGCCGCCGAAAATGCTCCGGATGGCGGGCACCAGCACCGTCAGGCCGAAAAAGCCGTACACCACCGAAGGGATGCCCGCCAGCAGCGACACGGCGGGCTTCAGGACCCGGTACAGCCCGCGCGGACAGAACCGGGCGAGGTAAACCGCCGTGAGCAGCGCGATGGGCGCGCCCAGCACCATGGCCCCGGCGGTGATGTACACGCTGCCCAGGATCATCGGCAGGATGCCGTACAGGCCGTTCGCGGGCTTCCATGTCTCGCCCAGCAGGAACTTCAGCGGCCCGATTTGACCGATCGCGGGCACGCCGTTTGCCAGCAGGAACAAGCAAATCAGCGCGACCGCAAGAATGGAAGCGCAGGCGGCGCATAAGAACACCGCCCGCATGATGTTTTCCCGAAAAGCGTTGCCGCTGCTTTTCATGGCCGCTTTACTCCTCCACGCCGGACCACTCGGTCACGTCGCCCGTGTAGATGGCGCGCACGGCTTCGCTCGTGATCGCTTCCATCGGGTTTTCCTTGTTCACGATGACCGCGATGCCGTCCATGGCGATGGCTACCGGGGTGAGGCCCTTCTCTATCTCGCTGTCCTTCAGATCGCGCGACGCCATGCCGATGTCGCAGATGCCGTCGATGGTGGACTGCATGCCGATGGAGGAGTCGCTCTGCTGAATCTCGATCTCCGCGCCTGCGTTCACGGCCAGGTACGCTTCCTTCAGCTTCTCCATCACCGGGGTGACGGACGAGGAGCCCGCGACGACGATCTTGCCGGGGGCGGAACCCGCGTAGGCGGCGGCGCTGTCATCGACCGCGATGTAGCCGTTTGCCTCGACAACCGCCTGGCCTTCGGCCGACAGGATGTAGGCGACAAAGTCGTTCGCGGCGTCGGACGCGTTCGCGCCGAGCGCGATGTTGAACGGGCGAGCGATCTTGTACTCGCCGGCCTTGATGGCGTCGGTCGTGGCGGGCGCGCCGTCCACGGCCAGGGCCTTCACGGAATCGTTCAGGGAACCGAGCGATACGTAGCCGATGGCGGCCGGATCGCCCGCGACGCCGCCCAGCATGACGGACGTGGCGTTGGTGATGATCGCCTCTTCCGTGGTCATGTCAACCTTCTGGCCCGCGTCGTTCTTCACTTCCACGCCGAACAGCTCGATGAACGCGCCGCGCGTGCCGGAGCCATCCTCGCGGGAGATGACGGTGATTTCGGCATCGGCGTTAAACGCCGCCAGGGCCGGGGCAGCCGCGAGCATCAACGCGGCCAGAATCGCAAGAAATTTCTTCATTTTCGTCCTCCTCATTTTTTGTCCTTCTTTTTTTCTCTACGGGTACAGCATAATAAAGGATGATTCAGGACGAATACAGGGAATGTAAAGTCCATGTAAAATGATGTTTCGCAATGTAAAGGATCGCCATCCCGCCATTTCCCCGGAACGTTCATGGAATTCTAACATGGAATTCATCTGGGGTTCATGTTGGCGCGGTACACTGTGCCTAACAACAAAAGAGAATGTAAAAAAGCGAAGGGATGTGAAAGCGTTGGACGAGCAGATTGGGCAAGTGGCAGCGAAGAAAAAGGGGGGATGCGTATCGGGCAAATGAACGAAAAAAAGCGCGGACAAGCGCCGCATCCACCCTGTATTTACATACCCCTCCGGCGATGGCCGGAGGGGATTTGCTTTTAGCGGGCAAAAGCTCCCCGTACCGAGCACCACGGCCCCGGCCATAACGCGTCCAGGACGACCGGAACCGCTTCCTCAAGCAAGGCCCCCGGCCCCAGCGACAAGATGCGCAGCAGCGCCTCCGCGATGCCGCCGAACACGAGCCTGCTTGACCCCACCACGCATTCCGCCGCAGTCGTTACGTCAAGAATTCCCGCTAGCTTACTGGGCGACTCCTGCGCGAACGCCCGGACCGTATCGGCCACCTTGCCGGCATACTCCTGTGGGAACGACGAGAACACTTGGCTCTTGTTGAATGCCAGGGTATCGTCATAGCGCGCGATGTTCAGATTGTGGCTAGAGAACGAGGCACCCCGTTCGTCATAGCGCACCCGCGCGCGCAACTCGCCATGCGCCGGGCGGACCGTCAACCCCAGCAGACCATAGCTGCTGGCGTGCCGCGCGGAAAAACACACTTCGAGCGCCAGTTGCCCCGCGCGCGGCGCGCCCGCAGCGCATACGAGCTCGGCGACTTCTATCAAACCCGAACCCATAATCGGGGAGGCGGGCAGTTCATCCGCCCACAGTGACGCCCTGGCGCGAAAGGCGGACGGAGCCTCAAAAAGCAGATTCATAAGCGGTTTTCTCCTATGAATGGGAACCAGAGGCTTTATGCCCTAAATCACTTCCAGATCATTCACCGTGCCCAGCGCCGGAAACGGAGCGGTAGGCAGCGCCTGATACCAGTACGCCACGGACGCGAAGTCGTCCTGCCGGGGCAAATACCGCCCGCCGCCGCGCCAGCCCAGGTCCTGCAGTGTTACGCGCAGGCCGCTGTCAAACCGGATGGGGTCCATCACGTGCCAGCGGTACATGCTGAACCGCTGCTGGCTCTTGTACAGGCCGTCGGGCTGCGCCAGGTAGAACATGCCGCCGTATAGGGAGTTGTACGTCGTGTACGCCCCGCCGACCTCCCAGTCGTACGCGCCGAGGAAGTAATCCTCCGTGCCCGTGCCGCAGATCGTCGGGTTTTCTTCGCCGTCCAGGAAGAACTTGATCTCCCCCTCGCCCCACCAGTTGCCCGCGCTGTTCAGCCCCACGCTCAGCGCCGTGCCCACGTAGTGCCCGCGCCCCTGTACGCCGTCCACGATCGCGTGATCCGCCATGTAGGGCACCGGGTTCGTGCGGCGGAACTGGGCGTGGAAATACGCGCAGTCGTCCGGCACATCGGTCAGCGTGTAGTTGATCTGGTAGTAGCAGGTGCGGTCTGCGCCCGTGCGGTTCTCCAGCGTGATCCGGCAATGCCTTTGGAACGGCATCACCCAGAAACAGTTGAGCGCGCGGTTCGGGTTTACGGCGACCATGGCGGAGTTGAGCTGCCAGAACGGCCCGGCCATCGGGCTTGCCGCGTTGTCCGTCCAGCCGCAGCCGAAGAAGTCCGACAGCGGCGCTTCCACCGAGGGTTGCGCCTGCCCGTCCCAGTACATGCGCAGGATGAAGCCCCGGCCCACATAGCCGGTCATCCAGAGGCTCTGGATCGCGCCCGGGCCGTCGATGTCGGCCAGCGTGTACGTCTCGCCCGGCGTGATCTTGACCGAAGGCGCGACCTTCCATCCCACACCCAGTTCCCGCGCGCAGTCCTTGCCGGTGCCCTCGGTCGCCATGCCGCCCCGGCCCTTTTCCCCGCGCGGGTTTTCGGCGCTGAGGGAGCGGGATTTCGCGCCGGACAGGCGCGTGAGGTTGAACGGGTTCATCTCCAGTCCGTTAAAGCCCATGGGTGACCTCCTTGCGGTTGATGTGGCGGGGATTCCTTGCGGAATCTCCGGATGGTCCGAAATCTTTAGTTCCCCACAGCCATCGTGGAATTTGTATTCATCATACGCCGGAAGAAGAGGGGCTGTCAATGCCGCAAACGGCGCGGGATACGAATCGAAAAGGGCGGCACATTTCGCGCCGCCCCTTTCGTCGGGGGTTGAAATCCAGCATGGCTTCCCGCAGCCTCATCCCTTCACCGACCCGATCGTCAGCCCCTTGACAAAATACCGCTGCAGGAACGGATACAGCAGGATGATCGGCAGCGTGGTCAGGATGATGGACGTGGCGCGCAGCGTCGCGTACACCGTCGTCTTTTCCGCCGCGCCGGAGCCGCTCGCCGCGCCCGCCAGGGACTGCCCGCTCGTCAGGTTGCGCAGGTAGACCATCACGGAGTACCGCTCGTTGCTGCTCATGTACATCAGGCTGTAGAACCAGTCGTTCCAGAAGAACACGGCCGTGTACAGCGCGATGGTCGCGATGGACGGCAGGGACAGCGGCAGCACGATTTTTAGCAGCACGCCGAAGTACCCCATGCCGTCGATGATCGCGGCCTCCTCGATGCTCTCGGGCAGGGTTTTGAAGAAGTTGATCAGGATGATCAGGTTGAATTGGTTGATCGCGAACGGCAGCAGCATGGCCCAGACCGTGTTGTTCAGGCGCAGGGCCGTGACGAGCAGCAGGTTCGGGATCATGCCGCCGGAAAAGTACATCGAGAAGATGACCATCTTCATCAGAATGTTCCGCCCGCGCAGGAATGTCTTGCTCAGCGGGTACGCGAACAGGATCGTCATCGCCATGGCGATGCCCGTGCCGCCCACGGTGTAGATCAGCGTATTGACATAGCCGATGCGGAACTGCAGGTGGCTGGTGATCAGCTTGTACGCGTCCAGCGTGAACTCCACGGGGTACAGAAGCACCCAGCCGTTGATGACCGCTTTGGCGCTGCTGAGCGAGATGGCCAGCATGTACACAAACGGAAACAGGCACATGAACAGCACCAGCAGCGTGATGAGGATATTGAAAGCGGTGAAGATTCTGTATCCGGTTGAACGATCGTGCATAGTTGATCTCCTTAGTACAAGCCGTCGCCGGTCGCGCGCTTGCTGATCCAGTTCGCCGAGCTGACCAGAATCAGGCCGGTCACGCCGCCAAACAGGCCCACGGCGGTCGCGAACGAGTAGTTGTTGTTCGTGACGCCGTAGCGGTACACAAACGTATCGATCACGTCGCTGACGGCGGAGTTCTCCGGCACGTACAGCAGCAGAATCTTCTCAAACCCGACCGAAAGCAGCCGCCCGACGCTCAGAATGAACATGACCATGATGGTCGGCAGGATGGACGGAAGCGTGATGTAGATCGTCTGCTTCCAACGGTTCGCGCCGTCGATCATCGCGGATTCGTACAGATCCGCATTGATGCCCGTGATCGCCGCCAGGTAGATGATCGCGTTCCAACCGGTGAACTGCCACATGTCCGTCAGCACATAGATGGGCCGGAAGTACTGCGGCTGGATCATGAAATGTACCGGCTTGAAACCGAACGCGTTTTTCAGAAATATGTTCAGAATGCCGGTCGCCGGGGACAGAATCTCGTTGAGCATGGAGATGACGACGATGGTCGATACAAACCGGGGCATGTACGACACCGTCTGCACCAGCTTTTTGTATTTCAGGCTCCGCAGTTCGTTCAGCATGAGTGCGAAAATAATCGGCACCGGGAAATTGACCGCCAGGTTCAAAGACGACGTAATCAGCGTGTTCGTAAACGCGCGCCAGAACGACTTGTCGCGCAGGAACCGCTCAAAGTTCTTCAGGCCGATCCACTCGGTGCCGAACATTGTCTGCAGCCGGTTGGAGCTGGGGCGGAACTTGCGGAACGCCAGCACGTTGCCCAGCATCGGCGCGTAGCGGAACAGCAGAAAATACACCACGGGAAGCAGGAACATCACGTAGAGCTGCCAATACTTGCGCATATGGCGGCGCAGCGGCGTTCTCGTATACAGGGACCTTTGTTGCGGTATCACGGGCATCCCCTCCGGATCAACAGCATTACGCTTTGCATTGATACATTGAAAAGAGGGCTGCCACGACGGTGCGCCGCGGCAACCCCTCCATCGCCTAAGGGAACAAACGACTTAGCGCTTGATCGCCTCGTTGTAGTAGTCGCACATCTTCTCGATGCCCGCGTCCTTCATCTCCTGCACGTACGTATCCCAATCGGCTTCCACGCTCTTGGTGCCGCGGATGAAGTCGTTGGCCCAGCGGTCAAACAGGTCGACCAGCGGCGCCTTCAGGAAGTTAACTTCCTCGGTCTCGTCAGACGTGAACTTCGCGGGCGGCGGCACGGGCTGTATGCCGCCCATGTCGGCCACGATCTTGTTCACTTCGCCATAGTACTCGTCGTACTTGTACATTTCGCGCGCGTTCTCCCACACGAGCTGCAGCGGATCGGCGCCCATGCCGTACAGAAGCTGCATCGCCTTGTACGGGCCGTCCGGGGAGGCCATGATCTCGTCGTTGAACGTGACCTTGCCGTCAGCGTCGCGGGTGAATTCTTCGCCCTCGATGCCCAGGCACCACATTTCGGACATTTCCGGCGTGAAGAACATCATGTCGATCGCCGTCATGATGCGCTTCATGTCTTCCTCGCCCCGGCGCTCCAGCGTCGTGGTCGGGAAGGCGGGGCCGGAGCCGACGCGGCTCTTGGGCTGGTGGTACGCGCCCGACGGGCCTTCCAGCGGCGGGATCATGTTGAAGGAAATGCCCTCGATATCGGAGTTGGCCACCAGGCCGCCGATCTGGTCGTAGTACGCGAACGAAATCATCGCCGCGCCGGTGGACATCTTGGTCGACCACACGTCCTGCGCGTTGACGAACTCCGGATCCAGCAGGCCCTCGGCGTACATCTTGGCCATGTAGACGAGGTACTCCTTGTACAGATCGGAAATCGCGCCCGGGAATACGGTCTTGGTCTCGTAATCGTAGCTCAGCACGTGCGAGCCGGTGGACGCGTTGAGGCCCAGGCTGATGCCGAAGCCCGGCATGGTCATCCGGTACGTCACGCGGGAGTCAACCAGGTTCGTGACCGGGTACGAATCCGGGAAGTGCTCCTTGTACACCTTGGCGACATTGTACAGGTCCTCATACGTCTTGGGGCTTTCCAGGCCATACTCTTCGAGCAAGTCGGTCCGGAGGATCGGGCCGCCGTCATAGAAGGGGAAGTCGAACAGGGCGGGCATGAAGTACAGGTTGCCGTCCGCGAGGTAGCGGCTCTGCAGGTCCTCCTGAAGGCCCCAGTCCTCAACGAGTTTAAAGTAGTTGGGGAAGCAGTCCTTGTACTCGTTGATCGGGAGCAGCGCGCCGTTGATGCCGTACTCGGCAAACGTGGTCGCCGCGTTCATGTATAGCAGCACGTCCGGCGCTGTGCCGGCGTTCAGCATTGCGCGGACCTTGTCCGTCCAGTCCGTGTTGGGAATGACTTCAAACGATAGCTTCGTGTTGGTGAATTCCTCGGCCAGCTTGATGGCTTTCCAGTTGGGATCAAACGGAAGCGTGGGGTTGTCGTCATACGCGATGGTGATCTCCAGTGGCGCCTCCTGCGCCAGCGCCCCGATGATTCCGCCCATGCCAGACAAGGCCAGGATGGCCGTCAGCGCGAGGGCGAGCAGTTTTTTCCCCTTCATGATGATCCTCCTTTGCGTCGGTCCTACGTTTTAGATGAGAAAATGAGGATAACGCACAATGCCAATCCCCATATCTTGGTACAAGCATACTGTAAACGCTGCCGCTCGTCAAGAGGATTCTTGGAATCTTCAAGTATTGGGGCGCTGTGGGTTGTATTGACTAGATTTTATGGCGCGTGGCGGGCGTCACAGATCGCGCTTGCCTTTTAGGGATGGCGGCGCTGATTTGCAAAATCGGGCGCCATAAGAGGATTCCGCAAGGAATCCTTTCCTTGCGTCAGGCCAGGGAAGGATCGCCAACACGAGCAGGAAAACCGCCAGCAAAAGTATGTCGGCATGGAGCAGCCCGGGAAAGGCGGCCCCGCTCAGCGCGGATAGCAGCAGCGAGGACAGCAGGTCGAGCACGACGAGCAAGCCGCCCATGAACACGCCGCCCCGGACGTTGCCCCGCACGTCCAGCGACACCAGGAGGGCAATCGCCAGGATCAGGAACACGAACAGGAGGGCAACCGGCAGCACGGTGGGGACGAAGATATGCGCTAGTCCGGCGATTCTCAGCGCGATGTACAGCGCGGGGAAAATGCCGGCGCAGCCAGCCCCGAGTGTTTTGCAGAAAGCGTTTCTTTGGCTGAAACAGGCTGTGGCGAGCGGGAGCAGGAGATACACCGCCGCAATGACGGCGTAGACCGACCACGTCATGTGCCCGTGCGACAGGACATCCGCCTTTCGGCACAGGTTTGCCGTGATGAAAACAAGCAGCACGCCGCCGCCAAACGCGCGGTTCCGCATGGCCTTCCTGGACGCGTCCCTCGCCCGCCGCGCGTAGGCGAGCGTACCCCGTATCGCGCCGTTGACATCGTCCATGGTCTTGTCGCCCGACCGGCGCCCCCGCAGCAGTTCCGCTTCCGAAACGCCCAGCGCGGACGCCAGGGCTGGTATGGTGCTGATGTCGGGATAGCCCCGGCCCCGCTCCCACTTGGAGACGGCTTTGTCGGTGACATGGACGCGCTCGGCCAATTGGCGCTGTGTCCAGCCCTTTTCCGCGCGCAACCCTGCGATGAAGGCCCCGATTTGATTGATGGCGGCGCGATTCGGAGAATTGGGCGCCAGGAGAGGATTCCGCAAGGAACCCTTATCTCGACGGCGGCGCTGATTCGGAGAATCGGGCGCCATAAGAGGATTCCGCAAGGAATCCTTACCTCTTGCTTCCGGCATGGTATCACCTCGGGGTAAAGCATAGCGGATCACGGCGCGGTTCGCAACCTACGGAACGTAGAACCGGGGCGATTTCGTGTGAAATCGCCCCGGAAAACCCACCGAACAAACCCCCATCAGGTATCGCGCGCGAATATCGTTTCCATAGCGCCCCACGGCGCTAGCTTTTAAGGCGGCAAAGACCCGCCCCCACGCGGCGAAGGTCCCCGCCCGCATCCGCGCGGCAAGCGCCTTGCCCGCCCGCAAGGAGCAGCTCTCCGCGGAGCGCGCGGCATCTTCCCAGCGCGCGCCGCCGGGCATCAGCGCCACAAACCGCAAGGCTATTCCTCCGGCCGCAGCGCGATCAGCAGTTCCACCTCCACGGGGATGTCTCCCGGCAGCACGTTCACGCCAATGGCCGAGCGCGCGGGACAGCCCGCTGCCTCGCCCAGGACCGCCACCAGCAGCTCGGACGCGCCGTTGGCCACCTGGGGCTGCTGGGTGAAACTGTCCGCGCTGGCGACGAACGCGAGCATCTTCGCGACGCACTCGATTCGGTCCAGGCTGCCCAGGTCGCGCTGCAGCACAGCCAGGGCGTTGAGCGCGCAGCGCCGCGCGGCCTCTTTGCCCTCCTCCGGCGTCAGGTTCGCGCCCACCTTGCCCAGGAGCGACGGCTCGCCGGGGATGGCCGGCCCGCAGCCGGACAGGTACGCCAGGTTGTTCCCGAAGAGTTTCACGGGCGTGTACAGCCCCCCGCGCGCGGGCGGCGGCGGCAGTTCGATGCCCAGGGCGTTCAAACGGTCGGCGATGGTTGGCATGGTTGTTTCCTCACTTTCTATTGAAAAGCGTTACGTTTGAAAAGGTGCTACATTGGCGGGGCGACATCCGGGTCGATGGACTGCCACTGCCCGTCCACGATGACGGCCACAGGGTCGATCACCCGCTGTACGTCAATCGGGTGGCACACCGAGTCCGTGTACGTCGGGTCGGACTCCCGGACGGGGCGCACGCGGAACACCGTGCCATTGCGCGCCGGGTCGTCGCACCAGCCGCCGAGGCCCAGCCGCCGGGCCGGGATGTCCGTCACGGAGCGGATCACCGCGTCCAGCGGCATGCCCAGCGCGAGGAACTTGGTCATCGTGGCGGCGAGCGTGTACACGGGGCCGTGGACATTGCGGCCGTGCAAGTCGGTGCTGATGCTGAAATCGTAAAACCCGCGCGCGAGCACCGGCGCGGCGATCCGGGCGTCAAAGCTGGCGGCGCCGTGGCCCACATCGAGCTGCACGCCGCGCGCGATCGCCTTCTCCATCTCCGGCACGGGCGTGCCGTCCGGGTTCCACAGCGGCTTATATTTGCCGTGGAAGCAGTGCGTCAGGATGTCGCCCGGGCGGAACAGGGGCAGGTTCTCGTCGTTGTCCGGCGGGTTTTCGCCCATGTGGACCATGATGGGGCAATTGACGAGCGCGGCCGCCAGCAGCGCCTTGTGGAACGGGGCCGTGCCCTTGTCCTCCACGATGATGCCGCTGGACCGCACCTTGACGCCGCACCAAAGCGCGCGGTTCGCCTGGATCGCCTCGGCCGTGGTCTCCGGGTTGACCGCACTCATGTCGCGGTACTCGCGCAACGTCACCAGCCCGGTGGGGCCGACATTCAGGAACGCCATGATGCGCGTCTTGGCCTCGGGCACAATGTACTCCGTGAAGGCGCGCAGCGTTTCCGTGCCGGCGCTGCCCGCATCCACCAGCAGGTGCACGCCGGTCTGTAGGCCGATCGCGTCCGGCTTGATGCCGAACGACGTGGTGCCATAAAAGATGTGGCAATGGCTGTCGATCCACGGCGGGCTGAGGTACAGCGCGTCCGCGTCCGTCGCACCGTTCCCGGGCGCAAGCGCGAACCCCGTGGGCGACGCCGCGAGATTCGCGGGTTCGGCATCCCGCGCGTCCGCGCGGAGCAGGTTGATTCGCATGGGCGGGTTCTCCTTTCGTTGAGGCGGCGCAAATTGGCAAAATCCGGCGCCATAAAGGGCACTGGAGGGAAGCGCCGCCCAGTGGGCGATGAAGCGACCCGAAGGTGCCCAGCGGCACAGAGCGATGCGCCCGAATATACACAGCGCGACAATACCAGGGCGCGGGATACAGCGTCCCGGAGGTGCTGACTGGCACAAAACCGAAACCGGGCGCGTCCTGTGGGCGATGAAGCGAGGGGAAGGTTCGCCCCGGCACAGAGCAATGGGCGCAACTGCGGCCAGTGCGACAATGCCGGGGTGCGCAATGGGCGCGAAAGCGGCCAGTGCAACAATACCAGGGCACGCGATCAACAGAAAGGCGAACACGACAATGCCGAGGCGCGTTCGCGAGAAATCCTTGCCTCGGAGCAGGGGGACGGCAGCGCGCCAGCGGCGGGGTGTGTCCCCTGAACCCCGCCCGCGCCGACGTCTATGATACCACTCATTTTGGCGGGCGTAAAGCCGGGAGGGCGGGGCTGGAAAAAGATTCGCGGATGGGGCGGGTGAGCGGGGCGGACAGGCCGGCGATTGGACCGGGGTAAATTTTCGTCTGTCGTCTTTTCTGGAATTGACAACGCGTTTCGCCTATGTTATGATAATATGCGTTGTCGGGTGAGGGGCGAGAGAACCTTGCGCAGAGGACGCTGATTTGGTCTGTTGGCTCAGTTGGTAGAGCACTTTGGTTGCTCGCAATCGAAAACCCACTCCCCCCGTTCCGAATGTGACGGAACACGGACAAGGGGAACAAAATAATTCTTATGGTCTGTTGGCTCAGTTGGTAGAGCACTTCGGTTGCTCGCAATCGAAAACTTTCCTCCCCGTTCCGAATGTGACGGAACATGGACAAGGGGAACAAAATAATTCTTATGGTCTGTTGGCTCAGTTGGTAGAGCACATCGTTCACATCGATGGGGTCACTGGTTCGAGTCCAGTACAGACCACCAAACCCCTTGAAAACACTATGTTTTTCCGGGGTTTTTATTTATACTTTTTTAGCTGTTTTATTATGTCAATGTACGTTGCTTATAGTGTGTATCGCCAATACAAATGCGAACAGCGGTCATAATAATGGTAATAAGGATCACATATCCGAGTTTCTTTTCACGTAAGGAGAGCATTATGCCAGTACACTCCCATATTCAGATACCAAATGCCGTACTAAAACATTTCCGGGGAACATCCGGGTCGGTGTGCTATCTCGACCTCGATGAAAATCGCATTCGTAAAATTACCTCAACCCGTCTCGGAACAGAATTTGGTTACTATTCTGAGGATATGGAGCAGTTTCTTGGCAAAGAGATAGAATCCCCACTAGCAAAGCTTGCTTCAAGAGTTGAGGCATTTTGTAGTGGCGAAAAAGATTCGATCACATTGAAACCAGAAGATGAAAAAGCTTTGAGAAACTACGTGGCTGCATCAATCGCTCGAAGCACTCTAGCAATGCAGGTTTTCTTTGCAAATAGTTATACCTCGGATTTGTTTTCAAAACAAGCGAACCATGATGATTTTGTCCTATTCGCAACGATTATACTCAAAAAAGAATTTGTATTGACCGATTTCCAGTTGGTTATACTTCTCAACAGATCGTGCCGCCCTTTTGTCATCCCGCGGAACTGTTTCTATACAAACAAAAGTGAGGGGCATGAGTGCATAATTGCTCCGATATTTCCATCATGCGCGCTAGGGCTGTTCCCCTCTGAGTACTTCAGTATAGAGCCTGCACCAGCGAATGAACGTTTTAGAGTAATAAACAATCCTGATGACATTGGTCATCTGAATTGCCAAGCATTGCGTTTTGAGTACACTTTTAATAAATCCTTCGTTGCCTCTAATTGTATCGAAGAGTTACGGATTCTGAAGAGATTCGTTGATAAGGAAAAAACTCACTTGGATGCGCAAAGAGGTAAGTTGTTATCGTCATTGTGATTTTTTCTTATGCTGTCAGCGGTTCGAATCCGCTATGCTCCACCAACATTCGTCTATTCGAACCATTTTCCTCTTAGAGGAAGCGGTCGGATAGACGGATTTCTTTTGTCAGGATGAATACACGGATTTACGTGAGGAAACCCTTGAGAAACCTAGTTTCTTGAGGGTTTTTCTTTTTGCCCATAGTTATTGAAACAGATGATTTGTCCCTCGTTCGATAAGCCGGCGCTTCATGTGAAGCCCGGCCTATTTTTATCAAAATGACAGGAGGTGCCCCATGAACCCCAAAGTCATCACCCTAGCCAACCAAAAAGGCGGCGTCGCCAAGACCACCACGACCCTCAACCTCGGCATCGGCCTCGCCTGTCGCGGGAAGAAGGTACCCCTCGTAGATTGCGACCCGCAAGCTTCCCTCACCATCAGCCTCGGTCAGCACCACTGCTCGTGTTCATTTCCATTAAGTGGCTCAACATGATATAATGTCGCAAACTTGATGCTTTCAGTGGAGGTTCTGTTCAATGCCGAAAAGACTTAGGGTCGCCTTGTTCGTAATGTGCGCCGCACTTCTCTTTCCTTTGGCGGCTCATGCAAACTCGTCTTGGCACTGGTTCACAGATAGTCCGCTAATTGCGCTGCCGTGGGCAATAATCGGAGTGCTTTTAGCCGAGGTATGCTTGATCTGTTCCGTCGGCCATCTGAAAGTCTCAGCCAAGTCAGTGGCTGTCATTTGCCTGGCAAATACCATTTCTTTTTTGCTCCCATATGTTTTCATAGGTCTTATCCCCGATTTGGGCGATGAAACTATGGGATTTTTGGGGAGCATTCAATACTACGTGCATAAACTTCCCTACTATATTGTGGGAACCGGCTTTCTTCTTCTCACCCTCCTGTCAGAAATCCCTATCGTCTACTTTACCCTGCGGCGCGATGTGAGTAATGGGAAGAAGTTTCTGGTGACCATTGTTCTCACAAACATACTGACCACCGCTGTTTTGGCAGTTGTTGAGCGACTGTTGTTCCAGGGAAGCTGGTAACTTAGCGCTTCGGCGGAACCCCTTTGCGAACCGAGCTTTCATAGCCTGGTTCGTTTTGTTTTCCTCACGACAATGCAAGGAGGCACCCACATGTCAGCCAAAATCACAGCGATCACGAATCAAAAGGGCGGAGTTGGTAAGACAAACGCCACCGTCAATCTCGGCGTTGGCCTCGCCCGTTGCGACAAGAATGTGCTCCTCGTGGATTGCGACCCGCAAGCGTCCCTCACCATCAGCCTCGGCCAGCACCAGCCAGACCAACTCTCAATTACGATTGCAACCTTCATGACGAAAATAATCTCCGAACAGCCCGTCACCCCACGAGAAGGCATCCTCCGCCATGACGAGGGCGTAGACTTCGTTCCTTCCAACATCGACCTCTCCGGCATGGACATGTCCCTGATCAATGTGATGAGCCGGGAGACGATTCTGCGGCAGTACCTTGACTCGGTGAAGAACCATTACGACTATATCCTGCTGGATTGCCTTGCCATTGGGTTAAGGCGGGTCAGAACATCGCAACCCTTCTTGCCCCTTGCAAGTCCCTATCAACCCCGTTGGATTCACTCAGGAGGGAATGGTTGGTTTAGCGGCCGTAGGTGCCATCAAGCAAGATCCACCCGCCCATAACGTATCCGTTCGTCATGGAGCCATTTACCGGAAAATACGTCCAGAACCACTCGTCACTCATCGTGTTGAAGTAGCAGTCCAACCTGGTGCCATTGGGAATCCAAGCCAACCGCGTCGCGCTGGTGCTTGGCGTCTGCCGGAAAGCAAGCTGACCACCAAAGACCGTACCCATGCGCCACTCGGCCGCCATCGCGGGAATCGCCACTGCCATAACCGACAGAATAACCAGCGCCAGGGCAAGAATCCTCTTCATTTTCTTCATTCCTATTTCCCCTTTCGTTTTTTGCGCACCTAAGCAAACATAAGTGTGCGCAGATGTTTCGGAGGTTTGAACTTCGATGCCTATTCAGTTTTCCATGTGTGCAAGCGTGCCAGATTGTTTTCTTGTTCTGCGATGTGTGCCCCTTGTCTTTTCTTACCCTGATTGATAGGAGTCTAACTACGGTGTCTCAGATTGCTTTATTCGATCCTACCCAAGGCCCAATGGCGCCACCCTCTTTCAATGCATCTTTCGGGTGTTCACCTTGCGGGTACCCGCTTGGCTTAACTAAAGTATATCCTATCTGCCGATGATTAGGGCTTGACATATCGCCGAAATAACACAGACATTTCTCTGACAGTTGTGGTTATGAGTGCCTCGGCGGGACATGTTCCGCCTTTGCTTTATATTTTCGTCCCGTCAATTGCGTCGATGTCCATCAGCAATTGTCCGCTTGCAGAATAGAAACTCCAGCAAGGAATGATTTCATAGGTTGTTCTACCCTCAATCGGGAATGCCACATACTGTAATCGAACGATTTGCGCGGAGCGCAAAGTTCGCGCTGTGTTTTCCGTTGTCTTGTTGAGTATCCATCCTATACTGAGACGATTGTATCCATTGAGTACGTCGGCGAGCAGCAGGTATACGATGTAGAGATGGAGGACCCCGCGCACAACTTCGTGGTGGAGAGCGGCATCGTCACCAGCAACTCCCATGCAGTCTGCGTCGCCCTCGATTCCCTCTACGGCGCCTACGCGAAAGCCCACTACCCGCTGGAATACTACACCACCCTTCTGAGCAACTACGCTGCCAAAGGGGACAAGGACCGCATCGCCCTCACCAAAGAGGAGATGCGCAATGGTTTCGGCATCCGCGTGGTGCCGTGTCACTTCCGCCAGGACAACCGCGATTTCTTCCTCGACCGTGCCGCGAACACCATCTCCGACGCCCTCACCTCGGTCAAGCATATCGGGCAGCGGGTCGCGGAAGCGCTCTATACAATGAAGGACAACCCGTACACCTGCTTCGTGGATGTCCTCCATGATATGGAGGTCTGCCCGTCCTTCGACGCGACCGCCGTCAGCATATTGATCCGCATGGGCTACTTCCAGGAGTTCGGGACAGCCGGCAAACTCCTCCGGGTGTTCCAGGAGTTCCGCACCGGCTCCATCCGCTTCTCCAAGACCCACGTCCCTGCCACCCAGCAGAAGCGGCTGTCCGCGCTCCGCCAGTTCGCCGAGGAGTTGCCCGAGGAAGACATCCACGCCGCCGAACAGATCCTCTTTGAGGTCGAGCACTACGGCACCATCCTCAGCACGTTCTCCGAATGCCGCGGGCAGTATGCCCTCCTGGAAGTGGATGATCGGTACAGCCCCAAGCTCCGGCTGTACAATCTGGCGACCGGCAGCGTCGGTATGATGAAGGTCAAGAAGGATACCTACCGAGAAAACCCCCTGATACCCGGCATGATGATCCGCCTCCTTGGTTGGGAGCGGAGGCCGGCGTATCAGTTCGAGGGCGGCAAGCCCATCAATAAAACGGGAGTAACAGAGTTATGGATTCGAGCGTACACACTGGTCTGACCGACGCCCAGGCACGAGGCCCCCCGCGATAATCCCTCGGAAAACGCGTGGGGGCTTGGTGAAAAGGCTGACACGTCGCACTCTAAATGCGATGCGCCGAGAGGCGCGTGCGGGTTCGAGTCCCGCCGCCCCCACAATTTTCTTCTTTCCAGCCATCTTTCCCCGGCATCATTGCGGGAGTGCGGTGGAGCAGCATCACGCTGCGGGGCACACGCAGGTTCGATTCCTGCCACTCCCACATTTTTATCAAGGGGTGATGCCATATGACCCAGGTCCCATTGCGGTTCGTGTCCGCAGGCTTCGGCCATTCCATCTGCGCCAATCTGGTGCTCGCCGTCCTCACGCCGGAACCCGCGCCCATCAGGCGCTTCCTTAAAGATGCTAAGGCGGGCAAGCTCTACATTGACATGACGAGCGGACACGCGGTCAAGTCACTTCTGCTGATCGAGAACGGGAAGGTTGCCGGCTGTGCCATCTCGCCCAAGACCATGCGGCAAAGGCTGAACGCCGACACAACCGCCGACACCGGCGACGAGGAGGGTCAGGACGATGTTCCTCTGTGCTGACTGCGGCGCCACGTTCGATGAAGCGATCCGCATCACCGAACACCACGGCTTCACCCACCCGCCGTATGAAGTCTTCGATGGTTGCCCGGTGTGCTTCGGCACCTACGTCGCCGAATCGGTCGACTGCGATTGCTGCGGTGAAAAGATCGTCGGGCTGTATGTCCAAACCACCAATGGCAAGCGATACTGCGAGCACTGCTTCGTGTTCCGGGATTCCACGGACATCCAGCATCCACCAAACTAATCGAATAAGACAACGTGTCTTATTGAAAGGGGTCGCAATGGCGAACTGGTTAAACGGCACGCTCACGCTTGAAGGCAAGCTCAAAAACATCCGCCGCCTTCTGGCGGATCAGTTGGTGCGGTCTGTAGATCAAACGAAGGTCACAAAAGATGAGATTATCAATCTGTCAAAGGGCGACGGACATCTCCACTTCACCCTGCCGGATGCTCCCGTGCGGATCCACGAGGCATGCAGGACAATCGTTGACGAGCGGGTCATCGAGGCCACCGCAGAGTCCGATGAAAGCTACATCACGCTCAAGCTCATTATCTCCCAGTGCAACTGCTTGGACGAGTTTGAGCTCCTGGATCTCAGCAAACAGTACAACCTCAATATGGTTTCCGATGTGGGCGAGTTCATGAACAATGTGGCCTATAAGGTCGTCATCCATAACAACGAAATCGTTGAGGTGGTGGAGGGTGAGTTCATGCCCGAGGAGGAGTACATGAAAATACGGGGGGGCGAACCCGAATCGGATGATGATGTCGTACCCCTATTCTAAGGAACGAGGTGGTCACAATGGTCAAGCCACATCCAACCAGCCGGAAGGTGATGTGCTGCAACAAAGCGGATCTGTGCGACATTCTTCATTGCAATGACGGTGTCAGGAGTACCATGGCGCAACTGGGGAAGTACATGACATACTGGCACCCGAACATGCTATACACCCCGTATCTCCTCCAGGTAATGCCCATCATCGTCGTGAAGATCGCGGGCACGCAGAAGGTGTTTATCGAGATGCCCCGCAACAAGTTTGAGAACATGACCATCGCGTTTGGCGGCTTCGTGTTCGAGGGGGAGGATGTCTACTCGGCAGTGGATCGCATCACCCTGGACGATATCGGCCTGTACGAAATGACGGTGCTCTCCAAGCAGCTTGTCGGCTTCATCTACGACAACGCCCGCTTGGGCGACCGCCAGGTGTATCATCCCGTCTTCGTCATCGAGGTGGACGGCGCCGGATATCACTCCCGGTTCAAGAAGGACATCTTCAGCACATGGGCGACGCCTGAAGAGCTCGCCGTGCTTGATGAATGCCAGGCACTCTACCCATTGAGCGCTGAAGTGTACCACCTGATCCGCGACCTGGATGTGGGTGCGCAAACGAAAACATGCACGATCGCGGCTGAAAAAACAGACACCGGTTATCAGGTCACGATTTACGGAAAGTGAGGGACCAGGCTATGTCAAAGATCCTCTAGGGGGTTCAGCCGGACGCGCCGGTTGTCACAAATGAGGCGGGAGGCAAGCAGTCGCATTCGCCGTATGGTTTCCAGTTCCTACCGCCCAAGGCGATATTCGCCGCCGCCGAGGTCGCGCTCTACGGCGCCACCAAGTACGGCGAGACCGTCACGGAGCGCAACTACAAGAAGATTCCGACCTACGAGCACATCAACCATTGCATCCAGCACCTATACGCTTACCTTGCCGGTGACACCAGCGATGATCACCTCGGCCACGCCATTGTCCGCGCGATGTTTGCGTATGAGGTAGACCAAATGCGAGAGGACGATTCCTGATGCCTTCTACTTACCCGATTTCCCCCTTCAAACTGCTGGCGGCGGACTTATCGCTCCGCCGTCCAGCCTTTACCATCCTCGATGTGAACCCACACATCCAGGCCATCACGGTCGATACCCTGGTTGACATTGACAACAGCAGGCATGAGCCGCGTGGCCTCCTGCTCAAGCGTATCCATGATATGACGTGCCAGTTGTCCGTCGAGGCCGACGTGTTCGTCCGGGAGGGTGGCTTCATCATCCCGAACGATTGCAACACCTGCCTGTTTGAAGTCTCTGGGGTGACAGACCTGGCTCTGTGGTCAACTCGCAGCGCCACATTCGCGGATGTCCCGGCCACGCAGGTCAAGAAGCTGATTCGCGGCAGGGGCACAGCAACCAAGGAGGGCGTCGCGTCCGGCCTGTGGCGCTACATCGGTTTCCGCGAGTTCGAAAACTTCGATCAGAGCGACGCCATCGCGGTCGGCATTTCCTGGCTCATCATCACCGGCATCGTCAAGCCTCAGCCGCAGGGATACAGCATCAGCAAGATGGCTACCTGCAGCAATCCGTACTTTATAGAATCAGTGAATCAACTGCTCTGCAATATGAGAAGGAGTCATGCACATGCCATCTGACCAAATGCCCAGCAAACCCTTCCGTCTGCTTACCGCAGACCTTTCCCTGCGGCATCCGGCCTTCGCCGAACTGTAGGTTGACCCGACGAACAGGACGATCAAGCTGCTGTTGGTCACCGAACTGAACAACAAAGCCCACAAAGGTCCACACGGCAGCATCTTGGAGCGGATCTACAACATGACCTACGAGTTGGCGCAGAATGCCGATGTCTTGGTGCGCGAGCGCGGGTTCTCCCGCTTCAAGACCGACACCCAAACCTTGTTCAAGGTCGTCGGCGTCACCGACCTCGCCGCCTGGAAAGCCAAGGGCGCCACATTCAATGAGATACCCCCGGCGACCGTGAAAAAACTGGTCGCCGGCAAGGGTACCGCCACAAAAGCAGAAGTCGCCGAAGCCTTACCGCAGTATGTCGGGGACTTCACCTATGAAAGCGACAACGGCAGCGATGCAGTGGCTGTCGGGGTTGCGTGGGTACTTCAAAATGGAATAGGAGTTAAAAAAATGCAGCAAAAGCAATAGGTATTTGATGATACCGCACAAGACAGGCGCGTCACATCGACCCCATCAGGGGCGCCGAATGGTCTGGTCTGGCAGGATGAACTGCATGCTCATCTTGCGGATAATCCAGGTGTACGGTTGACATTCGCAGCGGTGCCAGATGAAAAGCTCGTTGATAAAGTGTTAGGAATGCTGATGAAGACAACAGAATAATCCGATTGGAGGACTACGGAATGGCGTACGCAAGGCATAAGCGGGTTTGGTGCCTATACCGTGTCTCGACAGTCGGCCAGGTCGATCATGATGACATACCAATGCAGCGCGACATGTGCCACAAGTTTGCCCTGACTCACCCAGATTGGGTCATTGAAAATGAGTTGCTCGAAAAGGGCGTATCAGGGTTCAAGACCTCGGCAGATAATCGCGAAGCGTTGATAATGCTCAAGGAAGCAGCACAATCGAAGCAGTTCGATGTGCTGCTTGTTTTTATGTTCGATCGTATTGGCCGGCGCACTGATGAAACCCCACTGATAATGCAGTGGTTTGTGAAGCAGGGCATCGAAATCTGGTCCACGCGTGAGGGGCAGAGGAAATATGACACCCCTGAAGACGAGCTGATCGGCTGGCTCGGGACATGGCTCGCATCAGGAGAAAGCCGCAAAATTTCCATGCGTGTCAGCGCGAGCAAGGCGTCTATGGCAAGCCGTGGTTTCTATACCGGTGGTCTTGTGCCCTATGGCTTCGATGCGAAGCGCATCGGTCGTGTTAACAAGAAGGATCAGCCTGTCAAAGACCTCGTGATCAACGAACTCGAAGCAGGGATTGTTGAGTTCATGTTTCGTGCGATCGTTGATTTAGGTCATGGCACCCCAACCATCGCGAATGCCTTGAACGCAATGAACATCGCAACGAAGAAAAAAAGTGCCAGATGGAGGGCAACATCGATACGGGCGATCCTTCGGAATCCCATCTACATTGGCCGGATGAAGGTCAGCGGTGAACTCAGCGACGTAATGGAGCAATATCGCATTGTGGAAGATCATTATTTCTACAAAGCGGAAGAAATCCTTACTGGCCGTTCGCCGTTCAATAAAGGGCGTATGCATGGGGCTGTTCGTCGGGTCCCGGAAAACAAGGGCTTGCTCACCGGCATTATCTACTGCGGCAGTTGCGGAAGCCGCCTTACCTTCAACCACAACGTTCGACGCAAGGTACTGGCGTCTGGTGAGTATCGCGAGTACGAGCAGGATGTCTACCGATGCACTCGGAAAATCGATGACCGGACGGCGTGTACGGCCGCATCCACGAATAAGTCGGATATGCTAGATCGGTTGGTTCTCGATTTGGTCAGGCAGTTTTTCATCAATGTAAAGCGGCAGCCGAAGGTTGAAATGCTGAGAACGGCAATGGCGTCTGACACGAATGTCCTCTCCATCGCCTTTCGTCAAGCAGACAAAACGCTCAAAAAGGCTCAAAAAGATATGGCCACGCTTGAGGAGGAGGCTATCAAATCGATCACTGGTGATGGCAGCTATACGGTCGAAGTGATTAACCGTCTGATGCAGATCCAGAAGGAGAAACTTGCCCGAGCGGAAGTTGAAATGGCAAGGCTTGGAGCCGAGATGCAGGACGAAGTTGAACGCAGTGCTAAGAGGCTAGCCGAGATCGAGCAGATCCAGTCCTGGGCTGACAGCTTTGACGCGGCGCCATTTGATCAGAAGAAGGTGATCGTCGCCACAGTGGTGGAGAAGGTGCTTGTCAAGAGTGTGAGGGATGTCGAGGTGATTTTCAGATTGACAACAGAACAGTACACAGAGTATGATATTGCCAATACAGGGCAGCGCTGACGATGAAGCCATATTACAGAAATGACAGTTATCTGGAAGCAAATCGACTCAAAACACGGCAGAAATCAACACGTTCCTTCCCCGCCCTTTAGTGGATCCGAAATAGCAGTGCTCCAATCTTCGTTAGGATTAAACATCTGATAGTCAGGTTGTCTTATGCGTGTTAGGTTCGACCGAAGATTCACAATCGCATGTCTGAAAGGGAGGGCTGGCGATGAGCTATCCTGATATCGAAAAAAGTGGCTACGCTACTTATAACCCTTATGAGATATTGACTGATGTCCAAGAGAGTAACCAGATTCGCGGGTTGCTGTATGACTCAATAAAAGGAGCTACTTCAAAAACAATGGGAAAAATCCTTTTCGGTGGAAACCCACTTATGATGAGTGGTGGATTGATTGGAGGCGCTCTGTCTAAAATGGCTGAAGGTCAAGTCAAGAAAGATTTGACCTGTTTCATGAGAGATATCATTAGCTACACCTGTAAGCATACTGATTCAAAATACTTCGATCTCACTACGTTGCTGACGTTCGTCAGTCTAGAATCAGCATACATTGTAAGCTATAAGAACTTCGCTGCAGATCTAGACGTTTTTGACCATGTAGTTAACATTGGAAAAGGAATATTGAAAGGGATATTTAGCCTCAGCTTTTCCGAGGGTTTCCAGGTTATGTTGGATGGAATGGAAGAGAAAAAGAGAGGCAACTACCCTGTTCTGCATCGGATGGTACTAGAATCTCTGATCGTTTATCTCCGTCATTTGGATACTTATTGTGGTATAGACATGGGGGAAATGATTAAGTGGCTTGAATCCACAGGATTTACATGGTTTTACCTGGATCGGGTATTTGACTCCAGCGACATAAGTGAATTCTTCAATAGGTACATAATCCCGCCAGAGAATTTATGCCTTGGTGGAAATTCCGTAGACACGATCGCAGTAGAAATAGATAAATTTGCTCCTGATTTGCTCATAAAGTATAAGGAGATAGAACCGACAGTACAAACGATGTGTAATCAAATCCATGAGATTGGAAAAAAACTTTCTTCGAGTAGGTACCAGTAACGTACATCGCAGCATACAAAAGGATGGAGGTATTATGGATGGTGTCATTTTCAGATATTCCCTTTGAGTTCCCTTCGTTTATCTACGATCTGTTAGAATACATGAAGTATACCGGTGGGCCACAACCAGGAGGAATGCTAGGAAATTTTCTCGTTTCTAATGGTTATAACAGCGCAACTTGCATGGTGTTGGACTTCCATGATACTAACAAAATATGTGATATTCTGTGCAAGAATGGAATACTCATGCCTTTTGATTTGGGAAGGCCAACCGGTGGTGTCGATCACTACTATTACTCCGGCAGCTTTGAAATGGAGAGGTCAGAAGAGTCATTTCGACAACTAAATGCGTTAGTGTTCGGGTTCCCATATATTTATAGGGAGTACAGGAACTCTGTAATGCCAATAATCATACGAAAAGTGGATAGATACGGATGTGAAAAGAGTTGGCATGTAGGCACCGGCTTCTACTATCGTAATGGTATCGTTACTGCAGCTCACTGCTTGAAAGATCATGAAATATGGATAGGGGACTTGGACCGAGGCGATATCGATTCTACAGTCTACACACATGCGAATAATAATTTTGACATTGCTTATGTATGCCTGAAAAGAGAACTGGGATATCCGCAGTTCAGGCCATCGGAGGCAGAGATCCTTGAAAAAGTGATGACCTTGGGTTATCCTCTGATGGTGGGTTTCGATAAAATACTAACTGCTGAAGGTGCCGAGATATCTTCTGTACCTCAAAGCAGGTATACTGCATCTACTGGTGCCGTAGCAGCGGTTGCTGAGAGTATGTACGCAAAGAACAATATGTACCTGATAACTGCTAAGATTGCGGGTGGAAATAGTGGCGGACCCGTTTTAGCCCAGGATGGAACAGTTGTTGCGGTAGCGATACAAAAAGGTATGGAGAGGACTGAAAACGAGGATGATATACCATACAAGGACTTTGGTTACGGTATGGCTGTGCCGATCAGCTTCGTCGATGAGATGATTGAGTCAAGAAATGAGCCTCCGGATTGGAGTTATAGGTTTGCGTCAGGAAAGAGACCGGATAACGCTGAAAATATGACGGCATAGTGAACGTAAAAAGAGGGTGGCTAGACCATAAAAAACACGAATATATTGTATAGAGCTGGAAGAAAACGATTCTGCCCTTCGTTCTATCATCAGTCGTGTTTTAAGACCAGTCTGGTAGAGCACATCGTTCACATCGATGGGGTCACTGGTTCGAGTCCAGTACAGACCATCGAAACCCTTGAGAATTCTTGATTCTCAAGGGTTTTTTATTTATATCAGCATCAGCAATAATGTTATGCATGTCGTAATACTTACAGTCAGCAAGGAAGCCCCCCATGATATAGACAGGCCGGCGCTTTACCGCCCGGCTTGTCTAGTTACACTCAGAATGAAAGAACGGAGGTGCCCCATGAACCCCAAAGTCATCGCACTGTCAACCAGCAATGGGAGAAGTTACTGCCGAGTGGGCGAGCGTTTGCCTACAAGATGATGGGTACGCTGCGCCACCAGAACGCAATACTTCGTCTTCTGTCCGGACTGCGCTGTCCTTGCGTGCCCGGTTCATTCCAAAATGAGTACGTACGGAATCTCGTTTTCCTTCGCGTACTGCTCGGCGAAACTGCCCTGTATTACGCTTAGGGTTAAGTCGCCATGATAATTGTCGAACGCGCTTTCGCCGATGCTCGCTACACTTTGCGGAATGCTTACGCTTTTCAAAGACTCGCATCCAAAGAACGCGCCTTCACCGATGCTCGTTACGCTATCCGGTATCGTCACTTTGGTAAGCTCGCTGCACGCCTCAAACGCGTAGTCGCCGATCTCCACCACGCCTTGCTCCATGACCACCGTTTTCAAACGCCCGCACGCGCAAAACGCGCTTTCACCGATACTCGTTACACTGCCCGGGATCGTCAGTTTTTTTAGACTGCAGCAATCATAAAATGCTTCGTCCCCGATCTGCGCCACACCGTTTGAAAGGGTCACATAGGCCAAAGACTGGCACATGTAAAACGCTTTCGCCCCGATGTCCGTTACGCTACCCGGGATGGTTACGCCGGTGATGCAGTCGCTCCACTCAAACGCGCTTTCCCCGATGCGCAACGTTCCCTTCGGAACCACATATTCACCGGTTTTACCGAAAGGATAGGCGACCAGCATTTTCTGCTCCTTGTCAAACAAAACGCCTTTGGTGGCCGTATAGACCGGATTTTCGGGGGACACACGAATGCTTTGCAGGCCGCACCTTGCAAACGGGTTCCAGCCCATGCGAATCACGCTGGCCGGGATAGTTACTTCGGCCAACCACGAACATTCAAAGAAAGCATAATCCCCGATGCGGTTTACGCTGTCCGGGATGGTCAGGCTGGTTATGTTCAGCCTTTCAAATGCACTGTCGCCGATGCCCGTCACAGGATATCCGTCAAGCTCGCCCGGGATCACCAGATCATCGTTCGGCTGTCTCGTATATCCGTCAATGATCGCTTCGCCGTCCCACAGAATGTACTTCCACTGGCTGCCGACAGCTAGGTCACCCCGGGCAACCCCGACCGCCGCGAATGGAATTTCGTAGTCAATCGCATACAGCCACGCGTGGCTGTTTTCCAGCACTTCAAGGGTGAGGTTGGCGCAATTCTTGAATACCAATTGGCCAAGGGCGGTAACACTCGCAGGGATGGCGAGGGTGGTCAGGCCGGAGCACCCGGCAAACGCTTCCTCCCCAATATGCGTCACGCTGTCCGGGATCGTTATGCTGGCAAGATTTTGACAGTCCCGAAACGCATGTTCTTCAATGCTCGTTACCGTATCCGGTATGGATATGCCGGTTAAGCCGTCGCAATAGCCAAATGCATATTCGCCGATAAGCAGCACGTCTTCCGGAATGACATACTCGCCTTCCCTGGCGCCCGGATAGGAAACCAACTTCTTTTGGCGCTTATCAAACAGAACACCGTCGATCAGCTCATAGGCCGGATTGCCGGGTGAAACGACAATACTCTTAAGCGGGGAGGCAGGAAACGGATTCGAGCCGATCTCCGTCACGCTTTCTGGAATCGTTACGCTTGATAAGCGGCTGCAATAGGCGAACGCGCTGTCGCCGATGCTTGTCACACCTTCCGGGATGACCACGTCCGTAAGGCTTTCGCATGACATGAATGCGGCAGATCCAATGCTCGTCACGCTGGCCGGGATGATCACACGCGTTAGACCGGTGCAACCAACGAACGCGCTTGAACCGATGCTCGTCACGCCGTCCGGGATGATCACACCGGTTACTTTGGAATTATGAAGGAACGCCCAGCCGCCGATGCCTATCACCGGATGCCCGTCCAGTTCGCCGGGGATGATCAGTTCCCCGCCGGGGGCCTCCACACATCCCGTGATAACCGCGTCGCCGTCTATAAGCCGATACTTCCATTGCCCGCTGGCGTCCGTTCTTTTCTCCTCGGCAACGTCGGCGTACACATAGGGAATCTCGTTGTCCTGTGCGTATCGCTCGGCAGGGCTGCCCTTTGTAACAAGCAGGGTAAGGTTCTCACATTCCTGAAATGCGCCTTTGCCGATACTCGTTATGCTGGCCGGGATGGTGACGCTGGTTAAGGCATAACATCTGGCAAACGCATAATTGCCGATGCTCGTTACGCCCTCCGGGATGATTACGCCGGGTAGGCTCACACAGTATTCAAACACGTTATCGCCAATGCTTATCAAGCTGTCCGGTAGAGCCAAAGCCGTTACGTCTTCGCATCCTGTGAACGCCGCATAGCCGATGCTCGTCACGCCGTCCGGGATGGTGACGCCCGTTATGCCAGCACACAAATAAAACGCCGCCCTGTCGATGCCCGTTACCGGAACCCCGTCCAACTCGTTTGGGATCACCAGGTCGCCGCGCGGCTCCTTTGAAAAATCAGTAATCATCGCGACGCCAGCATTCAGAACATACCGCCATTGTCCGCTCGCGTCCATTCGGATTTCCCCGATCAGCGTTTCGGCAATGCGGTTGAACGAATCCCCTGATTCCACGACGTATGGAATCCCTTTTTCCTTCGCGTATTGCTCGGCATAACTGCCTTCTTTGACTGTGAGGACGATATTCTCACTCCTTAGAAATGCGTCCTCGGCAATGGAAACGACGCTGGATGGGATGGTCATAGCGGCTAAGCTGCCACACTGAGCGAACGCGTTTTCCCCGATGCTCGTCACGCTGTTTGGGATCGCCACGCCTGTCAGGTCTCCGCAAGTCATAAAGGCAGAGTCCCCGATGCTCGTCACGCTGTCCGGTATTGTCACGTAGGTCAAATTTGTACACTGACAGAATACGTCTTTGCCAATACTCGTTAAGCCGTCCGGCAGGGTCACGCTTTCCAATTCTGTGCAACTTAAAAAAGCGTACTCACCGATGCTTGTTATGCTATCCGGGAAGGTCACGCCACGCAAACTTTCACACTCACAAAACACGCCTTCACCGATGCCCGTTACCGGAACCCCATCCAACTCACCCGGAATCACCAGATCGCCGCTCGGCTCTTCCACAGAACCGGTGATTGTCGCGCCGCCGTTCTCCAGCACATAGGTCCACTGCCCGCTGGCGTTTGGACGCGCCGGCTCCGTTTCAGAACCTGCGGATTCACGATCCACATCATCAGGGGAAACGAACCCGATCCACAAAACCTCCTCCCCCTTGTCGTTGGTTCTGCTCAGCAACAGCGCGTAAGCACCCCCCGATGACACCCCGGCAACGGGCACGCGATTCGCATCGCCTAGTTTACCTTTTGACTGGATGCGCAAATCGGCATCCAGATAGACCTTCGCACTTTGCTTTACCTTTACGTCGCCGACAGACGACGAGAAAACCGTGTCCTGGGGGCTGACCGGCGAAACGCTGGCCAGGCTTTCCATGACATAAGCCGTTACATAGCCGGAATCGGTATTGGTGCTTGGATATAGAATCTGCAGAAATCCGTTTTCTACAGTTCCGGTGTAGAAAAAACTGGTGCCCGGGAAGGCTTCGCCGATCTGTGGATGCTGCATACCGGGACCGCTGCGAATATTCACGGTGTGATCGTTTTCGAGGGTCACTTTTTCACTGTACTGTTGTGCCAATACAGACGAATAGGTTTGTGCCGCACGATATGGAACATCGTTGTCCTTCGCGTATTGCTCGGCATGACTGTATGCTTGAACGCTTAGGGTGAGTTGCTTGCAGCTGGCAAAGGCACTTTCGCCAATATCCGTCACGCTGTCCGGTATGGTCACACTGATGAGACTGTAGCAATCCTTGAACGCCATTTCGCCGATGCTTGTTACGCTGCCCGGTATGGTCACATCGGCCAATGATTCACAGGCGAAGAACGCAAACCCGCCGATGCTGGTCACGCGGCCTCCGATGATCACGCTTTTGAGGCTGACGCATTCCTGGAACGCCCATTCGCCGATGCTGGTCACGCTGTCTGGAATGATCACGTCTGTTAAGGAAAAACACCAGTAGAACGCCCCGTCGCCGATTCGCATCACGCCCTCCGGTATGATCACGCCGGTTAAAGCGTCACACCGTGAAAACGCCTCGTCACCGATGGCCGTCACCGGAACCCCATCCACCTCGCCGGGGATCACCAAATCACCGGTGGGATATTCGTGATATCCCACCACCATCGCGCCGCTGTCCTCAAGGATATACTTCCACTGCCCGGAGGCGTCAGTCCTTACCTCCTCGGCAACCCCTGCAGCCATGAGAAATATCAGTAAAATCCCAAGTACCGCGATCGCTTTGCCGATCGAAAACATTCTGCGCATCCGGTTACGCCTCCTTCAAGCAAAAGGCTGGGCCTGCCTGGCCTATGCAGTCTCAAACCCCTCAATAAACAAACGTACACACCTTCGGGGAGATATACCCTATGCTGCCGTCCGTCATCTCAAGGCCGTACCATCCTCTGGGCGAAATGGTCACGACATCGTATACCTCTCCGTAGTATACCTTGGCAAGAACCCTGTACTCAGTGCCGTCGCCCGCGCGAACGTTGATGCCGTTTCCGCCGGTGATCACCACGCTGCCATACGTCGGCGTATACGTCGTGATGCTCCCCATGATCTCGTTCGCCAGCTCTGTCAGCACATCATCGTTATAGGGTGAAAACTCAAAGTAGTAAACCAGCGAGCTGTCCGCCGAAAGGGCCGCCACGCCATACGCGTCGTCCCCGGGCATGTCATAGGCAATGAACTCTACCCCATTGAGGGTGATGTATTCGAGATCCGAAAAACTGCCGCTTGCGGACATGGAGCGGTAAAGCGACGACAGGGACACATGGTCGCTGCCCACAATGTCGACGATCATTGTTTGCGTGCCGCTTCCATTGCCAAACAGGTAGCTGGCATCCGGGGCTTCGTACTCATACCATGCCGAAGGAAGGTAAAGGGAAAAGCCATAGAACGAAAAGTTGTACCAAACGCCGTTGTAGCCGGTGCCCGCGGCCGCAAAAGACGGCAAGGCGCAGCAGCACATCGCCAGAACCAAAATGAGCGCCAACAGTTTCTTCATAAAAAATCCCTCTCATTTCTTTGAATATCACGGTAATATCACGACTGGTAAAACGGCAAGTGACCTTACAAAACCATAAAAACGAATGGTATCACGACTCGGCAGATCGCCCGGTTATCAGAACACCCCCTCCATCTGTCGTACGGTTCCCGCTACTACAAGACCATTATGGGGCTGTGATCCAAGACAGGCAAGCTACAAAAATACATAGGTTGCCGAAAAAACGCCCTGTGTAAACACACAGTTTACGGCTCGATCGGTTCCTCATCGGCAAACACTATCGTGCCGTCCTGCGCCACTCGCAGCGTAAACGAGGCCTCATACAGTGTTTCTTGTTTTTCGGCGTCCGGATTTTCTGCCACGCTTGCCCGTATATTGATTTCTGTGCCGGGCGGAAACACAGCTTCGCGATACTCCTTCAGCTTTGCCAGTACGAAGGTGCGCAAGGCGGCGCGCGAAATGTGCCCATCCGCATCCCAGCCCAATTGGAGTTGGTCGGGCTTGATACCCCATTCAAAGCTTACAACAAACGCACCGTCTTCAGGCGCAAGCAAGTCGAGCGCATCATTGACATAAATCTGCCCCCCTTCGGAAGCTACGCCACTGACATCCATTACTCCCGTATGGACCGAAGCCTGCTGTTTGGAATGGACATCAATGCTCGCTTTGCCTTGTTCGGACACAGCATTCAGCGAAAACTTATGCGTGTCAGCCCACAAAACACCATCGTTTTGCAGGTCGATGCGTGCGTTGCCTTCTTTCGCAAATAGCGTCGCCCTCACGGCGCTCTCTTCCTTCGACCAAATTATGCCGGTATTGACGATTTTCACCCGCGAATCGCCGCCGGATGCATCGTCATATACAAAGATGCCAGAGTCCGACGTGACGATTGAGCCCGTGTTGAGAATCTCCGCCTGGTACGCGCGATAGTTGTTGCCCCTGACATAAATCCCCATAAAGCCATAAATCGCTCCGGCATTTTCGATGCGAAGGCTTGCGCCATCCTCGATCTCCCTCATATCGACGTACAGCGCGGATAGCACTTTACTGTCATACCGCAGAACGCAGTCTTCATCCAGCCGCAAAGTCAGCGCCACCGCGCCGATCAGTTGCATACGAACCCGGCCGCCATCCTCCGACTCATTCAGATGCACGTTTTGCAGGGAGATGTCCCCTGGGCCTATCCACATCTGATTGAAATCGCCCGCATCCTGGCCCCTGCCGATGATGGTGACCGACTGGTTCGGCGCGCAGGTGAGCAGCCGGTCTGAGTCGCCTTTGTCCATGCTCAGCACGCGCTTGTGGAGCGTGATGACCGGATGATTATCCTCGCGCAGTGCCGCTTCCACGATGCCCACAAAACGGCTCCAGGACATTGTAGGCGAAAGCACCGGCCATACGAAGAAATAGACGAGGGCCACCACGATCGCGACCAACGCAGCGATTCCGAAGGCATGCGCATTCTTTTTCATGCATTCCCCTTGTCACATGCCCGGATCGGGCAGCGCGCGCTGCAGCGCGTCGAATCCGGTGATTTCGTAGCGCCCCATCCATTCATCCAGCAACATGCCGTCCTGAAACTCAAAGTCAAAAACCGTCCGGCCGTCCGCCATCTGAAAGTAATAATTGAGATAGTCATCGGTATGGCCGCCGATCGGCCATTCGCCCAGCACAGTGATATCGCGCAGCGCTTCGAATACGGCGCGGATCGTCTTCGGGTCGGTTATATTTTGCGGGACGCCGCCGGACATTCCGTCGTGGCGAACGGAGACGGATACCGGGAAATCAGCCTCAAAGCTCTCCGGAAATGCGGTGAGTGCTGGGTTGATCAGGTACTCAAACAGCGGCGTACCACTCTCCCGCCCAATCGGCGTTGTATAGATCCCGTTGTAATGGCTGCCCAGGTTAATCACCCGCACGCCGCGCGTCACCAGCCCTGAAAAGTAACGGCTGCGGATGTTCTGCAGCGAAAACCGTTCCACCGTGGAATCGTGGTTGGTAAAGGCGTATCCCTCATGTCGACCCGTGTGTTCCGCGGAGAGTACGGAGTCTTCAAAGAAAAGGCTGTTGTCGATCGCGGTGAAAGTCACTGCGCATTCGATGCGGCTGTAGACGTCCTCCCAAATTTTGTCTTCTGTTTCCGTCGCATCTTCGGGCCACCGATCAGGCAAATACACCGTGGTCTGCAAAATTTGCAGGTAACCCTGCTGAGAATAGCGGGCGGCGTCCGCTTCAAAATCGTTGCGCAATTGCCGCAGCGCGCGGTCGGCGCACCGCAAAACCCACTCGCGCATGGATTCATCCAAATCGTCGATAGGTTCGCCAAAGGCCCCGGGCAGCACATGGTCGGTCTTCTGACAGACGGGCGTCATCGCGACCTGTTCCTTTGAAAGGAATTCCAGGCTGACACTTACAAGATACGCGCTAGGCCTCCGCTCTCTCTCGTGGTCAAAGGTGTACGCATTCAGCGAGACAATCACGTTCCCAAAGGCGGTTTGAAGCTGCACGACCTTGCCTTGCGCAAACACCTCCGCGAGCCGCTGGGCATCAAGCTCGCCGGTCTGATTGGGGTAGTCGTAATGATGGTAGAATAGGGACATGAAAAAGCAGATCACACTGAGCGCGTTGGCGGACGAACTAGCGCAGGCGAAAACGCGGAAGAAGGAATTCTTGTCGCAGATCGAGCGGATCATACCGTGGGCCGGATGGCTCAGGATAATCGA
>JAVBOM010000084.1:0-27373 GCA_031550535.1 Eubacteriales bacterium
GAATAGGTCTTTTTTTCTTAGGGCGTGTTTCAAAAATGGAAATCGTGCAGGCCGGAGTGGATTTTTCGGCAGATCAAGGAGTTGGAGCGAGGCGTAGCAGCGCTACGCTGAGCGGAAAACGACGCAGAGATGCCGGAAAAGACGCCCGGTTTGCATGATTTAGCTTTTTGAGACAGCCCCTAGAAAAGCAAAATCGAGGCGGGTTCAGCATACACTGTCAACCCGCCTCGGTCTGTTATGACTTTATAGTTTGAGCGGCACAGCCCCTTGCGCCTCGATCTCCCCGCGCAGGATCCGGCACACAGCGCGCGCCGAATGCCACGTCAGGCCGTACAGGCACAGCGCCTCGCACCCGGGCGGGAGCGAGCTCGCCGTATACGGTAGCCCGGTCAGCACAGCGGCAACCCTTTTGCCGCGCCGCATGGCCTCGCTCAGCCAGCGGATCGGGAGGCCGTCGGGGTCCACGCGGCTCATGCTGACGATCACCGCGTCGTAATCGTCTATCACGGATACATCCGCGCCTTCCGTCAGCAGCAGCACGTCATTCCCTAGCGTCTCCTTCGCCATCTCCGCGAAGGTCAGCGTCCGCCAGTCCCCTTCCCCCACGCCGAAGCGCAGCTCCGTGATCTGCTCGGACACGCACAGCACGCTGCCTTTGACGGGTGACCCCTTGCCACCATGTACACGGGTGACGGACGCTTCCGCGCCGCGCCGCCCCAGCGCGTCGTGCGCGGCCCAGTCCACGGAATCGAGCGTCAAGGCCGGCGCGCCGTTGAAGTTCAGCGCCCATGCCTTCGCGGCCAGCACGCGCCGCACGGCCTCGTCGATCCGCGCCATCGGCAGCGCGCCGGACGTTGCCGCCTCCATCAGCGCGCGGTAACAGCACGCCTGCGAATCATAGTAGCCCGCGCCGCCCGTGCCGATGCAGAGCACATCCACGCCCGCGTTCACAGCCACCACGCAACCATGCTCCAGGCCGAACTGATCCTGGATGGCGCGCATGTGCATCGCGTCGCTGACGACCAGACCGTGAAAGCCCATCCGCCCGCGCAGCAGGTCATCGAGAATGCGGCGGGACATGGTCGCGGGCAGGTTCTCCGGCTCAATCGCCGGATACAGGATGTGCGAGGTCATCACCGCGTCCATGCCCTGCCGGATCGCCTCCGCGAACGGGAACAATTCGACTTCCAGCAGCGATTCAAGCGGCCGGTTCACGGTGGGCAGGCCGAAGTGGGAATCCACCGCCGTATCGCCGTGGCCGGGGAAGTGCTTTCCGCCGGCGATCAGCCCTGCCACGCGCATGCCGCGCACCATCGCGGAGCCCAGGCGCGCGACGGCCTTCGGATCGTCGCCAAAGGAGCGAACGCCGATGACGGGGTTCGCCGGGTTGGTGTTCACGTCCAGGCCGGGCGCGAAATTGATGTGGAAGCCCATCGCGCGGAGCTCCTCGCCCATCGCGCGGCCTACGTCCTCGGCCAATTTCTCATCATTCGTCGCGCCGATCGCCATCGCGGAAGGGAACCACGTGGCCCCGTCGCGAAAGCGCATCACACGGCCGCCCTCGTGGTCGATGCCGATCATGGCCGGGATGCCGGACCGCGCCCGGATGGAATCCTGCAGCGCGTTGTTCAGCGCGAGCGTCTGCTCCGGGTCCCGCGCGTTATTGCCAAAGTGGACGATGTTCCCGATGTGGTTCTCCGCGAGGAACCGCTCCGTCGCCGTGTCCAGCGTCAGGCCGTCCAGGCTTGCCATCAAGAGCTGGCCGATCTTTTCCTCCAAGGACAGTTCGTCCAGCGGAAACGTCCCGGCGTCGCCATCCCATGGCCGCATTAGGCATCCCTCCTTGTGGGCGTATGCGCATAGCATGCGGAAATTGCGCGCTTAGAATTCGACCTCCTGGTCCCGCGTTGCCTTGATCAGCTCCACGCTGCGCTGCCGCACCCGGTAAATCTTATCGCACACGGTGAACACGGACGGCCGGTGCGTCGTCAGCACGCACGTCTTGCAGATGCCCGCGGCGAAAATGTTGTCCAGCACCTCTTTTTCCGTGTAGATGTCCAGGGCGCTCGTCGCCTCGTCCAGCAGCAGAATCGGCGCGTTGCGCAGCAGTGCCCGCGCGATGGCGAACCGCTGCGCCTGGCCCTCGGAGACGCCGACGCCGCGCTCGCCGATCGGCGTGTCCAGCCCCATCGGAAGCGACTGCACGAATGACCACATGCACGCCTGTTCCAGCGCGCGCTGAATCATCGCGTCGTCCGCGCCCGGGTTGCCCATCTGCATGTTCTCGCGGATGCTGCCGGAGAACATGGTATTGCCCTGCGGCACGTAGGAGAAAAAGTCGCGGGTTTCCACGGACAGGTCGAGCGATTCCCCCTTGCCGGTCGCGAGGTACGCGCGGCCCTTGTCCGGCGTCAGAAGGCCCAGCGCCAGCCGGATGAGCGTCGTCTTGCCCTCGCCCGAGGGGCCGACCAGCGCGACCGTCTCGCCCGGGTTCACCTCAATGTTCACATCGTGCAGCACCGGCTCACCCTTGATGTAGGCGAATTCCAGGTTGTCCACGCGAAGGCCCAGACCGTCCGCGTCCGCCTTCCGCCCGAACACCTTGACCTCCTCGGGCACCTGTGTGCGGTCGCGGGGCAGTTCAAAGATGCTCATGACGCGCTCGGCGCTGGCGGAAATCTCAATGGAGCTCATGACAAAGCCGATGATGCTGGTGATCGGGGTGGTGACCATCGGCGCGATGATGCCGTAGGCGGTCAGGGTGCCAAAGGTGACGTTGCCGTCAATCAGCCGGACGCACAGATACACAAACCCGGCGATGCTGATGACCCGGCCAATGACGCCGGTAATCGCGCCGGTGACAATGCCATACTTCGTCTTTTCAAGTGTCAGATCGTACATTTCCTGGTGAATGCCGCGATACCGCTTGATGAACTGCGGAACCAGCATGAAGGACTTGACAACCATCAGGTTTGCCATCGTCTCATAGAGAAAGCTGGAATTTTTCGCGCCAAGCTCCAGGGTGCGCATGCTGTAGTCGCGCGTGCGGCGGCCCTTCAGCCAGATATTGAAAATGTACAGCGGCATGCCCAGGAAAGCGATGATGAGCAGCGTCCAGTCCAACTGGATCATCACGATGAGCGCGGCGACAAACTGCACCGCCTGCACGATCAGTCCGGGCACGGTGCTCATCGCGAAACCGGATACGGTATCCGCGTCGCTCGCCACGCGCTGCACCAGATCGCCCGCGTGGTACTGCGTCAGCGACAGCCAATCGCTCTCCAAAACCGCCGCGTACACCTTTCGCTTGATGCCGAGGCCCAGGTCCGTGGAGAGCTTCAATGTGAAGAACTGCATGAAGAGCGAATAACAATAGCTGATAATCTTGTAGGCAAAATAGATAATCAGAATCGAGACGCTGGAAAGGACAAACCAATTGCCAATCGGAATGCTGAGGGACGCCGCGAGGTCATAGACATGCCTCGCCTTGGCCCACAGACTCATGGCGCGCATGGTCATCGCCTCATTCGTGATGATCGCGATGACGGTCTGGATGTTCCCCATGATCTGATCGACAAGATCCTTGTATACCCACGCGTACGCGATGCCGAACAGCGCAAAAAAGATGCTGATCCCCGTCAGCAACCCAATCCTGCCCCGGTACCCCTTGCTGAACTTGTTCATCCACTTAAGCTGCTGCCCGATTCGGCCCCAGTTGATCTCCTCGACCGTCTCATTCTGGAAGCCGACCAGCTTACTCATGATTTTTTTAAGCATGCGTGTTCCTCCGTGGAATTTCCACCATTATTTCCTGCCAAGAATGCGTTTCACCCCGCGCCACGCGGCAAAAATCGGCCTGCGAACCGGCCGTGTCACGGACCAGAGCCGAACATACAGCCGGTAGCCAATGGCGCCGACGTCCACGGGCTTCCCCGCCCGGAGCAGCGCCACCGCCTTGGCGAGCACCTTCTCCCGGGGGATCGGCCCCTCCGTCCAGTTTTGCGCGTCGCCGTTCATCATGGGGCCGTCCGGTGTCACCCGCCGCACCCGGTGCAGTGAGTACCCACTCGGCGACCGATCGCTCTGAAAAAACAGGATGTCGCCGCGCTTAGGCGGCCAGGTGTCCATCGGCGCGAGCACGACCGCGTCGCGCCGGGGCTTGAGCGTGGGCCGCATGCTGTCGCCGCTGACTTGCAGCGTCACCTGCTGCCCCTCGGCCAATAGCCGCTCAATCCGCGGCCCGATGGACGCGGCGTCGCCGCGCTGGAATCCGTCGTTTACTTCAGACATTCGTATACACACTCCACCGCGCCCGCGTCCGGCAGGCACGCCAGCCGGTACATCGGCACGCCCGTGATGATCGCTTCCAGCGTCCCCATGCCCATCTCAAACAGCTCCGGCTGCCACAGCGGCAGCGACGACTGCGAGATAAACAGCCCCAGCCCCTCATCCTGCGGGATGGGGGCGATGGTGTTCTGTTTGGCTTGTTCCAGCATGATGATCGCGGCCAGGGGCACGCGCCGGTTGATGAACAGGTCGCTGGATCCCGCGTACGGCGACCCGTACGCGTAGATGACGCCGTCCTCCTCGCGCAGGATGGCGCGGTCGCCGTTGAGGATGGTCGCGCCCCGGTGCTTCTCCCACAGGCCCGCCTGCGTGGACTTGCCGGTCTGCGACGGCGCGCTGAACGCGATGCCCCGCCCTTCGTGCTCGATGAGCGCGCAGTGCAGCATCAGCGCGCGGAACGGCAGCAGCGTCTTTTCAAACGAAAGGGCGTTGCCAAAGCCGATGAAGTCCAGCCAATCGTCCGGAACGTAGACCGTCGCCTCGCCCCAGTCGCCGATTCGCTGGGCGAACCACATCGCGCGCGGGTCGCCCATCTGCATGGCCACGCGCTTGTACAGCATGTCCCCGGACAGGTACAGCCGGTTCACGATATCCTGGCTGACCATCTCCATGTCCGCTTCCGGCGGGATGGGCAGCGGCGTTTCGCCAAACGGCACGACGTGATAGACGATGTCGGCCGGCCCCGGCTCGCACGCGAACGGCTCAAAGTTTTCCATCCGAGGAATGCCCGGCACTTCCTCCAGCGCGACGCGCAGCCCCGCGACCCGGTAATACAGCATATTTCTTACTCCCACTCAATCGAGGCGGGCGGCTTGCCCGTCACATCCAGCACCACGCGGCTGACCTCGGCCACCTCCGCCGTGATGCGCCCGGAAATGCGCGCCACCACCTCATACGGAATCCGCACCCAATCGGCGGTCATAAAATCGCTCGTCGTAACGGCTCGCAGGCAAATGACGTGGTTGTACGCGCGCCGCCCGTCCTTGATGCCCACGGACATGGAGCCGGTCAGCACCGTGAAGAACTGGCTGATTTCCCCGTCCAGCCCGGCGGCGTGAATTTCTTCCCGCAGGATGGCGTCCGCCTCGCGGTTGATCCGCACCTTTTCGCGCGTCAATTCCCCCATCACCCGGACGCCGAGGCCCGGCCCCGGGAATGGCTGCCGCCGCACCATGCTTTCGGGCAGACCCAGCGCCGCGCCGACCTCGCGCACTTCGTCCTTGAACAGCATGCGCACCGGCTCGACCAGACCCAGGAAGCGGATATGCTCCGGCAGGCCGCCCACATTGTGGTGGCTTTTGATGAGCGCCTCGCCCGGGACGACGCCGCTCTCGATGATATCGGGATAGATGGTCCCCTGGCCCAGGTAATCCAGTTGGCCGAGCTTTTCCGCCTCGGCGGCGAACACATCGACAAACTCTGCACCGATGACCTTGCGCTTTTGCTCGGGGTCCGTCACGCCTTGCAGCTTGTTAAGGAAGCGGTCCGCCGCATCCACGGCGATCAGGTGCACCGGGAATGTTTCGGTGAACACGCTGTGGACTTCCTCCGGCTCGCCCTTGCGCATCAGGCCGTGGTCCACAAACACGCAGTCCAGCCGGTCGCCGATGGCGCGGTACAGCAGCGCGGCGGTCACGGCGCTGTCGACTCCGCCGGACAGGCCGAGCAGCACGCGCCGGTCCCCCACCTGCGCCTGAATTTCGCGGACAGCGTCCTCAATGAACGCTTCCATGCTCCAATCGGCACGACAGGCGCAGTCGGTAAACAGAAAACGGTCCAGCGCGTCCGCATCCTCCGGCTGCTTGATGGTAAGCACCGGCAGGTCCATCGCGGAAACGCCCGGATCGCAGACGATTTTGTCAAAAGAGGAACCGGCCAGCACAAACCCCACGGGTGCACGGGTGCGGATCGCTTCCATGGCCGCGTTCGCGGGCAGCACCTCGCAAAAAACGTGCGCCAAGCGGATTTTCCGCGCGACAAAGGATGCCAAAGGTCCGCCGAAGTTGAGCACGAGCACCGTCTGGGATTTCGCCATGCCAAAGCCCCCTTCTCCTATCGAACCGTGTCCATCACGGCACAAACATACGGCATATAGTATACCATATTACAGCTTTCGCGCAAGTCCGGATTTCGTCAGCACGGCCAGCATGGGCAGGCCGAGGCCGTAGCACGCGATGATCTGCCCCAGCCCGACGTACAGCGCCGTGGCCACGAGCGGCGCGTCCGCCACAAAGTGCAGCATCACGCCGATGACGGCCATGTTCACCGCGACCGGCGGCAACGCGGCCAGCCACGGCTTTTTGCGCAGCTTGTACGTCAAAAACGCCGCGAGCAGCGTTGCCAGGCTGCCGGCGATCACATCTATCGGCCCGTATCCGCCGATCAAATTCGACAAAAGGCAGCCGACGAACAGCCCGGCGATGGACTCCGGCCACAGGCACGGCAAAAGTGTCAGCGCCTCGGACACGCGCACCTGCATCGGGCCGAAGCTGATCGGCGCGAGCGCGAGCGTGATGGCGGCGTACAGGGCGGCGATGACTGCCGCGCGCGTGAGGGTTTTTGTGGTCAAATGCATGTTTTCTCCCATCTTCGCATCAATCCTCGCATAAAAAAACGATAATAGCGCATGATACTGGTAAAACGTGAAGGAGGCGAACCCATGAACGAGGATATGAACCCCAACACGAGCATCCAGTGCGGCGTTTGCTCTTGTTCCTACCATGATCCGAGCAACCATTGCAGCCTGAGCAAAATCCACGTCGATCCGATGCCCGGCGCGTCCAGCGGCAAGGCGGCGGACGAAAGCCAGTGCGGGAGCTACCGCTGCCGCGGCAATTGCTAATGCAGACCCCGTTACAATCCCCAACCAGGTTGGCCGGGCGAATTGATCGCCTCGGCCTTTATTCGTTGGTGCTGCTCATCTGCTGCGGTTGGTTCTATCTCCTTTGGGGCAAAATCCTGCCCGCGCTTTCGGCGGGTGTGGCGCTGTCCGTGCTGGTCTTTTGCACGGTGCGCCTGGGCGAAAAAAGAACGCTCGCCCGGCGCGAAACGGCGCTGCGGCGGCGAATCGGGGGCGAAATGGCCGTGGATTCGCTGCTGCTGCAATCCTCCGCCAGCGCCGTCAGCAACGCGGTCGCCTGGCTTACCCAGACCATCTCGCTGACGAACTTTCAGAAGAAGGCGCACGGCATCCTGGCCGAGCACGAGCAGGAACACGTGTGGGTCTCCTGCCTGCAGCGGCACGCCTCCGAAGCCGCCGGGTGCGACGATGTGCTGGAGGCCGTGCGCCAGGCACGGCGCGAGAACGCGGATGTCTGCGTCGTCTGCGCGACGAGCGACTTCACGCAGCAGGCGGTGATGCTCGCGGAGGACCTGACGCCGCGCACGAAGCTGCTCGGCCGCTCGGGCTTGATCGGCATGGCGGGCGTCGCCGCGCCGGCAACCGACGAGCAGCTCCGCTCGCTGGGCAAGCGGCGCAGACAGAAGTTCCGCAAGGAGCTGTGGCAGGCGCGCATCCTGGACCCCGCGAAAAAGCGCCGGTACGCGCTGTACGGCATCGGCCTGTCGCTGCTGTACCTTTTGACGCGCCAGATCCTGTACGCGGTGCCCGCGCTGGTGTGCCTGCTGCTGTTCGCCTTTTGCCGGGGGAAAAAGAAGGCGAAGTTTTCGCTGTAGCGGCCTATTCTTCTAAAATATGCGGCGCTTCCCGCGCCCGCCGGTACATGACGAACTTGGAACCGATGCACTGCACCGGTTCCGCGTGCGTCTTTTCGCATAGCTCCGCGCACGCTTCCTTCGCCGTCTCATACGGCGCGTAGCGCAGCACCGTCACCTTGATCAGCTCCCGCGCCTCCAGCGCGTCCCACGCCTGCTGCACGACGGGCTGCGTGATCCCTTCCTTCCCGATGTGCAGAATCGGGTCCATGGTGTTGGCCATGCCGCGCAAAAACGCGCGCTGTTTGCTCGTCATCCGCAATCACTCCACAAAATCAAATTCCATATCGCCCATCACGACGGTGTCCCCCTCGCCAGCCCCCGCTTCGCGCAGCCGGTCGATCACGCCCAGCCGCCGCAGCGTCCTGTGGAACCAGTTCAGGGAATCCTCATCGCCAAAGTTCACGGAGTCGATCAGCCGCTGTGCGCCCGGGCCGCCGACGGCATACGCGCCGCCGTCCAGCCGCTCGATTGTGAACGCGTCGCCCGTCTCCTCCGTCTCGGCCCAGTCGTCGTCCGTCAGCGGCTCCGGCTCCGGGAGCGTCGGCAGCACGCGGGCAATTTCCTTCAGCAGCGGCGCGAAGCCCTGCTGTGTCGCGGCGGAGACGAGAAACACCGGGATGTCCTTGCCCGCAAGGTGCGCGCGCAGGCGCTCCGCGTTCGCTTCGGCTTCCGGCAGGTCCGCCTTGTTCGCCGCGACAATCTGCGGCCGCTCCGACAGCGCGCCGTATTGCATAAGCTCCGCGTCGATCCGGTCGAAATCCTCCACCGGGTCGCGGCCCTCGCTGCCCGCGATGTCCACCACGTGCACGAGCAGCCGCGTGCGCTCCACGTGCCGAAGAAACGCATGCCCAAGCCCGACGCCCGCGTGCGCGCCCTCCACCAGCCCCGGGATGTCCGCCAGCACGAACTCCTGCCCGAACGCACGCACAATGCCCAGGTTCGGCGAAAGCGTCGTGAAGTGGTAGTTGGCGATCTTGGGCTTGGCGGAGGTCACCACGGACAGGATCGTCGATTTGCCGACGTTCGGATAGCCGATCAGCCCTACATCCGCGATGGATTTTAGTTCCAGTTCCAGCTCGCGCACCTCGGTCTTTTCGCCGGGCTTGGAAAAGTTCGGCGCCTGGCGCGTGGGCGTGGCGAAGCGGGCATTGCCCCAGCCGCCGCGCCCGCCGCGAAGCAGCACGCGCTCCTCGCCCTTTTCCCGCATGTCGGCCAGCACGCGCCCGGTAGCACGCTCGCGCACGAGGGTGCCCGGCGGCACCTTGATGACGAGCGGCGCACCGGACTTGCCGGACCGGAAGCGGCTGCTGCCGTCCTCGCCGACCTCGGCAGTGAATTTCCGGTGGTTTTGGAAGTCCATCAGCGTGTGCATGCTCTCATCCGCGCGCAGCACAATGTCGCCGCCGCGCCCGCCGTCCCCGCCGTCCGGACCGCCGTTCTGCACAAACTTGTCCCGGTGAAAGGATACGCACCCGTTGCCGCCGTTGCCGGCCTTGACGGTGATGCGCGCCTGGTCCACGAATAATGCCATACAAACTCCTTATCGATAACAAGTCCCTGTCTCGTCAAAAAATCACGCGCCAGCAGGCGATCAGCGCCCCAAGCAGCGCGCCCGCGAACACCTGCACCGGCGTGTGGCCGATCAGTTCCTTCAGCGTCTCGTACTGCGGAAGGTGGCCTTCCTCCACAATTTCCACGACAATCTGGTTTAGCAGCCGCGCCTGCTTGCCCGCCGCGCGCCGGACGCCTGCCGCGTCGTACATCACGACCAGCGCGAACACCGCCGACAGCGCGAACAGCGCGGAATCAAACCCCGCCTGCCATCCGATGGAGAACGCCAGCGACACGACGAACGCCGCGTGCGAGCTGGGCATGCCGCCCGACCCGATCATGCTGCCGATGTCCAGCCGCTTGCGCCTGATGCTGGAAATGAGCGTCTTGAGCGCCTGCGCGATGAACCACGACAGCAGCGAGATCCCGAGCACGCGGTTTTCAAACAGCCTTGCGAGCTCGTCCATCAATGATCCCTCTGCAGCAGCCAGCGCGCCGTTTCCCGCAGGAACGCGCCGCGCTCCCTGAACGTGTCCAGCGCCCGGAGCGCCTCGTCCGTCTTTTCCGCCACCGCCCGCCGCGCCGCGTCCACGCCGTGAACGCCCGGCCAGGTCAATTTGCCGCGCGCGGCGTCCATGCCGGTCGCCTTGCCCAGCGCGCCCGCGTCGCCCTCGATGTCCAGCAGATCGTCCCGGATCTGAAACGCGGTGCCGAGCGCCCGGGCAAACGCCTCGCCCCGGGCGACGTCCGCGTCCGGCGCGCCGGCCAGCAGCAGACCCGACGTCACCGCGCCGATGAACAGGTCGGCCGTCTTGTGCAGGTGGATGTAGGATAGCTCCTCCGGGCCGCCGGTATGACTTTTTTCGCTGGTCAAATCGGCGCACTGACCCGCCAGCATGCCGCCCGTGCCCGCCGCGATAGCGATTCGCCGCATGGCCGCGATGTGCGCGGGCGTCTCCGCCGCGCCCAGCATCGTTTCAAACGCGTAGGACAGCAGCCCGTCGCCCGCGAGCACCGCCATGCCCTCGCCGTAGACCTTATGGTTCGTCGGCTTGCCCCGGCGGAAGTCGTCGTCGTCCATGGCGGGCAAATCGTCGTGAATGAGCGAGTACGTGTGGATCATTTCCAGCGCGCACGCGAACGGCAGCGCGGATTCCGTGCCGCCGCCGCCCATTTCGCACGCGCCCAGCAGCATCACGGGGCGCAGCCGCTTCCCGCCCGCCAGCAGGCTGTACCGCATCGCGCCGAGCAGCGGCTCGGGCGCGGCGCACCGGTCCATGCACGCCGCCAGCGCGCTTTCCACGCGCGCAAGGTACGCGCCGTAGCCCGCGGGGCCGGTCATTCGCTGTCCTCCGCGCCGGAGAGCACTTTCAGCCGCTTCTCACTGTCGTCCAGTTGCGCTATGAGCGCGGCGTGCAGCTTCACGCCCTCCTCATACGCCGTGAGGGCTTCCTCCAACGGCATTTCGCCCTCCATTTTCGTGACCAGCGTCTCTAGCGCGGCCAGCCCCGCCTCAAAGTCAACGGGCTTTTTCTTCGTTGCCATGTTTCGCCTCCGTAATCGTCGCCGACAGCGTGCCCGCGCGCAGCCGGATATGCACCCCGCTGCCCACGGGCGCCTGCCCCGCGCTGGTGATCAGCGCACCGCCCGGCGCCGTGACCAGCGCATACCCGCGCGCGAGCACCTGGCCCGGCGACAGTGCGTCCAAACGGCCCCGCAGGGCCGACAGCCGCAGCGTGTTTTCCGTCAGCACGCCGTCCATCCGCGCCGCGAGCAGCCCCATCAGCGCGGTCAGCCGCGCGCGCCGCTCCGCGAGGCGCTTGGCCGGGTGCCGGGACGCGAGCCGCGCGCCCAGCGCGTCCATGCGGTGCCGAAGCAGCGCGAGCCGCTGCGCTTGCGCGCGCAGCATGCGATCAGCGTAATTCTCAAGGAGCGCGGACAGCTCGTCCAGCCTCGGCACCGCCAGTTCCGCCGCCTGAGACGGCGTGGCCGCGCGCACGTCCGCGACAAAGTCCGCGATGGTGAAATCCGTCTCGTGCCCCACGGCACTGATGACGGGCGTCTCGCAACGGAAGATGGCCCGCGCCACGGTTTCTTCATTGAAAGCCCAAAGCTCCTCCAACGAACCGCCGCCGCGCCCGACGATGATCGCGTCAATCCCGTCCATGGCGTCCAGCGCCGCGATGCCGCGCGCGATCTCCGCCGCCGCGCCCTCGCCCTGCACTGCCGACGGCCACAGGGTAAGCTGCATGCCCGGGTGCCGCCGCGCGGCCACCTGCTGGATGTCGTGCACGACCGCCCCGGTCGGCGACGTGACAATGCCGATTCCGCGCGGCAGCAGCGGCAACGGCTTTTTCAGCCCGGGGTCGAACAGCCCTTCGGCCATCAGCCGCGCCTTGAGCTTTTCAAACTCGATGTACAGCGCGCCCACGCCATCGTCCCGCATGGAATCCACGTAGAACTGATACTGCCCGGCCGCCGTGTACAGCGCGGCGCTGCCGGTCGCCACAACGCGCATGCCGTCTCGCGGCTGCATGTGCAGCGACTGCGCGGCCGACCGGAACATGACGCACGCGACCTTGGCTTCCTCGTCCTTCAGCGTGAAGTACAGGTGGCCCGCGCTGTGCCGCTTGAAGTTGCTGATCTCCCCGCCCAGCCGGATGCCCTTTAGCATCGGGTCGGCAGCGAGCGTCCGGCGCACGTATTCGTTCAGTTGGGAGACGGACAGCACGCGCTCCACGCCTACGCCCTCGCCTCGGCGGATTCCAGCGTGTTGGCGAGCAGCATCGCGATGGTCATCGGGCCAACGCCGCCCGGCACGGGCGTGATGTACCCCGCGACCTCGGCGGCGGAGGCGAAGTCCACATCGCCCACGACCTTGCCGCTGTCCAGCCGGTTGATGCCGACGTCGATCACGACCGCGCCGGGCTTGATCATGTCCCCGGTGATCATGCCGGGTCTGCCGACCGCCGCGACCAGCACATCCGCGCGCCGGGTGTGCGCCGCCAGATCGGCCGTTTTGGAGTGACAAACCGTCACCGTGGCGTTCTCCGCCAGCAGCAGCAGCGCCATCGGCTTGCCCACGATGCCCGACCGCCCGACGACGACCGCCTCCTTGCCCGCGAGGCTGACGCCGGTTCTTTTGATCAGCTCCATGCACCCCTTGGGTGTGCAGGAGACGAACCCCTTGCGCCCCGTGACCAGCGCGCCGACACTCTGCACGTGGAAGCCGTCCACGTCCTTCTTCGGGTCGATCAGGGCCAGCGCGGCTTGCTCGTCCATCCCCTTGGGCAGCGGAAGCTGCACCAGAATGCCGTCCACCTCCGGGTCGGCGTTCAGTTCCCGTATTTTCGCTTCCAGGTCGGTCTGCTTTGTATCCGCCGGCATCCGGATGGCGACGGAGCGGATGCCCGCCTGCTCGCAGGCCCGTTCTTTGTTGCGGACGTATATCTGGCTGGCCGGGTCCTCCCCGACAAGCACGACGGCCAGTCCGGGCTGGACGCCCTTCGCCCCAAGCGCCTCCACGCGCGCCTTGATTTCCGCGCGAATTTCCGCCGCGACCGCCTTACCGTCGATAAGCTGTGCCTTCATGCGCCTTCCTCCTTTGCCTGTTCCGCCTGTTCCATCTTCTCCGCGCCAATCATCGCGACGCCCACGGCGTTGTCCCCGGCCAGATCGGGTCGGGCGAAGTGCAGCCGGATCGCGTGATTTCGCGCCGCCACGCGCTCGGTCACCATCGCGCGGATCAGCGTGGATGAGGCGACCCCGCCGCCCAGCAGCGCGTCCTCGATTCCCTCCCGCGCGCACGCCTCCACAATGAGCCGTGAAACCGTGCGCCCCACGCATGCGAACACCTCCGCCGCGATGTCCTCCCAGAGCATCTCGCCTTCCGCGAGCCACCGCATCACCTGCGCCTCCGCGCCGGAAAAGTGGCACGAAAGCCCGCGCACGGACGACGGCAGCAGAGACGCGGCCTGTCCCTCCATCGCGAGGCGTTCCAGGTGCGGCCCAGCCGGGAACGGCAGCCCCATCGCCACGCCGACGCGGTCGATGAGCTGCCCGGCGTGCAGGTCCAGCGTGCCGCCCAGGAGCCTCATCTGCCGCTCTGCCACGCGCAGTATCTCCGTGGTGCCGCCGGACAGGTGCAGCGCCAGAAACGGCCTGCCCGCCTGGATCTGTGTATCCGCCCGCGCGGCGCGGATGTGACCCTCCTGGTGCGTGGTCACGAACAGCGGCACGCGCAGCGCGGCGGCGATGGAGGCTGCCGTGCCCGCGCCCACGCGGAACACCGGCATGTACGAATCGTCCGCCTGCCGGGGCCGGTCGCTGGCACAGACGGCCGCGATCTCCATATCCGGGTGCGCGGAGAGCAGCGTGGTCAGCAGCCCGGGCAGCCGCGTCACGTGTTGAAACACGCCTTCGGACTGCATCAGGCCGCGCTCCCCCATGGCGACTGTGAGCAGCGCCCGCTCCTGAAAAAAAAGGCCGTCCGCCGCGCCGTTTTCGAAACAGCACAGGGCCGCCGAAGTGGTATAACAGCTTGTATCAATGCCCAGGCACGCTTTCATTCCGGTTTATCCTCTGCGCGCAGAAGGCTTCCCAGCACCCCGTTGATGAATCCTCCCGCCTCGTCCGTGCTGAACGTGTGTGACAGATCCACCGCCTCGTTGACCGAGACGGCGCTGGGCACATCCTTCCGGTAGTAAATTTCGTACGCGGCCAGACGCAGAATCGCCAGATCCACGCGCGCCAGCCGGTCGATGGACCAGTTGACCAGATGCTTCTCGATGCGGGCGTCGAGCTCCAGGCCTTTGCCCCGGACACCCGCGACGACGTCCTCGATGTACTCGCCGTCGTCGCCGGACGGCGAAAAGCCGAGCAGGTCCGACAGCGTCGCTTCGCCGCCTTCCCCGCCCAGCATGTCCTCATAGATCAGTTGCATTGCCGCCGCACGGGCTTCGCCACGCGCCATGGGAACCACACTCCGTTCCGTTGTTTCTCCGAGGCGGCGCCGATTTAGAAAATCGGGCGCCATCAGGGGATTTCGCCAGAAATCCTTACCTCTTGTGCCTTGGACTATTCATCGCGGCCAAAACGGCCCGTCAGCCTCTGCAGGAACGCTTTTTTATCCTTAACCCCGCCGATAAACGCCCCGATCGCCACGAGCGCCGCCACCAGCAGCGTTCTCCAGGCCCCGGCCCACAGCAGCATCAGCGCGGTCAGCGCGCCGACCAGGGCGCACGCGATGGCGCACTGCGGCGTTCCGGGGGTGAAAATCTTGCTGAAAAAACCACGGTCACCGGCGCGATTTGAAAAATCAGGCGCCATAGAAGGATTTTGCGAGGAATCCTTATCCTGACGGCGGCGCTGATTTGAAAAATCGGCCGCCATAGAAGGATTCCGCGAGGAATCCTTACCGCTTTCACTCATCGCGCTGCGCCTCCTCCGCGTCCGTATCTTCCGTCACGTCCTTCGCGGAGGGGTTCCACACCGGCGTGGCCTCTCCCGGGAACGGGAACGCGCCGCTGGACAACGGGATTTTCTCGTCCGGGATGTCGTCCTCCAGCACGCGGCCCAGCGGAATCGGCTCGGCTTCCGGAAGCTCCGTCTCCGCGCCAACGAACGTCCACGCTTCCTCCGGCGGTTCGGGCGTGGAAACCGGCGGCTCCGGCGGCTCGGGGGTCCAGACGGTGCGCGCGCGCTCAAACTCCTGCGCGCGGACGGGCTCCGCCTGCGGAATTGGTTCCGTGTCCAGAACCGGCTTGGCGGCAAACGCCTCAAACGGCTCCGCGACCGACGCGGGCACGCCGCTCGCGGGCGGGAGCGCCTCGGCCTCGGGTTCGCCCTTCGCTTCCTTCGTGGCTTCCACCACGATGCGCACGCTTTCCACCGTGACGCCCGCGCACTGCTCCACGTAGCGTTTGATCTCCGACCGCACCTGCGCGACGAGCGACGGAATGACGATGCCGGAGCGGACGGTCATGCGCAGGAGAATGCGCATCGCGTCCTCCTGGCCGGTGATTTTGACGGTCGCGGAAAGGATTTCATCCCGCCGGTCCAGGCACTTGTGCACCAGATGATCCAGCGCCTGCACGGAGATGTGCACGCTGTCCTCGCCGCCGTCGTGCACGGTGTAGTAGCGGCCGCTTTTTTCGTCCCGCCGCATCATGGGCCGGAGCAACAGCCACAGGCCCCAGGCGATCAGCAGGAGGCCCGCCAGAAAGACCAGGGGCATCCACCGCCACCCGGTGCCTAGCCACCGGTCCAACGCGAGCGGGCCGGGCAACTCGATCACACCGCCCCCCGCCAGCATCACAATCACACCCAGCACGATGAGCACCAGACCGCTGAGCGAGACGAGGATACGGTCATACCAACGCATCTTCATCGGATCACTCCTCTTCGTTCGCGTCCTCCGGAGTGTCTGCATCCACCAGGAAATCCGCATCCTCCTGGAAATCCACATCGCCCGTTTCCGTTTCTTCCTCGTCGTCCGGGCCGTCGGGGATTTCCGTATCGATCTCCAGGTCCTCCGCCGGCTCGGGCCGCATGGGCGCGGCCTGCGGCGGCGCGGTACGGTCCTCGATCACACCGTTCGCGGATGTCGCCTTGACGTATCCCTGCTGCATTTCCTGCGTCTCGCGCTCAAAGCTGACGCCGACCACATGCACGTCCACCTTGACCACGTGCAGCCCCGTCATCGTCTCAATCGACTTGCGGACGCCCTCCTGCACATCGGTGCAGACCTTGTGGATGGGCTTGCCGTATTCGACCGTCAAAACCAGATCAACGGACGCTTCCTCCACGCCGACCTCCACCTTGACGCCCCGCGTCACGGGCTTGGCGCGGCCAAACAGGTCGGCGATGGTGTTCGTGTTAATCATGCTCGCCACACCGTCGACCTCGTTGGCCGCCATGCCCGCGATAATCGCGATGACCTCGTTCGCGTAGGTGATGGTTCCACCCTCGCGTTCGGCATCCACATTGATCGGAAGGTTCTCGTTCATTATGCCAACACCTCTTGTTTCGGGGATTGCTCTTTTTTGAGTCATGCCCATTATACCAGCAATCCCCACGGAATTCAATCCGGCGTTTTTTATATGAGGCTGCTGCGCCGAATAGATTCCGCATGTCCCGGCGCTACTGCGCCGAATAGACCCGCACGTTCGTGGCGGGCTCGCCGGATTCCGCGACCGCGATGTCCAGAATCTGTGCGGCCTGCTGCTGGGTGAGCGCCGTTCCCCGGATCACGACGCTGACGGAGCCTTCGCGCGCCGTGCAGAGCGCGTCGGCAAACCCGCGGGCCCGGAGCAGCGTTTCAATGGCCGTTTCTACCTCGGTAGCGTGTGCCAACGCCGCCTTCTGCCGGAGCGCCTCCTGGACGGTTTCCGCGCTGGACGCGGTGTTCAGGATCACCTCGTCCAGCAGGCCCGCGGCCGTTTGCCGCGATGCTTCCAGGTCCTTGCGATAGGCTTCAAACGACGTATCCGTCCGTGCGGCGACCGGCGCGGCCGTGGGCGCGGCGGTCGGCTCCGGCTGAATGTCCTCCAGGGTGGGCGCGACCGTTCCGTCCAGCGGCACGCGCTCCACCGGCAGCGTGGCCGAGACGGGCTGTTCGCCGAGCGTGCCCAGGTAGCTGACGGTGAGCAGCAGCGCGATGAGCGCCAAAACGCCGAGGCTTCTATAGCCGGGCAGGCGCGCCTGTTGTATCGTTGGCAACTTTTTCATGGATTATTCCTCCTTTCCCTATCGAAACGGCGGCGCGATTCGCGTCGTTCGGGCGCCATCAGGGGCTTTCGCCGGAAACCCCTGCCGCTTCCATTTTAAAAATTTCCACTGCGTCCGCGTCCAGCCGCAGCAGCGTTTGCACCGCGCGGGCCATCTCCATCCGCACCGACAGATTGCCTGCGCCCTCCGCAACCACCACCACGCCGATGGGCTCGGCGGAGGTCTGCGCGGTGCCGCCGCCGTCCAGCCAGCTTCCCGTCTGGACGGCGGGCTGTGAATAGTGGATGACCACCTCGACCCGCCCCGCGCCCTCCATGCTGGACAGCACGCGCGCGAGCCGTGTTTCGAGCTCATCCGCTGTGCCGCTGTCGCTCGCGGTGGGCTGCGCCCCGCTGCCGAAAAGGCTGGTAAGCGATCCGCCGGGCGCGAGGATCAGGCTGCCCGCCAGCCCCAGCACAATCAATAAGATCGCCCATTCCGCGCCCTTGACGCGCTTTACCTTGTCCTTCATGCCGGAAAAAAGGCTCATCGCGCGACCCCCGTCAGCCACCCCAGCAGCGGGGAAGCGAGCATCAGCGTCGTCATCAGACCGCCGGCCAGCCGCGCGTACCGGCGCATCGCGCCGTCCGGCAGCAGAAGGTCGCACAGGATCATCAGCATCGCTAGCGCCACAAGCCGCTTCAGCAGCGCGAACAGCGCGTCCACCATCGCATTCACCTCGCCTCTGTTTGCTTGACGGCGGCGCTGATTTCGTAAATCGGGCGCCATCAGGGGATTCCGCAAGGAATCCCTACCTCACCGCAGCATCACCGTCATATTCCCCACGACCAATAGCTGCGCGATCAGCAGAAAGAACATCGCCGCGATGCAGAGCTGCGTCGTCGCCAGCATCACCAGCGCGCCGGACGCGTCGCCGATGCAGCGGACGACCCGGCTGTCCGCGATCGGCTCCATCACCGCCGCGACGAGGCGGAACGCCAGCACGGTCGACAGCACGCGCAGCAGCGGCAGCGCCAGGTATCCGACCAGCAGAATCACGCCCGTCGCGCCCAGCGCGTTTTTCACCAGCAGCGAGCACCCCACCAGCGTATCGACCGTATCCGCGAACATGCCGCCGACGATCGGCACAAAGTTATCGATGGCGTACTTGGCCGTGCGGAGCGTCACGCCGTCCGTCGCCGCCGCGCCAAACCCCTGCACCGCCATCACGCCGATGAACACCGTAAAACAGATGCCGAGCGTCCAGCTCGACGCGGTTTTGACCAGGCCGGACAGGCGGGACAGCGAGAAATTATCGGACAGATTGTCCAACACCTGTAGCACCGCGTACGCCAGTGCCAGCGCAAAGCTGACGTTCCGGACGAGCGTGGTCATCGTGCCGCTGGCCGCGACCACGGCGGGCTGAAAGAACGCCGCGGACGATGTGCCGCCGACGGCCACCAGCAGCGTCAGCAGCAGCGGGAACAGCGCCTGCATGCCCGTGGCCATGCCGTCCACGGCGACGCGCGAGCTTCTCGCCTGCGCCGCGCACTCCTGCACTACCACCGCCGCGATCCACAGGAAGCACGCCCAGTGGCTGATCTCCGCGACCGACTCGGACTGAAACGCGTCCTTGAACCGCGCGAGCAGCCCGCAGAGCAGCGCGGGCACGAGCAGGCGGAGCATCAGCCCGCGCCTGTCCAGCAACTGCGTGCGGATCGCGCCCAGGAGCGCCTGTAGAATCGCGTCCGGGTCGAGCACCGTCTCGCCCTTCAGGGCCTTGCTCAGCAACCCCCGGACATCCACGCGCTGACCGCCGGACAGGCTGTCCACGGCGCGCTGAAAGTCCTCCACCGGCAGATCCTCCGCGACGGACCATACGGTCGGCGTGTCCACGGCGGCGGCGGGCACGCCCTCTGTATTTGCGGCAGGCACGTCCTCCGCCAGCACGCGCGGTGCGGCGAACAGCCAGAGGAACGCGGTCAGCGCGGTCAGCACGGCCAGCGCGAACAGCAGTCCGCGCGGCCTCACGGCAGAATCCCCGTCACCAGCTCCACCAACGCCATAGCGATGGGCATCGCCATCGTCAGCACCATCAGCTTACCGCCCATCTCAATCTTCGCGGCAATGCCGCCCTCCCCCGCGTCCCGGCAGAGCTGCGACCCCAGTTCGCACAGCGCCGCGACGCCGATGATCCGCAGCAGCAGCGGCAGCACGGAATCCGTGAGCTGCGCGCGCTCGGCCAGGCTCGACATAGCGCTGATCACTTCGCCCAGGCGGCCCACCACCGCCATGAACAGGCACAGGCCCGCCGCCAGCGACACGAGCATCGCCATCTCCGGGCGCGACTGCCGGAGTGTGAGCGCCAGCAGCGCCGACGCGATGCCGAAGCCGACCAACTGCACGATCTCCATCAGAGGTTGAAAATGCTGCGCACGCTCTGGAAGAGCTGCGAGATCAGGTTCACGACCATCAGCAGCACCACCACGAGCCCCGCCAGCGTCGTCAGCGTGGCCATGTCTTCCCGGCCGGTGCGCGTGAGCACCTGCCCCAGCACCGATACGAGCACGCCGATCCCCGCGATGCGAAAAATCAGGTCAATGTTCATACGCCACCCCCGCCCTTATAACAGGAACAAAAACACCACGCCGCCGCCGATCAGGCCGAGCGACAGGGCCAACCTGCGGTCCTTCTGCTCCTTCTCCCGCGCCTGCTCCGTCTGCACGGCCAGCGCCGCCCGGACCGCGCGGAGCAGCGCACGCTGCGCCTCCTCCTCCCCAGCGCCAAGCCCCTGCCACAGCGGCGATAGCGCGGCGCGGTCCTCGCAGGTCAGTTCCGGTAGCTGGATACCCGCCATCGCCGATGCCAGCGGCAGCAGCGGTTCTTCGCGCATCCGCCGCGCGCACGCGGTGAGCGCCTGCCGTGTCTCGCGGTGCGTCTCGCCCTCCGCCGCCCGCTCCAGCAGTTCTTCCAGTGTATGCGCGCGGTAGCCGAGACCTGCCTCTATTTTCGCCAGCACGCGCGACCAGGCGGTCAGGGCGGCCACCCGCCTCGTCAGCGACAGCGACCACGACACGCCCAGCAGCGCGCAGCCCGCGGCCGCCACCCCCGCGAACAGCACGCTAGACAATCCGCTCACCTCCCGGGCCGTACACCGCGCCGACGCGGCCCAGCGCGCTCAGCGCGATAATCCTCTCGAACGCGCGCCCGCGCAAAATCGGCGCCAGCATCGGCCTCGCCTCCAGATCCGCAAAGTCCCGCCCGTGCGCGGTGGCGATGACCGCCACGCCGCAGCGCGCCGCCTCCGCGACGGCCTCCGCGTCCTCGGGCCGCCCCAGCTCGTCCGTGACGATCACCCGGGGCGCCATGGCCCGCAGCGCCAGCCGCATACCTTCGGCCTTTGGGCAGCCGTCCAGCACGTCCGTACACGGACCCACGTCCAGCGTGGGCACGCCGCGCACACAGGCCGCCAGTTCCGACCGTTCATCCACGATGGTGACGGCATACCCGGCCTCGGACAGGAGCCTGGCCGCGTCCCGCAGCATGGTTGTCTTGCCCAGGCCGGGCGGCGAGACGATCAGGGCGCTGCGCGGAGCTTCGCCCGCGACAAGGTGCGGCAGCAGCGGCTCCGCCGCGCCGGGGATGGCCCGCGCGATGCGCACGGCGATGGACGCGATGTCCTGCAGCGCCCACAGCTTGCCGTCCTTCACGGCCGCCCGGCCGCAGAACCCCGCCCGGTGACCGCCCGCGAGCGTGACAAACCCCTGGCGCAGTTCTTCCTGCCGCGCGTGGGCCGCGTGGCCGAGCATGGCGTCCGCCATCGCGCGGACATCCTCGGCAGGTGTGCTCGGCAGGTCCGCGTGAGGCGCGCCGCAGAGCGCGGCGGGCCGGTCCGCGCGCAGGCGCAGTTCCGTGGCCAAACCGATATCGCGCAGGGGCAGCGCGGACAGCGCCACCCGGACCGCCGGCGTCAAATATGCGCCGATTGTCTGGCGAAAGTCCGTCATTCGAACAGCATGACGCCGAGCGCGTCCCAGGTGGCCTGGTCCACGCAATCGACCCACGGAAGGCCGTTATCCGCCTTGAAGTTCTTCAGCGCCGCCGACATGCCCCTGCCGTAGATGCCGTCGATCGAGCCCTGATAGTACCCCAGGTGCTGCAGCCGCTCCTGCGCGGCAGCCACCTGCGACCCGCGCGACTGCGGCGTCAGCTTCTGCATCCCGTAGCCAAGCCTGCCGTACGGCCCGTCCTCGATGACCACCTTCGTGCCGTTCGGCACGAGGCTGTACAGCTTCTCGGCGTCCTTGGCAAACATGCGGATGCAGCCATGGGACGCGTGCGATCCGATGGACCCGGGCTTGTTCGTCCCGTGGATGCCGTACTGCCCCCAGGGCACGTTCAGGCCGAGGAAGCGCGTGCCAAAGCCGCCCAGCTCCGCCGTCTTGAACCGGTGCGAAATGCGGAACACGCCAACCGGCGTGGGCGTGGACCCCGTCCCGGCGGCAATCGGCCAGCGGCCCACCTGCTTGTCGCCCTGGTAGAGCGTCAGGCTCATCGCGCGGACATCGATCCAGATCAGATAGTCCGACGCCGCCATGGCCGGGACCGATTCGGCAGGCAGAATTTGCAGCGCGAAAAGCAGTACGCTCAGCGCCAGCAAGAGCAGCAATCGTCCCCGCATGCGCACCTCCCGGCAGCGTAAGGATTCCTGGCGGAATCCTCTGATGGCGCCCGATTCTTCGAATCAGCGCCGCCGTCATAGTAGGCAGAGCTTTCTTGCGAAATTCACAAAAGAAAAAGTCACGGCAGTTTCCCGCCATGACTTTGTATGTCGCTTGGATGGGTTTTATCCCTGCCGGACTTCGCCGTCCGTCAATGTGATTCGCTCCGCGGTATCCACGGAAATCTGGAGCAGTGCCTCCAGTTCCTCGCCCAGCAGCGCCTCCGCCTCGCGGATGCGTTCCAGTTTCGGGTGCGTGGCCGGGTGCTTGGGCGTAAAGACGGTGCAGCAGTCCTCGTACGGGAGCGAGGAGGTCTCGAACGTGCCGATTTTCTCCGCGCGCGCGATGATCTCGGACTTGTCAAACCCGATCAGCGGGCGGAACACGCTCAGGCCGCAGACATCGTCCGTACAGCCGAGCGCCTCCATGGTCTGGCTCGCCACCTGCCCGATGCTCTCGCCCGTCACCAGCGCCTGTGCGCCCTCGCGCCTGGCGATCCGCTCGGCGATGCGCATCATCTGGCGGCGCATCAGCAGCGTGCCGTACGCATCCGGGCAGTTCTGGTGGATGCGCATCTGGATTTCCGTGAACGGCGCGACGAACAGATCGATCCGGCCGCACGTGGCTGACAGGATGCGCGCCAGCTCCACGACCTTGTCGCGCGCGCGCTCGCTGGTGTACGGGAAGGAAAAGAAGTGCACGGCCATCAGCCGGACGCCGCGCCGCGCCACCATGTACCCCGCGACCGGGCTGTCGATGCCGCCGGACAGCAGCAGGCACGCCTTGCCGTTCGTGCCCATGGGCATACCGCCCGCGCCCTCCACCCGGCCGACGTGCAGCGTCGCGGCGTCCCGAATCTCAATTTCCAGCACGTGGTCGGGGGCCTTCACGTCCACCGTGAGCTGTGGGTTTTCCTCCGCGATCCTGTGGCCCGCCTCCGCGCAGATGGCCGGGGAATCCAGCGGATACCGCTTGTCCGACCGCCGCGCCTTGACCTTGAACGTGCCTGTGAGCTTCCCCGCCATGCGCGACGCCTGGGCGCAGATGGCGTCAAAGTCACCCTTGTCCATCTCCACGGCGGGGCTGACGGAATGAATGCCGAACACCTGCGCCACCCTCTCGGCGCAAGCGCCGATATCCGTCATGTCGCTGACATAGATGCGGCTGTCGTTCAGCCACACATGCCCGCCGAACGGCCTGGCGGCGGCGCGCACGTTGTCCACCAGCGCGCGCAGGAATTGCGGACGGTTCAGTCCCTTCAGGTGTACCTCGCCAAAGCGGACGAGCAAAATATCGCGCATGTTATCTCCTTTGAGGTAGGGATTTCTGGCGAAATCCCCTTATGGCGCTGATTTTGCAAATCAGCGCCGTTGATAAGCCTTATACCGCTGCCAGCACCGCACGGCCGCGTCCCCCGCCGCCTCGGCCTCCTCCATTGTGTTCAGCAGGCCGAAGCTGAAGCGGACGGCGCTCTCCGCCGCCCACGCGGGCGGGCGCATCGCTCGGAATGCGGCGCTCATGGCGCGCTTTTTGGACGAGCACGCCGCGCCTGTGCCGACGAGCACGCCCTCCTGTTCCAGCGCGTGCAGCATTACCTCGCCGCCCACGCCGGGGAATGAAACGTTCAGGATGTGCGGGGCCGCCGTGCCGCTCTCCGGCGCGGGGCCGTTGACGCGCAGACCGTCTGCGCCGTCCATCAGCCGTGCGTACAGGCACAGCTTCATGGCCCGCAGGTGCTCCGCGCGGTCCGGCTGCGACGCGGCCCAGTCGGCGGCGGCAGCAAACGCGACGATGCCCGCTGTGTTCTCCGTGCCGGACCGGAGGCCGCCCTCCTGCCCGCCGCCCGCGACGCGGGGTGCGAGCTTTACGCCCTTGCCCATCGCCAGCGCGCCGACGCCCTTGGGCCCGTGGATTTTGTGCGCGCTGACGCTGTACAGGTCCACGCCCGCGCGGGCAAGGTCCAGCGGCATGCGCAGAAACCCCTGCACGCCGTCCACGTGGAGCAGCGCGTCCGGGTACTTTGCCTTCAGCAACGCCCCGGCGGCCTCCACGGGCTGCACCGCGCCCGTCTCGTTGTTCACGTGCATCACGCTGAGCAGCGCGGCGGGGGTATCCAGCAGCGCGGACAGCGCGCGAACGTCCAAAAGCCCCTCGTCTGTAGCCGGAACAAACTCCACCACGCACCCCATCGTCTGGAGCTGCGCGGCCGTCTCCAACACCGCCGGATGTTCCGCCGCGAACAGCAAAACGCGGCGCGCGGCACGGAAGCGGGCCGCGCTCCCCAGGATGGCGAGCGAATCCGCCTCCGTGCCGCCGCCGGTAAAGACGACGCCGCCGGGCGCTATGGACAGATGCCGCGCAATGGCCGCGCGAGAGGCCGCGAGGCGCTTTTCCACCCGTGCCGCTTCGCCATACGGCGCGGACGGGTTGAACCAATCGTCCTCCAGCATTTCCCGCGCGGCAAAAACCGCCGCGGCGCATGGTCTGGCCGTGGCGCTGTTGTCCAAATAAATCATGGACTCAGTTGACCTGGAAAACGCCGCGCGGCAGATACTGCTTGATCATGCCGACCATTTCGTCGGAAGGCTCGCAGACGATCATGCTCTTTTTGCCGTCTTTTTGATAGAAGAAAAAGAGGAGGTCCGCGTCGCGGTTCAGGAACCAGTTCATCTTCTTCAAGCCCTGCATGGTGGCGAATCGCTGAAAGCTGCCGCTGGCGACCATGCCGCACGCCTCGACGTTCTTGACACGCATGGAACCAAGGTTCTTGCGTTTCTTGTTGCCAAATACGGCGGCGAAGTCGAGCTCGCCGTTGGTGAACGTGTACTCATACTCCATGCGCAGCGTGTCTTTTTTCCACCAGATGAGAAAGGCGATGCCGGCGAAAATGACGAGCTGGATGATGGTCATGATGAGATTCTCGCCCATGGACAGCATGGACAGCGTCATGGCCGCCATAAACGCGCTGATGACCATGATCACGCACAGCAGCGCGTGCAGGATATTGTTCATGGCCCGGTTCTTTTTGACGACGATTTCCTCACGGTAGTTATCCAAACTTCAAGCCTCCCTTGTCTTGGCGGCGGCGGGGACCGAAGATTCCACGCCATAAAAGGATCTCACAGGAAATCCATACCGCGACATTATAGCATGGACCCGCGCGGTAGGCAACAAAATGACGCGCAAAACCGTTGTTTATTGGAAGGAAAAATCAAACCGTGCACGAAATTGATGAGATAAGGATTCCTCGCGGAATCCCCTTGTGGCGCTGATTTTCCAAATCCGCGCCGTCACCGAGAACATGAGCTTGGAGGATTGCGCGTATGAAATGCCCCCGCTGCGGCCATTGGAACAAACCGACGTTTCCGCGCTGTTTTCAGTGCGGCGAGCCGCTCCATACAGATGAAAGCCCGAAAGCGGCTTGGCGGGAACAGTTTGAAAAGCCAAAAGACAGCAAGGTGCGCGTGATATACGACGACTCCGCGCCGCCCGAGGAGGACGTGGCCATCGCCACGCCCGAGGAGGAAGAACAAAAGGAATCCCTCGCGGCGGAAATGAACCGGCTGAAAAGCCGCCGCGCGCGCGGGTTGGTCTACCTGGAAGAATTTCGCAAAAATGCCGCGGAGCAGGGCATCGCACCCTCAGGCTCCGGGGTGTCCATCCGCCGCGCGGACGGCTTTTTTTCCGATGTGCCGGACGACCCGGAGGAGACGGTGTACGAGCCGCCCGAGATCCGGGAGCGCCTGCGCGATGCTTCCAAACAAACCGCGGGCAAGCAATCGCCCAGGGTGAGAGGGCGCGCGGGTTCGCGTGCGAACATGCCGGCATACGACGCTGACGCCTTCGACACGGACCCCGATTTACCCCCGTCGTTTGACGACACCGCGCCGCTCGCGCCGCATCCGGCCGGCAAGACGCGGCGGCGCAAGCGTGGCCGCGCGCTGCGCGGGCCCGTGCTGCTGGCGCGCTGGGTGGTCCGCATCCTGGGCGTGCTGGCCGCCGCCGTGCTCATCTGGCAGGGCGCGCTGTACATCCAGTCCCGCGCCGCGTCCGTTCCCACGTCCGATGAGGTGGTGAACGCGAGTGTCGAGCCCATCGAGGTGGACGGCGCGCCGGGCCGCCGCATCGTCATCACGGGCGAGGAGGGCACGCAGTTCTACATCGCGGAGCTTCGAAAGTCCTATGTCGTCGTGGGCGGCGTCGCAACCATCGAGGTGGCGGATTATGTGTTCTACCAGGACATCGAGCACCTGGAAGCGTCGCAGATGGACGTCGCGCTGACGCCCACACGCATTCGCGGCGGCGAGGAAAAGCGCATGGCGCCCATCCAGTATACGATTGACATCCCGATTTCGCCGATCACGCTCGTTTCGCCGGAGGCGGACCGGGTCAATGTCCACACGTCCATCTACAACATCATGCTCATGGTCACGCCCAAGAGCAAGGTGCTCATCAACGGCGAGGACAAGTCCGACCAGGTGAAGGACGACGGCACCCTGACGCATAACGCCGCCGTGCACGCCATCGGCGACAACGTCGTCACCGTGACGGTGCGCGCGCCCCGCTGCCGGGAAAACAACATGACGCTGACGTTCTACCGCGCGCCGCAGGATGTGCCGCTGGAGCTGGCGACCGATACGCTGGTCAAGACCTCCTCGGACAAGATGACCATCTACGCGGCCACCATGGTCGGCGCGACCATCTCCATCGAATCGCCGATCTTCTCCCTGGACGTTTCAAAGGCCGATCCGAATACGACAGGCGCGGACGGGTCGTTCTCGTTCGAGGCCAGAATGGAGCGCGTGGGCGAGAACACCATCACAATCCGCGCATCCTACCCGGGCCGGGAAGATTCTGTGCTGGAGCATGTCGTCACCTACCTGCCGCCCGCGGATACCTACACCAAAAAGGCGTGGGCGCTGTCCTCGGCGGACTACTCGGAACTGCTGAACAACATCAACCTGCGCATCAAAAACGCGCAGATCTACCTGTGCAAGGGCACCATCGTGGAGATCAAGGGCACGAACCCGCAGATGGTCGTCATGAACACGGGCACGGCGGAAAAGGAGCAGCTCGTGTTCCTGGAAAACCAGTCCTACAACCCCGAGAGGTCCACGACCGTCAACGCCGTGTGGGAGCTTGGCAAAACGTACCGCGTTTTTGCCGATGTCAGCGGCCTGTACAACGGCATGCCCAAGCTGGTTGCCCGGTACTCGTATGACGTGCCGGTGGAGCAGGGCGGAACCGCTACGGCGGCGCCTTCCCCCTCGGCCACGGCGGCGGCCACGCTGAAGCCGTAAAAAAACAGCGGGCGCATGTCTTTGTGGAGG
>JAVBOM010000079.1:0-26719 GCA_031550535.1 Eubacteriales bacterium
CTCGAACCCTCGACCTCCAGCGTGACAGGCTGGCATTCTAACCAACTGAACTACCGGGCCATTTGGTGGGAACAACAGGGCTCGAACCTGTGACCCTCTGCTTGTAAGGCAGATGCTCTCCCAGCTGAGCTATGCTCCCAAATCGGAGCGATTTGCGCCGGTTCCTGCGGCGGCGACGCAATATATCATAACCGACGTGTGCCGCTTTGTCAAGGGACAAAATGGGGTTTCGACAAAAAATGGAGGACGGGATCGCCCGTCCCCCATCGCCACGTTAAAACTTGCGGCCGGCACCGCCCCCGCGCGATCCACCGCCGCCGCCGGAACGGCCACCACCGCCGCCGCCGCCGAAGCTTCCGCCACCGCCGCCGCCACGGCTGCTGCCACCGCCACCAGAACGGCCACCGCCACCGAAGCCGCCAAACCCTCCGCCGAAGCTGCCGGTAGAATGACCTCCCGGCGGGCGTGAGCGCGGGCGTGGACCGCCGCCCATGAAGGGTGGCGGCGGTGGGGGCCGGTGCCAGCGGTTGTGCCGCGACGAACCACGCCCCAGCATCCAGCCGAACAGGCAACCCGACGCGTTCCCAGCCGAGCGGAAAATCGATCCTATGATTTTTGCGACCACAACCAGCACAATAATGCCGATGATGATTCCCATTATGCCTATCCCTTCCGAGGAGGACGTGCGGCTAGAACCGTAATTGTACGTACTCCCCTCGTTTCCCGTGTTTGCCTGTGCCCCCGCGAGCGAAACACCGTAGATCGACGCGACCTTTTGGCACAGCGCCTCGTAGTTCGCGCGCGCGGCTTTGGAAAAATCGTCGTTGGTGATATTCTTCTTGGGGTTTTCGTTTGCGTCCAAAAAGTGTGGAACAATAGCATAGTCGTCAATGTACGAGCCGGTGATGGACGCGGTGAGCTTGCTTTCCAGCCCCGTACCGACAGTCGTCCACATCTGACGGTCGCCGGTGGCCAGCAACGCGAGCACTCCGTTGTTTTTGCCGGCTTGCCCCAGCTTCCACTTATTGAAAAGCTGGTACCCGTACTCCTCCGCATCCAGCCCGTCTAAGAAGTTCACCGTCACAGCAACCACCTGCGCGCCGCAGGCGTCCTCCAGCGCCGTGCCGAGCGCGATCATCGCAGCTTCGTCCGCCGCGCTGATCACATCGGCAAAGTCGTTTACGTAGAATACGTCCATCGGCTCCGACGGCATATCCGCCAGCGCGCACAGCGGAGACACCGCCAGCAGAACCGCCAGCAGAACCGCCAGCATCAGCGCCCAAATCCGCACTTTTTTCATCGATACGCCTCCGGTGCCCCGCCGAACATCCACCGGGTGGGCAGCGTGTTGTACACGCGCGCCACCTCGGCAACGCCGCCATTGTAGGCGGCAGCCTCGCGGGTGAGTATTTTCTCTTTGCTGGTCAATTCGTCCATCGCCCGGGTGGCCGCTTTCTTGTCCGATTCGCTTACGCCCTCATCGGCCTTCACCTTTTCCGACGCTTCCTGCGCGGCAAACGTGAGCCTCTGGTCCGCTTGCGCTATCTGGCCCGCCCGCTTTGCGGCTTTCTGCGCGCCGATCGCTTCTTCCAGTGCCGTGATGCTCGGATCATCCTTGATCGCCCTTCGGCAGACCACCAGCAGGTTCCCCGCCTCGGTCGCCCGTTCATCGGCCAGCTTGGCGATTGACGTCAGTTCCACCTTATTGTCCGCAATCGCCCGGTTCAGCGCGTTCTTGTTGCCGGCCGTGATGCCGACGATGAGGCACAGCGCCATGATCGCGATGGCAACCGGCATCGGCGTCTCCTTGATTTTCTTGAGCATCGTCGGTCTCCTTCTTCTCGGTTATGAGGTGGGGCTCCCTGGCGGAATCCCCTTATGACGCCTGATTTTTCAAATCACGCCGCCATCGATGTGTGCTTACTGCGGCGGCAGCGGCGCGTTATGCGGCTTGTCGCGCATTTCCAATAGCTTCTGTTTCAGCTGGTCTTCCATCTCCCGCAGCTTGACCTCCGCCGCGGCGCGCTGGGCGCGTCCCTCGCGCTGGATGCTGTCCACCTCGGTCAGGGACTCGATGAGCGCCTGGTTCGTCTGCACCAGCGTCTCAATATCCACAATGCCGCGCTCGCTCTCCCTCGCCGTCTCAATGGTGCCCTGTTTCAGCACCTCGGCATTCTGTTTCAGCATGCGGTTGGTCGCGTCCGCCACGGCGCGCTGCGCGTCGATGGCCGCGCGGGAATTCTCCAGCCCCAACGCCAGCACCATCTGGCTCTTCCACAGCGGCAGCGTGTTCACCAGCGCCGAGTGGATTTTGTCCGCCATCAGGGAGTCATTGTTCTGTAGGAGGCGGATTTGCGGGGCCATCTGGATGCTGATCTGCCGCGTCAGCTCCAGGTCGTATACTTTCTTCTCAAACCGGTCGATCGCGGCGTTCATGTCGCTGGCGATCTGCGCGTCGGCCGGGTCGCCGGTCTCCACCGCCTTCGCGTGGAGCGCGGGCTGGTCGACCGTGCGCAGCGTCTCGATCTTCTCCTTGCCCGCGACGATGTAGAAACAGAGCTGGCGGTAGTAATCGACGTTCTCGTCATAGAGGCGGTCCAGCATCGCAATGTCCTTCAGCAGGTTCACGCGGTGGCCTTCCAGCGTGTTGGCGACGGTATCCACGGACACGCTCACCTTGTCATACCGCGCCTTCAGCGAAGTGATCTGGTTCGCGCCCTTGCGCAGGAACCCGAACACGCCCTTCTTCTCACCCGTGTCGCCAAAGCCCTGCAACTGCGCCACAAGGCCGGTCAGCGTGTCGCCCACGACGCCCGTGTCCTTCGCCCGCGCGCTCTGCAGCGCCGTGTCCGCGAACACGGTCAGCTTCTGCTGGGCCGTGGAACCGTACTGCAGCACTTCTGCTGCGTTGGTCACGTTGATCTTGTCGGCGTATTCCTTCACCGCCTTCTGGTCCTCCGCGGGCAGGCTGGTGAGCGTCAGGTCCTCCGGCGACTTGACATTGATGACGTCAACTGACCCCAGCATATTCTCGTTATCCATCGCTTGCGGTCCCCTCTCCCTTGTGATGATGGTGATTGCGGTTGCGCGTTTATAGCCTATGCGCCTCGGGCAGGGCGTCGGATTTTAACATACCCTCCAGCACATCGATTTCCACCTGCAGGTCCAGGTAGCGGTGTTGGTCCAGCGCCTCCAACTGCTTTTCAAACGCGCGCTCGATTTCCGGCAGCACGCGGTCCGTCCGCTCGCACACCAGGCGCGCGTTCTTGCCCTCCATGCCCTCGCGCTCCAGCGACGCGCGCGCTTCAAGGAGCTTCCTGGTGGTGGGCAGGTAGTAGCGCAGGAACGTGCGCAGTTGGCCGTACAGCGCGGGCTGCTCTTCCAGCCGCACGAGAATCTTCCCGCACGACTTTTCGATGCCCTCGATGCACGCGGAGACCTTCGCGTCCTGGATGCGGTCGTTCGCCGCGCGGAACGCGGCGATCGCGTCGCGCGCTTCCACAAGAAGCTGATCCGCCTGCGCGTCTCCGGTGTCGGGCGGCAGCTCCACGCGCACCCGCTTTGCCGGCCATACGCCGCGCGAAATGACGAACACCACCGTGGCGACGGCGGCAACCTTCACATAGTCCCACAGCGAAGCAATGGGCCATAGCAGGCCATACGCCAAAAAAGAAAGGCCTGTCGCCAGATAGGGCATCGGGGAGGGCTTGCGCAACTCCTTATACGCCCCGTTTTCGTCCTTTTTGATGATTGCCTTCATCGCCTATCGTCTTCCTCCTTGCGTTGATAGCGGGGATTCCGCGAAGAACCTCCACTACCTAGCGGCATTATACACCAATTGCCCGTCAAGAGGAAGGGCCGCAAGGCGGTTTTCAGCCGGTTTTATGCTGTTTTTAACGAATTCTAATTATTATCTAAGAAAGGTAAGGATTCCATGTGGAATCCTCTTATGGCGCCCGATTTTCCAAATCAGCGCCGCCGACAAGGTAAGGTTTCCATGCGGAATCCTCTTATGGCGCCCGATTTTCCAAATCAGCGCCGCCATCAATGATGCGGGCGCCCTCCCAAACGCGGGAGAACGCCCATAGGTCTTTAGATGTTGTTAATAGATCAGCAGCCGTTCGCTATTCATAGTACCAGTGCGGCTGCGGATACATCGGCTTGGGCGGGAAAGGCGGGCATTTCTTGCCCTCCTTGCTCCCGCACGGCTCCATCCGCACCATGTATACCTCCACGCAGACCTGCAGCCGCACGTCAAACGTGGGTACGCACGACGGGCATCCGCCGTCCGCGAGGCGTACTTCGGCCGCTGCCATCAGCGAGCCGCGCGCGTTCGCGCAGCCGGGCGGCAAGCGGCAGCAGACCGTCACTTGCGTGTTGCCGCAGTGTGTGCATCCCCGCGCGTCGCAGACCCAGGCCAGCATCGGGATCGTAACCTCCGCCACGTATGGCGAAGGTCCCCGGCAGTCCTGCTTGATGCACACGCTTGGCTGTTCCGCTATGGCTTCCACCGCGACCAGACGCAGCGGGCCGCACAGGCCGCGCGGCAGACCCGATACCGTCAGGCAATACGGCATGCTCCGCTTGGCCTCCCTCGCGCTGCAAATGACACGAGGCAGAATCCATTGCGGGCCGCACGGCGGTGGGCAGGGGGGCGGGCACGGCGGCGGACACGGCGGCGGACACGGCGGCTCCGGCGGACAAGGCCGCGGGCGCGGTCGTGGCGGCGGGCATGGTGGGTCGATCGGACACGGCGGCGGACACGGCGGCTCCGGCGGGCACGGCCTTGGGCGCGGGCGTGGCGGCGGGCACGGCGGGTCGATTGGGCACGCCGGCGGGCACGGCGACGGAACCGGACACGGCGGTGGCGGCCTGCGCCTCGGCCTCTTGGGCGACGGCGGGCACGGCGGCGGGCAGGGCGGCGGGCAGGGCGGCGGACACGGCTCGTACGGCGGGTCTATCGGGCACATGGGCTCCGGCGGACACGGCGCGGGCGGCAGTGGCGGCAGCGATGGAGGCCGTCGGTCGCAAGCCGGCGGATACAGAGGCGTTGGGGGCCATTGCGGCCAAACCGACGATTGCTTTCGCCGGAAATATGAGCTTTGCATTGCGTTACCTCCTTTGGGGCGGCGCTGATTTGAAAAATCGGACGCCATAGAGGGATTCCGCAAGGAATCCTTACATTGGACGGCGCGGCGCACCATCCAATGTACTGTATGCGCCGCCGCGCCGCCCCGTCCCTTGCGTGCGAAAATGCGCGTTTCTCTCCCCAACGGCGGTACGATTTAAAAAAACGGGCGCGCCAAGAACGCGCGAATGGGATTCCGCAAGGAATCCATGCCTCCCGCAAGCGCAACCGCCGCCGGCCAGCGCCCCGCACGCCATAATGCCAAATCATCGCCGGCACGGTATGTTTGTCCTATTCCCCGCATAGAATATAGGGTAACCGAAGGGCAATATACCGCACCGCGCGCCGGGCGGTGTCACGGCCTGCGGCGGGAACCCCTCGGCGGGAATACCCCGGACATGATTTTCTTTTGCTGGACAATCGATTCTATATCGATTACAATGAGACGTTGAAGAAACGCGTTAGGAAGGTGCCGATTTGCCCCTGATTCAACACCCGCCGGCGCCTCTGCCAGGCATTCCGCTGGAGAACAGCTTTCAGGTCCTGGATGAGACCGGCGTGAAGTGCGGCAATGCGGCGGTTGTGGAATACGTTAACTTTACCATACTGCCCGACCGCCCGCTCAACTACTATATAAGCATCAACGCCGCGACCGAGCGGGCGTTTGACATGCTGATCGGCGCGGCGCTCGCCCGGTCTATCGCGCTGCGCGCGCGGAATCCGAAGCTCCGGGCGCGCGTCTACGCCCCGTGCCGCCCGCATGACACCGTGCTCCTGCGCAATTTCCAGGAGTTCGGCTTCCAGAACGACGACGCGATCATCCGCATGCGCCGCGTGCTATCCAATACAGACCGACAGCCCAACCCGCCGGTGGGCTGCATGATCGCGCCCATCGCGCTGGAGACGCCGGAGGACGCCGAGGGTCTGTTGCGCCGGGTGAACACATACTCGATCACCGAGCGCGGCCCGGACTGGCTGGATAGGCTCCGGCAGGAGCAGCTTTTCACCGCCTACGGCGTGTGGCAGGAGCAGCGCCTCCTAGGCGAGATGGTGCTCAGCGCCTACGGCGCGGAAGGCCGTGTGGAGATGGTCTACACCCGGCCCGAATACCGCCGGCGCGGCATCGCGACCGCGCTGATCGCCCACGCGGGGCAGATCATGCTCCAAAACAGCATCCGCAGCCTCAACGCGGAGGTCTGGCGGCGCATCACCCCGGCGATGTCGCTCTTTGAAACGCTCCGCTTCGAAAGCGTCTCGCCAACCATTTTATACCCGGGGATGGATCTATGATTGTTGAGCTCACCGCGGCGCAATTGCCCGCGCTTTTGCCGCTGTTTTCCGGCAGTCCGTACCACAAGATCGCGCGCTCCGCGTGCCTTGGCCTTGTGCCGTGCCGCGCCTTTGCCGATAGCGCCGTAACCCCAAGCGCGGCTGTCCTGTCGCTCGCGCGCTTTGGCATCGCCTTCGCCGCCGGAGACGCGGCGCACGCCCCCGCGCTGCTGGACGCGCTGCGCGGCGGGCATCCCTGGTATGAAATAGCCGACCCGCCCGCCGCATGGCATCCCGCGCTGGCGGACAGCTTTCCGGAAACATACGCGACTATTCGCTATGGGTTTTCGGAGGACCCCGCCGCCTTTGACCGGGACGCGCTGCGCGCGCTCGCAGTGCCGCCCGAAGGGTGTGAGCTCCGCCCCCTGGATCACGCGCTGATCGACCAGGCGCTCTTGATGGAGTGGTCGGAGGACCAGATCGGCGCGTTCACGTCCACAGGCGCGTTTCTTCGGGATGGCCTCGGCGTGGCGCTCGTGAGGGACGGCGCGCTCGTAGCCGGATGCGCGAGCTTCTGCGCGCACCCGGACGGGTACGAGGTTCAGATCGACACGCACCCGGACCACCGCAAAAAGGGCTACGCGGCATGTGTCGGCGCGGCTTTTCTGTTGGAATCGCTCGCCCGGGGAAAGGTTCCCTGCTGGGACGCGGCAAATCGCGCGTCGCTCCGTCTGGCACGGAAACTCGGCTTCCGGCTTGCATCGGCGTACACGGCCTGGATGCTGATCTCTGGCAACACCACGGCCGAGGCGGTCGAAAAGAGGGTGATCGGGGAAACACCCCGTTAGCGTTTTGTTGGGTATTATTTTCCATTGTACCACCGACGAAAGGAGCGCATGGCCAACCTACGCGAGCCATGCAAAAGCACCATGAACCTGCGTTTTTTGGGGACCGGCGCGGCGTTTAACCCCGCGCTGGGCAACAACGCCGCCTGTTTCATCCACAAGGACCGCCTGTACCTGATCGACTGCGGGGAATCCGTGTTCGCGGCTGTGTTGCGCGCCAGGCTGTTTGAGGAAACGAAGGGCGAAGTGACCGTGCTGCTGACGCACACGCATTCCGACCACTGCGGCTCGCTGGGTACGTTCTGCCTGTATGTCTACGAACGGCTGAACCGCCCCGTCGCCGTCATCTCCCCCGACGAGTCCGTGCGCACGCTGCTGGCGCTGATGGGCGTCGGCGAGGGCAAGTACCGGCTGCTTTCCTCGCTGGAAGAGGATGGCCTCTCCGTCAAGCCCATCCCGGTGCGCCACCTGTCCATGACCGCCTTCGCCTACCGCATTGACGATGGCAAGGAAGTGATCTATTACAGCGGCGACGCCAGCGAACTCCCCTCCGCGACGCTGGACGCCCTGCGCGCGGGCCGTCTCGCCCGCATTTATCAGGATACCATGGCGTTTCCCGGCGAGCCGCCCGCCAACCCACCGCACATGCCGCTGGCCACGCTGGAGGCGCTGGTCGAACCCGCGCTGCGCGCGCGCGTCTGCGTCATGCACTACAACTGTGATTTCCGTGCCGAGGCTGCCGCGATGGGCTTTGCCTGCGCGGTGCGCGACCCGGCGTTTGAATAGGCTGCCACAAGGTAAGGATTTCTGACGAAAGCCTTTTATGGCGCCCGATTCTTCGAATCAGCGCCGCCGTTGAGGCAGGAATTTCTGACGAAAGCCCCTCGGTATTGTCGCGCTGTCCCTCCGGGCCATCACGCTGTACCTCAGTGCGCCTCCGGGTCGCTATATACGCCAGTGGCGGCGCTTCCCTCCGGTGCCCCTTATGGCGCCCGATTTTCCAAATCAGCGCCGCCATCACCGAAAGAAGGAATCCATCCTATGCTGAACTTTGATCTGTATAACCCCACGTATTTCCTCTTCGGCCGTGACACGGAGCAACAGACCGGCGCGCTGGTCCGCCGCTTTGGCGGCAGCAAGGCGCTGATCCACTACGGCGGCGGGTCCGTGGTCCGATCCGGGCTGCTCGACCGGGTGAAGGCGTCGCTGGAAGGCGCGGGCGTTCCGTGGGTGGCGCTGGGCGGCGCTGTGCCGAACCCGCGCAGCGGCCTTGTCTACCAGGGCATCGAGCTGTGCCGCCGGGAAGGCGTCAATTTCGTGCTGGGCATTGGTGGAGGCAGCGCGATCGATTCCGCGAAGGCCATCGCGGTCGGCGTGCCGTATCCCGGCGACTTCTGGGACTTGTACGAGCGCAAGGCCACGCCTGAAACCGCGCTGCCCACCGGCTGCGTGCTCACCTTCCCTGCCACCGGGACGGAGGCGTCCAACTCAGCGGTCATCACGCAGGAGCGCGGCATGCTGAAGCGCGGCCTGCGGAGCGACCTGAACCGCCCGGCGTTCGCGATCATGAACCCCGTGCTGACGTACACGCTGCCGCCGTACCAGACGGCGTGCGGCATCGCCGACATGATGGCGCACATCTTCGAGCGCTACCTGACAAACACCCTGGACGTGGACGTGACCGACCGGCTGTGCGAGGCGGTGCTGCAAACGATCCTGAAAGCCGGCCCCATCGCGATGCGGGAGCCGGACAACTACGCCGCGCGCGCGGAGCTGATGTGGGCGGGCAACCTGGCGCATAACGGGCAGCTCGGCGTCGGACGCGAGGAGGATTGGGGCAGCCACAACATCGGCCACGAGCTGAGCGCGGCGTTCGACGTGGCGCACGGCGCGAGTCTGTCGGCCGTCATGCCGCACTGGATGCGCTACACGCTTCCCGGCCACGAGATGCGCTACGCGCAGATGGCCGTGCGCGTGTTCGGCTGCGAGATGGACTTTGAACAGCCCGGGCGCACGGCGCTGGAGGGCATTGACCGGCTGAGCGCGTTCTGGCGGTCGCTCGGCCTGCCGCTGACGCTCGCGGAGCTCGGCATCGGCGTGGACGCCATCCCGGCGCTGACGGGAAAAGCCCGCTGCGATGCGCAGGGGCTGCTGGGCAACTTCATCCGGATGACCAAGGCGGATATCGCGGCGGTGCTGCGGATGAGCCTGTGAGTACGCAGGCTCGCCGTTGACAGTAACCCTGCGCGGCCCGGACGGCAAGCGTTATGCTTTGTTTTCCGGGCCGTATCGCATCAGAAAGTGTGTCGCGGTTTCATCATAGACCACGAAACCATGCCGCGCGTACAGCTTTTGCGCCGGGTTTGACCGGAACACTTTCAGGAAAGCGGGCTTTCCCTGCTTTTGAGAAAGCGCAACAATCTGATCCAGATAAAACGACCCCATCCCTTGGGATTGCGCCTCGGGCATCATGTGGATGGACAGGCCGTCAATTTTGTCGGGCATTTCATGATACGCAAGAAAACCCACGGTTTCACCATGCAAAAGGATTTTCTGAAAGCAGGATTGCTTCATCATCACGCCAAAAGTGGCCGCGTTCATCTTTTCCTGCACTTCGTCTATCCAGCCGCCGTAATACCGGTCGACATACCCTGCATAGCAAATTTTCTTGATGCGCAAATAGATGGAAAAATCCTCCGGCTCTGTGTCAGCCAGCGAAAACCCCTTTTGCGCCAGCGATTCCGATAGCCTCATCCCCCGTACACCCGCTCCCCGCCCACATAGCACGCGCGCACGCCCGCTTCCAGCAAGGATGCGGGCGCTTTTCCGTCCAGCCGGTCCTTCAGCACCAAATAGTCCGCCAGCATGCCCGGCCACACGCGGCCCTTCTCCCCTTCCTCGCCGCTGGCGTACGCGCCCGCCGCCGTGTACGCGTACAGCGCCTCGTCCAGCGTGAACGCCTCGTCCGGCAGGTACGGTTCGCCCCCGCGCAGGCCGCGCCGTGTCACCGCGCAGAATAAGTTCGCAAACGGATCAAACGGCTCGACCGGGCAGTCCGTGCTGAACGCGACGCGCGCGCCGAGGCCCAGCGCGCTCCGCCAGCGGTAGGATGTGTCGGCCAGCACCCCGACCCGCGCGCGCACGATCGGCGCGTCCGCGTCCAGGAAGATCGGCTGCACGAGCAGCAACAGCCCCAGCGCCCCGCAGCACTCCACCTGCGCCGCGTCCGCGATCTGCGCGTGCACGATAGCGTTCCGCAGCCCCTTGCCCTCCCGGGCGAAAACGTCCAGCGCCTGCTGCATCGCCGCGTCGCCGATCGCGTGGATCGCCGTCGGCATGCCATGCGCGGCGGCCTCGCGCACCACCCCGGCAAGCGCCTCATTCGTGTACAGCGCGATGCCGCACGTGTCCGGCGCGTCCGCGTACGGCAACCGCATCGCCGCCGTGCGCGCGCCGAGCGAGCCGTCCGCCAGCACCTTCATGTGCGAGACGCGGAACCGCTCTCCGCGCAGCGTATGCAGCCCCGCGTCAAAAAACGCGCGAAAACCGTCCACGCCGCCCGCCAACGCTTGCTGCGCATAGCGCATTTTCAGTATGCCATCCTCGCACGCGCCCGCAAGCGCGCGGAGAAACGACGCCTCCCGCCCCTCGGGCACGCCGCCCAGGTCATCCGATTGAATGGACGTGATACCCTGACGGAACAGGTCCGTCTGCGCCGCCCGCATCGACGCGATCAGCGCGCCGTCGTCCGGCACCGGGATGCACGCCCACACCGCGCTCTGCTCATCCTCGCGCAGCTGGCCGTCCGGCACGTCGATGCCCGCGATTGTGAGCGCCTGGCTGTTCGCCGCCGCGATGTGCCCACAGGCGCGCACGGCGAAGATCGGCACATCTGTCGAAACCTCGTCCAGGTCCGCGCGCGTCAGCATCCTTCGATCCGCGTAGTGCTCCTGGTTCCATCCCTCGCCGATCAGCCAGCCGCCGCCCGGCCGCCGCTCCAGTCCTTCCCGCAGGCGCTGGATGCAGTCCTGTACGGAGCGCGCTTCCTCCAGCGCCACGTTTTGCGTGCGCTTGGCGTAGTGCAGAAAGTGCAGGTGCGCGTCGTTGAAGCCTGGCAGCACGGTCGCGCCGCCGGCGTCGATTGCATCGTGCGGCTTCCCCGCGAGCAGCCGCCTTGCTTCTTGCAGTGTGCCTACATAGCCAAAGCGGTCGTTTTCGACAATCGCGGCCTCGGCGCGCGGCATCGCGGGGTGCATGGTGCGGATATCGGCGTTGTAGATCAGCGTTCGCATGGGTGGCCTCCTCTGTTTTCCTGCCTACAACGATTCGGCCTCCGCGTCAGAATTCCTTCGCCCGGTAGATGCGCAGGCTGACGAAATATGAGGCGGTGAACAGAACGATGGCGAGGAACGGCAGGGCTGTGGTCACGATCTGCATGATTTTTGCAAGCACACCGGCATCCGGGTTTCCGATCAGGAACGGCGTGACAGCCACCATATAGAGCACCATGTTATAGATGCGCGCTTTTTCCGCGCCCAGCCAGAGTGTAAGCGGAAGGGTGATCGCGGCGATGACCAGTGCTACGCAGAGCATTTCTCCGTCCGTCTTCAACAGCGATTGCCATGCGATTCCCGTCCGAACCTTGGCAAGCACTGACACGGCCAACAATAAAGCGATCCCGGCGAGAATTAACAGGAGCGACATCAGGTACTTTGCCATGATGACTTTTTTGCGCGCAATCGGTAGGCACTGCGCGTATGCGGGCCATTTCTCCCCTTCGTCAATCGTGATGGTTGATGACAACAACGTCGCGCAAAACAGCGGAATGACGGCGCTGATCGTACCTGTGCTTCCTGTAAGCAGCGTCATAACGACAAAAACCACAACAATGAGAAGTAGCGAACGGTTATACTCCTGCAAGCAATATAACTCTTTGAGCATCAGCCCCTTCATGACCGCACCCCCTTGATCGTATAAAGCATCACATCATCTAGCGTCGCGGGATCGACCACGGCCTCTGAGTGACGGCGCTTGTACGCGTTTCGGTCCTTCAGCAACGCCTCGCACCCGAACGCACCCTTCCGGTAGCCAACTAAATCGTCCTGGTGTATGGCGGCAAGTTCTTCAGCGCCGCACTTTAGCACACCATAAGCAGCGAGGATTTCGTCCTTGCTACGCTGCAGTACCACCTTGCCCTTGTGCAGGAATGTGATCTCGTCTGCGATGCGCTCCAGGTCCGTGGTGATGTGCGTGGAGAAGAGGATCGCCCGCCGCTCGTCCTGGATGAAATCCAGAAACACATCCAGCACCTCGCTGCGCACGACCGGGTCCAGCCCGCCTGTCGCTTCATCCAGAATCAGCAGTTCAGGATTGTGTGAGAGCGCCACCGCGATTGCCAGCTTCATCTTCATGCCCTTGGAGAGCTCCCGGACGCGCTTGTCCGTTGGCAGACTTAGCCGCTTGAGCCAATTCGCGAAGGCATCCGCGCGCCAGTTGGCATAGATTCCCCGGCAAACGCGGTCGATCTGGCGCGGGTAAAACGCCTCCATGAAGAAACCATCATCCAGCACCACGCCCACGCGCTCCTTGACCCGCTGCATCGCTTCCGTCTCCGTTTCGTCCAGCAGCGTCACTGTTCCGCCATTCGGTTTGATAAGTCCCAGCAGCAGCTTGAGCGTCGTGGTCTTGCCCGCGCCGTTCTCGCCAATCAGCCCCATGATCGCGCCGCGCGGCACGCACAGCGTCACATCCTCCAGCGCAAACCCGGGATACCGCTTGCTCACCCCGTGAAGCTCCAGCGCAAAGTCCATGCTCATTCCTCCTCCTGGTCAATCAGCGTCAACAATTCTTTCATTTCGGCCAACGGGATACCGCCGACGCGCGCTACATCCACGGCCCTGCGCAGGTGTTCTTCCACCATGCGCAGCCGCGTCTCGCGGAGCATCTCCGGGCTTTGTGCCGCGACAAAACAGCCCTTGCCCGCAACGTTTTCCAGAAAGCCCGCCTGTTCCAGCTCCTCATACGCGCGCTTGGTGGTGATCACGCTGATGCGCAGCTCCTTCGCGAGAAGGCGCATCGACGGGAGCGCCGCGCCCGCCGGCAGCGTGCCGGACAGGATCATCCGCTGGATCTGCTCCACGATCTGCTGGTAGATCGGCTTCTCGCTCGCGTTGCTGATAAGAATATCCATATCCCTCTCCCATCGTTCTACTGTATCTAATCAACATATACAGTATATCGCACATCAATGCCCCTGTCAAGCACCGCGCAGAGATTTCACGCGATGCAGCGCAATGAGTATAGTACTGGTAGAGGGCATGTTTTCTCTTTCCAATTTGGCGAAAACACGAGGGGGTTCAACGTGAAAATCCTGGTCAAACTAACGCGTGGCGCAAACTGCGCGCATTACGGCGTTCCGAAGGGCGCGACCGTCTCCCTCGATTTGGAGCGCGAATACCTCCCCCTCTGCGTTTCCAGCGAGGTCTATGAGCATGACGCGCGCACACCGCCCGAGGCGAAGAAGGCGCAGGCCGTGGCCGCGCGGACGTTTGCGCTGCGGCATATGCGGCAGGGTACGGTTCCGGATGACACCACGGAGAACCAGGCGTTTGTGTGGAAGCCTCTCGGCACGGTGCCGAACTGCGCGCGGGCCGTGCGGGACACGGCGGAACAGGTGCTGATGTCCGGCGGCGCGCCCATCACCGCATGGTATTCCATCAGCAACGGCGGGCATACAAGGACCTCTGCCGAAGCCTGGGCTACCGAAACCGCGTGGACTGTCTCCAAGGATGACCCGTGGGACACGGCGGGGCGCGCCAAGTGGGGCATCAGCGGCGCGAGCCACGGCGTGGGCATGAGCCAGATCGGCGCGGCATACGGGGCGTCCATCGGCAAGGATTATTTGGATATATTGGCTTTTTACTATCCAAGCACGTCGCTGGCCGGTGCGTACGGCGCGGGCAGCGTGCTTTTTCATTTCGATACGCGGGAAGAGGGGGCGAATCAGGGTGAGCGAGAACAAAAAGACGAACACGGGACTGGTCGCGCACGCGGAGGAGTGGGTCGGACAGCCGTACTGGTACGGCACTTGCTGCTACAAGTGCAACACCTCGCTGCTACATTCAAAAAAGATGCAATACCCGGCTCATTACACGGACAGCCGGATGTCCCAGTACCAGCGGAACATACGGGACGGGAAGTCCTGCGCGGACTGTGTGGGCCTGATTAAGGGTTATTACTGGCAAAACGAAAACGGCGCCGTGGTCTATGACCGGGGCACCGACGTTGGCACGGGCGGTATGTACACCCGTGCGTCGATCAAGGGCCCGATCCGGACCCTGCCGGAGGTGCCGGGCGTGATCGTATACAAATCCGGGCATGTGGGTGTTTATGCGGGGAGCGGCAGCGTGATCGAGGCGAAGGGCTTCGCGAATGGTGTCGTGCGCACTGAACTCGCCGATGGGCCGTGGACGGACTGGTTCGCGTGCCCGTTTATCTCGTATGCGGGATATGAGGAGGCGCTCACGCCCCCGCCGATCGACGAGCCGTACACCGCCGTTGTCGTCACAAAGTCGTCCCCGCTCAACATCTGGCGGGATTCGACGAAGCAGGCGTCTCTCTTACGCGTGAGCAAGGGTGATACACTGGCCGTGACGGGCTACGCCACGCCGATGGGGTGGCTCGCGGTGGAAAAGAACGGGGTGACCGGTGTGGCGGATGGGCAGTATCTCGCCAAGGTGGAAGCGATGAACGCGGAGGATGACGCGGACGATAAGGATAGTGCGATCCCGTTCCCCGATGGGGATGACGAACAGGCGCTGTACTTCGCACGGGTGAAGGGAATTCGGGTGGGGCTGAATCTGCGCGTGGGGCCGAGTCTGTCGGCGGATACGCTGCTGTTGGTTCCGAATGGCGCGACCGTTGAGGTGATGAGCGATCAGGCGGAGGGTGGGTTTGCGTATGTGCGCTATGGGGATGTGTACGGGTATGTGACGTGGTCTTATTTGGTGAGGCTGGATGACGCGCCGGATGCGGTGTTTGATGTGCGGGTGAATGGGGTTACGGGGGATGCGGTGGCGAGGGTTGTGCGGGAGGTGCCGGGGGCGGAGGTACGGGAAGGGGGGTGAGGGGGTGGTCATTAGCTCGCCGATAGCTCAGATGAGTTGTGAAAAGAGGCTATCAGTTTGATAGCCTCTTTCTCATTGAATCAACTTAATTATTTCCCATTGTACCAATCAGACCAACGAGCCAAGTAGTTATACATCGCCTGAAGCTGAGCAGCTGTTAAATCATTTTCAGCCAAAGTTTTGGTCGGGTCGTAATTGATCGTAGGATTGTTATTCAGGAAATCATCAATCCGAACCGAACTATTAACTGTCGGTTTTGCAGCCCACCAATCTTTAAAGGCCTGGGTACCGTCTGTAACTTTGAAAATGTTCTTCATGAAATACTGGTTAATCGCAAGCCAATTGTTGGCAGGCGCAGCGCCGCTCGCCGGGCTCGTCTGCCACGGCAGGCCCGTCCAGATGGCAGCATCCGGATCGGTCTTCACGCCATTGAAAATGGCGGCTTCGATCTGCTTGGAATACACGCCGCCCTTATCGCCGAAGGGGAAGGCAGCCTCAAAGTGAGGAGGAGCATCCGCGAACGCCGCGGCGGAGACACTTACGATCATGACCAAGGTGATGAGCAGAGAAACGAGCTTCTTCATGAATAGTCCCTTCCTTTCCTTTGCCCGAGGTTGCCCTCGGTATGTGGGTAATATACCACCATTTCACATTTCTGTCAAGACTTTCTTCAAAACTTTCACAATCTACCCCGCATAAAACGCCTTAACACCGCTTACATACCCGCCAAGCGCCCCGCGATGTTCCGCGCCACCGCGATGCCGGTGCAGCTCGCCTGCATCAGCCCGCGCGTGATGCCCGCTCCATCCCCGATCGCGTACAGGCCGGAAACAGCCGTCTCAAATGTGTCCGACACGGGCACCTTGGACGAGTAAAACTTCACCTCCGCGCCGTACAGCAGCGTGTTGCGGCTATACAGCCCGGGCGCCAGCTTGTCAAACGCGCGCAGCGCCTCCACGATGCTGGTCAGGTGCCGGCTGGGCAGCACAAAGCTCAGGTCGCCCGGCACGGCGGTTGGCAGCGTCGGGACGGTCGTGGATTTCGCCAGGCGCGTCCAGTCCGTCCGCCGGCCTTTCAGCAGGTCGCCTAGGCGCTGCACCATGATCGGCCCGCCGGTCAGCATGTTCGCGAGCTGCGCGATGTACCGCCCGTACTCGATCGGTTGGTTGAACGGCTCGGTGAACCGCGTGGACACGAGCACCGCGAAGTTCGTGTTGCCCGTGCGGCGCGATGTATCCCCGTAGCTGTGCCCGTTCACCACGGCGATGCCGCCCTCATAGTGCTCCTCGCTGACCACGCCGCCCGGGGTCATGCAGAACGTCCGCACCTTGTTCTCGTAGGTGTCGGAGTAATAGATCAGCTTCGCTTCATATAGGTGCTCGGTCAGCCGGTCCATGATCGCGTTCGGCACCTCGACGCGTACGCCGATGTCCACTTCGTTGTTCCGCGTGGGCAGACCGAGTGCGTGGATCTGCTGCGTCAGCCACGTCGCCCCCGCGCGCCCCGGCGCGACGACGATGAACGGCGCTTCGCAGCGGACGGCTTCCCCGTTCTCCCGTTCCAGCGTCACGCCCACGATCTTGCCGTCCTCCGCGATCAGGTCGCGCGCGGCGGTCCGCTCCGCGAACGTCACGCGGCCGGTCGCCATCAGGTGATCGTACATCGCGCCCAGCACCTCGCCCGCGTGCTCCGTGCCCATGTGCCGCACCGGGCACGGCACCAGGCGGATGTTGTGCCGCGACGCCTCGTATTTCAGCTCGTCCACCATCGGGTCGTTCAGCCCGTGTACGGTGTCCGGCGCGCCGAATTTGCGGTACAGCGCGTCCGCGTGCGCGATGAGCTTCTCCGCCTCCGCCGCCGATACATAGTCGGCGATGTTGCCGCCCACCTCGGGCGACAGCGACAGCTTGCCGTCCGAAAAAGCGCCCGCGCCGGACCAGCCGTGCACGATGGCGCAGGGCTTGCAGTTCGCGCACTTCCCCGTCGTCCGCATCGGGCACGTCCGGCGCTTGATCTCGCGCCCCAGGTCCACCATCAGCACGCGCGCGCCCGGGGCGACGTCCATCAGTTCCAGCGCGGTGAAAATCCCCGCCGGGCCCGCACCGATGACGATCACGTCATATCTTTCGTTCGTCACATCCCCACTCCGGTTTCCAAGTATTTGATCTGGTCCTGCGTCAGCCGGAACGTTTCGGCCTCAAACGCTTCCTCCATCTGCGCGATCTGCGAAAACGAGCTGAGGACGACGGCGTTCAGCCCCCGGTCGCGCACGTAGGCCGTCGTGATGGCGGAAATGCTCTTGCCAAGGCTCGCGGATAGCTTCTCAAGCCGCGCCAGCCGCCGGTGGTTCTCCGGCAGAATGTCATAGTTCTTGCGCGGGCTGGGCTTGGGCGTGCCGCCCGCCGCGCGCGCCGCGAACCAGCCGCGCGCCTGCGCGCCGAAGCACATCACCGGCAAACGGCTCTCGCGATACCAGCCGAACTCGATGTCGTTCATCGGCACGTACGTCAGGTCGCCGGCCAAATGCGCGGTGGTCTGTGCGAGGCTGAAGTGCAACTGGCAGCAGCGGATCGGCTCGTAGCCGTTTTCCAGCGCGAACTGGTTTGCCTCGATGATGCGGCCGACAGTCCAGTTCGACACGCCGACCGCGCGCGCCTTGCCCGCCGTGACGAGGCCGGACAGCGCGGGGATGATCTCCTCCACCGGCTTCTTCACGTCGTCCCGGTGCAGCAGGTGCAGGTCGGAGTGCTCAAGGCTCATGAACGCGAGCGACTCGTCCAGGTCCCGCTCGATTTCTTCCTTGGACAGGCGGGACGTGAACATGCTGGCGCGCTCCGGGTGGCTGCCCTTGGTGATGATGACGACGGAATCCCGCTCCACCCCCCGGCTCTTGATCCACTTGCCCAGCGCGCGGTCCGCGCCGCCGTCGTTGTACACGCGGGCCGAGTCGAACGTGTTGCCGCCGAGCTCGATATACCGGTCCATGACCGCGAACGCGCCCGCTTCCGTCTCGGGATCGCCGCGCTTGCTGTCCCCCAGCGCGATGCCCGTCATCTCAATGCCGTCCGCGATTCTGATTTTCTTCATTGGAGTTCTCCTTAATCCGCCCTAATACGCCTTGGCGAAATACATCGCCTTGTCCGCCTTTTTGCCGCAAACGCAGCACGTATCCCCGTGCGGCTTTTGGTCAAACGGCATGTTCCGGCTCGTTGCGCTCAGCTCCTGCTTGACCTTCTCCTCGCACGCCTCATCGCCGCACCACATGCCCAGCGCGAAACCGCCCTCCACGGCTTGTTTCAGTTCGTCGTAATTGTGCACGACCGTCGTGCGCTCGTCGCGGAACGCCTTCGCCTGCGCGAACAGCGACGCCTGAATTTCATCCAGCAGCGCGCGCACGGCGTCCGCCAGCCCTTCCATCGGCAGCGTAGCCTTCTCGAACGTGTCCCGCCGCGCGGCCATCACCTGCCCGGCGGCGAGGTCCCTCGGCCCCACTTCAATGCGCAGCGGCACGCCCTTCAGCTCCCATTCGTTGAACTTCCACCCGGCGGACACGGTGTCCCGGTCATCGAACTTCACGCGGATACCCACCGCGGCCAGCGTGTCGGCGACCCGCTTCGCGCCCTCGATCACGCCCTCCTTGTGCTGGGCGATCGGCAGCACGACCGCCTGGATGGGCGCGACGTTCGGCGGCAGCCGCAGGCCGCGCTCGTCGCCGTGCGTCATGATGATCGCGCCGATGAGCCGCGTGGACGTGCCCCAGCTCGTCTCGTGCACGAACTCCAGCTTGCCCTCGCGCGAGAGATACTGTATGCCGAACGCCTCGGCGAAGTTGGTGCCGAAATTGTGCGTCGTGCCGGACTGCAGCGCCTTGCCATCCTGCATCATTGCCTCCATGCTGTACGTGGCGCGCGCGCCCGCGAACTTTTCCTTTTCGCTCTTCTGCCCGCAATAGACGGGAATCGCCAGAATGTCCTCGGACACCTCGCGGTACACTTCCAGCATCGTAAGCGTTTCCGCCTGCGCCTCCTCCGGCGTCTCGTGGATGGTGTGGCCCTCCTGCCAGAGGAATTCCGCCGTGCGCAGGAAAGGCCGCGTGCTCTTTTCCCAGCGCATCACGGAGCACCACTGGTTATATTTCATCGGCAGATCGCGCCAGCTCTGCACCCACTTGGCGTACATCGTGCAGAACATGGTTTCGCTTGTCGGCCGGATGGCAAGCCGCTCCTGCAGCGTCTCCGTGCCGCCCTGGGTCACCCACGCCACCTCCGGCGCAAAGCCCTCGACATGCTCCGCTTCTTTTAATAGAAGGCTCTCCGGGATCAGCATCGGCATATAGACGTTCTCATGCCCCGTCGCCTTGAACCGCGCGTCCATCTCCTGCTGGATGCGCTCCCAGATCGCGTAGCCGTAGGGCTTGACGACCATGCAGCCGCGCACCGGCGCGTAGTCGACCAGCCCGGTTTGCAGGATCACGTCCGTATACCACTGGGAAAAGTCCACGTTGCGCGGGGTGATGTGCTGTACAAATTCCTGTTCCTTGGGTTGCTTGGCCATGGTGAACCGCCTCCTCAAAATGAATACGCCCGCGCCCCACTGCTGGGACGAAGGCGCGCTTCGCGGTACCACCCGGCTTGGCGCTCAGGGCGCCCGCTCATCGCCGGTATCGCTGGCGGCGCGCCTTCCATGCGCGAAAAACGCCGGACAGGCCGGAAGGCACTGCCGCAACCCGCGCACGCTCGCAGCCGTGGCGCGCGCTCTCTGGATGGGGGCGGAAACGCTTTTCCTGTCCTGGAAGGAGCTTCATTATACAATAGAAGCGGGCGGGCTGTAAAGGGGTCGATGCTTTTTGCGGCTATTGATCCTCGATCGCCTCAACAAACGCCGCGGGGTTCACGATCCGGTGCCCGAACTCATCCTTCGCCGCCGTATCCAGCAGGATTTGAAAGATTTCGTCCGGGGACAAATCGGGGTTCACCTGCCAGCCCAGGGCCAGAACGCCGACCACATACGGGATGGCCCAGCTCAGGCCGCCGATCCCCTGATATTGATAGGATGCCCTGTCAACCGTGTATTGTTCGGCAACCGTTCGGCGCGAGGCAGGCGCGGAAACCATATGGTCATAGCCCGACGCCGCTCTGTCAGGCGGTGGGTAATGCGGCCACCCTATCATGAACCGCGATGCATCGTCAGGCGCATCCAGATCATAATAACCCGCCGCAATTCGCCCTGTCGACGGATCGTTCCGGCAGTCCAACACAAGAATGCCCGCATCCTGCGCCTTTTGTACGGCGTCGTCGTAGGCGGCGTGATTCTTCTTGAACGGCGATCCCTCGCCGGAAGGCGCGGCGGATATGGAGACGACGCGTATCTTTTCGCCTTCCGGCAGCGCGCCATTTTGCTCCACAATCCACAGCAGCGCGTCCGCGAAGTACTGGCTGTCCGCCTTCCAGGACGGCGCGGCCGCGTAGTACGCCTTCACGCCGGGCGCGGTGCCGATGGTCTCCCCGGCCAGCAAACTCATCACGGCGGGGCCGTGCATGGACCCCTGCCATTCCGGCGCGTCCGTCCCCGTATCAAAGTACGCGGCGATTTTACCATCAAACTCGGGATGATTTTGCACCATCGGCTGATCGATGATGGCGACATTCACGCCCGCGCCCGTGACGCCCCGCGCGTGCAGCGAGCGCACGCCCAGGCCGGGGTTTTTGCCCTTCTCCATCACCTCGCACGCGATGTCCTCACTGCCCGCAAGCACGGTGCCCTCGTTGAACGTAAACGTCGGAATATCGCCGGGGCTGAACTCTCCCGGCGCAAAGGCTTGCTCGTCGCCCCACTCCGTGAAATACCGGATGTCGGCATACGGCTCCAGCGGAATGGTCGGCTCGGTCTGGCCCGCCAGCGCGCCCGGCAGAAACGTCGGCGCGAGAAGCGCCGCCGTCAGCAGGGCAATCCATGGAATCCGCCGTCGTTTCATCGTGTTCACCTCCGAAAGAATATAGATTGAACCATAAAGCGCGCAAGGCTCTCCCCTGCGCGCTTTCATACTGAAAATATGAACCCTCGTTTGCATCCGCCGGCACATGGCGCCGCGCGCGCCCGCGATATGCCGTCCCCTACCGCAGCGCCGCGTCCGTCTCCTTTAGCTGCTCCCGAATCTTTAGCTTCTGCGGGCATTTCTCCTCGCACAGCCCGCAATCGATGCAGTACGACGCGTCCTTGCCCGGCACCCACGGGGTTTTCCCGATGCCCTTATACTCCGCCTTCGCGTACTCGGTCAGCCCGTACACCTTATGGTAGTTCATCAGTTGGAAGCAGGTGGGGATGTTGACCTCCTGCGGGCACGGCATGCAGTACCGGCAGCCGGTGCAGTACAGTTCCGCCAGCTTCTTGTTCTCCTCCATCGCCGCGTTGACGGCCATGACCTCCGCGGGGGTCAGCACCTCGCTGCGGTCGGCGGTGCGACAGTTTTCCTCCACATGCGCCATCGTGGACATGCCGGACAGCGCGCAGCACACGTTCGGGTTCGCCAGCACGAACCGCAGCGCGAGTTCCGGGTTGGACCGCGCGCCGCCGGGGATCAGCGCGCTGATCTTTTCCGACGCGACGCCGAGCCGCCCGCCGCCGACCGGCCCCATTACCACCGTGCCAAGGCCGAGCGCCCGCGCCTTGGCGAGGGATTCCTCGTTTGTCCGGTCCAGCAGGTTATACTGTGCCAGCACGGACTCGAAGTGCCCCGCCTCCGCGATCTTCACCAGGTTTTCCGCCTTGTCGTGGAACGAAAACGAGATGTGCCGGATCAGCCCTTCCTCTTTTGCCTTCTGCGCGGCGGCAAGCGGGCCGTTCGGCGTGGCGACCTTTTTCTCATACGCCTCCAGGCCGATGCCCCACATGTGATAGAAATCGATATAATCGGTGTCGAGCTGCTTGAGCGAGTTTTCCAGCGACTTCCTACAATCGTCATACGACGCGTTCTCCGTGGGGTACTTCGTGGAGATGTACACCTTATCGCGCACGGTCTTCAGCGCGCGGCCAACGATGATCTCGCTCTCCGTGCCGCAGTAGCCCGGCGCGGTATCGAAATAGTTCACGCCCAGCTCGTACGCGCGGAGCATCATGCGCGCGCTCTCCTCGTAGTCGAATATCTCCTTGCCGTCCTTGTCGTAGCTGGACGGAAGGCGCATCGCGCCAAAGCCCAGGACCGATACGTTCACGCCGGTGTTGCCAAACTGCCTGTATTGCATGGTTCCTCACTCCTTAATCATTGGTAGAAGGTAGGGATTTCTGGCGAAATCCCCTTGTGGCGCCCGATTTTCCAAATCGCGCCGCCGTCATATAGCGAAAACGCGCAAGCCTTCCCTGCGCGTTGTTTGGAAAACCCTATCCCCGCTCCACCCGCGGGAGCAGCTCCCCGTAGCCTTCCATTTCCATTTTGTCCAGCGGGATGAACCGGAGCGCCGCGCTGTTGACGCAGTAGCGCATGCCGCCGGTTTCCTCCGGCCCGTCCGGGAACACGTGCCCCAAGTGGGCGTCCCCGCCCTGGCTGCGCACCTCCACGCGCTCCATACCGTGTGAGGCGTCCCGCTTCTCCACGACTGAAGCCGTGTCCATGGGCCGCGAGAACGCGGGCCAGCCGCACCCGGAATCGAACTTATCGCGCGAGGAAAACAGCGGTTGCCCGGTCGTCACGTCCACGTAGATGCCGGGTGCGAAGTGCGCGTCGTACTCGTTCTGAAATGGCGGTTCGGTCGCGCTCTGCTGCGTCACATGGTATTGCAGGTCCGTCAGCACGCTGCGGAGCACAGCGTCGCCCGGCTTCGCGTATACCTGCGCTTCGGCAGCCCTCCGGCACATCTGGTCTGAAATGTGGCAATACCCGCCCGGGTTCTTCACCAGGTAATCCTGGTGATAGTCCTCGGCGAGGTAGTAGTTTTGCAGCGGCATCACTTCCACCGCCACCGGCTTCGCCAGCGTTTTCGCCAATGCGCCGATGGCCGCCCGGATCACCGGCAGCGCCGCCCCGTCCAGGGTGTAGATGCCGGTGCGGTACTGGTCGCCGACATCCCCGCCCTGGCGGTTCACGCTCGTCGGGTCAATGGCCCGGAAGAACACATCGAGCAGAAAACCGAGCGGCAGCACGGCGGGCGTGTAGATCACGTGCACCGTCTCGGCGTAGCCCGTGGTGTGTGCGCACACCTGTTTATACGTCGGCGACGGCGTGTGCCCGTTCGCGTATCCAACGCTCGTATCGATCACGCCCCGGATGCCGCCCAGGTATTTTTGCGCGCCCCAGAAGCAGCCGCCCGCCAGCCAGATTTCCGCGTTCCCTTGCGCCGGCAATTCGGGCCGCTTGCGCTGAATGGTATGATCCATGATGAAACCCTATCCCTTATTTCTCAGTCAGGCTCTTCCCCGTCATTTTCGCCGGGACCGGCACGCCCGCCATTTCCAGCAGCGTCGGCGCGATGTCGGCCAGCCTGCCGCCCTCGCGGAGCTTCGCGCCCTCCCGCGCCGGGTCGCACAGGATGAATGGCACCGGGTTGGTCGTGTGCGCCGTGAACGGGCCGCCGTTTTCCGGGTCGATCATCTGGTCGGCGTTGCCGTGGTCGGCGGTGACGACGCAGCGCCCGCCATTGTCCAGAATCGCCTTCACCACGCGCCCGACGCATTCGTCCACCGCCCGCACGGCCTGGATGGCCGCCGGGATGATGCCCGTATGGCCCACCATGTCGCAGTTGGCGAAGTTTAGGATCATGAAATCATACGCGCCGGACTCGATGCGCTTCACCGCCTCGTCCGCGACCTCATACGCGCTCATCTCGGGCTTCAGGTCGAACGTCGCGACCTTGGACGACGGGATCAGCACGCGGTCCTCGCCGGGGTTCGGCGCTTCCACGCCGCCGTTGAAGAAGAACGTCACGTGCGCGTATTTCTGCGTCTCCGCGATGCGGAGCTGCGTCATCCCGCGCCCCGCGATGTACGCCCCGAGCGTGTCGTCCAGCGGCTCCGGCTTGTTCACCACGCGCAGGTTTGTGAACGTCTCGTCGTACTGCGTCATCGTCACGTACTGCAATGGGAAGAACCCGTTTGCGCGCGGAAAGCCGGTGAACCCCTCGTCGATGAACGCGCGGGTGATCTGGCGCGCGCGGTCCGGGCGGAAGTTGAAGAAGATGACGCTGTCGTTCGCCTGGACGCACGCCACGGGCTTGCCATTCTTCATCACGACCGTCGGCTGCACGAACTCGTCTGTCTCGCCCTTGCCGTAGGACTGAGAAACAGCCATCTCTCCGGAATCCGCCGTCAGGCCCTGACCCAGCACCATCGCGTCATACGCGCGCTGCACGCGGTCCCACAGGTTGTCGCGGTCCATGGACCAGTAGCGGCCCATCACCGTCGCGATTTCGCCCACGCCGATGGACTTGATCTCAGCCGAAAGCTCCTTGACGTACTCCAGCCCGCTGGAAGGCGGCACGTCGCGCCCGTCCAGGAAGCAGTGCACGTACACGCGGGTCAGGCCCCGCTGTTTTGCCATTTTCAGCAGCGCGTACAGGTGCGTGTTGTGGCTGTGCACGCCGCCGTCGGACAGCAGGCCCATCAGGTGCAGGCCGCCGCCGTTCGTCTTCGCGGTGTCCATCGCCCAAATGAGCTCCGGCTTCGCAAAGAAGTCACCGTCCAGGATGTCCTTGGTGATGCGCGTCAATTCCTGGTACACAATGCGCCCCGCGCCCAGGTTCAGATGGCCCACCTCGCTGTTGCCCATCTGCCCGTCCGGCAGACCCACGTCCATGCCGCTGGCCCCGAGGGCCGTGTGCGGGAAGCGGCTGCAGAGCGCGTCCAGGTTCGGCGTGCCCGCCTCGATGATGGCGTTTCGGTTGATATTGGGCGCGATGCCGAAGCCGTCCATGATAATCAGCGCCGTCATGCTTTTCTTCATTAAATAATGTCCTCCTGCGCGGGTGTCGTTGCTGTCGCGCAATGTAACAGATTCCTTGCGGGAAAGCTCGGGTAGCTCGAAGGGCCGAGGCCCTTCGAACGTAATCATTTCTGGCGACCTGCGCGGCAGAAATGCGCAGATTCCAGAACCAATCCCGCAGGATTGGTGGCGGAATCTGTACGTTTGCCTGAGGCCGCCCGGAAAAGGTCGCAACCTTTTCAGTCCGAATCCTCTCCGTCGCTCCCCTTCGTCAAAAACCTCAGTTTTTGACGACTACGGCAAAATCCTCGGCCTTGAGGCTTGCCCCGCCGATCAGCCCGCCATCAATCTCCGGCTGCTGCATCAGGCCGTGCGCGTTCTTCGGGTTCATGCTGCCGCCGTACTGGATGCGCACCTTGTCCGCCGTCTCCTGGCCAAACCGCGCGGCCACGGCTCGCCGGAGGACGCCGATCGTCTCGTTCGCCTGCTCATCCGTCGCCGTCAGACCCGTGCCGATGGCCCACACCGGCTCATACGCGATCACGATGCCTTCCACCTGCGCGGCGGTCAGCCCGGTCAGCGCGATTTGCGTCTGGTACGTCACCAGCGCGTCCGTGTACCCGGCCTCGCGCTGCGCCTTCAATTCGCCCACGCAGACGATCGGCGTCAGCCCAGCCGCGACAGCGGCCAGCGTCTTTTGGTTCACCGTCTCGTCCGTCTCGGCAAAGTACTGCCGCCGCTCGCTGTGACCGATAATCACGTATTCCACGCCTGCGGCCTTCAGCATCGCGGCGGAAATTTCGCCCGTGTACGCGCCGCTTGGCTGTCCGTGCATGTTCTGCGCGCCCACGCGGATGTTCGTGCCCTTCGCGGCCTCCGCCACGGCGCAAATGCTCGTGAACGGCACGCATACGACCACGTCGCACTCCGCGTCTTTCACCTGCGGGATCAGCGCCTGGACGAGGGCTTTCCCCTCGTCCGGCGTCTTGTTCATTTTCCAGTTTCCGGCAATAATCGGTTTCCGCATCGGCTTGCTCCTTTATTTGTCGTTCAGCGCCGCGACGCCGGGCAGCTCGATGCCCTCCAGGAATTCCAGCGACGCGCCGCCACCGGTGGAGATGTGCGTCACCTTGTCGCCAAAGCCCATCTTCTGCACGGCCGCCGCGCTGTCGCCGCCGCCGATGATCGTGGTGCCCTGGCAGTCCGCACACGCCTGCGCGATGGCGCGGGTGCCCTCGGCGAACGCCGGGAACTCAAACACACCCATCGGGCCGTTCCAGATGACGGTCTTGGCGCTCTTGACCTGATCGGCGAACAATTCGCGCGTCTTGGGGCCGATGTCCATGCCCTCCCAGCCGTCCGGGATCTCGCCCGCGCCGACGATTTACTGCTCGGTATCGTTCTTGAACTCCTGGCCGCAGACATTGTCCACGGGCAGCAG
>JAVBOM010000055.1:0-78399 GCA_031550535.1 Eubacteriales bacterium
CGTGATCACCAATCTCCCGCCGGACGAGTTCCCTCCCGATGAACTCAAAAAGCTCTACGCTATGCGCTGGGGTATTGAAACCGCTTTTCGAGAACTCAAATACGCCATCGGCCTGACTTGCTTTCACGCGAAAAAGGTGGCCTACATCCATCAGGAGATTTTCGCAAGGCTTCTTCTGTATAACTTCTGTGAAATCATCACGATGCATGTGGTGATTACCCAGAAAGATACAAAGCATACCTACCAAGCCAATTTCACCCTGGCCATTCAGGTATGCCGGGCTTTCCTGCGCTCCCCGTCCGATCGTGCACCACCTGATGTGGAGGCTTTGATACGCAAATACTTGCTCCCCGTTAGGCCTGGACGCTCTGACCCTCGCAAAGTCAAGCACAAGTCTTTCGTCAGCTTTCTCTACCGCGTTGCCTGACCACCCCTTCAATATACCTTCTTTCTCAGCAGGACGCAACCTGCTTTTTCCCGTGCCTTGGTTTCTTGGACGAAAAGGCAGGGACGCTGCTCGCGCAGCTACCCTGCCTTCGCTTCTTTTCCTGGGAGACCTATCTTAATGACATTGCCATAATTTGTGGCTCTTGTTGTATGCTGTGGGCGAAAAAGTGAGGAATATCAAGGGCTTGCGGACTTGAAAGAATATGGTATGCCGACTACGTCGGGGTGCGTGGGGGGCGTTTTTCTGTCTTATGGGGTTCAAGCCCTCAATATTGGCTGATACTAATCTCAAACTAAATACTATATGAGCAAGCTAAGATATGGTAGAATGGAATGGGTGATAAAAAATGAGCCGGTTCCAGGTAAGCCGAGAGTAATATTTGCTCCTCGCCGGCCAACAGACTGGGCGTCGTGGCGACGTCGGACACGCTTGCCGCCGTGGCTTTCACATGGTGTGCCAACCCACTGTCCTTGTCCACGCCGATATGCGCTTTGTAGCCAAAGTGCCACGCGTTGCCCTTCTTCACCTGATGCGCTTCGGGGTCGCGCTTCCTGTCGCGGTTTTTCGTGGATGACGGCGCTTCGATCAGCATCGAATCCACGATTGTTCCCTTCTTCAGCATCAACCCGCGCTCAGTCAACAGCTCCACCGCCTGCGCGAATACGCATCCATCTATCATGCCGGCGATGTCTACCGGCGCTTGCACGCCCAAGGCGCTCCGCCAAACAGTTCCCCTCAGACGCAAACAAAACAACCCCAGGCGCGCTGCCCAGGGTTGTTCGTTTGATCAATCGGTCGGGACGCTCACGGTCTCTTTCGTATGGTCAATCCGTTTATACTCTTGCAACCGTCTTCCGCGCGCCGCGCGTTATCACCAGTTCGATCAGTTCGACACCTCGGGCAGCTCTTCTTCCGCTTCCAGATCCAGCGCCAGCACGACGGAGCCCTGGTACTTCTCGTTCATGAACTCGGTCGTTTCCGGCGCGTTGAATACCTCGCGCAGGGCCGCGACGAACGGGGCGTTCTCGTTGCCTTCCTTCACGCAGATGTAGTTAACGCTGCCCTGATACACCAGCGCGTCGGAGCCTTCCGCGCCCACGGTGTCGGTCAGGAGCGACAGGCCCGCCGCCAGCGCGTAGTTGCCGTTGATGACCGCGAGGTCAAAATCCTGCAACATGCGCGGAAGCTGCGCGGCTTCCAGCTCCTGGATGTTCAGGTTCTTCGGGTTCTCGATGATATCCAGCTTCGTGGCGGTGACGCCCGCGTCCGGGTTCAGCTTGATGAGGCCCATGGTCTCCAGCAGCAGCAGCGCGCGCGCCTCGTTGCTGGTGTCGTTCGGCACGCCGATGACCGCGCCGTCCTTCAGTTCTTCCAGCGACTGGGTCTTGCCCTTGAACACGCCCATCGGCTCAAAGTGCACGGGGATCACGGCGACGATGTGCGTGCCGTTCTCCTTGTTGAAGGTGTTCATGTAGTTGGTGTGCTGGAAGTAGTTGGCATCCAGCTCGCCGCTTTCCACTGTGTTGTTGGGCAGCACGTAATCCTCAAATGTTACGATCTCCAGGTCAAAGCCCTTTTCCGCCAGCATGGGCTTGATGAACTCCAGCACCTCGGCGTGGGGAACGGGGGACGCGGCGATCTTGACTTTTTCGCCCGCGAACGCGCCGGCGGACAGGGTGACCAGCAGAACAGCCAACAGGATGGAAACGACCTTTTTCATGGGGAGACCTCCTCTATACTAATTGATAGTCTGTAAAGAAATTGCCTACCGTAGGCGGTGGTCCAGCGCCACAGACCCTTTGGTGCCGATATACTGGATGACCTGCACCAGCACCACCAGGATGATGACGCACAGAAACATCACCTGCAGGTTAAACCGATAGTAGCCGTAGTTGATCGCGATGGCGCCCAGACCGCCGCCGCCAATGGCACCCGACATGGCCGAGTAGCCCAGGAGGTTTGTGGTGGTGAGCGCCGCGCCGCTAATCAGCGCTGGGGTGGCCTCGGGCAACAGCACCTTCCACACGATTTGCAGCGTGCTCGCGCCCATGGAATGCGCGGCCTCGATGACCCCGCCGTCCACCTCGCTCAGCGCGGATTCCACCAGGCGGCTGATGAACGGAAAAGCCGCGATGGTCAGCGGCATGATCGTGGCAAAGGAGCCGTAGGATTTGCCCATCACCGCGCGCGTGATCGGGATGACCAAAATCATCAGGATCAGGAATGGCACAGACCGCAGGATATTGACAAAAAAACCCAGCAGCGCGCCCGTCACCCGCACGGGCCACTTTTTGCTCCTGCGCGTAATCAAGAGCAGCACACCCAGCGGCAGCCCAAGCATATACGCGACGGCGGTGGAACCCAGGGTCATGTACAGGGTCTCATAGATCCCCTTTCCAATCTCGGCCAACAGCCCACTCGTTATCACTTGGATCAACCTCCTCTACCGTAAGATGCTGCTGACGCAGGTAGGCAAGCGCGGTTTGCGCGGAAGCCTCGTCCTCCGGCAGGCGCACGACCAACTGGCCGAAGCTCTGCCCCTTTAATCGCCTGATTTCGCCGCTTAATATGGATACCGCGACGCCGCAGTGCAGCGCCATGTTGGCGACGATCGGCTCGTTATACGTGGAACCGTCAAAGACGATGCGGATGCACCGGCCGTTGCCCACGGCGCCGTTGGCGGGCAGACGGAACAGCCGTTTCGCCGCCGCGGTCTTTGGGTTGGTGAAAATATCGGTGACGTCGCCGCGCTCGGCAATGCGGCCATTGTCGATGATCGCGACGCGGGTGCACACCTGGCGGATGACCTGCATTTCGTGCGTGATGATGACGATGGTGATGCCGAGGCGCCGGTTGATATCCTGCAGCAGCGCCAGGATGGACTGCGTGGTCATCGGGTCCAGCGCGCTGGTAGCCTCGTCGCATAGCAGCACGCCGGGGCTCGTCGCGAGCGCCCGCGCGATGGCGACGCGCTGCTTCTGCCCGCCGGAAAGCTGGGCCGGGTACGCCTTGGCCTTGTCCGAAAGCCCCACGATGTCCAGCAGTTCCTTCACGCGCGCCCTGGCTTCCTCGCGCGGCATGCCGCTGATCTCCATGGGGAAGAGGATGTTCTTTTCGACCGTGCGCTGCATGAGCAGGTTGAACTGCTGGAAAATCATGCCGACGGAGCGGCGGATGGCGCGCAGCTCCCGGTTGGACACAGCGAGCACATCCTGGCCGTTGATGAGGATTTTCCCCTCGGTGGGGGCTTCCAGCCTATTGATGCAGCGGATGAGCGTGGACTTGCCCGCGCCGCTCATGCCGATGATGCCGTAGATATCGCCCTGGCGGATGGTCAGGTCGATGCCGTCCAGCGCCACAACCTCGCCGCCCTGCACGGAGAACGCCTTGCGCACGCCCTGGATGTCGATCATCACGGGCAAGCTTTCCCGTGGGATCTGCCTCTCGTCCTGCATGGTTTCGCCTCCGGCACGCGCATTTTGCTCTGAAACGAAGGGAATCCTGCACCCGGTCCGGGCGGGGAAACGCCTTTGTATAGTTGAATATCATACACGGGAGGGGAGGGGTTTGTCAAGGCGCGGGCACGGGATATTTGCGCTGGTGATATCTGCGTTGGATGGGCACTTACTCCTCCGAAAACAGCAGGAGCGATTCCGCATCTTTATTCGGTCGGTAGGGGCCGTCCGGCCATGTGAACGTTCCCCGGAGCGATGCGTCAAGGTTGTTCGCGTAGATTGCCAGCCACACGTCGCAATAAACGGCGTACGCCCCGTCCATGGGTCGCGCCCATAGCATGAGGTTTGCTTCCATGCCGTCCACCTCGTATACAACGTGGTATGTCTTGTCCAGACCGACGGCGCGCAGCGTACCCGCGAGATCTGTCGCGCCATCCGTTAGCGGATAGTTATACCCCCGAACCTTACGCTCAGAATTTTCGATACCCATAACGCGAAGAACCCCCAGTTGGAGCGCGTGTCCGCGCGCCACCGTTTCTTTGGCTATGCGCTCATAGAGCGCGAACGCCTCCCGGATGCTCCGCGCGGCTTCCTCCCCGGTCCATGTTTCTGTTTCACGGCTGCTGAACCGGCTTTCATGATCATTTACCCAGAAGCACACTGAAAGGATGGTCGGGTGGTCCGGCGTGTGAATGAACTCCACCCGCACCGGATAGCCGCCCATCGTAAGCCCGTGGCCGTACCCGGAGTGGAATCGCGTCTGCGTTTCGGATTCCTCGTCCACCGGTGCTACGCCGAGTTCTTTCACAAAGATTTCGCGTGCTTCCTCCGGCGTACAATCCAACGGAAAGGCAGACAAAAAGTCGGCCACGTCCCGGTTCTCCGCAAAGGTGTACGGCGCGGCGCACAGCAACGCCAGCACAAGGGCTGCGCACGTCCAACGTCTCATCGCGCAAAACCTCCTTTTCCAGCACCCTAAGAAACCGTTTATCCTGGTAAATCGTCTATTTATTGGAGAAAAAACGGAGGATTACGACTATGATACCACATGCCCCCCGATACGCAAAGCGCCGTTTCCCACTGGCGATGCTGCTCCTCTTGCCTCTGTTGCTCGCGGGATGTCGGACAGCGTCAACGGCGCCGGCCACGCCGCCGGCACCCGCGACCGTGGGCGCCGCCTCCTTGCCGCAGCCGACCGTCGACCCCCACACCGGCACGCGCCCAGAGAACCCCGCGCCTATCCAGCCCGACGAGCCGCACGCGGTGGCGGCCGCGCTGCAGCAGGCCGACCCCTACGCGCACGGCGGCTGCTACGTGACGCAGGACCCGTACACCCTGCACGTGAACGCCGTTCGGGGCGTTCCGCTGCCCATCTCTGTGCCGGAGCGGGACGATATCGTCATCCATGAGGTGAAATACTCGCTCGGTCAGCTTCAGGCGCTGCAGGACAGCCTGACGCCGCGCATGCAGGAACTGCAAATCCGGATCTTGGGCGTATCGCCGAATACGAACACGCTCACCGTCGGCGTGGAGACGTCCACGGAAGCGCTCCGGGAAGCGATCCAAGACCTCGCGCCGGATCAGGACATGGTGTGCATCGAGGAAGGGGTCGGGGCCATCAACTTCTTGTAGTCGGCTGGTCTCCGCGCCTTTTCGGCCTTTTGCCCCACCCCATCACCCTGCTAACGCGTCACCAAGCTAATGCAATATACATAAAAATCGTGCGGTATAAATACAGAATTTGCACAAAATCGCCTTGACGCACCGCATACTCCAAGGGTAAGATAAGGGTATGAAAAAACCGAAACGATCCAATTAGGAGATGAGCGCATGGCGATACGCCTGAACGGCGTCGATCTTACCATTGAAGAAGTCATCCGCGCGGCGCGCGGCATGGAGGCGGTGGCCCTCGCGCCGGAGGCAATCCCGCGCGTGGAGCGCGCCGAAGCCTATGTGGCGGAAAAGCTGGCCGCCGGGGAAGTGATCTACGGCCTGACCACGGGCTTTGGCAGCTTCGCCGATACGCTGATCGGCCCGGCGGACGCGTGGCTGCTGCAGCGCAACCTGATTGTCAGCCACGCGTGCGCCATGGGCGATCCCTTGCCGCGCGATGTGGTCCGCGCGGCCATGCTGCTGCGCGTGAACGCGCTGGCGCGCGGCCATTCCGGCATTCGGATGGAGACGCTTACAACAATGATCCTGATGCTGAACCGGGGCGTGCACCCCGTCATCCCGGAGAAGGGCTCGCTCGGCGCGAGCGGCGATCTGGCCCTGCTGGCACACATGGTGCTGCCGATGCTCGGCGAGGGCGAGGCCGAGTACCAGGGCGACGTGCTCCCCGGCGCGGAGGCGATGCGGCGCGCGGGCATCCCGACCATCGAGCTGGCCGCCAAGGAGGGCCTCGCGCTGATCAACGGCACGCAGATGATGACCGCCATCGGCTGTCTGCTGGTGTACGAGACCGAGTATCTGGCGAAAGCCATTGATCTGGCCGCCGCGATGACCGCCGAGGCGCTGCTCGGCATCGTCAGCGCGTTTGACCCCCGGCTGCACGCGCTGCGCCCGCACCCGGGCCAGCGGGAATCCGCGCAAAACCTGTGTCGCCTGCTGCACGAAAGCCAGCTCGCGCGGGAAATCAACCAGAACCGCGTGCAGGACGCGTATTCCCTCCGCTGCGCGCCGCAGGTGCACGGCGCGGGCCGCGACGCCTTGCGCTACGCGCGCGATGTGATCGCCCGCGAGATCAACGCCGTGACCGACAACCCGATCCTGGTCCCGGACGAGGACGCCGTGCTCTCCGGCGGCAACTTCCATGGGCAGCCCGTCGCCCTGGCGATGGACTTCCTGGGCATCGCGCTATCGGAGTTCGCGGACATTTCGGAGCGGCGCATCGAACGCCTTGTGAACCCGCAGCTCTCGCAGCTTCCGGCGTTCCTGACGCGGCACGGCGGGCTGAACTCCGGCTTCATGATCACGCAGTACACCGCCGCGTCCATGGTATCGGAGAACAAGGTGTTCGCGCACCCCGCCAGCGTGGATTCGATCCCGTCCTCCGCGAACCAGGAGGATCACGTCAGCATGGGCACCACCGCCGCGCGCAAGGCCCGCATGATCCTGGACAACGCGCAGAAGGTTGTGGGCATCGAGCTATTCTGCGCGTCCCAGGCGCTGTCCTTCCGCGACGAAACGATGATGGCCCCGGCCACGCGCGCTGTGTACCGCATGATCCGCCAGGAGGTCGACGTGATTGACACGGACGTGATTCTGCACACGGAAATGGTGAAGTTCGACCGGATGATTAAGGAACGGCGGGTCGTGGAGGCGGCGGAGGGTGTGTGCGGACCGCTGCTATAGGGAGGGGGAGACGCTGGGACGCTGGCACTTGGATATTGTCGTGCCGCAGGCGGCACGCACCCCGGCATTGTCGCGCTGTGCGCATTCGCGCCCATCGCTCTGTGCCGGGGCGAACCTTCACCTCGCTTCATCCCGCACCGCGGGCGCTCGGCTCCGGTTTTGTATCCAAGCGAACCTGCGCCGCATTTATATCCGCCACTGGCGGAATGCGGCTCCGGTTCCCAGACCCTGCCAAAGGGCTGTGCCCTTTGGAATCCCTTCATTTTCGCCTGCGGGCGGGCTGTTTCTATAAAAAGGACATAACTGTGTGCTATTGAACAGGAGGGTCTCACCATGATGACAAATGAACGCCTCGCGCGGGCGATGACCATCCGGCTGCCGGATGCGCTCCCCGAGTACCCCACGTTTGTGCCGGGCATCCGCCGCGCGCCGGACCGGGGATACCGCCTGACGCGCGCACAGACGAAAATCGCGCTGCAGAACGCGCTGCGGTATGTGCCGGAGGCTCTGCACGCGCGGCTCGCGCCGGAGTTTCTGGAGGAGCTCCGCACGCGCGGCCGCGTCTACGCCTACCGCTACCGGCCCGAGGGGCCCATTCGGGGTCTGCCGGTGGACGCGTACAAGGGCAAGTGCCTGGCGGGCAGGGCGTTCCAGGTGATGCTGGACAACAACCTGGATTTCGACGTGGCGCTGTACCCGTATGAACTGGTGACCTACGGCGAGACGGGGCAGCCGTGCCAGAACTGGCTGCAATACCGGCTCATCAAGCTGTACTTGGAAGAATTGACGGACGACACGACGCTCGTGCTGGAGTCCGGCCATCCGCTGGGGCTATTCCCCTCGCGGCCGGAAGCGCCGCGCGTGATCATGACGAACGCGCTGATGGTCGGCATGTTTGACACGGAGGCGCACTGGGAAATCGCGGAGCAGATGGGCGTGGCCAACTATGGCCAGATGACCGCGGGCGGTTGGATGTACATCGGGCCGCAGGGCATTGTCCACGGCACGTACAACACGATTTTGAACGCGGGGCGGAAGTTCCTGGGCGTAGCGGCGGACGGGGACCTCGCGGGCAAGGTGTTCGTGTCGTCGGGCCTGGGCGGCATGAGCGGCGCGCAGCCCAAGGCCGCGACCATCGCGGGCGCGGTCGGCGTGTTCGCGGAGGTGGACGCGTCGCGCATCGGGACGCGCCGGTCGCAGGGCTGGGTGGAGCGCGTGTCGGACGACCTTTCCGAAGTGTTCGCGCTGGCGCGGGAGGCGCGCGCGGCAGGGAAGCCGCTGTCCGTCGCGTACCACGGCAACATCGTGGACCTGCTGGAAGCCGCCGTCCGGGAGGATTTCCCCATCGACCTGCTGAGCGACCAGACATCCTGCCACAACGCGTACAACGGCGGCTACTGCCCGGCGGGGCTGACGTTTGACGAGCGCACGCGCATGCTGCACGAGGACCGTGACGGCTTCCGCATTCAAGTGGACGCGTCGCTGAAGCGGCACTTTGACGCCATTCGGGTGCTGACGGCGCGGGGCACGTACTTCTTCGACTACGGCAACAGCTTCATGAAGGCGATCTACGACGCCGGCGTCATGGAAATTTCCAAGAACGGCGTGGACGAGAAGGACGGCTTCATTTTCCCCTCGTATGTGGAGGACATCATGGGGCCGATGCTGTTCGACTACGGGTACGGCCCGTTCCGCTGGGTGTGCCTGTCCGGCGACCCGGAGGATCTGCGAAAGACCGACCGCGCGGCCATGGCGCTGATCGACCCCGCCCGCCGGTTCCAGGACCGGGACAACCACCACTGGATACGCGACGCCGAAAAGAACCGGCTCGTCGTAGGCACGCAGGCGCGCATCCTGTACCAGGACGCGGAGGGCCGCCGGCGCATCGCGCTGCGGTTCAATGAAATGGTGCGAAACGGCGACATCGGCCCCGTGATGCTCGGCCGCGACCACCACGATGTCAGCGGTACGGATTCGCCCTTCCGGGAGACCGCGAACATCAAGGACGGGTCGAACGTGATGGCCGACATGGCCGTGCAGTGCTTCGCGGGGAACATCGCGCGCGGGATGACATTGGCAGCGCTGCACAACGGCGGCGGCGTGGGCATCGGCAAGGCGATCAACGGCGGGTTCGGGCTGGTGCTGGACGGCAGCAGCCGGGTGGATGAGGTGATCGATTCGGCCATCCCCTGGGACGTGATGGGCGGCGTGGCGCGGCGCTCCTGGGCGCGGAACGAAGGGGCGCTTGCGGTCAGCGTCGAATACAACGAAAAGGGTCTGGGCGGCGGCCACATCACGCTGCCGTACCTGGCGGATGAAGATTTGATCGAGCGAACGATTTGCGAGCGGGAGGGAAAAGCATGACGCGGTTGGTCGAATGTGTGCCGAACATCAGCGAGGGACGCGATCTGGCGCTGGTTGCGCGCGTGGCGGACGAGGTGCGGGGAACGCCCGGGTGCACGCTGCTGGACGTGGAATCCGACGCGAGCCACAACCGGTCCGTCATCACGTTCCTGGGCGAACCGGAGGCCGTGCTGGACGCGGCGGTGAAGCTTGCGAAGCGCGCGGTCGAACTCATCGACCTGACACGCCACACGGGCGAGCACCCGCGCATGGGCGCGGTGGACGTGATCCCGTTCGTGCCGCTCACCGGCTGCACGCTGGACGACTGCGCCGAACTGGCCCGCCGCGCGGGGGCGCGTATCTTCGCGGAAGCTGGCCTGCCCGTGTTCCTGTATGAGCACGCGGCTACCGTGCCGCACCGGCGGAACCTGGCCGACATCCGGCGCGGGCAGTTCGAGGGCATGGCGGAGAAGGTCAAGCAGCCGGACTGGACGCCGGACTTCGGCGGTCCTTCCATCCACCCGACCGGCGGCGTGGTCGCGGTCGGCGCGCGGGCGTTCCTGGTCGCGTTCAACATCAACCTGAGCACGGACAAGCTAGCCGTCGCGCAGGCGATCGCCAAAATCATCCGGCAGTCCAGCGGCGGGCTGTCCAGTGTGAAGGCAATCGGCGTGATGCTCGCGGAGCGGAACATCGCGCAGGTGTCCATCAACATGACGGACATCACGAAAACCCCACTGTACCGCGTGCTGGAGCTGGTCAGGATCGAGGCGGCGCGCTACGGCGTGTCCGTCGTCGGCACGGAGCTGATCGGCCTGACGCCGATGCGCGCGCTGGCCGATTCCGCCGGGTACTATTTGATGATCGAGGGCTTCGACCGGGACCGGCAGGTGCTGGAAAACCATATTCTGGAGCGGCTGTAGCGATGGAAACGCTGCTGATACACAACATCGGCGCGCTCGTTACGCCCCAGGGCAAGGGCCCCGCGCGCGGGGACGCGATGCGGGCGGTAACGGTGCACAGGAACGCGGCGATTCTAGCGCGGGACGGCGTCATCGCCGCGATCTGCGCGGATGGGCGCGGGCCGGACGATTTGCCGGAGGACGCGACTGTGCTGGACGCGGGCGGGCGGCTGGTCACGCCCGGGCTGGTGGACGCGCACACGCATCTGGTGTTCGGCGGGTATCGCCAGCACGAGGTCGTCCGGCGGCTGGCCGGTGAAAGCTATCTGGACATACTCGCGAGCGGCGGTGGCATCCTGGACACCGTGCGGCAGACGCGCGCCGCTGGATTCGACGCGCTGTACGCGAAGGCGCTCGGCTTCCTGCGCGGGATGAGCGCCTACGGCGTCACCGCGTGCGAGGTGAAGAGCGGCTACGGGCTGGACATCGAAACAGAGCTGACGCAGCTTCGGGTCGCCCAGTCGCTTGCGGACGCCGCGCCGATGGATATCGCGGCGACATACCTGGGCGCGCACGCCACGCCGCCGGAGTACGCGGGCGACACCGGCGCGTATGTGGAGTTCATCGTGAATGAAGCATTGCCGCGGGTGGCGGCGTCCGGGCTGGCGGATTTCTGCGACGTGTTCTGCGAGGAGGGCGTGTTTGACACCCAGCAAAGCCGGCGGATACTGCTGAAGGCGAGAGAACTGGGTATTGGACTGAAGCTGCACGCGGACGAGATGGTCCCGATGGGTGGCGGTGCGCTGGCGGCGGAGTTGAACGCGGCATCGGCGGATCATTTGATCGCGGTGGACGAGGCGGGCATCCGCGCGCTGGCCGCATCGGATACCGTCGCGGTGCTGCTGCCGCAAACCTCGCTGTACCTGGACAAGCCGTTCGCCCCGGCGCGCCGGATGATCGGCGCGGGTTTGCCCGTGGCGCTGGCGACGGACTTCAACCCGGGGTCCAGCCCGTCGCACAACTTGCAACTATCGATGACGTTGGGGCTGATCAAGTACCGCATGGCGCCGGAGGAAATCCTGACGGCGGTGACGCGGAACGCGGCCTGCGCCATCGGCATGGGGGACCGGCTGGGCACGCTGGAAATCGGCAAGCAGGCGGATCTGGTGATCTGGGACGCGGACGACCTAGCGATGGTGTGCTACCGGTTGGGCGGGAATCTGGCGTGCGCGACGGTGAAGCGTGGACGGGTCGTGGCGGGCGGGGTGTAGGGTTGGCATCGCGCGTCCGTCCCGCTGCCGGCGCGCGCGTAACGGTCGTGGACGGCCAATGGCCACCCCCGCGGAACGCCAGGGAAACGCGCGGGGTTGGTCGGGTAACGGGCGTAGGGGCGTGCATTGCGCATCCGCCATGCTCCTGGCGCGTGCACAACAAAGCCGCCACAAAAAGCAACCCAACGGCAGCGTCACGCGCTATCTACAATGAACGAGGGGGATGCACATGTTAAAGGATCTAACCGTGGAATCATTCCTGAACGTGCTGGCGTCGGACGCGCCCGCGCCGGGCGGCGGTTCCGCAAGCGCGCTGGCGGCGGCGCAGGGCGCCGCGCTTGGCGGCATGGTGGCCGAGCTTTCCATCGGCCGCAAAAAGTATGTGGAACACGAGGCGCACCTTGCCGCGACGCGGGACACACTGGGAACGCTGCGCGCGGAACTCATCCGGGATATCGACCGGGACACGGCGGCGTTTGACGCGGTATCCCTGGCGATGAAGCTGCCCAAGGACACGCCTGAGCAGATCGCGGCGCGGCAGGAAGCGGTGCAAGCCGCGCTGCTCGGCGCGACAGAGCCGCCCATGGATGTGCTGCGCCGGTGCCTCGCGGCGGCGGGACAGGTCGCGGGTCTGATCGGCCGATCCAACACAAACGCCGCCAGCGACCTGGGCGTGGCGGCGGCGATGCTGTGCGCGGCGGCGCGCGGCGCGTGGCTGAACGTGCTGATTAACGCCGGGTCGCTCAGGGATGCGGACGCGGCGGCGGCGCTTCGCGCGGAAGCCGGGGAAACGTACCACGCGGCGGCGGAAAAAGCGGATGAGGTGTTTCGGACGATTGAGGAGGGGTTGAGGGGGTAGGGGGAAAGGACGCTGGGACGCTGGCTCTTGGATATGGTCGTGCCGCAACCGGCACTTGTATCCAGCGGTAAGGACTTCTTGCGAAATACTTTTATGGCGCTGATTTTTCAAATCTGCGCCGTCGCTGAACCTGCGCCGCATTTGCTTCCGGCCCCTCGGCATTGTCGCGCTCTCCCGTTGGTCGATCGCGCACCCTGGTATTGTCGCACTGGTTGCATTCGCGCCCATTGCTCTGTGCCGGGGCGAACCTTCACCTCGCTTTATCGCCCACAGGGCGCGCTCGGTTCCGGTTTTGTGCCGCGGGGCACCTTCGGTTCGCTTCTTCCGGCGGTGGCGGCGCGTACCTTCGGTGCACCGGCGGAATGCGGCTTCGATCCCCTCTGGACTCCCGCCATTTCACCTCATGGCGGAAAAGATCCGTAAGCGTATCTTCAAAATGATGGCATTCGGCGGCATGACCCGCCCAGCGAGAGGCAGGGATTTCGCCAGAAATCCCTGCCTCACTCCCTGCGGTTGCATCCCCTTACGCCCCCGTGCCGCACGCATACACCCGGGAACTCTCCCCCCAGGGGTGATATCCCACGCACTCAAACGTAAACCCGTACTTTTCGTAAAATCCCACATGGTCCGTGCAGAGGTACAGCCTGTCAAAACCCGCCTTTGCGGCATCGCGCGTTACCCGCTCAATCAACAAACTCCCCAGCGCGTTTCCCCGGCGGGATTCTTCAATGTACAGCGCGCACAGCCAGGGCCACAGGTCCGAGCAGCTGATGAAGTCGTTGGTGATCAGCCCCGCGCATCCCACAATTTTATCGCCGTCCATCAATAAATACCAGATCGGAAGCGGATTTACGGCAAGGATGCTCCGGGAAATGCAATCCTCGTAGACCGGCTTGCTCTTTTCGTTCGCCCACTTGCTTTGAAAATAGGCGATGGCCCGGTCCTTGTACTCCGGCCGCTCCCGGATGTTGATAACGTCCATTATAGCCGCACCTTCATAACCACCTTCAGCACGCGCCCCGCCGTCTCCCCCGCGTGGCAGTGCGGCTTGTGCGCGTCCTCCGGGTAAAGCACCGCGTAGTCGCCCTCGCCCAGGTACAGCGCCGTGCGGTGCGGTGGATCCCGGAAGAACAGCATGTCCTTGTCCGGGTTGTAGTCCTCGGACACGGTCAGCCCCTTTATGTTCGCGGCCTCGATGATCTCCTCGCCCTCGGCCACGAACTGCACATCCGCGTAGCGGCGGTGCGCCTCCATGCGCCCTTCGGCGGCGGGCGTGGTGTCGTATGCCTGCACCAGCGCGTACACCACGTCCCCGTCGACCGGATAGCGGCCGGGCGCAAGGCCCTTCCATTCGCCGTTTTTCAGGTATTCCATCGCCCGCTGTAGGCCCTCGTGTTCAAAAGTATACGCCTGCTTGTCATGGATGGATGCCAGGATCATCTGTATCGCCCCTTTCGTTTCGTATCCGCTTAATTCCCTCCGCGCCGCTCCGATTCCTGCCGCCTCTTTCTTTTTGGACGGCGGGGCGGTATGATTGACCGTATGGCGCCCGATTCTCCGAATCCGCGCCGCCATCGAAGAAGGGGGACATCAACATGGAATCGTTGCGGCTGGTTTTGGTGGGCATCGGAGGTTTTGCGGAAACATACGTGCGGGCGCTGCTGGATGCGCCCCGGCGCGAAGGGCTGGTGCTCGCGGGCGCCGCGGACCCGCGCGCGCGGGCGAGCGCCAGCTTTGAACGCCTCACCGCGCTGGGCGTGCCGGTCTTTGACACGCTGGAGGCGTTCTACGCGGCCAATAGAGCCGATCTGGCCGTCATTTGCTCGCCCATTCAGTTTCATGAAGCGCAGAGCGTCCTGGCGATGGAGCGGGGGAGCGATGTGCTGCTAGAAAAGCCGATCGCGGCGACGGCCGAGGCGGCGCGGCGCATCCTGGCCGCGCGCGACCGCACCGGGCGGCGGCTGGCCATCGGCTACCAGTGGTGCTACGACCCGGCGATGCTCCGGCTGAAGCGGGACGTGGACGCGGGCGCCCTGGGCAAACCGCTGCGCATGCGCGCGCTCGTGCTGTGGCCGCGCGGCTTTGCCTACTACAGCCGGGGAACCGGCTGGGCGGGCAAGCGGTATGACGCGGAGGGCCGCCCCGTGTTTGACAACATCCTCTCCAACGCCACGGCGCACTACCTGGCCAACATGTTGTGGTTGGCCGGGCCGGGCTATGGCGGGCGCGGCGCGGAAAATATCGCGGTGGAGACGGCGCGCGCGAACCGCATCGAGACGTTTGACACCGCCGTGCTGCGCGCGAGGCCCCTGGAGGGGCCGGAGATGCTGGTGGCCGTCTCCCATGCCGTCGCGCCGGAGGAGATGCAGGACCCCTTGTTCGAATACGCGTTCGAGCGCGGCACGGTCCGCTACGGCGGGTTCGGGCAAGGGCATGGGGACGCGATCACCGTGCGGATGGCGGATGGCGGAATCGTCTCCTACGGCGAGAGCGACCGGGGGAACATGGACAAGCTGTGGGCCGCCGTGGACATGGCGCGCGGTGGTACGGAGCCGCCTTGCCCGGGCGAATTGGGGCTGCGCCACGCGGAGGCGATGGACGCGGCGCGGGCAGCGGAACCGCATGTGTTTCTCCCGGAGGACATCGAAATCACACCGGAGCGGGTATGGGTGCCCGGGTTTCGCGGCGTGCTGCTGGATTGCTATGAACGCCGCGTTCTGCCGGGCGAGCGTCCGGGCGGTTGGGGTGCGTGACACCCGCCTGCCGCGCGTCAATGGCAACTTACTAAATAATGTTTAATATATCTGGCGCAAACTTGGGGACCTATGATATAATTGCGTTCTGGTTGCGCGCAATTGCGTCAAAATGGGAACTTTTCTCCGCCGATTGCGTCATAGTTCCGTGACGGCGGCGCTAATTGGTACATCAGGCGCCATAAGGGGATTTCGCGAGAAATCCCTACCGTGACGGCGGCGCTGATTGGAACAATCGGGCGCCATAAAGGGATTTCGCGAGAAATCCCTACCGTGACGGCGGCGCTGATTGAAACAATCGGGCGCCATAAAGGGATTTCGCGAGAAATCCCTACCGTTGTACATGCAATTGCTAGCCGGCTGCCGCGTGGGGAATTCTCCTCGCGGCTATCCCAGCGCCCAGAAGCAGGCGGGAGGATGACCGTGGAACAGAACGCAAAATGGGAGACGGGGAATCTCCGGACGGAGATTGACGGATACGCGCGGAAGGCGCACGGCGCATACATGCACCCGGAGTTGCGGCGTGAGACGCTGACCGAGCTGCTCGGCGTTGTCCGCGCGGGCAATGACCTTGACGAGCGCGTTCTTAGGCGCGACGCGCGCGCCGGGCTGGTCCGGGAGGAAGTCGAATACACGCTGACGAACGGCCAAAAGACGCGTGCCGTGCTGCTGCTGCCCCAGGTGCGGCGGGCCAAGCTCCCGGCAGTGCTCGCGCTGCACGACCACGGCGGGTTCTATTATTATGGCAAGGAAAAGCTGCTGGAGAACGAAAACGAATCCCCGCTGCTGACGGCGTTCAAGGCGCGGTACTATGGCGGCCGCGCGTGGGCGGAATCGCTGGCGCGCTTGGGGTACGCGGTTTTGGTGAACGACGCGTTCTACTTTGGCGGCAGGCGGCTGAAGCCGGACGCCCTGCGCGAAGAGAGCGCGGCGCGGTACTTCGCGGGGTTGAAAGGGCTGGACGAGGGCACGGACGCGTATGTGGAGGCGCACAGCGTGGCCTGCGGCCTCTACGAGCGGGAGATGGCCAAGCACATCCTGCTCTCACCCATTACCTGGCCGGGCATTTTGCTCTCGGATGACATGCGTGCCGTGGATTACCTGATGACGCGGCCGGAGGTGGACCGGGGGCGCGTCGGTTGCTGCGGGCTGTCGCTGGGCGGGTTCCGCGCCGCGCTTCTGGCCGGGTTGGATGTCCGCGTGCGCTGTGCCGTGGTTACGGGGTGGATGTCAAAGCTGTCCGCCATGCAGCACCGCATGCTTGCGGAGCACACATTCATGCTCTATACGCCGAGGCTGCTGCCCCGGTTTGATCTGCCAGATATCACGGGGTTGTGCGCGCCAAACGCGCTGTTCGTGCAGCAATGCCTCCGGGACGAGCTGTTCCCGAAGGAAGCCATGCGCGAGGCGGAGGAGTCCCTCCTGAATTATTATGCGGAGGCGAAGGCGGGGAAAAGGCTCAAAATTAGCCGATACAATACCACGCACGCGTTTACCGCGCGCATGCAGGACGACGCGTTCGCCTGGTTTGGTGAGAATTTATAAACTGTTCATATGTGGCGCGCAAGGGGAACACGCGCGGCGGCCCTTGCCGTGCCGGGGCTCAGGCGGTGAAACGCCCTGATTTCCACAAACAAAATGTGACAGGATCCTCGCGGAAATTACGAAAATCATCACATTTCCACCCAAATTGTGACACACTGCACCCGTATCATACGCACATGCCCACCGTGCAGAGTGCGGCGCGGCAAAAACAAATTAACTGGAGGAAAGCGATGAAGAAGAATCAGAAGATGGTTGCGGGATTCCTGGCGGCGATGTGTGTGGTGGGTTCCAGCGCGGCGCTTGCGACCGACGCGAACACAGCCCCGGCGGCGGACGCGGCGGCCCAGCTCGCCAACCCGATGCGCGAAGTGACCCTGGAAGAGCTGACCGCCGAAACCGGCTACGTGTTCACGCTGCCGGAGGGCGCGCTGGAAGCGGTATACGCGATCATCGACGGCGCGGAGGGCGCGGAAAAGACAGCCCAGGCGCAGTTCAAGCTCGGCGAAGATGTCTACACCTGCCGCATGCAGCCCGGCGAGGCTGAGGCCGACATCACCGGCATGTTCTTCGAATGGACGGAGACCAAGGAAGTGACGTTCGCCGAAGTCGAAAAGGCGATCCTGAACCTGATGAACGCGGATCAGGGCGCGCTGACCTGGTATGACGCCGAGGCGAAGATCAACTATTCCGTGACGCTGGACGCCGCCGCCTCCGAGGAGAAACTCGTGGCTGCCGCTACCGCGCTGGTCACCCCGGTGGAAGAAGAAGCGGCCAACGGCTGATCTAAAGGAAAGGATTCCTTGCGGAATTCCTTTGTGGCGTCCGATTTTTCAAATCAGCGCCGCCGTCCTAGAAGATAAAGGCTGGCCGGACGGTATCCCGTCCGGAGCGGTATGAGCATAGGGGGGATTCCTCGCGGAGTCCCTCTTTTTTGCACGAATCCGCATCGTTGAACCGTCTATTTCCACATGAGAGGAAACCATCCATGTATATTGTTGGGTTAACCGGCGGCATTGCCACCGGAAAATCAACCGCCGCGAACGTCCTGCGCGAGCTGGGCGCGTTTGTGGTGGACGCGGATGAAATCGCGCGCGGGCTGACCCTTCCGGGCGGGGCGGCGGCGGACGCGGTGTGCCGCCGCTTTGGCACGCTGGACCGCAAGGCCATCGGCCGCGCCGTGTTCTCGGACGAACGGGCCCGCGCGGATTTAAACGCCATTGTCCACCCATTGGTGCATGACGCGATGCTTGCGGCGCTCGCCGCATCGGGCGCGGCGGTGGCGGTGCTGGATGTGCCGCTGCTGTACGAGAGCGGCATGGAAACCCTGGCCGACGAAATCTGGGTGACGCATGTATCCCGTGAGGAACAGGCGCGCCGCGTCATGCGCCGGGACGGGCTGTCCGAGGCGGACGCGCTGGCGCGGATTGACAGCCAAATGCCAACGGAAGAAAAGCTGCGCCGCGCCAACGCGGGCATTGACACATCCGGCGCGCCGGAGAACACGCGCGCGCGCATCGAGGCGCTGTGGAGCGCGGCGCGGCGAAAGGCGGCGAGCCGATGAACGATTATCTGCCCCGCCCGAACCGCCAGCCGCGCAGCGCCGCCCGCCGGGAACAGACGGCGGCGCGCGGGGACCTGGATGCGCGCGAGGGCGCATGGAATGCGGGAACTTCGGATCGGGGGGAGGCCCTGGCGAACGGCGCGGAGCGGGAACGTTCCACGGGGAGGCTGCCCGCCCGTGGGGATGACTGGGACGCGTGGGATAGCGCGCGTCCGGTGGCGCGCGGGGCGGCAGAAAACGCAAGGTATGACGCGCCTGGGGCGAATGGTGCGGAGCGGGAACGTTCCACGGGGAGGCTGCCCGCCCGTGGGGATGACTGGGACGCGTGGGACAGCGCGCGTCCGGTGGCGCGCGGGGCAGTCGAGGGTGCTTCCGCGCGGCGTGGCGCAGTAGAGAACATCGGATATGAAACGCCCGGGGCGAATGGCGCGGACGGGTGGTCCTCCCCAGGGCGCGTATACGGCGGGCGGGATGATATGCGCACAGTGCCGCGCGGCATAGCCGAGGACGCCGTCTCGCGGCGGGATCCATCAACGCCCATAGGGGCTGAATTGCCCGGGACGGCCGATGCGGACAAGCAGCCTCCCGCAGACCCCCCGCCCCGCCGGAAGCCTGGCACGGACGCCTCGCGGCAAGGCGCGCCGGCCACCGCGAAGCGCGAAGCGCCGGACGCGGACGAACGGCCCGACGCGTGGCGGGACGCGCGAGCCGTCCTGCGCACATCGCCACGGCGGGACGCGTACCCGCGCGGGGAAGCGCGCAACATCCCGGGTCTGGAGAGCACGCTGCAGGAGGACCGGCGCGGCCTTTGGAACGCCATACGCGGCGCGGTGCGGTCGGGTGTGACGCCACACGGCGATCCCCGCAACGACCCGGACGCGCACACCATACAAGGGGTTCGGCACGGGCCATGGGCATCCCTGCGCGGCGATTCCGTGAAGGACACCGATGCCCAAGACGATGGCGACGATACGAATGCCGAAACCGCGCGGGACAAGCTGGCGCGGCTGTGGTCCTCCGTGCGCGGCGCGGCGCGGGATGTCCTCAGTCCCGGCGGCGACGCCGGTTCCGATGCCCATACCCCACGGGAGACGCGGGCCGCGCTATGGAAAACCCTGCGTGGCGCGGCCCGGGATGTCATCAACCCCCAGGACGACAACATCCCGGGCGCGGATGCCCCGGAAACAAAAGGCTCAAGGGATCAACGGGTCGCGGTGTGGAAGCCCTTGCGCGGCGAGACGTGGACTGCCGATGACCCACAGGATGATAGCGGCGGCAGCGATGGTTTTGGTATCATCGGCATAGACGCGCCGGACGAGGACGCGCAGGCCGCACGTACCGCGCCATGGAAGCCCCTGCGCGGCGGGGGACGAAATGTCATCTACCCCCAGGACGACGGCATCGTCGGCACGGATGGCCCGGACGAGGATACCCAGCGGGCCGCCCGCCTGGCGGCGTGGAAACCCCTGCGCGGCGGGGTGCTGTCCCGCACAAAGCCGCCGGACGACGAAGAAAGCGACGATTTCGGCGTAAAAGGAAAGGGTTCCCCGCGGAATCCCGTTGATGGCGTGGATGCACGAATCCCCGCCGCGTCCGATTTTCCAAATCAGCGCCGCCGTCCCGGCATGGACACGCCGGATGAGGACGCGCAGGCTGCCCGCACCGCGCCATGGAAGCCCTTACGCGGCGGGGTGCGGCCACGTGTCTCATCGGAAGAGGCCGACGCCCCCACCGATGCCGTGGCCGGGGACGCCCGGCGGGAGAAGCGGCGCGGCCCTTTCGCCGCCCTGCGTTCCGCCGCGCGCCTAGGGGGCAGCCCGGAGGACGTTGCCGCGCGGAAGGCCCTGCACTACGACGACGATGAACCGGACGCGCCGGATGCGGTGCCTTTGCTGGACGATGCGCCCACGCCCTGGGGCAAGACGCGCGCGGCGGCGCAGCGCGGCACGCCTACCGGCACGCTCCCGTACCGCCGCCCTGCCCGTGAGGACGCCAGCGACGCGGACGCCGTGTTCCGCCGGCCCGCACCCGTGCGGGAGGATGCACCCAAGGAGGCGCAAGCCGATCCATGGGAGGCGGACACGCGGCCGCGCGCCCCCGTCCGGCGGCCCAGCCCCGATCCCGAGGTCGCGCCCTTTGTGCGCCGCCGCCCAGGAACGCCCGCGCCGCCCGCCCGCGAGATGCGTGGTGCCGTTTCGCCCATGCGCGAGCCGCGCCCCGCGCTTCCGCCGGACGCGTGGGAGGACACCAGCACCCACCTGCCGGAGCCGGAGCAGACCACGTTCTTCAAGCGGCAGCCGCCCTGGTTTTGGGCGATATGCGCGGTGCTGATGGTCGCGCTGTTCACGGTCATGCTGCTCATCGGCGCGCGCGCGTGGCAGGAAGGCGCGGCCCTGCGCGAGGCCGAGCGAATCGCCCGGCTGCTGGAGGCCGAAAAGGCGCAGTACAAGTTTCCCGATGCCTACCGTGCCGCCATCGAGGGCTATGCCCAAGAGCAGGGGGTGGACCCCGCGCTTGTGGGCGCGGTGATCTACCAGGAGAGCCGCTTTAAGCCCGACGCCGTGTCGGGACTGGGCGCGCGCGGCCTGATGCAGATCATGGTGGATACCGGCGACTGGATCGCGGGGAAGCTGGGGGAGAAGGACGGCTACACGTTTGACAGGATGTTCGACCCCGAGGCGAACCTGCGCTACGGCATCTGGTATCTGGGCTTCCTGAACCGGACGTTTGACGGCGACCCCGTCAAGATGCTGGCCGGCTACCACGCGGGACAAAACCAGGTGGCCAAGTGGCTGAGCGACCCGGCGGTCTCGCCCGACGGCGTGACGCTGACCGCCATTCCGTTTACCGATACCGATCAATACGTCAAGAAGGTGATGTCCGCCTATGCGATTTACACACGATTGTACTACACCCCCGAGGAGACGGAGCCGCCCGTCCAGGGTTAGGCTTTTCTCCCTGCTGCTCGCGCTGCTGCTGCCCGCGTCCGGTCTGGCGAGCAGCGTTCCCACGACGATGCGGGTGGCGATGGTCACCTCGCCCACCATGGAGTTGCATCCGCTGCGCGTGATGGAGCGCGACGCGGTGTCGCTGCTCAACCTGGTGTACGAAAGTCTGATCGTCCTGGACGACGACCGGAAGCCCTCGCCCGGCCTCGCCACGTCCTGGGAGTCGATCAACAACGGACAGACGTGGCTGTTCCACATCCGCGATAACGTATACTTTCACGATGGGCGCAAGCTCACGGCGTACGACGTGAAGGCGACCATGGATCTTATCAAGGAGATTTCCGAGTCCGACGTCGCCGACAACGAGAAGGGGCTGTACTGCAAGCTGCCCGTCTATTACACCTCCGCCGAGGCGGACGACGAGCAAACGCTGCGCGTCCGCGCGAGCAAGGACGTTTCCTCCTACGCGCTGCTGTACGCGATGACGTTCCCCGTGCTGCAGGCGCAGTCGGCGCGCGACGTGAACCCGCCGGGTACCGGGCCGTACCGCGTGATGTCCTACAGCCCCGGCGGGGAGCTGGTGCTGATGGGCAACGAAAACTGGTGGTCCGCGCCGCCGCACGTGGGCGAGATTACCGCCACATGGTTCGCGAGCGATTCAGCCGCGCTGGCCGCGTTCGAGGCCGAGAACGTGGACATCCTGATGACAAGGTCGACCGCCGCGGTGCGCTATCGCGGCACGCTGACCGGCCATTCCGCTTATACGTTCTCCACCCGCCAGCTTGAGTGCTTGCTGATGAACAATTCCAGCGCCAACCTGCAAAAAAAGGAAATGCGCAAGGCGGTGGCGCACGCCATTGACAAGAACCGGCTGATCGCCAACGTGTACCAGAACATCGTCACCTCCACCAACACGATTCAATCGCCCAGTTCCTGGCTGTACAACGACAGCGCCAAGGGCTACGGGTACGATCCGGCGGAGGCGAATAAAATCCTGGACGATCTTGGCTGGAGCACCTTTGACGACACGGGCGTGCGGACCAAGACGACCGAAGCCGGCACAAAGCAACTGGAGCTGCGCATGTACTACTACGACGAGGCGGGCAACGGCCTGCGCAAGGAGGCCGCCAACGAGATCGCCGCGATGCTGCGGGCGGTCGGCTTCCGCGTGAAGGTGACGCCGTACCAGTTCACGGACGCCGCCGCGAAGCTGAAGGCGGGCGACTTTGACCTGTGCCTCGCGGCGTACAACTTTGACGCGGTGCCGGACCCCAACTTCATCCTGTTGCCGGACGGCTACGGCAACTACGCCCGCTACAAGACCGATAAAGACGCGATGCGCAAGCTCTGCCAGCAGCTCCGCAAGGCTTCCACGGAGGAGGATTTCAAGGCCACGTGGGATGAGATTCAAACGATGATGGCAGAGGATTTGCCGTTCCTGCCGCTGTACTGGCGCAACGGCGTGGTGCTGACGCAGTACGCGTATAGCCGCGTGCGGGATATCCGGGAGTTTGAGCTGCTCAGGACCATTGAGGAGTATCAGTAAGGGATGATGCGAAGCGGGACCTTGGGTTTTTCACCCCAGGCCCCGCTTTTTTCGCAATTGGATCTGTGCCATATCGGGAGTTGATACGAATGAGCCTAACGCTGGGCGAACGGTTCGATCTTTACCTGGACACGCTGAATAACTTCGGCGTGTTCCTGCTGGATCTGCCCGATGCGCTTATCGAATACTATGTTTTCGAGGAGTTCGCCACAGGCGCGATCAGCTTTTTGTACAAGACTAACCTGGAACTGTATGAGGATGAAGGGCTCATCACCAAAGCCATCCGCGAACAAAGCGGGAGGCTAAGAGAGGGCTTCTTGGCCTTGAAGCTCCAAGGAGAAACGTTTTGGCGTGTTGAATCCGTCAAAAGGGCCCCCGAATGGCGGGAGCTCTTGACGTTGTCGGATTGTGTCAAGGCGCTCCTCCACGAGCGATGGACCGACGAGGAATTGAAGATGCTCTGCGCCATCGGGTACTGCCGGCGCTTGGGTTTCTGACGCCCCTCACCGCTTCCTTGCCCGCCCCGAAAAGAACACCATCACGTCGTCAAACGTCTCGTTTGCCTTCATTTTCTTCACGTCCGACTCGCCGGGGTTGATCTGGTAGTTCGCGTCCGCCATGTAGGTGGAATCATACCCGACGGGCTTTCCGTCCTCCAGGAAGAGGACGATGCACTTGACCATCTCGGCCGGCCGGTCGCCCGTGTTTGTCGCGGTGACGACGGCGCTCTGGCCGGAAATCTCCACGCTGTGCTCAATGGCGGTGAGCACGCCCGCGTAGCTGCGCTCCACGCTCGGCAGCAGTTCATATTTATAGGAAGAAAAGGGAGTTCCGTTCCAGAAGATGAAGACAGTGGAACACCCGGCCTCAATGGCCGGTTCCGTCTGCCGGCTGATGCCGACCATGTTGCCGCTTGGGTCATTGAAGATTACGCGGCAGCCGATCTCCACCGTGTCCGGCGTTTCATTCTCCACGACGAGCGCCAGGTAATCAAACAGCGGCGTACTCCACTGGTACGGCGTGACCGCGAAGCCACCCTCCTGGTCGATGGCAGCCTGCGCCAGTCCGGCCGGGGTGAGCTTCACAAGGGCCGCGTCCATGGCGAGCACGGATTTCCCGTCGACCTTCGCGGTGCCTTCAAACGTTCCGTTGACCGTTACCACATCGTCCGCGCGCATCATGGGCATCTCGTCCGAGGTTTCGTACGTCACCAGGGCCCACGCGTATTCCTTTCCCTGCACCGCCACCAAGATCTGCGCGGAGGAAATCCCTTCCGCGGCGCGCACAACCAGGCCGGTGAAGCGGATTTTTTCGCCCAGGTGCCCGTCAGGGTCGGCCAAAAGCGCGTCGGTTGCGGTAATCTGGGTATAGCTGTTGCGCTCCGCCTCCAGAACCTCTTTGATCTGCGCCTCAATAATCTCTTTGGCGGCGGTCATCTCTTCGACGGTCGCGCAGGCTAAGTCGAGGGTCAGCGTTTCAGCCACCGCCTGGGCAGCGGAAACCGCAAACAGCACAGCGAGCAGCAGCGAGCAAAGTTTTTTCATGTGAGCTCTCCCTTTGCGAGTCGTAACGATAACGTAACAGCATTGTAATAGCATTATATTACGCATGACAGGATTTGGCAAGGAAAATAATAGAAATTGCGGAGTGTCCCCCTTTTGTTACCTTGTTGTCTTTTTCCACTGATTCGGTTATACTACATTTTGGAAGAGTGTAAAAATCCCACCGCATACGGAGGTGCTTGTTTTGTACGCTGACGCATACGCGGCATGGCTGCGTGACTTTGCGGCCGACCGCGAAATGACCCTAGAGCTCGAAGGCATCCGCGGAAATGACGCGGAGATACAGGACCGGTTTTACACGGCGCTCTCGTTTGGCACGGCCGGCATGCGCGGCGTGCTGGGCGCGGGCACGAACCGCATGAACGTCTATACCGTCCGGCGCGCCACGCGCGGCCTGGCGGACTATATCGCCGGGTGCGATGACGGCGGGGACAGGCCGTCCCCCAGGGAGCGCGGTGTCGTGATCGCGTACGATTCCCGGCGCCTGTCGGACCGGTTCGCGCTGGAAACGGCGCGCGTGCTGGCGGACAGCGGTGTCAAGGCGCACCTGTTCCCGTCGCTTAGGCCCGTGCCGGTGCTGTCGTTCGCGGTCCGCGCGCTGGGCGCGGTCGCGGGCGTGGTCATCACGGCCAGCCACAACCCGCCGCAGTTCAACGGCTACAAGGTCTATTGGGACGACGGGGCGCAGCTCCCGCCCGAGCGCGCGGACGCGGTGCTTGCCCTCATCGAGCGGCACGGCTACGCGGAGCCCGCGCCCATGGACGAGGCCACAGCGCGCGAAAAAGGGCTGCTCGTCACCGTGGATCAGGACATCGACAACGCGTACATTGAGCGCATCAAGACGCTGAGCCTGCGCCCGGACCTGCTCCGCGCGGAAGGGTCCGCGCTGAAGCTCGTGTACACGCCGCTGTACGGCTCCGGCTGTGTGCCCGTATGCCGCGTGCTGCGCGAGATGGGCGTGACGAACCTGCTGGTCGTGCGCGAGCAGGAAGCGCCCGACGGCAACTTCCCCACTATCAAGACGCCCAACCCCGAGGAGGCGGACGCGTACCGCCTGGCCGTGCAGCTCGCCGATCAAAAGGGCGCGGACGTATGCCTCGCCACAGACCCGGACTGCGACCGGCTGGGCGTGGCCGTGCGCGGCAAAGACGGAACGTTCGTGCAGCTCAGCGGCAACCAGATCGGCTGCCTGCTGCTGGAGTACATCCTGGACGCGCGCAAAAAGGCGGGCACGCTGCCGAAGAACGCGCTGGCCGTCAAATCCATCGTATCCACAGAGCTGGCGCGGGCCATCTGCGAGCCGTACGGCGTCCAGATGGTGGACACGCTGACCGGCTTCAAGTTTATCGCGGAGCGGATACAGCAGGCCGAGACGACTGGGGAGCACACGTTCCTGTTCGGCTTTGAGGAGTCCTATGGCTACCTGTCGTCCACGTTTGTCAGGGACAAGGATGCCGTGAACGCGGCGCTGCTGTTTACGGAACTGCTCCTGAGCCTTACGCGGGCCGGGCAGACCGTCTGGGACAAGCTGGACGAAATTCAGCGGCGGCACGGGTACTCCGTGGACCGCGTTGTTTCCGTGACGCTCGCGGGGGAGGACGGCGTGCAGCGCATGCGGGGCATCATGGACAGCCTGCATGGCCCGGGCAAGGCGCCCCGGGACATCGCGGGCCTTTCCGTGCTGGCGGCGCGCGACTATGAGACGGGCCTCCGCGCCCCTATGGGCGGCGCGCCGGAGCCGATGGGGCTGCCGAAGTCCAACGTGGTGTATTTTGAGCTGGAAAACCGCTGCTGGGTGTGCGTGCGCCCGTCCGGCACGGAGCCGAAGATTAAGCTGTACGTGAACGCCCGCGCCGGGGGGGAGGCGGAGGCCGCCGCCCTCGCGGACCGGATTTGCACGGCGGCGGAGGCGCTGCTGAAATGACAAAACGGGCGATCAACCTGCTGCTGGCGCTCCTGCTCGTTCTCTGCGCCTCTCCCGCCATGGCCGCCACGCAGCCGGGCAACCCGGGGGAGATGCCAAAGCCGCTCTACAACGGCATCGCGCAGACGAATGTGTTCATCCGCACGGAGCGGTCGCGCGAGGCGGATACGGTGGGGCACTACAACAGCGGCGACAAGGTGCAGATCATCGCGTATGAGCCGGAATGGCTGATCGTGGTGAAGGGCAAGGACGGCGACTGGGTGACGGGCTACGTGCTCCGGCACACGGTATCGGAGATCACGCAGACGGCGGAGGCCGAGCTGCCCTACGGCGCGACGCCCACCGTGTACACCGCGGTGCTCGCCAAGGACGCGACCATCCGCACGGGGCCGGCCGTCACCGCCGACCCACTGTTTACGCTGACGGAAGGGGCAAAAATTGCCATCCTCAGCATAGAGGACGGCTGGGCCAAGTGCATCTACTGGCGGCAGTACGGCTACTTCTACATGGACGCGGTGACGGAGCTGACGCCCGTATTTCCGGCGGACACGGCGCGGCCGGGGGACACCATCGCGGCGTTTAACTCGTTTTACAACATGAGCGAGGAAGGGCTGAACCCCAACCGCAAAATCAACATCGCGCAGGCGTGCCAGTACATCTCCATCGTGTTGCAGCCGGGGACCTCGTTCGACTTTGACGGCACCGCGGGGCCGTACCAGTATCCCCGGGGGTACCTGGAGGGAATCTCCTACTTTGAGGGCCAGGCGGTGCCGAGCGTGGGCGGAGGCGTGTGCCAGGTGTCCTCCACGCTGTACAATGTGCTGCTGGCGCTGCCCAGCGGCATGGAGGTAACCTACCGCAGGGCGCACGGCCCGAGCGGGGCCACGTACCTGCCCCATGGCGTAGACGCGGCCGTCGGCAACGACAGGCTGAACCTGATCTTCCAAAACACGTTTGATTTCCCGGTGCGGATCGAGGCGATGGCGCACGACGGCGCGCTGTACATCGCCATGCGGAAGGAATAGCATGAATCGCTTTACGGATTGGCTTCGCACATTTAACGAGGATTGGAACGACTTACCCCGGCGGCTGCTCTGGATTGTTGGCATGTTTGCCGTGCTGGCGCTGATCCTGCTGGTATTTCCGTACATCGCCCCGTTCGCGCTGGCGGCGCTGTTCGCGTGGATGCTCGACCCGGTCGTGCGCTTCGCGACAAAGCTGCTAGGCGGAAGCCGCGCGGTGCGCGGCATCGTTTCCGGCGTGCTGGTGTCGCTCCTGGCAGGGCTGGTGATCTTCCTGCTGCTGGTGCTGACGGGCCGGGTATTTGAGGAGCTGAAGGCGCTGGCAAGCGCGTTGCCGGGCTGGATCAACGACATTTCCACCGCGGTATCCGCGTGGATTGACGGGCTGAACCCGGATATCGGCCTGGCGGAGGTCGGCGTGCAGGAGGCGCTGCTGCGGCTGCTGGCCGAGGCCACGTCCATGCTGACCACGATCGCCTCGCAGCTCGCCTCCACGGCTGCGCGGTTCGCCATCCGCACGGCGGGCATGCTGCCCAAGGGCATTCTGTTCACGGTGCTGATGCTGGTGGGTACGTTCTACATGAGCGCGGACAAGGAGCGCGTGTGGAAGTACATACGGAGCCTGCTGCCGGAGAAGTACGCGAAGCGGTCCAGCGAGGTGCGGACGAGCATCCTGCGCGCCGTGCTCAGCCAGCTCCGCGCGGCGATGATCATGATGGCGGTGATCTTCGGCGAGCTGTCCGTGGGGTTCATGGTGATGGGACTGGACTACGCCATCCTGTTCGCGCTGATCATCGCGGTGCTGGACGCGCTGCCCGTGCTGGGCGCGGGGCTTTTCCTGATTCCGATGTTCATCTACGGCCTCGCGTTCGGGCAGGTCAGCCTGGCGGTCGGCGGGGCGGTGCTGTACCTGCTGACGATTTTCCTGCGGCAGCTCTTGGAGCCGCGCATCATCGGCCGGCAGCTTGGGCTGTACCCGCTGGCCACGATGATGGCGATGTACGCGGGGCTGCACGCAATGGGGTTTTTGGGCATGCTGCTGGGGCCGATGATGCTGCTGTTGTGTAAGGTGGTTTTTACGGCGAAGTAGGGCAATGCCTCTCGCCAACACGCCATTCATTCCTGGGACGCTTTGTTGCCGCCAAGCGCACAGTGGCAGGAGAGGGGGCATGGGTGGTGCGGGGTATCTTTATCAGTGGATTCTATACCCTGTACGGCTTTCTAATGTTCTTCAAGCTGCGCAACGAGGCTCACGAACTTCTTGCGGAGGGGTTTCCTGTCGTGAATGGTACGCTTATCCCCTTCTGTTTCCTGGCGTTCGGGGTTGTCGCCTTGTGCGTTTTTCTTTTCTTGTTGTGGGAAAAACACAGCGAAAAACAACGTAAATGACATAGCGTAACGCGCGGCCGGGCTTTCCCGCCACGCGTCACCCTATGTTCCCGTTCTCGCGGTACGCCCGCCAGACCGTCTCGAACACGCCACCGCCCTCTGGCAGCGGGCGCACGGGCCGCCACGCGCACCGGACGCCGCCGGGTGACCACCGGACAAGCTGCACCTGCCCGGACAGCGCGCCATCGTCCGGCTGGAAGCGGAAATCGGCTGGCAGCCCCAAGAGGGGCGCGCCTTCATTGACGGCGGCGCGGATTTCAAAAAGCGGGCGCCATGAGGGGATTTCGCAAGAAATCCCTTCCTCAGCCGCGTACACCGCCGACCCGCGCGAGCCGCCGCCGTGCGCCACGTAGTCCAGCATTGCGGACAGGACGGCCTGCCGGGCGATCAGCGCGTCGCGGAGGCGGTACGCTTCCGGCAGATCGGATGGGGTGGTGAGGATCACGCGGGACGCGAAATGGCCGATTAGGTCGGTCGTTTCCGCAAGGGTTTCCCGCATGCGCTTCGGGTCGCGGATGGCCGCGCCGGCTGCGCTCATGCGGTGCGCGGAGGCTTCCGATAGGGCGGCTAAGGGGATGGGGCGGGCTGGCGGGATTTCTGCGGGGCTTGGCATCCCAGTATTCGCGCAGACGCGGGCAGGAGCATCGGATGAACACGCGCGAAGGCGCGAAGCCTCCACGTTCACACTATCCCCTGCCGAAGGTTCTGGCGATGCCTCCAGGGCTTGTGAACCCTCGCCAACCGTGCCTGCGCGGGTTGAAACATCAAATGAACGCCCATGAAGGCACGAAGCGCCCAAATCTGCATCACATCCTGCCGAAGGTTCTGGCGATGCCCCCACAACTCGTGGTCTCCCACCAGCCGCGTTGCCCTCCCCGCCATGGGCACCCCCGCCCAGCAGCCCCCGACACATCTTCATATGCTCCGCGATTGCTTTCGCCGCACCCTCCGGCAGCGTTTCCCCCGCCTCCCCGCCCCCGTGCGCGGCGATATACCGCGCGGCGCGGAGCGCGCCCACCTGTCCGGCGTTCAGCGCGCTGCCGCCCGGCCGGTATGCGCCGTGCGTGCCCGCCGCTTCGCCCACGGCAAACACGCCGGGGACATTCGTCCGCCACCACGCGTCCACGTCCAGGCCGCCGTTCATGTGCTGCGCGCACAGTGCGATTTCCAGCGGTTCGGCGGCGAGATCCACACCCTTGCCGAGGTACAGCGCGTAGGCGGGTTCGTTCATGTGGCGCAGGCGGTCGATGGGCGCGCCGAAGCACGCGCCCGCGGCGGCAAGGTACTCGCGCGCCTCCGGGGTGAGCAGCGCGTAATCGAGCGCGTCCCGGTTGCCGGGGTTGCGCCGGAAATCCAGGTACACGCGGCGGCCCAGCAGCACGCGCTCGCGGTACACCAGCAGATCCACGCGCGACGAACCATCCGCCGCCTTCCGGCTGTCAAACGGCCACTCATATCCCTTGCGGAACACCAGGGAGAGGCGCTCATCCTCGTCCGGGATCGCCTCGGCCAGAAATTCGCGCTCCACGCCGTCCGCGTCCACGGAAATGAGGCGCGGGAGCGCCTGCATGTACGTGCCGGACACGTTCCAGCGCGGCGCGACGGACGCCAGGCCGTACTGCCATTCCGTGAGGCTGCGGCCCAGGACGCCGGCCTCCAGCGCCACGCCGGTCGCGCCGCTGTGGCCCACCGGGTACACGGTGTCCGCGTAAATGCCCGCCGGACCGCCGGTGGCCCAGATGATATTCCGCGCGAGGATCACGGTGAAGCGGGTTTCCTCGGCCGCAAGGCCCGCCTTGTTTAGCGCCAGTACGCCGCACGCGCGCTCCCCGTCCTTCAGGATGGCGACGGCCTGGAGGTTGTCCAGCACCGGAATGTCCCTGTCCCGCGCGGCGCGCTCCAGCGTCTCGGTCATGGCCTTGGAGGTGAGCGGCCCGGCGGACGTAGCCCGCGCGCGCGGGTCGTGGTCGGTTTTGTAGCCGACGTACTCGCCGTGGCGGTTTACGGGGAACGCCACGCCCAATTCGCACAGGTACAGGAAACAGCGCGCGGACAGCGCGGCCTCGGCAAGGGCGACGTCGCCGTCCACGCAGCCGCCGGCGAACAAATCGCGCGCCATGTCGGCGGGGGAATCCGGCGCGCCGCCCGACAGGCTCAGCTTGTAGTACGTCTGCTTGTCCGACCCGGCGTTCCGCGACGTGCCGGTGTTCACGCCCTCGGTGAGGAGGGCGATGTCCGTCTGGCCGAACTGATGGAGCCGGAGCGCCGCGCCAAAGCCCGCCGCGCCGGAGCCGACGACGACGGTGTTGACGGCATGGGCGGGGAGGGAGAGGGCGCCGATGGGGATGCGGAAGGATTTCATGGGGAGCCTCCTTTGGGTAATGCTGGGGGCTTTCGGCCCCCAGACCATGACCTACGGGCTATGCCCTTTGGAATCCCTTCTTTGCCTCACGGCAAGGGAGGGGCATTTTTTCTGTTCCTATTATGGGCAAGGGCAGCGTCAGCCTCCCGGGCACAGCCGCCGGAGCAATTTCTGAAATCAGAGCCCGCAGGTTGGGGGGGGGTTCGCCTTACGACGACGAGAGAGATGACGCGGATTCGGGCTGTGCGCATGCGGGGGCGTAAGACGCTTTCAGCGAACGCTGCCTGCGGCAAATGCGACGAGGAGGATGTCCGCCTTGACAGGGCGAGTGGCGGTTCAACACGTCCCAAACATGCGGGACAACGGAAAGATGCTCATTGTGTGCGGTGTTTGCCGAACGTGCAATGTGCCCTTATGGGGTCCGCGGGTTGAATCCCTCGCCCGTTCTACAGCCTCCGCAAATGGAACCCGCCGTCCACGTCGATGGACTGCCCCGTCGTGTACGCGAGGGAACCGTCCATCAGCGCCAGGACGGCCCTGGCGACGTCCTCGGGCTGTCCCCAGCGGGCGATGGGCAGCAGGCCGCCCGCGATCAGCGCGTCGTACTTGACCTGGACGGCGGCGGTCATGCCGGTCTGGATGATGCCGGGGCGCACTTCGTTCACCAGGATGCCCTCCCCGGCCAGCCGGTCCGCGAACAGGCGCGTCAGCATGGACAGCCCCGCCTTGGACAGGCAGTATTCGCCCCGGCTGGTGGAACTGGTGTAGGCGGAGATAGACGAGATATTGACGATCGCGCCGCGCGGCCCATCCGCCGGCGCTTCCTGCGCCAGCATTTGCCGCGCGGCAAGCTGGGTCAGCAGCAGCGTGGATTTGAGGTTCACGTCCATCACTTCGTCGTAGCTGGCCTCCGTCATGTCCAGCAGGTCGCGCCGCTCGCGCGGGGCAATGCCCGCGACGTTCACCAGCGCGTACAGCGTGCCGTGCCGCGCGATCACCGCGTCCAGCGCGGCCTGCCGGTCCTCCGCGCGCGCGATGTCGCCGGTGTGGAAGTGGCCGCCCATCGCGTCAAACGCCCGGACAGCCTCCGGCCTTGCCGTGCGCCCCATGCCCACGACGCCGTAGCCCTTTTCCGCCAGCAACCGCGCCGTCGCCAGGCCGATGCCGCCCGCCGCGCCCGTCACCAATACGCCCCGCATGCGCACGCCTCCTTTTATACCGTATACGCTTCCCGATCCCGGACGGCGCAGCCCGCAGGGCCGCCATGGCGGAGCATCTGCGCGCACTGGCCGCAGCAAACGCACACCCGCCGCTCGTCGATCTTGCCGTCCTCCTTGATCTGATTGGGGAAATCCGGGTTCGCGAACGCCATGCGGCCAAAGCCCGCGATCCCGCAGTGCCCGCCCGCGATCATCCCGGCCGCGAGGTGCGGCGACAGCGCACGCAGGTAGCTGAACGCGGAACCGATCACCGGCGTATCCGGCACAGCCGATTGCACCTCCGCCACGCAGCGCATCATGCGCGACACGCCGGTCAGCGGGTGCTCGTCCGGGACGTAGTTGCCCTTATCATATGGGCGGTTGACGTGCGGGTTCGTGTACGGGTTGCCGATGGTCACGTCAAGCAGCGGCGCGCCGAGCGACACGAACGCCCGCGCAAGCATCTTCGCCTCGGTCAGGTCGGGGAAGGGCGGCGCAACGGGCAATGCGGCGGTATCAGCGGGCAACATAGCGCCCGCCCGCCCGCCGCGCCCCACATCCTGTGCGACACCGAACCCGTAGGGGTACGGATACCCGTCGTGCGCGTTCATGCGGCTGGTAAGCAGGAAATCAGCGCCGCCGCCCGCCCGCGCCGCGCGGAAGCTGTTCAGCACGAAGCGCGACCGGTTCGTGAAATCCCCGCCGTACCGCCCGGGCCGGTCATACGCGCTCATCAATTCGGACGCGAGATACCGGTGGCAGCACTTCACGTCCATGCCGTCAAAGCCCGCGCGCCGCGCGAGCCGGGCCGTCGCCTCAAAGCGCGCCTCATACCGCTCCAGCGCGTCATCCGTGACAATGCGGGCGGGGTCGATGGGGTTATCCTTCTCAAAGAGCGGGTTGTTGTAGGCAATGATCGGCTCCGGCACGCCGCGCGGCTTGGCATACCGGCCGGAGTGCGTGGCCTGCATAATGATCAGCGGGGCGAAGCCGTTCGCCTGGACGCCAATCTCGCGGATGCGCGCCACGAGGCGCTGGAACGCCGGGAGCGTCTCTTCCGTCAGGTAAAGCTGATGCGCGCTGGCCCGGGCATCGGGCGCGGTGGCCACGGCCTCAAACCAGATGAGGCCCGCGCCGCCCCGGGCGAACCGCTCGTACCGGCGCGCGGTGAGCGGCCCCGGACCACCCTCCGCCGTGCCGTCGGAGCCCTCCATGGGCTGCAGGGCCAGGCGGTTTGGGAGCGCGTATCCGCCCGCCAGCGACAGCGGCGACAGCAACGGGGACAGATCATCCGACAAGGGCAGCCATGCGGCAAGCTCCGCCGCGCGTGCCCTGAGCGCGTCCAGTGTGGGGTAGTGGAACACCTCGTGCGGCATTCTCCTCGCTCCTTTGTGTGTGTGATGGATCAGTGGAATAAGCATACACCATGGTTGGGCTGGGCGCAAGGATGGGGCGCCGCGAAATCGACATTGGCAAAGGAACCGCCGATTAAATGGAGATGAGGATTGCGAAGCGGAAAACCGTCCGCAAGGCCGCCGCCCAAAACAATCCGTGGTTTCCAGGGAACCTTCCGCCCCGCCCATCGCTCTAACCCACGACAGGGCGGAACCGTGCGCCTCCATGACGGCGGCGCCGATTTGGAAAAATCGGCCGCCGTAAGGGGCTTCCGCAAGGAATCCCAACCTCGGCGTGGTAAAACGCTGGGGGAAGGATAACCTTTCCAGCGCCGGTATTTTCTTCCAGCGGACTTTGTGGTAGAATGGTGGGCAGGGTTTCCGATGAAGCCCTCCCATGACGCGGCATGAGGAGCGTCGCGCGGTAGGTAGGGTTGCCTTGCGGAATCCCTTAATGGCGGCTGGTTTTGCGAATCAGTGCCGCCGTCAGAGCGGGTGCGCTTTCCTGTGGGCGCCCCCGAACACGTTGACAATGGTAAGGAGGCTTTTAGCATGAGACATGGCGTGAAACGAACCCTGGGTCTGGTGATGGCGCTGGTGGTGCTGTCCAGCCTGATTCCGATCGGCGCGGCCTTTGCCGCGTGCAACTGCTGTAACAGCTGCACCTGCAGCAGTCCGTGCAATTGCGCGTACTGCGGCTACCCATATTATCCGCAAGGCGGCGAGTGGAGGGGACAAAGCTCCCCGTGGGGCGGGTACGCGTACTTCCAGCCCTATTGGTATCCCGAGAACTATAAGCCCGCGCAGCGGCGCGGCGTGTCCGACACCGTCATCGGCATGCGGACAGCGTCCTTCAAGGGCGACGGCGCGTATGTGTACGACAACGCTTCGACTGACCGGCCTTTGAAATGGATCAGCAGCGGCACGACCATCTACCTGGACGAGGCGAACCAGTATCAGGGCTGGGTCATGGTCTACTACCGCGGCGGCGATGCCAAGGGTTGGGCCCAGTGGAGCAAGATCAAGGGGTATTGACGGGAAGCGACAGAATGCCGTCAATGAACAAATGCCGGGTGACGGGAGAGGGGCCCGTCCCCGGCGGGCAAGGTCAAGGGGGCTGCCGCGCGTTCGGCGGCTCCTTTGCTATTGCGGCGGTTTTTCCTGGGAGGTATGTATGCAACTGACGGACGCGCTTCTGTCCCATTCGCCCGAGGCGATTCGGGCAATCCCCAAGAGCGACCTGCACAATCATGCGGGGCGCGGCGGGAGCATCCAAACGCTTTCCGCCTGGACGGGTGTGCGGATCGAACCGCCCACGGAGCGATTTCGCGGCCTGGCGGATATGCAGGTATGGTTTGACCAGAACGTAAAGGCGCACTGCCCCGGTGGGTTTGACGGATATCGGATGCGCTTGGCGGCGTCGTTCGCGCAGGCGAATGACGACGGCATCGCCGTGCTCGCGCTGAGCTTCGCCATAGACGAGGTGGAGGCGTTCGGCGGCATGGGCGCGTTCATGCGGGCGGTCGAGGACATGCGCCGCCAATACGCGCCGGCGGTGCGGTTTCTACCGGAGTTGTGCTTTGACCGGGGGCGCGACACCGCGTGGATCGCGTCGTGGCTGGACGAGGTGTTGTCATACCGCTACTTCGCGTCCGTGGACATCGGGGGCGAGGAGTTCGCGCAACCAATCGGAAACTTTCGCCGCGTTTACGAAATCGCGGAGGGGTATGGGGTCCGGCGCAAGGCGCACGTGGGGGAGTTCGGCAGCGCGGACGACGTGACCCGGGCAGTGGAAACGCTGCACCTGCACGAGGTGCACCACGGCATCGCGGCCGCCAGGTCAAAGGAGGCCATGCGATTCCTCGCGGAACACGGCATCCGGCTGAACGTGTGCCCGACGAGCAACATCATGCTGGGGCTTGCGGAGGACTACAGGTCGCACCCGATCGCCACGCTGGCGCGAAACGGCGTCACCGTCACGATCAACACGGACGACTTGCTGATCTTTAACAGCGGCGTATCGGAGGAGTACTGCAAACTGCATCGGGCGGGGGCGCTCACGGCGGAGGAGTTGGAACGCATACGGCTGACGGGGCTGGCTATTGTCCCGGCGTGAACAGCGCGTCCACCGTGATGCCTAGCGAATCCGCCAGCGCGAAGGCCAGGCGCAGCGTGGGGTCGTACTTGCCGTTTTCAATCGCGTTGATGGTCTGCCGGGTCACGCCGCAGGCGGCGGCCAGCTCGGCCTGTGTCATGCCGCGCGCCTTGCGGAGACGTTCAATCTCGTTGGTCATCAGTCGCCACCCGCCTTGCGCTTGCCAAAGAACAGAAAGGCGCCGAACACCGCCAGCATCCCCGCCACGGGCATGGCATCGATGCCGAATTGCAGCAGTTGCCACCCGCGTATCACCCACTCCGCGCCGGTGCGGGCGTGCGCAAACGTCACGATCATCTGTACCCCGTAATACGCCAGCAGCGCGGTAAACGCGCGGGCCGCGCTGCGGAGCACGATGAACTTCTGCCGCTCGTCCTTGGTTTTGATGTACGCGTAATACACGCCGTATAGGCCGTAAAAGAACGCCGTGACCATCGCGATGCCCATCAGAATCGTGATGGCGCGGTAAGCCCCGTTGAGCAGGTCGGTCCCGACATGGATGAGGGAAGTGTCGCCGCTCATCATGAAGAAAAAGTCCAGCATCGCGGGCAGGGTAAAATGGGCGGCCGTGGTGCCTCCGAAAAGTGTCATATAGTACACCTCCATCGCCGGGATGTCAAAACTTTTTTACATTCCCAGGGTATCACGGCGGTGGGCAGATGTCAAACGTTTTTTACATTCTTATCCAACATTCCGATCGGGCAAAGCCGCCCTATAAGACCAAATCCCCTGGCCGATACCCGCTGGGCAGCGCCTCCTCGCGCAAAAACACGAAGCTGTCGTCGCGGAGGATCGGCAAAAAAGCCCAGTACGGCATGGGCGAAAACTCGCACGCGTAGTCGCTCGCGCCAAACCACGCGCCCTCCTTGCCGCGCAGGTTTAGCCCGCGCGCGAACTTCGTGCGGTTGGAGCAGTCGTGCACGGCGATGTCCCAATGCTCCTCGTCGGCGATTTTCATGAGCTTCAGCGTCAGCTCCCGGCTCCAGATCGGCGAGATATACCCGTGCTTGGCGATATACAGGTTTTCCCCGGCGTAGTTGCCGATGTTGTTCGCGTTCAGATGCAGCTCCGCGCAGTTGATGAAATCAATGCCCGTGCCCAGAATCGCCTGCTTTTTCTTCGAAAACGCGTCAAAGAACTCCGGCGTCATCGGCGTCTCGATCCCGACCGCCGGGATATATCGCTTCGCGATGGCCATGTTCGCGATCACGCCGTCCGCGCAGCCCGACGCGCCCAGGTTGAACCGCAGCTCGTCCAGCCCCGCTTCGCCCAAAGCCCGGAGCGTCTCCTCCGTCGCCAGCGTGCCGTTCGTATACAGGTGCTGATGAATCCCCGCGCCGTGAAACTTCCGGATCACGCCGTAGTATTTTTCGATCTCCATGAACGGCTCCAGGTAGACATACGAAATGCCGGTGGGCCTCCGCTGGGCGGACAGCAGCAAATCGATGTCCCGCTCGTAAAACTTCGTGCCGCCAATTTCCCACATGCCTTCGCCGACCGGGGGGACGCGGTCCAGCTCGCCGTAATCATAGCAGAACTTGCAGGCCAGGTTGCACTTGTTCGTTTTCCGCACGGCGCTAAGACCCGTTCCGAGCAGGCAGGACCGGCACCCGCCCGGGAACTTGCGCTCGTTGCCGACGAAATACGTCCGGTTCTCCAGCGTTTGCAAATGCGGTATTTCCGCCATGAGCCGGTCGTTCCGGGCGTCGACGGCCGCCTCGATCTGCGCAAACGCCGCGTACGCGATTTCCTGCTGGCGCGTCAGGATTTCTTCCTCCTCCGGCAGCGCGGAAAAGAACTCAAACCACAGCAGCGCGTCTTTTTTCGATATGTTCATGTGCATTCCTCCTGTAGGGCGTCACATGGACGGCCCCGCACAGTGTAAAGCAACGCGGCGGCCAAATCAAGGCTTCGCGCCGCGCGGACGCAAGTTTTTCCCGTGCCTCCGTTCGCTATGGCGGCGGCGCGCCCTTGCCTTTGCCATCCGCGGCTGCTATAATCGGTAGCGGCAGCGGCCCTGCGCCGGGCCCCCAAATAACCGGTCCGTTGGTGTCAAAAGATGGTTTTTTTGGATAGCATCGTGTTTCCAAGCGAGGACGCGGAATGGGCGTTTCGCGTTTCCTCCGTAAAAAGAACCTGCTACAACACGCTGTACCCTTTTTATGTCTTGTCGCGGGCGGGCCTTGCGCGCCTTGATTTCGAGCCCATCACCCTGCTGTACGGCGGCAACGGGTCGGGCAAGACGACCGCCCTGAACATCATCGCGGAAAAACTGAACATCCAGCGGTCCGCGCCGTTCAACCGCTCGAACTTCTTCCAGGATTACGTGGACATGTGCCGGGTGCGGCTGGAAGCGCCCATCCCGAGCGAGAGCAGGATTGTGACGAGCGACGACGTGTTCGACTTCATGCTCAATATTCGCAGCCTGAACGAGGGCATTGACCGGAAAAAGGAGATGCTCTTTGACGAGCACTTTGACGCGCGGCACTCCACGCTTACGGTGCGGTCGCTGGACGACTACGAGGCGCTGAAGAAGCGCAACAGCGCGCGGCGCAAGACGCAGTCGGCCTTCGTGCGCGAGCAGTTGATGGAAAACGTGCGGGAGCAGTCCAACGGCGAAAGCGCGGACTTTTACTTCAGGCAGCAGATCGTGGCCGACGCGCTCTACCTGTTGGACGAGCCGGAGAACAGCCTTTCCGCCGCCAAGCAGATCGAGCTGGCCCAGTATTTGCAGGAGGCCGTGCGGTTCATGGGCTGCCAGCTCGTCATTTCCACCCACTCACCCTTTCTGCTGGCCATGGAGCGCGCGAAAATCTACGACCTGGACGAGCGCCCCGTAACGATCAAAAAGTGGACGGAGCTTCAAAACGTCCGCACGTACTATGATTTCTTTGCGAAGCACCGGGACGATTTCAGCGAGGACTGATCGCCTGACGTGGCAAAGCGGCAGCCCGCGCGTGTCCGGCGAAACCGTCGCCTTGGACACGCGCTTTTTGCGTGCAAAAATCATTAATTGAAGGAAAAAATGCAGGATTTTCGACAAACGCAGGGAAACTAGCAAACAGAAACAACATACGAGCTAAGGAGTAAGCATATGGCCATCAAGTACACGCCCGAACCCTTCCGCATCAAGATGGTAGAGCCCATCAAGACCCTGACCCGCGCCGAGCGCGAGGACAAGATCCGCCTGGCCGATTATAACCTGTTCCGGCTGCAGAGCGAGGATGTGTACATCGACCTGCTGACCGATTCCGGCACGAACGCCATGAGCGACCGGCAGTGGGCCGGCGTCATGCAGGGCGACGAGGCGTACGCGGGCGCGCGCAGCTACCGGAAGCTGGTGGACGCGGGCCGCGACATCTTCGGCTACGGCTACATCCAGCCCGTGCACCAGGGCCGCGCCGCCGAGAAGGTGCTGCTGCCCATCTTTCTGCGCAAGGGTAACTACGCCATCTCCAACATGTTCTTTGACACCACGCGCGCGCACGTGGAGCTTGCCGGCGCGCGCGCCATCGACTGCGTGGTGGAGGAGGCGTTGATCCCTGAAAGGCGCGCGCCGTTCAAGGGCAACATGGACGTGGCGAAGCTGGAACGGCTCATCAACGAGCACGGCAGGGAGAGAGTCGGCCTGGTCGTGATGACGATCACGAACAACTCCGCGGGCGGGCAACCGGTGTCCATGGCGAACATGCGCGAGGTGAGCGCGGTATGCAAAAAGTACGGTATCCCGCTGTGCATCGACGCGGCACGGTACGCCGAGAACGCGTACTTCATCCAGCGCGATGAGGCCGAGTGCCACGGCATGACGATCAAGGAAATCGTCCGCAAGATGTTCAGCTACGGCGATATGTTCGTGATGAGCGCGAAGAAGGACACCATCGTGAACATGGGCGGCTTGATCGGCGTGAAGGACGAGGGGAACGCGATCATCCAGATGGTCAAGAGCAACTGCATCAGCTACGAAGGGTTCTACACCTACGGCGGGCTTTCCGGGCGCGACCTGGAGGCGCTGGCCATCGGGCTGTACGAGGGCATCGAGGAGGCGTACCTGCGCTACCGCATCGGGCAGATGGAGTACCTCGCCTCCCTGCTGGACGACGCGGGCGTGGCGTACCAGTCGCCGGTGGGCGGCCACGGTGTGTTCGTGGACGCGGCCGCGATGTTCCCGCACATTCCGTACCACGAGTACCCCGGCCAGGTGCTGGCGGTGGAGCTGTACAAGGAGGCGGGCATCCGCGCGTGCGACATCGGGTCGTACATGCTGGGCAACGACCCGGATACCGGCAAGCAGCTCCGCGCTGATTTTGAGTTCACCCGCTGCGCCATTCCGCGCCGGGTGTACACGCAGGCGCACCTGGACGTGATCGCCGGGGCGCTTACCGCGATCAAGGCGCGAGCGGGCGGCATCCAAAGGGGATACCGGATCACCTGGGAGCCGCCGGTGCTGCGGCATTTCCAGGCGACGCTCGCGCCGATCGAAGCGTAAAGGGAGAGGTAGGGATTTCTGACGAAATCCCCTTATGGCGCCCGATTTATCAAATCAGCGCCGCCATCAATGAGGTGCAAAGGCCGCCGCGCAACCGGGCGTCAGGCGGTCTTTTTTGTATGGCGGCGCGGATTGAAACCGTATACCAATGCTGGTATAATGCAGTGAGTTTTGCGGATTTATTCAGTATTCATTATTTGGCGAGGAAGGTGTTCCCGCGCATGAGGCGATTGCTCTGCCTGCTCCTGTCCATCCTGCTGTGCGCCCTGTCGCTGTGTCCATCCCTGGCGGCGTGGGAACGCTCCGCGCTGTTCGTAGCAACGGACGGGGACGACGCGAACCCCGGCACCCAGGGCGCGCCGCTCGCGACCCTTGGCGAGGCGATTTCCCGCCTGCGGGGGGACAAGGGCAAGCAGCCGGCGACCGTCTGGCTGCGCGGCGGCACGTACCGGCTGACGGAAACCATCGAAATGACCTACCGCGACCGGGACAACATCGCCTTTCGCGCCTGGCCCGGCGAAACGCCCATCCTCGCGGGGGACGCGCCGGTCGGCGGGTGGACGGAAACCGTGCGGGACGGGCAAACGCTCTGGACGGCGGCCTACGTGAGCAAGCAGCCCCGCGCGCTCTTTGGCCCGGACGGCGAGCGGCCCTCCGCGCGCTGGCCCAAGGAGGGCACGCTGCGCGCCGCCGCGCCCGCGAGCAAGACCACGGACAAGTTCCTCCGCCAGCGGTCGTTTAACGTCTCCGCCGGGGACCTGCCCGCGTCGCTGGATGGCGCGGTGGTGCGCCTGGTGCACTGGTGGAAGGACGAGCTGTCCGGCGTGAAAAAGTATGACGCGAAAAAGGGGCGCATCACACTGAACCGTTCCACGTCCATGTCGGTGTTCGAAGGGGACTCGTACTGGCTGGAGAACGTTCTCGGCGCGCCGTTTTCGCCGGGCGAGTGGGCGTATGACGCGAAGGAAAGCGCGCTGTACTACGCGCCCCTGCCGGGCGAAACCATCGGGAACACGTTGCTCACCGTGGGCGCGTTGGAACGGCTGCTGACGGCCGAGGGCGTGTCCGGGCTGTCGTTTGAGGGGATCACGTTCGCGCGCACCGGCTGGAGCATCCCCAGGCGGGACGCGGAGGCGGATTTCCCGCAGGCCGCGTATGATGCCGATACCGCCGTGCTGGTGTATAACGCCGAGAACGTGTCGTTCACGGACTGCACCTTTCGGGACATGGGCGCGGGTGCGCTCCGGTTGGATTATAACGTGCAAAACGCCGTGGTGGACGGCTGCGCGTTCCGGAACATCGGCGCGCACGCCGTGCAGATACACGGACGGAACCTGAGCGACGACCCCAAGACAACCAAGGGCATTGCACTGACGGACAACCACGTGGACGGCTACGGAGCACATTTCCTGAACGCCGTGGCCGTGCTGATCGTCCACGCGCGGGAAATTGAAATCGCGCGCAACGAAATCCACGGCGGAACGTACACGGCCATTTCGGCGGGCTGGGTATGGGGGTCCGGGTACAACGTCACCGACAAGATCAGCGTGCATAATAACCTGATCTACGACGTGGGCCGGGGCATGCTCTCCGACATGGGCGGCGTGTACCTGCTGGGCGTGCAGAAAAACACCGTCGTGCGGGACAACGTGATCAGCGGCGTGACGGCGCGCGATTACGGCGGTTGGGGCATCTATCTGGACGAGGGCGCGTCGGGCGTGCTGGTGGAGAACAACCTGGTGTACGGCTGCTCGGCCTAGGGTTTTTTTCAGCATCTGGGCGGGAAGAACACCGTGCGCAACAACATTTTCGCCCTGAACCTGGACGGCCAGATCGGCACATCCGACAAGCGCGCGGGGGGCACGTTCGTGCTGGAACACAACGTGATTATCGGCGAGGAGCCGGTCTTTTACCGCAAGTACGGCAAGGAAAAGATGGAGGTGCGAAAAAACCTGATCCAGGCCGACGCGTCGCTGTTCGCGGACGCGGCGCACGGGGATTTCGCGCTGACCGACCGGGAAAAGGCGCTGGAGAGCGGCTTTGTGCCGTGGGAAATTGATGCGGGGCGGAGCGGGGGATGAGGCGGGAATCGCCAGAAATCCCTACCTCGACGGCGGCGCGGATTTGAAAAATCGGGCGCCATAAAGGGATTTCACAAGAAAACACTACCTTTACAGCAAATAGTTGTTCTCCCGGTTCGCCACCTTCAAAGCGCCGAGCTTGTACGTTGCGTAGCCTTCCACGACAAGCGGTTCCGCCTTGCAGATTTCCTCCGCTTCCTCATAGCTCCTGACCCGGAGGACGAGCATGCCGGCGACGCCGGGAACCCCCCTGAACGCCCCGCAAAGCGCCAGCTTCCCCTGGTCGTCCAGATTCCGGATGTTCTCCACATGCCGCGTGGCAACCGCTTTGGTCATTTTGTTGTATGTTTTCCCTCGTTCAATCGTCATGACATACAGCCAATCTTCCATGCCTTCATCCTCCGTAAAAGCATCGTCAGTACGTGAGCTTCATGATCAGCTCGCCTTCCTCGACCTCCCCGGTGTGCGCAAAGCCGAGGCTCGTGTACAGCGCCTCCGCGTTTTTGTTTTGCGGCTCGAAGCTGAGGTAGATGGCGTGGCGCGCGGACGCCTCCCGCTTGATCCGCTCGATCAATTGTACCAGCGCCGCCCTGCCGTATCCCTTCCGCTGATGCCGCTGATCGATCATGAGCCGAGAGATCCCCATCTGATTGTCGTCAGGGTCCACGCCGTACAGCGCAAAGCCGACCATTAGGTCGTCGCTATAGATGGCCAGTGGCGTGTAGCTGGAGTACACGCTTGCCTGCGCCAGTGAAAATACGTTCGTGGCCACGAACGCCTTCTGGCTTTCGTTCACGGACAGCTTGATGCATTCGATCCAGTTTTCCTTGGTAACGGCCCGCAGCGTAATCATCGTATTACCCCCACATTCGACTTTTCACAAGTATATCATACCGGCGCAATGGCTGTGCATCCATCAATCGCCCCGCGTGACAGCGTAAAAATTCACCAAGGTATCGCGAAAGCGTGGTTTTTTTGATAGAATAGTCGGAGCGGCGCGGCGGCGTTTCGGATCGCGTCGCTGGAGGTAGGGATTTCTTGCGAAATCCCCGTATGGCGCCCGATTTTCCAAATCAGCGCCGCCGCCAAAGAAAGGGCACGACGAGACATGGCTAAAAGAGGTACTCCGCTGCTGCCAAAGCTCCGCAACCATCCGCTGATCGACCTGCTGTTCACCCTGAAGGGCAACCCGCGCACGCTGGTGTTCATCGAGCCCCTTTGGGGCATCCCGAACAGCCTGATCGCGCCGTTCACCGCCGTATACATGCGCGCGATGGGCGTCAGCGACATCCAGATCGGCATCGCGCTATCCATCGCCATGGTCGCGCAGATGGTGTGCGCCTTTTTCGGCGGCGTCATCGCCGATAAAATTGGCCGCAAGGCGACCACCATCCTGGGGGATTTCCTGGGCTGGGTCATCCCCTGCGCGATCTGGGCGGGGGCGCAGAACTACTGGTTCTTCCTCGCGGCGATGATTCTCAACAGCTTTGAGCAGGTCAACCAGACCGCTTGGGTCTGCCTGCTGGTGGAGGATGCCGAGGAGAAAAACATCCTCAACATGTGGAACTGGGTCAGCATCGCGGGCCTTTTGGCGGTGTTTTTTTCGCCGATCTCCGGCGGGCTGATCCAGCGGCACGCGCTGATCCCCGTGATGCGCACACTGTACGCCATCTACAGCCTGGGCATGCTGGCCAAGTGCTTCATCACGGCCAAATGGACGACGGAGACGCGGCAGGGGCTGGTGCGCATGGCCGAAACGAAGCGCCAGAGCGTGGACGAGATGATCGCGGGCTACTGGAAGCTGGTGCCCCGGATCATCCAAAGCAGCGGCACGATGCGCGTGCTGGCGCTCATGATCATTTCCCTCATCACGAGCCTGGTGAGCAACAACTTTTTTTCGCTGTACACGACGGGCCACCTGGGCATTCCCGAGGCGTATCTGGCGTACTTTCCGATCATCCGCGCGTGCATCATGCTGCTGTTCTATTTTGGCGTGCAACACAAACTGGAACGCTTCCGCACGAAAGGGCCGATGTGCGTGGGGCTGTGCCTGTACATGGCCTGCCAGCTTCTGGTGATCTTCAGCCCGCGAAACGTGGTCTGGCCGCTCATCCTGTATACGCTTTTTGAGGCGGTCGCCTTCGGGCTGGTATTCCCGCGCAGGGAGCGGATGTCCGCCCTGTTCATCGACAGGCAGGAGCGGGCGCGCATCATCGCCATGCTGACGACGCTGATGCTGATCGTCGCCTCGCCCTTCGGGGGCATCGCGGGGGGATTGTCCAGGCTGGACGGGCGGCTGCCGTTTGTGCTGAGCCTTGTGCTGTTCGCGCTGGCGTTTGTGGTGGTCGTCACGATGAAGCAGAACCCGGGGGTGGAGGTGGAGGGGTAGCGCCCTGACGCTCCAGCCATTCCCGCCGTAAAAGCGCGTAGAAGTAGCTGTTTACATAGACTGGGTTTCCGCGCGCGTCCTTCTTGGACGGCGGCGTTGATTTGAAAAATCAGGCGCCATAGGGGAATTCCGCCAGGAATTCCTACCTCAAGGCCACATCCTCGATGCAGTGCGCTTCGCGGCGCATCCTAAGCCGCTCCAGAAGCCGCCAGGACGCCTCGTTGTCCTCGTTGCATCCCACATACAGCCTTCGGCCATGGAGAACCAGGAAGATGTGCCGAAGGAGCACCTGGCACGCCTCTGTCGCGTAGCCATTTCTTGTGAACGCCTCGTTGAAATCATAGGCGATCTCATAGGTTTCATAATCGCCCTTTCGGTAGCACAGATCGCCGATCAGCTTGTGGTTTTCCGTCAGCTCGACCGCCCAGAAGGAATCGTCATACAGACGCGCATGGATGGCCGCTTCGCACTCGGCCAGGGTGTACGGATCAAAATCCTCGTGCCGGGCGGTGGATTCCAGGCGCATGTACGCGTGGTAGTCATGGACATCTTCGGTCCGAAAGTTCCGCAGAATGAGCCTGTCTGTCTGGTAGTGAATCATGCGTTACGCCCCTCGCAATTATTGCCGAAAATCCTTACTTCATTATAACGCTGTTTGGCATTTTCCGCCACCGTGTACGCGATAAGCCCGCCGCGTCCGCGCATTTTCTTTACTTTTTCCCCGCGCTGCGGTAAGCTATAGGGCGAACGATGTCACACCACGTGGGAGGGTAGCCCTTGGAAAACAGCGCGGCGTACGCGGATTCCGCGACGGCGGCGCGGATTCGAAGAATCGGCCGCCATAAGGAGATTCCGCCAGGAATCTCTACCGCCTTGCTGGCGGCGCACATGGAGGCCATGTTTGTCCTGGACGGGGAAGGGGCTCCCGGCGGAGTTGTTTCATGGTGCCCAATCTCACCAACCAGCGCGGTCGACGGCGTGATGCGCGCCGTGAACGAGCCGTGGGACCAGACGAAGCCCGCGCCCCGTCTTTATGTCGGAGCGCTCCTGGACGGCGCGGTGCGCTGGCTTTTTGGGCGTGGCATTCCGCCGGGCGCGCTGCCCGCGCTGGAAAGCATCCTGCGTGCCCTGGCGGACGACGCGCCCGGCCCGGTTGGCGTTTCGGCCCTGCGGGATGCCCTCGCGGGGCTCCTGCCGGTTCTCGGGGGTGAGCGCCGCGACACCGAGCTGTGCTATCGGGTGCCCCATCTGCCAACCCCGGCGGTTGACTGTGCGCTCATAACGGAAGCAAACATCGGGCAGTTCGCGCTGGGGCCGTTCGGATGGCTGCGGGACGAAATCACGTCCGCCCAGCCCTGCGCGGCGCTCGTGGACAAAGGCCGCGCCGTTTCCATCTGCCGGAGCGTGCGCATATCGCCAGCAGCGCACGAGGCAGGAATTGAAACGCTCCCGGAGTGCCGGGGCCAGGGCCTCGCGGGCCGCGCGCTGGCCCTTTGGGCGCGGGCGGTCCGGGCCGTGGGCGCGATTCCGCTCTACAGCACGGCCTGGGATAACGCCGCATCGCGGCGCGTGGCGCAAAAGGCGGGGCTTGCCCTGTACGCGTCGGGGTTTTCGATTTGGTAGTATTGGGAGGGATGCGCATGAAACGTATACTTTCGGCGCTGCTGATCGCGCTGCTGCTTCTCCCGGCCTGCGCGCTGGCGGTTTCGTTTGAGATCACGGACTACGCGATGGATGTTCAGGTGGAACCGGACGGCGCGGCCGCGTTTGATGAGTCGATCGTCTACGCGTTTGACGGCGAGTACAACGGCATGCTGATGACCATCCGCTACGAGGGCGACGCCGTGCCGGACGGGCTGCGCATCCTGGTGGACGGCGATACGGAGCTGACGCGCGTGGCCGCGCTGGAGGGCACGCCGAACACCTATGTGGCCGAGGCGGAGAACGGCAAGCTGTCCATCCGCGCCTACACGCCGGGCAGCGACGATACGCGCGCGTACCGCGTCCTGTACCGCAAGGCGGACTTCGCGAAGCGGTATGAGGACAGCGCGTACATTGACCAGACGCTCCTCATCCCGGAGAGCGTCTATCAGCGTGCCGCTTTCCGCCTCGCGCTGCCCGGCCCGGCGGACGAGGTGGCGGAGCTGCTGGTGTCCGGCACGGCTTTCAGCGACTACACCGTGCGGGACGGGGTGATATCCTTCGCGCCCAGGCGTGTATCCGAGGGGGAAAACATATTCGTTCGCGTGCCGTTCCCGGCGGAATGGCTGCCGGACGCGCCGGTCATTCCCACCCGCCTTGCGGACGTGCTGGCCGCGCGCCAGGCCGAGGAGCAGGCGGCGCGGGAACAGGCGGAGGCGCAGCGCCGCACCGCGCAGTACACGCTGCTGACCGCGCTGGCCGTGTATGTCGTCCTCTTTTTTTTCTCGTTTCGTAAGCAAATGAAGGCGTACGGCCTGCGCCGCCGGGTTGATCCGGTGACCGACAACGCGTTGCTGGACGGGACGCCCGTGGCCGTCGCGCAGTTGCTGAAGCAAAAGGTGGTTTCCGCCAGCGCGTTTACCGCCTCGCTGATGGAGCTGGCGGGCATGGGCGTGCTAACAATGCGCACGGACGCGGACAAGGGTGACACATGCTTCACCCTGGCGGACGCAGGCGCAAAGAAGGACACGCTCTGGCGGCATCAGGCGGAGCTTATCGCGTGGCTTTTTGATGGCACCGGCGAGCTGTGGATGGCGTCGCTGGATGCGGGCGGCGACGAGCGCGCCGCGAAAACCTTCAACCAGAAGTACAACGAATGGAAGAACCGCGTCCGGGCGGACACAGTAGAGGCCGGGTGGCTCTTTGCCAATGGCACCAAGCGTTTCCTGCTCGCGTTCCTGTCCCTCGCGCTGGGGGTTTTGCTCGCGCTGTCGCTGTTCGGCCTGTCCGGGACGGAGCTGCCCGCATTGCTTGCGGCCATTGCCGCCATCGCCTTCTGCGTGGGCTTCGCGCGCCTGCGGAGGCTCTCCGACGAGGGCGAACGGCGCGTCGCCGCGCTGGACGGTTTCCTGGAGAACTACGGCGATGTGCTCGCACGCGACCCGGGCGTGATCATCGGCCGCGCGCCGCTGGCCATGGCCCTTAGCTACATGAAGCCGCTGGCCGACTGGATTGACAGCAACAGCGAGCTATCGGACGACGCGTTCCCGGGCGGCTCGCCGCCGTGGGTGTACGTCGGGTGGCATCACGCCGCCATGTCCATGGAGCGCACCGCGCGCGACGCGCAGAACCACAACGCCGGAGTGGAGCAGGGGGATATGGGCAGCGCGGGCGGCGGCGGAAGTACCGGCGGGGGCGGCGGGAGCAGCCACGGGGCGTGGTAAAGGGGGAGACGGAGGTCAATGAAGGGAACCCTTCTTTCTTTTCGGGGGAAGAGAAAGAAGCAAAGAAAAGCCTTCATGGGGTGACGGTGTGCTTGGGGGCGAAAAAACCCGGGGGTAAGCAAGCCGCAAGTGACGCAAGTGACATGCCCCCGCGCGTTTGCGTCCTTCTCCGCCGTAGGGGCGAACCTCCGTCCCGCTCAATCCCCTGATCTCCCCAGAGGTAGGGATTTCTTGAGAAAGTCTTTTATGGCGCCCGATTTTTTCCATCAGCGCCGCCGCCCAGGGCTGCCATGAAGTTCAGCAACCCATCCTACGCCTGTATTTATGAGGATATTATTGATGTACACTTCTGCCCGCGCGCTCGAACGCGCCACCTCCGCGGACGCGGACGCCGTCCTCGCGCTCTACCAAAGCCAGATCGGCCACGGCACCTCCGATTGGGACGAGACATACCCGACCATGGCGTTCATCCGGGACGATCTGGCGAACGGTTCTCTATACGTGCTCCGCGACACGGAAGGGCTGCTCGCGGCCATTTCTCTCCTCGCGGACGACGATCTGAACGAGCTGCCCTGCTGGGCCTCCGCGCGCGGGCTGATCCCGGCGCGGCTGTGCGTGCGGACCGCGATGCAGGGGCGCGGCATCGCTGGCTTTATCATGGGTGAGACGGAGCGCATCGCGCGGGAAGGCGGTTTTCCGTCCATCCGACTGCTGTGCGCCAGGACTAACCCGGCGGCGCGGCGCGTGTACGAAAAGACCGGGTACGCGCTGCGCGGCGAAACCCGCCTGTACGATACCGACTTTCTCTGCTTTGAGAAAATTCTTACAGAGGTTTGATTGAAAAATAGTATAAGGTGGGATATAATGAAGCAAATATTTCCGCGGAGAAGGTAGGGATTTCTGGCGGAATCCCCTGATGGCGTCCGATTTTTCAAATCCACGCCGCCATTGATGCCGTTACCGCGGCAAGGAAACGAAAGGTGGTACGCGTATGAAGAAGCTATTAGCCCTGTGCCTGGCCCTGGCGATGCTGCTGATGGCCATCCCCGCGTTCGCGGAAGAAGCCGCGGCGGCTGAACCTGTCGTCATCACCGTTTTCCACACGAACGACGTCCACGGGCGGTATAATTCCGACGCGGGCATGGGCTACGCCATGATGGCGTCCTTCATCAATGAGGCGCGCAAGAACGACAATGTCCTCGTCCTGGACGCGGGCGACACGCTGCACGGCACGGTGTTCGCCAACGCGGTGCAGGGCGAGAGCATCGTGGAGGTCATGAACGCGATCGGTTATGACGCGATGGCCCCCGGCAATCACGACTTCAACTACGGCTACGCGCACCTGAAGGAGCTGGAAGCCCTGATGGACTTCCCGCTGCTCAGCGCGAACGTGCTGCTGAAAAATGGCGACCACGCGTTCACCCCGTCCGCCATCCTGGAGGTGGCGGGCAAGAAAATCGGCATCATCGGCGCGGAAAACCCGCAGATGCTCAGCGCCATCCACCCGGATCACACCAAGGACCTGTCGTTTGAAGGCGCGGAGCCTGTGGAGGCGGAGGTCAAAAAGATGCGCGGCCAGGTGGACGCGATCATCGTGCTGGCCCACTGGGGCTGCGACGACGCGTATGACCCGAACAGCGTCCAGGCGCTGGCGACGATCCCGGGTGTGTCCCTGGTGATCGACGGCCACAGCCACACGTCCCTGTACAACATCAAGCAGGGCGCGGAGGGCGAGGCAGTCATCGTCACGTCCACGGGCGAGTACCTGAACAACCTTGGCAAGGTCACGCTGACTTTCGCGCCCGAGGGCGGCATCACCGTGGAGGCGGAGTTGGTCCCAAACCCCGGCCGTTTTGAGGATCACGCCATCATCAACGCCATAGAGGACCAGGAGGTCAAGCAGAGCGCGGAGCTGGACAAGGTGGTCGGCGAAACCTCCGTGGAGCTGGTCGGCGAGCGCGCCATCGTGCGCACGCAGGAGGCCAACTGGGGCAACCTGGCGTGTGATATCTATATCGACGCGACGGGCGCCGATGTGGCGATCATGAACGGCGGCAATATCCGCGCGTCCGTGCCCGCCGGGCCGATCACCGCGCGTGATGTCAACACCGTGTTCCCCTTCGGCAACCTCATCGTGGTGCAGGAGATCACCGGGCAGGCGCTGCTGGACGCGCTGGAGGTCGGCTTCAGCCTGTACCCCGAAACGAACGGCGGCTTCCCGCAGATCGGCGGCATGACCGTCACGTTTGACCCGGCGAAGGACGCCGGAAGCCGCATCACGGAGCTGCTGATCGGCGGCGAGCCGGTGGACGTGGAGAAGACCTACACGCTCGCGACGAACGATTTCCTCGCCGCGGGCGGTGACAACTACGTATCGCTGGGCGAGTTCCCGGTGACCATGTACCTGGGCGCGATGGACGAGCTAATCGTCAACTACCTGAAGGACCACAGCCCGGTCGCGCCGGAGGTCGAGGGGCGCATCAAGGTCGCGGAGTAAACCCGCAACCCGCGGGGTATCCATTCGGTACATTATAAAAGGCCGCCGCGCTGGCGTGTATTAGCGCGGCGGCTTTCTTCATATTTAAGCGCCAGTGTCTCGGCGCCCTCTCTCCACCCGTCATTTCATCCTTTTCCGAAAAGCCTCCGCGTGCTCCGCCGCCACCAGCACCAATACCCAATCGTTCTGGCCCGGAATCTTCGGTTCCGTGCCGCGACACCGCTCCGGCGGCACAAAGCGCATCGCGCCCGCCGCCCCGTACAGCCCGATTGTACTGATCCCGCCGATGACCGGGTCAAACCAAAACGCTTCCACCCGTCCAAAACCGAGCGTGCCCAGTTCCACCTCCATGGGCTGCCCCTCGTAGGCATAGCAGCAGGCGGCGCACGGCGTTCGCATCGCGCGCAGGTGCGCGTGGCCCTCGTCCACGTTGTTCAGCAGCATTTCCTGGCAAGGTTCGCCCTCGTGCCACCCGATGGCCTCCATCAGCCGCCGCGCGTGGCCCATCTGCATGCCGCCGGGGTTATGCAGCGCCACGTCCCAGGTTTGCAGCGCGCCGAAGGCCGCCTTGTCGCCCCCGCGATAAAACTGCATGACCGCGTTGTCGCCGTAGGTGTGCCCGGCCGCCCCGGCCAGCAGCGGCCAGTATGCGTACCGGCGCACGTCGCACGCCTGCCAGTACGGCTTCGCGCTGTCGTGCAGCCCGTGCGGGATCAGCTCATAGGATGGCTCGCCGTCCAGCGTGGGCTTGGCGGGCATCCGCGCGCGGTCGCGCAATACGTACCGGTAGTTGTCCTCGCCCATCCATTCCTCATCCGTGACCGCGTCATCCCAGGCGTTGAGCCGCCGCTGCGTGTAATCGCGGTGGCCGGACTGGAACATGTTGAAATCCAGCCATGGGCTGTCGTGGAACCACATGGAGGACGCGCACCGGCCGAACGGGTGGAACCCGATCAGGTGATCCGGGCACTTGCGCCGCAGTTCCCGGCCGATCAGGTCAAACACCTCCGGCGCGTCGCTGCCGCGCACATCGCCGCCGACCAGCCAGATCACGTTCTCATACCCGCCAAATTGCCCGGCAAGGAAATCCGTATAGGCAGCCGCGTTCGCGGCCGTCAGCGTGCCGCCCTGCACCAGGCTGCCCCACGCGGGCAGCAGCGCCATGTACAGCCCGAGCGACGCGGCGTATTCGACCGCCCGCCGCACGCCGGGCCAGTACGCGCCCGCCGCCCCGTCCGGGTTGGGCCGGGCAAAGTCGTCGTCGCCGAGCAGCGCAGGGGAGCCTATTGGGTTCGCCATACCGCCTACATGCACCAGCGTCGCCTGGATCACTGTGAAGCCCTTGTCCGCGCGATTTCGCAGATACGTTTCGATCTCCCCGTCGCGCAGTTTTTGAAACAGCAGCCACGCCGTGTCGCCCAGCCAGAAGAACGGCCTGCCGTCCTCCTGAAAGTACCGGCCGTTGCCGCTGATCGTCAGTCGCTTTGCCATAGCGTCCCCCTTCTTTCGTAGACGACGGCGCTGATTCGGAGAATCGGGCGCCATAAAGGGACTTCGCAAGAAATCCCTACCTCTGATAATGGTGGTGCGCCCCTACCGCGCAAATCCGCGCTGCCGCCCCGCCTCGTAGAACAGCACGGTCGCCGCGCAGCTCACATTAAAGGAAGAAGCGGAAGACCGCGCGCTCATCGGGATCGTCGCCAGCACGTCGCTGATCTCCGTCAAATGCTGGTTCAGACCGTCCGTCTCGTTGCCGATCAGCAGCAGCACCGGCCCGGCCATGTCGACCTCTTGGATGCTCACCTGTTTATGCGCGGTCGTGCCGACCACCGTAAGCGACCCGTATCGTTCCCGCAGCCCGCCGATGTACCCGTCGATCTCCGCGTTGTCCGACAGCCGCAGGAACGGCACGTTGAAGAACGACCCCATCGACGCGCTGATGACATCGGGATCGTACACATCCACGGCGTGCCCGGTGATGATCAGCCCCTCCACGCCGAGCGCGTCGCAGGAACGCAGCAGCGTCCCCAGGTTCCCTTTGTTGGAAGGCCGGTCGAACAGGGCGATGACGGGGTTATCCGAGAGGCGGATGTCCTGCCGCTCGTCCTTCATCCGCAGGATGGCCAGGACTTCCGACGTGTCGTCCTTGCCGCTCAGATCCCCCATCAGCGCGTCCGTCAGCGCGTAATTCACCTGGGTGGGCGTGCTTTTCAGCAAATCCGCCGCCCAGGACGACAGCACCCTTTCGCCGGAATACAGGAAGGACTGCACCGCCCAGCCGCCGCGCACCGCTTCATTGATGTTTCGCACGCCTTCCACGAGGAACTCACCGTACTTGTACCGCTTGTTGCGGTTGGTTTTCAGCACCTCGAACTTTTGGTAGGCCGCGTTTTTCGCGTAGATTCTTTCCGTCATGAACGTTCTCCTGTGTTGGCGTCAGTATCGCCGATCATCAAGAACAGCGAAGGGGTTTCTTATGATAAGTACAGCCCGCCGTGAGGCGAAATGAAGGGATTCCAAAGGGATACGTCCCTTTGGCAGGGTCTGGGACGGAGTCCCAGCGTTCCCCCGCCCACTCACCCCAGCATCCCCTCAATCACCCGTCCGTCCGCGCCCGGCATCTCAAACCCGAGCACCTTTGCGACGGTCGGCGGCACGTCCACGATGGGCCGGTGCTCGTCCACGACAGCCCCGGCGCGGATGCCCGGGCCAAAGGCGAGCATGGTCGGCTGCGGGCCCTTGTCCGGGTGATGCCCGTGCGTGGCGCGGCCAAAGCGGTAGTCCTCAATGTCCAACGCCCGGACGAGCGGCCGTGTCCACTCATTGCGGAAGGACGTGTAGCCGTCCGTCTCCAGCACGAACGAGAAGTCGCCGGCCAGGCGCTCCTCGGCCTTGACCTCCTCGGCCGTGTACACGCGGCTGATGCCGTACACGCCCTCGTCGCACATTTGCGTCAGCAGCGCGTGCGTCTTTTCGTAGGCGTCCCGGTCGGAAGGATCGCGCAGATACACCTGCGCGGACATGCCGGTGGACTTGGCAAACGCCTTGTAATCGGCGACGGACCCGTCCGGCGCGACGGTCAGCAGCCCGTTTTCCGCAAAGAGCACGTTCGGCGCGATGGTCCGTGTGATGTTCATCTGGCCGTGGTCGCTGACGATGAAGAACGTCGTGTCGTCATAAATGCCCGCGTCCTTGGTGGCCTTGATGATGTCGCCCAGCCACAGGTCGATTTCGTACAGCCCCTGGGTGACGCGCGGGGAGAACAGCCCGGTCTGGTGCCGGTAGGCGTCGATGTTCGCGGGGTGGATCATCAAAAGATTCGGCTTGAATTCGCGGATCATGGCGCACGCGCACGCGGTGATGAACTGGTCGCAGCCCGGGTGCACGCGATGGGTGAGCAGCGGCAAATTCGGGTCCACGACCTTCTCCAGCACCTCCGGGCTCGATCCGGAGTTCCGGAAACACTCGTGCGCCGTTTCACCGGGCGTCTGCGGCCAGTATTCATCCACTAGGTAATCGATGGATACGTCATTCCCGGTCACGGGCCAGAAAACGGCGGCCGTCGTCAGCCCCTGCGCCTTGGCGCGGTCAAAAATGGTCGGGGCCTTGACGCTCTCCCGGAAATGCACCCATTTGGAGCTGGCTTCGCCCAGGATGGTCTGCTCATTGTTCAGCACGCCGTGCCGCTCCGGGTATACGCCGGTCATCATGGACACGTGCGCGGGATAGGTGATCGTGGGGTAGATGGAGCGCGTGCGCGGAACGAGCGCGGCCTTGGGCCAGATGGACGCGAAGTTGGGATACTCCTTCAGCGTTTCCAGATCCTCAAACACCAGGGCGTCCTCTGAAATGACGATCACATGCTTGCTCATCGGCACAACCTTCACTTTCTTACTGTTCTACTCAAATCAAACGCGCGATCGCGGACAATGGCTCCATGATACGCCATATGCGAAACAAACGTCAAGTCAGCGAATGAAATAACATACGTGACATTTCGCGCGTGTTTTGGTATAGTATGTATCAAGAAACAGTCAAAAAACAGCGGGAGGTCATCCGTTATGCCTTTGCATGCGCAGGTGTGGGACTATATGATGCAGAAAATTGAATCCGGCGAGTGGAAGAAGGGCGGCATGATCCCCAAGGAGATCGACCTGTGCGAGCAGCTCGGCGTCAGCCGGTCCACCATCCGTACCGCGATGAGCAAGCTCGTCCGGGAGGGCTACCTGAACCGCGTCAAGGGGAAGGGCACGTTTGTCGCCCAGCCCGCGCATATTGAGGAAACGACGATCTTCCTGGAGAGCTTCGCGCAGGAGCTGCAGACGCGCGGCCTGACGGCAAAAACGGAGCTTCTGGAGTTCCGCGAGGCCACGGCCGACGCGATGCTGGCCGAGCGGATGCGCGTGGCGGAGGGCGACCCGCTGCTGAAAATCACCCGCCTGCGCTACGCGGACCAGGCGTTTGACGCGGGCCCCATCGTGCTGACCACGTCGTATTTCCCCGCCGCGTATGGCGGATTCATCCAGCGGTATAACCTGGAAGAGGTGTCCATGCACCGCGCGCTGCGGGAAAACGGCCTGGACCGCAAGCTCTTTGAAAAAGAAATTACGTGCAAGGTGCTGGAGGACAAGGAGGCACGGCTGCTCGGCGTGGCCAGCGGCGCCATGGCCGTCTGCATCACGTCCATGGCCTGGGACCAGAACCAGAAGGAGCTGGAATACAGCATCAGCAACTACCCGGTGGACAAGAACAAATTCATCATCCGCATTCGCGCCTGATCGTATGTCCGTACATTAAAACTATTACATATATTTTACAAAAGATGTCTTGACTATATGTTGGTACATGATGTATTATGTACCAAACAAGGCAACATGGCCCGTGCCGAGGTAGGGATTTCTTGCGAAATCCCCCTATGGCGCCCGATTTTTCAAATCAGCGCCGCCGCCAACGAAACAGGCAAGGAGACGATTCCATGTCCAACCGTGTCAAGACAAAGCAAGCAAGTTACGATGTCCTGGTGGTGGGGGGCGGCATGACCGGCGTCTGCGCCGCCATCGCCAGCGCCCGGCAGGGCGCGCGCACCGCGCTGGTGCAGGAGCGCAGCGTGCTGGGCGGCAACGCCAGCTCAGAGATCCGCATGCACATCTGCGGCGCGTCCAGCAACATGACCAAGGAGAACGCCGAGGAAACCGGCATCCTCCGCGAGATTCAACTGGAAAACAAGCGCGTGAACGATTACTACAACTATTCCGTCTGGGACCGCGTGCTCTTTGACAGCGTGAAATCCCAGGAGAACCTGACGGTGTACCTGAACACCACGATGATCGACGCCGAGGCGGCGGCAGGCCGTGTCCAGTCCGTCCACTGCTACCAGATGACCACGGAAACGCATATCCACCTCACCGCCGCGCAGTATGTCGATTGCACCGGCAACGGCACGCTCGGCTACCTCACGGGCGCGGAATACCGCACCGGCAGCGAGGGCAAGGCCGAGTTTGACGAGCCGCACGCGCCGGACGCGCCCAACAGCGAGCGCATGGGCAACACGCTGCTGTTCAAGGCCGTGGACCGGGGTGTGCCCGTCGCGTTCATCAAGCCTTCGAACGCGTACACGTTCACGGAGGAGCAGCTTACCTACAGAAAGCACGCTGACGTGCTGCGCCCGGACGGCACGCCGCGGGAGGAAGCGTACTGCGAGACGCTGTACACCGCCATCGACAAGGCGGGCCGTGAGCTGGCGTTTGACGCCTACTGCCTGGATTACGGCTACTGGTGGATCGAGCTGCCGGGCCACGCGGACGACATCATCGACGAGTACGAGGACATCCGCGACGAACTGGTCAAGTGCGTCTACGGCGTCTGGGACCACATCAAGAACGGCGGCGACCACGGCGCGGCGACCTTTGACCTGCAGTGGGTGGGCATGCTGCCCGGCGTGCGCGAGAGCCGCCGCCTCATCGGCGACTACATCCTGACGGAGAACGACGTGCTGGACAACCGCGTGTTTGACGACGCGGTGGCCTACGGCGGCTGGCCGGTGGACAACCACACCCCGGGCGGGCTGTTCGCCTTTGACAAGCTGCCCAGCTTCATCTATAGCTTCCCCGGGCTGTATACCATCCCGTACCGCTGCTACTACTCCAAGAATGTCGACAACCTGTTCATCGCGGGCCGCATCCTGAGCGCCAGCAAGCTGGCGATGTCCAGCACGCGCGTGATGGGCACCTGCGCGGTGGGCGGGCAGGCCGTGGGCGTCGCGGCGGCGATGTGCGTACGGCGCGGCGTGGACCCGCGCGGGCTTCTCCCGCATGTTCCGGAATTGCAGCGGCAGCTTATCCGGGACGACTGCTACCTCCCCGGCATCGTGGACGACGACCCGGCTGACGCGCTGCGCGGCGCCGCCGTGACCGCCACCAGCGAGCGCCTCGGCGGCGCGTGCGCCCAGGTATTAAACGGCATCGCCCGCGAGACGGACGGCAGGACGAACCGCTGGGAATCGGACGGCATCGGCCCGGACGGCGAGGTCCTCGCCTTCACGCTGCCCGCGCCGAAGGAAATTCGTCAGGTCCGCCTGACGTTCGACTCCAACCTGTCCCGCTCCGTCAAGATCACGCTGTCGTCCAAGCGTATCGCCGGAATGCTCCCCGGCGTTCCGCCGGAGCTTGTCCGCGATTATGACGTGACGCTCTACCGGGACGGCGCGCCGGTGCACACCGAGCGGGTGCGCGGCAACTACCAGCAGCTCAACGTCCTGAATTTCCCGCCCGCCGTGTGCGACCGGATCGAGGTGCGCGCGCTGGCCACGAACGGCCTTCCGAGCGCGCGGATCTTTGCGGTGCGGGCGTACTGACCCGTATGTGATAACCCTTCACATATCGACACCTGACACCCCCACGAAGAAAGGAGCATCCCCATGAAAAAGACCCTGGCCTTCGCCCTGGCGCTCATGCTCATGCTGCTCTGCCTGAGCAGCGTTCCCGCAGCGCTCGCGGACGACGTGAAAACCCTGCGCCTGTGGGCAGGCATCCAGCCGGAGTACGGCTATGACGCGATGGTGGAGAACTTCAACGAGGAGTTCAAGGACAAGGGCGTGCAGATGGAGTATGTCCGCTATGTCAACGACGCGGACGGCAACCTGCAGCTCGAAACCTACCTGATGGCCGGCGGCGAGATCGACGTGTTCCTGGGCTACGGCGGGCTGTCACGCCTGACGAACCGCGTCAAGGGCGGCTTGCTGATGGACATGACCGACGGCCTGGCCGCGCGCGGGTTTGATCCAGAGGCGGAGTTGGGCGTCGCCAACGTATCCGGCTACAAGATCGACGAGCGGTACTACGGCGTGCCGACCAAGTACGAAAACACCATGTACATGTTCGTCAACGCCGACATGTTCGCGGAAGCGGGCATTGAGATTCCGTATGACGGCTGGACGTATGATGAGTTCCGCGAGACGGCGAAGGCCCTGACCCACGGCGAGGGTCTGGACAAAGTCTACGGCATCTACTGGTCCTACAACACCAACTACGACTACAACCGCGCGTTCCTAACCACCACGCTGGATGATTACAGCATCTACAAGGACATGGAGTGCACGGAAAGCAACCTGGACGCGCCGGTCATCGCGCAGTCGCTGCAGCTCATCGTGGATACGCAGCTTGTGGACGAGACCGCGCCGACGCTCGCGGACGAGAAGAGCGAGAGCCTGTCCTTGCCGTCCGTGTACCTGGAGGGCAAGTCGGCCATGGTGCTGGGCATCTCCCAGATGCGCATCGTCAAGGACCTGGAGACGTACCCACATGACTTCGCGACCGCCATCGTGCCCATGCCAGTGCCGGACGAGAGCTACCTGGAAGCGTACGGTGACCACAAGAACCTGGGTGGCGCGGGCGACCTGATCTGCGTCAGCGCCAAGACCGAGTATCCCGAGGAGTGCCTGGACGCGGTCGTCTGGTACATCAAGGGCGGTATGGCCCCCCTCGCCAGCGGCGGCCGCATCCCGCTGTGGAACGGCGTGCCCAAGGAGGATGTCGTGGAGGCGCTGCTGAAAGGCGCGGAAGGCACGTTCGTGGAGGAATCCATCATCAACTACCTGAACATCGACAAGACCAAGCTGCAGCCCAGCGCCAGCCGCAAGAACTACGCCATCTCCGAGATTTACACCGTGATGTATGAGGAAATGGAAGCCGCCATGTACGGCAAGTATGACGTGGCAACCGCTGTCGCCAACATGAAAACCCGCGCGGATGAGCTGATTGACGCGGCCATCGCGGCGGAGGCGAAGAAGTAGGGGAGAGAAAGCACGCGGGGTTGGGCGGGGCGGGGCGCAGAGGAGAGCCCCGAAAGAGCCGGATAAAAGAAGAGAAACAAAAAGTTAGAGAGAGGGGGGCGGGTGTGTCTATTTTGGTGGTGCCACACCCCGGGGGTGTTCACGTGGGGCCCCCCCCGTGCCAACCCCGCTAAAGGGCTATATACCTTTAGAATCCCTTCATTTTCGCCTGCGGGCGGGTTGACTTCTGTGCAATGTAAGTTCTTTTTTGCCGTTGCTTGCCAGGACCGCCAATGGTGTCCGCATCCCGCGCAACTAGGCGGACGCGCGGTGCGCGCCCCTACGGCCCGCTGCGCGCGTTCCCCGCGACCGTAGGGGCGGCCATTGGCCGTCCGCGCACTGTAACACGCCCAACACGCCCGTCAATTGGCGATAAAGAATACCCCTCCCGCCCGCAGGCGAAAATGAGGGGATTCCAAAGGGCATAGCCCTTTGGCAGGGTCTGGGACAGAGTCCCAGCACCCTCTCTCCGTCCCCCCCATCACCGAAAAGGAGGCACGGCCATGGTAGGCAGTAAACCCGCGCGCCTCAGCCGGCAGCTCCGTACCGACCTCATCGGCTATTCGTTCATGATTCCCAGCCTCGTGGGGCTGCTGTGCTTCAGCCTGATCCCGCTCGTGATCTCGCTGTACGTCAGCCTGACGGACTGGAATTACCTGAACGGCATCGGCAACTGGTCGTTCATCGGCCTGGACAATTTTATCGCCATGTGGACGGACGAATGGTTCCTGGCCGCGCTTCAAAACACGGTCGTCTTCACCGTCGTCACGGTGCCCATCAGCCTGGTCATCTCCGTCATCCTCGCGTCGCTCATCGAGAACTTCTGCCATGCGCGGCTGGCGGGTCCGCTGCGCATCGCGATGTACATGCCCCACATCTGCAACATCGTCGCCACGGCGGCGGTGTGGATGATGATGTTCTCCGCCTACGGCCCGTTCACACTCCTGGTCAAATCCCTGGGCTGGACAAACCCGCCCAAATGGCTGGCGGACTACACCTGGGCGCTGCCCGCCGTGATGCTGGTGTCCGTCTGGTCCAGCCTCGGCTACCGCGTGTTCATCTACAGCGCCGCGCTGCAAGGGCTTCCGCGCGACCTGTACGAGGCGGCGGAGATCGACGGCGCGAACAAGGTACAGCAGTTTCGGCGGCTGACCCTGCCGCTGCTCGCGCCCACCACCTTCTTCCTGACGATTACGGGCATCATCGGCTCGTTCAAGGTGTTCGGCACCATCAACGTGATGACAAAGGGCGGCCCCGGCTACGCCACGTATACGATGGTGTACTACATCTATAAATCCGCTTTTTCGTACTACAAAATGGGCTACGCCTCGTCGGTCGCGGTCGTGCTGTTCCTGATGATGCTGGTCATCACGCTGGTGCAGTGGCGGCACAATCAGCGGCGCGAGCTCGCGCTGTAAGGGGGTGGGATGATGCAGAGCAAGGCAATATCCCGGGAAAAGCTCCTGCGCGCGCTCCCGCGCGTGATCATTTCGCTGCTGATGATCGGCATCGCGCTGCTGATGATCACCCCGTTCCTCTGGATGCTGTCCGCGTCGTTCAAGCTCCAACGCGAGGTCATGACCATCCCCATCCAGTGGATTCCCGAGGAGCTCCATTTTGAAAACTACGCCAAGGTGCTGCACCTGGGCGCGTCGGCCTCCAAGGACTATCACTTTTTCCTCGCCTACTGGAACAGCATCAAGCTGGCGGTCATCAACACGCTCGTTTCCGTGCTCACGGCGGCCACGGCCGGGTACGCGTTCGCCAAGATCAAGTTCCGCGGGGCGAGCGTGCTGTTCATCCTGTATCTGGCGCAGATGATGGTGCCGAGCCAGCTCACGTTGATCCCCCGGTTCGTGGCGTTTTCGCAGCTACGGCTCGTCAAGACGCACTGGCCGCTCATTCTGCCCAACCTCATCTCGGTTTCGTCCACGTTCCTTGTGCGGCAGGCGTTCATGACCGTGCCGAACGATTTGCGCGAGTCCGGCACCATCGACGGCGCGGGCGAGTACCGAATCTGGGCGCAGATCATGCTGCCGGTCATCCTGCCGACGCTCGGCGCGCTGGCCACCGTGCAGTTTCTGGATTCCTGGAACAGCTACCTGGACCCGCTGGTGTTCCTGTCCAACTGGCGGCTGTTCACACTGCCCATCGCGCTGAACCAGTTCGTGGGCGAGGAAGGGAAGCAGTACCATCTGGTCATGGCCGCCTGCTGCCTGACGGTCATCCCGGTGTTCATCGTATTTTTATGCGGGCAGAAGTTTTTCATCAAAGGGCTGATTACCGGCTCGGTGAAAGGATAGGAGGGCACTATGCGGCTGTCGACATCCACGAACATCATCGCGTTTGACCAGGGGAGGAATTACGCCGTCGGCATGGACACTTCGGTAAAGGTGTGCGCGGAGGCGGGGTACGAGTACCTGGACGCCAACCTGTGCGCGCACTGCCGCCCGGGCATGCCGCTGGCCGGGGACGGCTGGGAGGCGTGGGCGCACGGCATCCGCGCGCTGTCCGACTCGCTCGGTGTCCGCTTCACGCAGGCGCACGCGTACTGGCCGATCACGTACACCGTGCACCCGGACGGCACGCGCACGGACGGCGAGCTGGGCGAGGAACTGATGCGCAGAAGCGTGATCGCGGCGGAGATCATCGGCGCGCCGTGGATGGTCGTCCACCCGCTGACCGTGTTTGACGGGGACCGGTATTCGGCGCGGCTATCGGAGGAGTACAATACCGCGTACTTTGGCCGCTGGGCGGAGTTTTACGCCGCGCATAACGTCGGCATGGCGATTGAGAACATGAATTGCAAGAGCGGCTCCATGCGCTACGCGGGCGATCCGGAGCAGCTTCTCGCGCTCATCCGCCGCATCGGCCACCCGATGGTCGGCGCGTGCCTGGACACGGGCCACGCCCATCTGTCCGGCGTCAGCGTGCCCGGCACCGTGCGCCTGCTGGGCGACGTGCTGAAGGCCACGCACATCGCGGACAACCATCAAAATGCCGACGAGCACATCGCGCCGTTTGCCGGCACCATCCCGTGGGCGGACGTGATGCGCGCGTTCAGGGACATCGGGTATGAGCATGATTTCTCGTTTGAGATACAGCAGCTTTCCGCGTGCTACCCGGCCGAGGTGCAGACCGCGCTGGTCAGGTTCACGCTGGATTTGGGGAGGTATTTGGTGGGGATGGCGGGATAGATACGAAGGGACGCTGGGGCTCCGCCCCAGACCCCGCCAAAGGGATTTCTCCCGGGTTTTCATATTGTCGCGCACGGTGTGCGCTCTGTATGAAAACCGATCTGCACCGCATTTATTCCGCCACTGGCGGAATGCGGTTCCGATCCCCTCTGGACTCCCATCTTTTCGCCTCACGGCGGGAGGGTGGGATTTTCTATTTAACGGATGCTGATTTCTACTGCAATCTTAGGTGTGCTAGAGGCGGGTGGACGGCTAATGCGCGTCCGCCCTACGGCGGCTCAAGCCCGCTCGATATCGCCAACATGAAAAACAGCACAAGCGCCCGCCTCCGCCGGAAGTGGGCGCTTTGTCGACAGAAAAGAACGCCCTTCCGCCCAGAGGCGAAATGGCGGGGCCTGGGACAGTGTCCCAGCGTCCCTTCCTTGCCTACCGCCCCGCGTACCGCGCGATCGTCTCCATCACGGCTTTCTCGTCGATCGGCTTGGCGAGATGCCCGTTCATGCCGCACGCGAGGCACCGGTTCACATCCTCCTGGAACGCGTTGGCCGTCATCGCAATGATGGGCACGGCTTTCGCGCGCGGGTCCGGCAGCGCGCGGATACGGCGGGTGGCCTCGTATCCGTCCATCTCCGGCATCTGGATGTCCATCACGATCAGATTGTATTGATCCGGCGCGGCCTCAAACTTCGCCACGGCCTCCAGGCCGTTTTCCGCCGTGTCGATGGTGACGTGCGTCTCTTCCAGCAGCGCCAGGAAGATTTCCCGGTTGATCGCCACATCCTCGGCCAGGAGCAGTGTGACGCCGGAGAAGTCCGGCACCGTGCGCGCGGCCGCGGTGGCGATGTCAAGCTGCTTGAGCGTGCTGCCGACCACGTCGTTGATGGCGTCCAGGATGGACGAGGGGAACAGGGGCTTGGGGATGAAGCGCGAAACGCCCACGCTGTTCGCGTCCTTCTCGATTTTGTTCCATGCCAGGAACGATGTCATGATGATGACGGTGTTCTTGTCGATCAGGTTGTTCAGCGCGGCGACGGCGGCAATCCCGTCCATGTCGGGCAGCGCGTAGTCAACGAACACCACGTCGTACGCCCGCGCTTGCCCCGCCGATTCCCGGACAAGGCGCTCCGCGTCCGCGCCGGTGGCCGCGTCGTCCGCGTGGATGCCAAAGCCGGACACAACCGCGCGGAAGTGCCGCCGGATGTCGTCGCTGGCGTCCACGATCAGCACGCGCAGGTCGGACGGCGTGATGCCGTCGAAGATCACGCGCCGGCTTTCCGGCGCGGTGTCCAGCCGCACCTCGAAGAAGAACGTCGATCCCTTGTCCTTCTCGGCCTCGGCCCAGATTCTGCCGCCCATCTTCTCCACTATATTTTTGGAGATCGCCAGCCCTAGCCCCGTGCCGCCAAACCGGCGCGAAATGCTGCCGTCCGCCTGCTCAAACGACGTAAACAGGCGGCCAATCTGCGCCTCGGTCATGCCGATGCCCGTGTCCGTCACCGTGAAGCGCAGAAGGCAGGACGTTTCGCCCGTCTCCACAGCGTCCACCGACAGCGTGATCCGCCCGTCCTCCGGGGTGAACTTCACCGCGTTGGACAGCAGGTTCGTCACCACCTGCGACAGGCGCAGCTCATCGGCGACATAGTGCATGCGGAGCTTGCCGTCCAGCGCGACTTCCAGGCTCTGGCGCTTCTGCTCGGCCTTGTCGCCCATCAGGTTGCAGACCTTCATCAGCGTCTTTTCCAGGTTCATCGGCACGGCTTCCAGCTCGAACTTGCCCGCCTCGATTTTGGACATGTCCAGGATGTCGTTGATGAGGCTGAGTAGCTGGTCGGACGACGCGCCGATGGTCGCCAGGCAGTAGCGGAGCTTCGCGACATCGTCCGTGTGGTCGGCGATTTTCGTCATGCCGATGATCGCGTTCATCGGGGTGCGGATTTCATGGCTCATGCGGGAGAGGAACTCGCTCTTCGCCTGGCTCGCTTTTTCCGCCGCCGCAACGGCGCGCACCAGCGCCTCGTTGCCGGCCGCGAGGCGGCCCCGCATGTCCTGGATGGTCTTGGCGATGTCGCCGAACTCGTTGTCCATGTCGTATCCGTAGATGGGCATGTCGTCCCCGCCGCCGGCCCGGTCAAGGCTGTCGATCAGGCGGTCAAACGGCACGAAGATCAGCCTCTGGCTGACCAGCGTGATGACCAGCACGTAGATCACCAGGGCGGCGAGCAGCGTGATGAGCAGCGGCAGGAGCCTCCGCGCGCTGAACAGGGACTCTGCGTTGAACAGCGTCACGACCGACCAGTCCGTTCCCGCGATCGGCGCGATGGCGGCATAGCCGTAGGGGCCCGCGGACAGCGCGACAACGCTCGGCTCGATGCCCGCGGAGAAATAGCCTTCGATGCCCGCGAGGTGCGCCCTCGCGGCGGTGACAAACGCCACGTCCCGGCTGATGTCCGTCAGCGGGTGTACCGCTTCGCCGTCCGCGTCCTCGGCGTCCAGGTGCGCGCTGTCCATCTGAATCGCGCCCGTCCGGTCGATCACAAAGCCGCGCACGCTGCTGTTGTCGTACCGGCCGAACAGATCCTCCACCACCTGCCCGAACGGCAGGCCGGAGCAGAAAACGCCCAGAATGTCGCCGTTCGCGTCCACGACCTTGTGGTTGATCCAAAGGCACCGTTCGTTCGTCACCTTGTCGATGTCAATGTTCAGGGTGTATTCCTCGGGCGCGTGCACGCAATCAAAATACCAGTGGTCATACGGCTCCGCCTCGTTCAGCAAGTCAAAGGGAACGAACGCCTCAATGGGCGCGCCCTTGTCCACGGAGTATTCATTCAGCGACGCGTGGATGCCAAAATACAGGCTGGCACTGTACAGCATATCCGTGTAGCTGATCATTTCCTCATACGCGCCGGCCAGTTTGGCCTCGTTCGTTTCGTCCGCGAACCAACGCGTCAGCGGGCCCGACCGGGCGACCTTCGTCACCAGGCCCAGCTCGCGGTTGAGGTAATAGTTGAACTTGCTAACCGCCTCGGAGGAGTAAAAACCGGCGTAGTCCCTGGAGGCATCGCCGGTGATGTTGCCGACCACCAGCGCGGCCACAAATGCGATGGAGACGGCGATGAGCAAAAAAAATAAGATGTTGATGGTGCGGAAACGGCGCTCGATGCCGCGCTTTTTTGCGGGGACGTTCGCCTGCCTGCCCAGTTCCATGCGATCACAACCTATCGTATTCATTGACGGCGGCGTTGATTTGAAAAACCGGGCGCCGCAAAGGGGTTTCATCAGAAGTCCCTTCCTCACAATGCGGGGATCAGCCGGGGGATCCCGCCCCGGCAGTATCCATCTGAACATAGCACAAAAACCGCCTGCGCGCAATCCATTCCGCCAGGTTTTCCATTTTATGGCGGCATGCGTACGCATTTTGCGGGAAATCCCTATTGTATATTGGCGTCTTATGGAATATAATGTTGTAACACTACCGTAATACCAAATAGTGCCAGCGATGTGCAAGATGGTGAAAACAAATGAGAATGAACGCGGATTCCGCGGGCAGGAGATTCGGACGGCTGATCAACAAGCTGGGCCTTGGCATGCGGGCCAAGCTGATACTCATCTTTCTCCTGGCCAAGGTGCTGCCGCTCGTGCTCGTCACGCTGATCGCGTGGCGCCAGTTTACCGTGCTGGGAAGCCTCCTGCGGGAAATCGCGGTGGACGATTCCTCCGTCGCCCTCAACCAGAGCGCGGTGGAGAACATCGAGCGCATGACGACGGACGCAGCGTCCCGCGTCGCGGGCTTCCTGTACGCGCGGGATACCGACATCCGCCTGCTGGCCGGCATGGAGCCGTCGGAGGAAAACTACCGCGCCTTCCTTGCGGCCAAAACGGGCCGGCTGCTGGAAAAGGGCGTGTGGACGCTCGCCGGGGACGGGCAGTCCTGGGTGACGGACGCGCCGGAACCAGCGCCGGACGCGGAAGGTGTCTCCACCAACCGTGAGAACAACGACAGGGACGGATTCCATTACCGCACGGCCGATCAGTTCCAATACGCGGACGTTCCGCTGTACGACGAGGTCACCTTTGTCAGTCCCGAAGGCATGGAGCTGGTGAAGGTGGTCGCGGACGCCTCTCCCAAGATCAATTTCCCTTTGAGCGCGCAAAAAAAGGACATCTCCCGGCGGGAAAACACGTATGTCAAGGCGGAGACGTACTTTGACGCCGTGAAAAGCCTCGCGCCGGGCGAGATCTATGTGTCGGACGTGATCGGCGCGTACGTGCGCTCCAACTACATCGGCATGTATACGCCGGACATCGTGGCGGACGCCGCGAAGGCGCGCGGGTACGACATCCCCTACGACCCGCAGGCCCAGGCGTATGCCGGCATGGAGAATCCGAACGGCCAGCGCTTTGAAGGCATTGTCCGCTGGGCGACGCCGGTGACGAGTGAGGACGGAACCCTGCTGGGCTATGTCACCTTTGCCCTGAACCACGACCACATCATGGAGTTTGTGGACCACCTCACGCCCATGAACGAGCGGTACGTGGAGCTGCCCAGCGCCTTTGAGGGGAACTACGCCTTCATCTGGGACTATAAATGCCGCAGCATCTGCCACCCGCGCCACCACTCCATCACGGGGTTTGATCCCGAGACCGGCGACCCGGAGATTCCCTGGCTGGAAACGTCCATTTATGATGAGTGGCAGGCCAGCGGCGTGGCCAGGTGGACGGATTTTGTGCGGGGCTGGCCACTCTTTGACGAGCAGTCCCGCGCCAAAAAGCCCGCGCCCGCGCTGACACAGGCGGGTCTGGTGGGCCTGGACGGCCGCTACCTGAACAACGCGCCCCAGTGCACTGGCTGGATGGACCTGACGAAGGACGGCGGCTCCGGCTCGTTCTACATTCTGTGGAGCGGTCTGTACAAATTGACGACCGCCGCCGCGATCCCGTACTACACCGGCCAGTACGCGCCCAGCGAGGACAACGGCTTCTCGCGGCGCGGCTTTGGCATTGTGACCATCGGCGCGGGCATGGAGGACTTCACACGCCCCGCGACGGAGACGGCGGAGAAGCTGGACGAGGCCATCAGCGACAACATGCGCGACACGTTCCTGAAGCTGTTCGTCACGGCGGCGGCGCTGATCGCGATGGTGGTGCTGATCGCGATCCTCCTGGCATCGTGGCTGACGGACAGCATCACCAAGCTCATCCATGGCATTTCACGTTTCCGCGCGGGCGAGCGCCAGTTCCGCTTCCGTGAGCCGGTCAAGGATGAGTTCGGCACGCTGGCGGATTCTTTTGACGACATGGCCGACAGCGTGGTGGACAGCGTGAAGAACGCGCTCTCCATCATCGACATGGACCACATCATCATCTATATGAACGAATACGGCCTGGCGCTCTGCCACATGACGCTGGAGGAGGCTGCGGGCACGTCCTACACCGACAGCAGCGTGTACCCGGCCGGGTCGCCGTATGATCCCATCCTCGCGCTGGAAAACGGGCGGGAGGCGGAAATCTTCTTTGACGAGAGCAGCGGCCGGTACATCAAGGGCACGGCAAGCTACTTCCTCAGCAAGGAAGGCAAGCGGATCGGGTACATCATCGAGACGGCCGATGTGACGGACATGGTCCTGGAGCAGCTAAAGATTGAGTCGCAGCGGACGCTGCTGGACAAGATTTTCTCCGCGTCGCCCGACCTGATCTGGTACATGAACGCCAAGGGGGCCTATCTGGCCGTGAACCCGCGCTTTGCCGCCATCGCCGGGAGGCCGGTCGCCGACTTCATCGGCAGGACGGCGGAAGAAGTCCTGCCCGCCGCGCTGGCCGGATCGTTCAGCGCGAACGACCGCGCCGCCGCCGCGTCGGATGTACCGCTGTACACGGAGGAGCGCATCGCCTTTGCCGACGGGCACGAGGAGATTCTGGACTCCGTGCGCACGCCGCTGACCGATAGCGCGGGCGCGTTCGTGGGGCTGCTGGGCTTCGCGCGGAACGTGGACGCCCGCGTCGCGATCGAGAGCGAATTGCGCCACACGCAGATCGAGCTGGAAAAGGCCGTCAGCGACGCCAACCGCGCCAACGAGCACAAGGGCGAGTTCCTGGCGCGCATGAGCCATGAGATCAGGACCCCGATGAACGCGATCATCGGCCTGACGAGCATCGTGCAAAAGCGTCTGCGGGAAATCGACCACGGCATTTCAGCGGCCAGAGATATCGAGTCGAACGTGAACCAGATCGACGCCTCGTCCCAGCACTTGCTGGGTCTGCTGAATGATATTCTGGACATCTCCAAAATCGAGGCAGGGAAGATCGACCTGACCGAGGAGGTCGTGGACCTGCCGAAGCTGGCCGCGACGGTCGTCGGCATCATCCGGCCGCGCTGCGACGAGAAGAACATCACGTTCCTGACGCGCTTTGACACGTTCGCGCCGCCGACATTCCTGAGCGATTCGCTGCGCCTTCGGCAGGTGCTGATTAACCTGCTGGGCAATGCCGTGAAATTCACGCCCGAGTGCGGGACCGTGGAATTCCGGATGGAAAAGCGGGAGCAGCGGGACGGCCGGACGCTCGTCGGGTTTACGGTGCGGGATACGGGCATCGGCATTTCCGGGGAGGCGCAGCGCAACATTTTCGAGCCGTTTGAGCAGGGTGGCGGCGGCGTTTCGCGCCGCTACGGCGGCACGGGCCTGGGGCTCGCCATCAGCCAGCGCATTGTGGAGCTGCTGGGCGGACAGATTCGCCTGCGGAGCGAGCTGGGGGCAGGCAGCGAGTTCAGCTTTGACCTCTGGCTGACAGAGGCGGCGTCGGACCTGCCGGATGAGGCGGAGATATCCGACGCGACCGGAAAGTTTGCGGGCAAGCGGATGCTGCTGGTGGACGATGTGGAGATCAACCGCATGATCGTCATGGCGATGCTGGAGAACACGGGCCTGCGCATTGACGAGGCGGACGACGGCGAGGCGGCTGTGGAGCGGTTCGCGGCTTCGCCGGAGGACACGTACGATATGATCCTGATGGATGTGCAGATGCCCAAAATGGATGGGTACGAGGCGTCCAAGGCCATTCGCGCCCTGAACCGCCACGACGCGCGCGCCGTGCCGATCATCGCGCTGACGGCCAATGCGTTCAAGGAGGACATCGACCGGGCCATCGCCTGCGGCATGAGCGCGCACATTGCAAAGCCGGTGGAGATGGAGACGCTCCTGGAGGCGCTGTTCAGGTTCCTGGGGGTGGCGAGGTAGGGGGGATGGGGAGTCGCGCGGGGGCGCTGGGACTCCGCCCCAGACCCTGCCAACGGGACGATTGTCCCTTTGGAATCCCTACTTTGCCTTACAGCAAGGGTTGGGATGGGAAGGGATATTGGGCATCAGCATTATGTCTGCCGCGCGCCCGGTCGCGGATCAGGTTTGCCGCGACACCCGGCGTGCGATACGCCAGTATAGCGCGATAACCGCGCGATATCGCCAACATAAAAAATGGCATCACAAAGCCAAGCAACCGCCGAAAACGCGCACGCGGGGTTCCAAGAAACCGGAACCCCGTTTTTTCACGCCATTTTACCGGGAAGGTAGAAAGATTATTACAAAAAACTGTTGACATCCTTTTCCATCAGCGGTATCCTTTTCGTGTAGACAACTTACTACTTCGCATGATCTCAAAGCGGCCCATTCGAATGGCCGGCCAAAGACAGACAATCCGGAGGAATCACCATGGAAGAAAGAATCCCGCTGACGGACGCGGAGTGGCACATCATGACCCGGCTGTGGGACGAGTCGCCGCGCAGCATCATGGAGCTGACCCGCGCGCTCACGGAGGAAACAGGCTGGACGCGCCACGTGGTCATCGCGCTGCTGAAGCGGATGGAGGCAAAGGGCACCGTGCGCATGGCGCGCGAGGGGCGGGGCACGAACGTTTACCCCGCGGTGGAGAAGGAAAAGGTCGCCAGGGAGCAGACGAAAACGCTGCTGGACAGGCTGTTCGGCGGGCGGTTCTCCCTGCTGCTGGCGGACATGGTGGAACAGGAGAACCTAACCGACGAGGAGCTCGGCGACATGATGCGCACCATTGAGGAGGCACGCAGGAAGCGCGACGAGTATGGGAACCGCTGATTGGTTCGGGGAGCGGTTTTGCGGCCGCTTTTCCGCCTCCGCTGCGCCGTGCTGCACTTCGCAATTGTCGCGCTGTGCGCATTCGCGCCCATCGCGCGCCCCAGCATTGTCACGCTCTCCCTTTGGTCGATCGCTCTGTGCTTCAGGGCACCTTCGGGTCGCTTCATCGCCCGCTGGGCGCGCTTCCTTTCGGTGCAGCGGGCGCTCGGCTCCGGCTTCTTACGGAGACGAAAAATCGTCTCGCAATCCCGCCACCCTTATCCAATCCGTGGCTCCTTAAAGAAAGGCAGGTGATCCCATGATCCGGGCGGCGCTAAACCATCTATTCTTTGCCAGTCTCATGGCTGGGGTGTTGATTCTGGCAATTCTGGCCGCGCGAACGCTCCTGCGGCCCAAGGTGGGCAACCGCGTGATCTACGCCGCCTGGCTGCTGGTGGCGCTGCGGCTGCTGATGCCCGTCACGCTGCCGGTACCGGCGGAAACCGCCCCGACCGTGGCGGACCAGCCGATCTACGCCGTGTTCGGCGATCCGGCCACCGCGCCCCGGACACCCCGCACAGCCCTGTCGCTGAACACCGATGCGGGCGAACCGGCGAACGCTCAAACAACAGATCAAATTGCGCCCTCGGCGGAGCAAGAGAACCTGCCGTCCATCCTGTCCGCGTCGGTTGACACCACAAGGCTACTGTTCTTCGCGTGGCTGGGCGGTACGGCGCTGTGCGCCATGTGGATGGCGTGCCAAAACCTGTGGTTCCGCTGCAGGCTGCGCTACCGCCGCATGACGAAGCCGGAGGCCCTGGCCGTCCGCGCGGCGTTCGCCCGCATCGGCATGAAGCAGCGGCGCGTGCGCGTGGGGGAGGGTACTGGTTCGGCGTTTTTGATGGGCGCATACCGGCCACTGATCGTCCTGCCAAACGCAATTTTCCGCCAGGACGCGTCCGCGCTGGACTTCGCCCTGCTGCACGAGGCGTGCCACGCGCGCGGCGGCGATACCCGCTGGGCGCTGCTGCGGAACGCGCTTTGCTGCGTGTACTGGTTCCATCCGCTGGTGTGGCTGGCGGCGCGCGCCTCTCGCGCGGACGCCGAACTCGCCTGCGACGAGCGCGTGACCGTCCTGCTGGACGACGGCGAGCGGCTGGACTACGCCAGGGCGCTGGTGGACGCGCAGGCGCGCGTGCGGCCCATGACGATGGTCGCGACGGGCGTGCCGTTTTCCGGGGCAAAGCTCCGGGCGCGCGTGGAGTGGATCGTAAAGGAGCATAAAATGAAGCGATGGCTGAAGGCGGCGGCGTCCATGGCGCTGATCGCGGTGATGGTGGCCACGTTCGCGGTGGCCGCGCCGGCGGAAAAGGGGCTGGAAGCGTATGAAAGCTGGATTCTGCCGGAGATGAGCGAGGAAGAAATCGAGGAGATGTACGGGATTATCCGGGAGGCTATGGACCTGCTGGCCCTGCAAGATATGGACTTGAATCTGACAAAATGGCGGCCCGTGTTTGAGGCGTGCACGGAGGAAGAAAAAGGTCTGTACTTCACCCTAATGAACCACTTCGAGCTATACGAGGACAACAGGATCGGCCTGACCCCGGAGGATGACTGGGAACGGTTCTTGACCGATCTCCGGGCCATGGAGGACGCGGAGGATTTCCGCCGGGTTCTGCACACCGATTACGCGGGCATTAACCAGGGCCTGCCTGGCCAGCCCACACGCGAGGATGTGGACAAGGCGTTCGACGAGGCCGCCCGGGACGCGGGGTTCGCAAACCGGCTCAACATGGACCCCGCGCCGCGGCGCTCCTACAAAAAGTTCACGTACTACGGCGGCTGGACGCCCCACTGGGCCGTGTACACGCAGAGTGACGAGAGCAGCGGCGATCTGACCGTCTATTTCACCCCCGACCTGAAGGTGTACGAGCTGTACCAGATGCCCTTTTCCGAGGAAATGCTGGAACGCGCCGCCGCCACGCCCGAGCAACTTGATCTGGCCAAGCGCGCCGCTACCGGTTTCCTGAAAAAGCACGGCCAGCAGCGCCAACTCACGACCGACGTGGTGAAACTGTCCCCGTGGACGTACAGCGGTTACGACTACAACAGCGACCCGCTGGTGTTCCTGTGGGTGCACGCCTTCTCCAAGGACGCGCAGGGCAACGAGGTGCCCGCGTATGTGGAAGGCGATGCCGGGGCCAACTACGGCTGCGCGATGATGATCGGCGGCAACACGGGCAGGATCTACCAGTACGGCGACGGCTATCACGCGGAGGACCCGCTCACCACGGAGGCGTCGTTTGACGCGAAAGTCAATAGCTATCACGTGTGGAAGACGAGCTATGGCGATGTTGTACACGTCGGGCCGTCCGAGGAAGGGGACCTGTTGCCCCGCTTCCTGCCCGCCGAACGCGAGCAAACGGACGCGCAGGCTGAGCGCGAGCGCATGTTCTACGCCAACACCCTGTATTACGGCGACTTCATGCGCTGGCCGATGGAGGTCAAGGTGGAATACGCCACGCGGGTGATGGCGCTCTACCCGGACGCGGAGTTTGATTTCACCTACGCCGTGCCGGATGAGACGGTCGTTTCGGAAAACCGGGCCAAGGAGCGCATCCTCGGGCACTTGGGGCTGCGTGTGGAACTCACGGATTACGATGAGGTGGACGAACTGTACGACATCTGCTTCTCCTATATCGTGTCCGAAAAAAACCCGGACCACCGGACGTATCTGGTGCACGCGCTGCCCAAGGACCCGGAAAACCCCCGGACGCCGGACATGTTCACCATCGATGTGGAGGCGACCACGGGAACCGTGCGCGGCGTGGCGCAAGCGCCGTACGACGCAAACTAGCCATATCCGCCTATCAAATCGGAATGTCCGAAAGTCGTCCGTTACGGCAGGGGTTTGGCAAAGAATGTAGAATGATACCGACCGTGCTCCTATATATAGGCATGTGGGGCGCATCGGCATCATTCTTTTTTTACAGGAAGGGTGGATCACATGGATTGGTTCAAGGATCTCCTGGTTGCCCTGGGTGTCGTGCTCAACGGCATTCCGCAGGGGCTGCTGGCGCTCAGCTACGGCTTCGCGTCCGTGCCCACGGCCATCGGCTTTGCCATCGGCGGCATCGGCTGCATCGCGCTCGGTTCGGTTGCGTCGATCTCCTTCCAGGCGGAAACGATCGCGCTGGCCGGCACCATGGGCCGCGACCGCCGCGAGCGCCTGTCCATGGTGCTGTACGCTGGCGTGCTGATGGCGCTGCTGGGCCTCACGGGTGTGCTGAACGCCATCGTGGACTTCGCGGGCACGAACATCATCAACGGCATGATGGCGGGCGTGGGCATCATGCTGGCGCGCGTTGCCTTTGACATGTGCAAGAGCAACAAGGCCGTGGGCTGGACATCCGTGGGCGTCGCGCTCGCGGTGTATTTCCTTACGAAGGACCTCGTCTACACCATCATCGCGTCCGTCGTGCTGTCCAGCGCGCTGGGGCTGTATCTCGCGCGCGGAAAAGGGAAAACTGAAACGAGCGTGCCGGAGGGATTCGAGGACAAGATCAAGCTGATCCGCCCGGTCGTGAACGTGAACGTCATCCGCGGCGCGCTGGCGCTGGCGTGCCTGACCATCGGCGCGAACATCGCGTTTGGCAGCATCACCGGCGGCATCGCGGGCCAGGCGGCCAACATCGACCACCTGACCATCTATTCGGGTCTGGCGGACGCGGGCTCCGCGCTGTTCGGCGGCGGTCCGGTCGAGGCGATCATCTCGGCTACGGCGTCCGCGCCGCACGCAGTGTGGGCGGGCGTCATCATGATGGCGATCATGGCGCTGATCCTGGTCTTTCGCCTCCTGCCGAAAATCGGCCGGTACGTGGCCAGCCAGTCCATCGCGGGGTTCCTGCTGGTGCTCGGCGCGGTGGTCACCGTGCCCACGAACGCGGCCGGCGCGTTTGACGCCAGCCAGCCGGGCGGCATCCTCGCGGGCGGCGTGGCCCTGACTGTCACCGCCATCGCGGACCCGTTCTTCGGCCTGCTGGCGGGCATCGTTGTCAAGCTGATCGCGGGCCCCCTGGGCCTATAAAAGGAGAGGTGCGCATGAGCAACTACAAACCCGGCGATACATATCCCCTCCGCGTGGCGGGCCTTCTGCGGCCGCTCCCCGTGATGCAGGTCGCACAGGACCTCGCCATCGCCAGCTTCGTCATCCTGGGCGACGCGGAGATCGTCATCCGCTGCGCGCCGCTGCTGGTGGAAAAGCTCCGGGACATCGACCTGCTCATCACGGCGGAGGCCAAGGGCATTCCGCTGGTGATGGAGATGGCGCGCCTGATGGGCATGCCGCGCTATATTGTGGCGCGCAAGAGCGTCAAGCCCTACATGGGCGAGCCGCTCGTGGACGAGGTGGTGTCCATCACCACACAGAAAAAGCAGGTGCTGTGCCTTGACGGGAACGACGCCCAGCGCATCCGGGGCAAGCGCGTGGCCATCGTGGACGACGTGATCTCGACCGGCGAATCCATCGGCGCGGTGGAGCGCCTGGTGGTCAAGGCCGGGGCGACCGTGGCGGCGCGCGCGGCCATTCTGGCCGAGGGCGACGCTATGAAGCGGGACGACATCATCTTCCTGGAGGAGCTGCCGCTGTTCCCGATGTAACGCCCACAGGTACGCAAAATGCGCGGTGCGCGCGGTAATGCCTACCGCGTTTTTTGCTTATTGTTCTTAATCATGATTGCCAATCTCGCATAAGGATGGTAGAATAAACCTGTCCGTTTGTTCAATTGCGCCGCCGACAATACCGTCAGAGAGGGGAAGGACCCGATGCGAAACGCGCTGGTCCTGCGCAACCTCATACTGTTCTTTGGCGCGGTCATCGTGCTGTTCGGCGGCATTGTGCTGCTGACCGGCGCGCGTGCCGTGCCCGTGGAGACGCCGGAGGCGCTCGCGGGTGTGGATTTCACGTCCCAGGTCGCCCGCGTTGCCGACGCGTGCTTCGCCTGGTATCCGAACGCGCTGCTCACGCCGGAGGATTTCGCCGCCGGCAATGCCCCCGCGCCGCTCGACGATGCGCAGGGCGCGCGCTATGGCACATACCGGCTCACGCTCCCCCTCCCGCCCGGCATTGTGTACGGCATGACCGCGTACAGCGCGACCTACGCGCAAACCGTGTGGGTGGGCGGGGAGCTGCTCTCCGCCGTCGGCACGCCTGGCGACAGCCTGGAGACGATGGTCCCCAAAACGAACCACTACGCGGTGTACTTCACGCCGGTAAGCAACGAGACGGAGATCGTCATCCAGCGGTCGGGCTTCGTACACGCGGCGGGCGGGCAGCTTTACGCGCAGTATATCGGGCCGCAGGAGAAGATTACCGCGCTCCGTGCGAACATCCTGTTCACGGGCAGCATGGCCATCGGCTGCATGCTGATGGCGAGCCTGTTTTTCTTCGGCATTTACCTGTTCTTCCAGAACCGCCTGCACTTCCTCTGGTTTTCGCTCGCCTGCCTGCTGGTGGCCGTGCGGTCGCTCTGCACGGACCATAAGCTGATTATGGTGGTGTTTCCAAATCTCGCCTGGACCGTGGCATACAAGACGGAACACCTGGCGATGAACGGCTTTCTGCTGTGCTTTTCGCTGTATGTCGACAGCATGTTCGAGCGGCTGCTGCCGCGCCCGCTTCTGCGCTTCGGGTTTGCGATGTCCGCCACCTACGCGCTCCTGGTGGCTCTTTTGCCACCGTACATCTTCACGCATGTGCTGAATGTTGTACACGTACTCACCGCGCTGCTCGCCGTCGCCGCGGTGACCCTGCTGGCGTTTCGCGTGGGCAAGACGCACGCGTCGCGCGCGGAGCAAAGGCTGGTGCTGCTCGGCACGGCGGGGCTCACCGCCTGCATGCTCCTGGACCTCGTGCGGTATCTCAGGCTTGATGACCTGAACCTGACGCAGCTTGGGATGCTGATTTTTGTATTTGCCAACGCGCTCGCGCTGACCCTGCGCTTCACGCGGACGGAGGCGGAGCTTGCCAGGGCGCGGGACGCGGAGCGCGAGATGGCGGAGACGAACCGCCTGCTGGAGCGCCTGAACCGGCTCAAGACGGACTTTCTCGCCAACATCAGCCATGAAATGAGAACGCCGCTGACCGTGATGAGCGGCTTCGCGCAGCTCGTTTCGTGGCAGGTGGAGGAGGGCGCCACGGGCGAAAAAACGCAAAAACACCTGAGCGCCATTTCCTCGGAGGCACAGCGGCTGGCCGCGCTTGTCGGAGGCTTGCTGAGCACGTCCATAGATGAGCATGACATCATGGGTCTACGGGCCGTGCAGCCGGAGGAGATCCTGACGCGCGCGGCGGCGGTGATCGAGCCGATCCTGCAAAAAAACGCGAACAATTTGTTGATCGAAGTGGAACAGGACTGTCCGCCGGCGCGCGCGAACGACGATATGCTGCTGCAGGTGCTGATGAACCTGTGCGCGAACGCGAACCGCCACATGAAGGGCGGCGCGCTGACCATCGCTGTCCGGCATGAGAGAGACCACGTCGTGTTTGAGGTGGCCGACAGCGGCGACGGCATTGACCCGGCGCTGGTGGGGCGCGTGTTTGAGCGCGGAGCGAGCGGCGACGGCGGCACCGGCCTGGGCCTTGCCATCAGCCGCGAGGTGATCGAGGCGCAGGGAGGCGCCATCTGGATTGAGAGCGTACCCGGCGAAGGGACGTGCGTCACGTTTACACTGCCGGTTGAGAGGTAGGGATTTCTAGCGAAATCCCTTTATGGCGCCCGATTTTCCAAATCAGCGCCGCCATCATGCGAGGAGGATACATGAACAAGACCATTATGCTGATTGAGGACAACGACTATGTCCGTACCATCAACCGTGAGGCGCTTGTGAAGTCCGGGTATCTTGTGCAGGCGGTGGAGACCCTCGCGGAGGCGCGGGCGCTGGTCCTGCAAAAGGCGCCTGACCTGATTGTCCTGGATGTCCTGCTGCCGGACGGGTCGGGCCTGACATTCTGCGAGGAGTTGCGCAAGACCATGGTGGTGCCCATCCTGTTCCTGTCCGCGCTGGGCGATTGCGGCGACATCATCCGGGGCCTGCGCGCCGGAGGGGATGACTACATGGTCAAGCCCTATGACCTGAACGTGCTGCTGATGAAAATCGAGGCGATGCTCAGGCGCGAGCAATTCGTTGCGCAGCAGGTGCGGGACAACATGCTGGAGGAGGAAGCGCCGAACGGGCTGATCGTCCGCGGTCCGCTGACGCTGGACATCTCCACCATGACGGCGAGCATCAGCGGCCGCGAAGTGCACCTGACCCCGCGCGAGTTTGCGCTGCTGCTCGCGCTGGCGCGGCAGGAAGGGCAGCATGTGTCCAACCGGGCGCTGTCCCGCGTCGCGTGGGGCATGGACGCGGTGGACGACGAGCATGCCGTGCGCGTGCAGATTTCCAGGCTGCGCTCCAAGCTGCTGGCCACGGGCAGCGGCCTGCGCATCCAGGCGGAGCGCGGCAGGGGATACGCGTTGATGAACTGGGCGCGGAGCGATACGGCGCGACCGACGTGAGGCCGGGCGCGTCGCGTGCTTTCCCGGTTACACCCACCTCTACCGCCGCGCGTTTTTCGTCAGGTGTTCCAGCGGAAAACACTGGTTAAGCCGGCAAATTCTCAAATATTCACAAAAATGAAATATTCAACCGCTTGCATGTAACGTGCCGTTGACATTCGTGGCGGCTTGCGGGATAATATGCTTGACGAATTGTCATTTTTCACCAATTGCCCGCACAGAGGAGGGGATTCCTGGCGGAATCCCCATATGGCGCCCGATTCTCCGAATCAGCGCCGCGCCCTTGATCACGCAGACGTGCTCGGCCGGGATCTTGGTGACATTGCCCGCCCCGTGCTGGCAGTCCACCGTAACGAGCAGCGTGTTCGGGAAGCCCGTCAGCTCCGCGAGCACGGCCGGGTCCTTGCCCACAAACTCCAGGGGCAT
>JAVBOM010000083.1:0-65644 GCA_031550535.1 Eubacteriales bacterium
TATTCCCGCGCCGGTGCTGTTTACCACCAACTGCCTGATGCCGCCCAAGGACAGCTATAAGGACCGCGTGTTCACCACCGAGGTCGTCGCGTATCCGGAGCTTGTGCACATCGGCGAGGATAAGGACTTTACCCCCGTGATCGAAAAGGCGCTGGCGCTGGGCGGCTACAAAGAGGAGCACCCGATGACCGGCATCAACGGCGGCACGCAGGTGACCACCGGCTTCTCCCACGGGACGGTGCTCGGCGTCGCGGATACGGTCGTTTCCGCCGTCAAGTCCGGCGCGATCCGGCACTTCTTCCTGGTCGGCGGCTGCGATGGCGCGCGCCCGGGCCGCAACTACTACACGGACTTCGTCAAGCAATCGCCCAAGGACTCGATGATCCTGACCCTGGCCTGCGGCAAGTACCGCTTCAACGACCTGGACATCGGCGAGATCGGCGGCTTGCCCCGCATCTTGGACATGGGCCAGTGCAACGACGCCTACAGCGCGATCAAGGTCGCGGTGGCGCTCGCCGAGGCGTTTGGTTGCGGCGTGAACGACCTGCCGCTGACCCTCGTGCTGTCCTGGTACGAGCAGAAGGCCGTCGCCATCCTGCTGACACTGCTGCACCTGGGCATCAAGAACATCTTCCTTGGCCCGACGCTGCCCGCGTTTGTGTCGCCGAACGTGTTGAACGTGCTCGTCGAAAACTACGGAATCCGGCCGATCAGCACGCCGGAGGCGGATCTGAAGGCAGTGCTGGGGTGAGGTGAGACCGCCGGGGCTCCGCCCCGGACCCCGTTTAAGGGCTATGCCCTTAAAAATCCCTTCTTTGCCTCACGGCAAGGGAAACGTACATATGTGGAGCGGACTTGGCTTGCTTTGCCGGGTCCGCTTTGTTGATCTTATCGTGCCGCCGCGCCGCGCGGCAAGGCGGACATCATTGGGCAATGTGCCAAAATAGACCACCTACCGAAAACATTGCCGCCCTTGCAAACCGCTCCCCCATCCCGTACAATATCACCAATTCCATTATTTCACATTTTATACGGAGGAAATCCCATGCTTGACATCGTATCCGCCTCCATCGCGGACATCCGCTGCGCCCTTTTGGACGGCGAGATCACCGTCCGCGCCCTCGTGTTCGCGTACATCGACCGGATCATGGCCGTCAGCCAGTGCGAAGGCGGCGTGAATGCCGTGCTGGAAATCAACCCGGACGCGCTGATGATCGCGGACGCGCTGGACGCCAAGCTGCGCGCCGGAGAGCCGCTCGGCCCGCTGTTCGGCGTGCCGGTACTGCTAAAGGACAACATCAACACGGCGGACAAGCTGCAGACCACCGCCGGGTCCATTGCGCTTTCCGGCAACTTCGCGCCGGAGGACGCGCACGTTGTCCGCCGACTGCGCGACGCGGACGCGGTGATCCTCGGCAAGGCCAACATGACGGAGTTCGCCAACTTCATGGCAAACGACATGAAAAACGGCTACAGCTCGCGCGGCGGCCAGGTGCTCAATCCCTACAACCGCGACGAGGACGTTTCCGGGTCCAGTTCCGGTTCCGCCGCCGCCGTCGCGGCCGGGCTGTGCCCTGTGTCCGTGGGCACGGAGACGAGCGGGTCGATCCTCTCGCCCGCGTGGTGCAACGGCGTTGTGGGCATCAAGCCGACGCTCGGCCTTGTCAGCCGCACGGGCATCGCCCCCATTTCCGTCACGCTAGACACCGCCGGCCCGATGGCGCGCCGCGTGCGCGACGCCGCGCTGCTGCTGGACGCGCTGGCGGGCGAGGATGCCCGGGACCCGGCCACCCTGGCGGCGGGCGGGCGGCGCACAGCGTCCTACGCGGACTGCCTGGACGCAGGCGGCCTGCGCGGCGCCCGAATCGGCGTCAACCGCGCCCACGAGGATACCCAGAGCGCGGACGCCAAGGCCGCCTTTGCCGCGCTCCTGGCGCTCCTCACGGAGGCCGGCGCCACGCTGGTCGAGGGTGTTGGCATGGAGCGCGCGAAAAACACGCTGGATGTGATGCAGTATGAATTTCAGCGGTGCATGGACGCGTATCTGGCCGCGCTCGGCCCCGCGGCGCCGGTCAGGACGCTCGGCGACATCGTCCGCTTCAACCAGGCGCACGCGGCGGACGCGCTGCGCTACGGCCAGTCGCGGCTGCTGGAAGCGCAAAACGCGGCGTCCGGCCGCCTGACCGAGGCCGCGTACTGGGAGGCCATGCGGGCGCGCGAGGCCCTGATCGCGGCGCTGGACCGCGCGTTTGACGAGCGGACGCTTGACGTGCTCCTCTGCGCCGCGCCGAGCAACATCGCGCCGTTTGCCGGTTTCCCGGCCGTGACCATCCCGGTCGGAAAGCGGAAGGACAATGTGCCCGTCGGCTCGTACTGGATCGCGCGGCGGTTTGACGAGGCGACGCTGCTGAAAATCGCCTACGCGGCGGAGCAGGCGCTCGGGGTGGCGCTTTTGCCGGGCTAACGGGGTGAAAAGAGGCAAGGATTCCTCACGGAATCCTTCCATGACGGCGGCGCTGATTTGCAAAATCGGGCGCCATAAGAGGATTCCGCAAGGAATCCCTATCTTAGGTGCCCGATTCTTCGCATCAGCGCCGCAAAAATAAAAACGCTCAAACCAAAAAGGGCCGTGCGCCTCTATCCAGCGCATGGCCCCATTCGTTTTCATCGCGTTTGAATTATGCTTCCATCGTATCCAAGGCGTCCATCTCATCCAGCGGCATGTCGGCGTCTTCCTCGTCCTCGCCCGCCTCTTCGTCGTCGTCGATCGTGCCGACGCCCTCGATTTCGTCCAGGCTGCTGACCGGGTCCGGGTTGATCTCCGCAGCCTCCACGGAGGTGTCCTCCTCGCTGTCCGTGGACAGCACCTCAATGGAGCGTATCTCCGACAGGCAGCTCCTGCACATGTCCTCACCCGGCAGCGCCGGCACCTCGCCACAGACGGAGCAGAGCAGCGTCGCCTCGTCCTTTGTTCGCGTCCCGCGCACCTCTTCGCGGCACACGGTACACAGATCGCCGTCATCCAAAATATAGTTTAACTCACAGCGTTGACATTTTTTAAGGCCCATGCCATCCTCCCAGCTCAATATTACGTTGGATTATCGATTACAGGCCATGGCCTGAGCGACGGATGCACTATAGCACATTGTCGCTTTAAGGGCAATAGCTTTTTCACACGTTCACCATTTCGTCACTTCGCGTAACATTTCTGATCCATTTATCGCCACGCAGGCGGAAGAACGCAATAATCCACTTGAAGAATTGGTCAATTCGCAGCACCACGAAGATCCAGGGCAGCGGCAGCTTCAGCACGAACGCGGCCACATACGCCAGCGGCAGCACCACCAGCCAGCCGCAGATCATGTCCACCGCCATCACAAACCGGCTGTCCCCCGCGCCCCGGTTGATGCCCACAAAGCAGGACGCGTGGTATGTCGTCCCGACGAGCGACACCGCCGCCAGCCCGATCATCTCAACCGCCAGCGACTGCGCCTCCCCGGAAACGCCGTACAGCGACGCGAACGGCGCGCGGACCAGGAACACCACCGCCGCCATCACCACGCCGATCATCAGGAACATGATCTGGATCGTGTTGGAATACGCGCGGGTGCGCTTGTAATCCCCCGCGCCCACCGTCTTGCCGATCACCACGCACGCGCCGCCCGCCAGGCTGGATGTGAAGATCATGCCGAGCTGCATCAGCGAATCGCCAATGCTGTTGGCCGCGATCATGCGCTCGCCCAGGCGGCCGATGATCGCCACCTTGCAGAACCCCACAATGGCCCACTGCGCGTCCACAATGCCCACCGGCAGCCCGTAGCGCAGGTAGTCCTTCAGCAGCAGCCTATCCCCGCGCAGCAGGTCGCGCGGGTGGAGCGGAAACCGCTTCTGCACCCGGAACGCGTACACCCAGACGACGCAAAGCTCCAGCACCCGCGCCAGCACCGTGGCCAGCGCCGCGCCACGCGCGCCCATCGCGGGCATGCCGAGCTTCCCGAAGATGAACACGTAGTTCAGGCCGATATTGGCCACCAGCGACAGAAACGTCGTGTACAGCGTCACCTTGACGATCTCCACGCTGCGCAGCATGCCCACCAGCGCCATGGAGACCGCGTAGGGCAGGTACGACCAGCACACCAAGGTCAGGTACGGCACCGCCGCCCGGATCACTTCCGGATCGGATACCAGAAGGCCCAGCACCCCCGCCGGGAACAGCGAGATGGCCAGCACGAACGCTGCCGCGACCGCCAGGCATATCCACGACACGAACGCGAAAATGCGCCGGATGCGCGCCGTGTCCCGCTTGCCCCAGTACTGCGAGATCAATACGGATGACCCGCCGATCAGCCCGGTGATCGTCGCGGTGAAAAAGGCGGTCGCGCCGTTTGACTGCGCCACGCCCGCGTACACCGTGTCGCCCAGGGTGGAAACCATCATGTTATCGGCCAGAACGACCAGAAAGGATACCAGCCCCTGAAGCGCCGACGGCAGGGCGATGGTGAAAATCGTGCGGTAAAACGCGCGGTCACGGACCAAGGTGAGCTCCCCCCTTCGATGGCGGCGCTGATTTGCAACATCGGGCGCCGTAGGCGAATTCCGCCAGGAATCCTTACCTCTATGTGTAAACCGCCGTCATTGTACAGCGGGGGGCGCGAAAAAACAAGGAATATATGTGGGATGTAAAAAAAGCAAACCCCCTCCGGCGCGGCCGGAGGGGTATATGAATTTCACTCGCTATCCTCTTTCGCATGAGTTCGTGTGTACGGTCTACTGGTTGTATGGCTTACTGGCCCGTCTGGCCCGATTGGCTTGTCCGATCCCGGCGCATCCCTCCTTGCTCCTTACTTGCCCTGCTTGGCCCTTGCCCGGCGGCCGCGTCGTCCATCGGCATCACCTCTTTCGCTTTTGATGTCATTATCATACCGCCCTTTTATGAACCCAATATGATGCGTTCATGAGAATTCCGTTAACATTTCCGCCCTTATCGCGCCCCGCCCTCACTTTGGCCGGGGCTCAAACTCCACCATCTTGGGCGAAATATACGCCAGCCCGCCCCCGGGCAGTTCAAAGCCATACCATCCAGAGGGCGACATTCCGAGGGCGAAGAAGGCATCGCCCTGATGCACTTTGCCGATCGCCTTGTAGTCCGTGCTGCCGCCCTCGCGGACATTGGTGCCGCTGGAAAGCACGACAATCCTGCCGATGGCGTTCTCCGGCCACACAATCGGATCGGGTATGACAATGATGTTCTGCAGGGCGACCTCGTCCGGGGTCAGGTTGACATCGCGCAGGAGCGCCTCTTTCGTGATCGTGATTGTGCGTTTCCGCGAGGTTTTGACATTTTCCTTAAGCGCAACGGTGACAGACTCCCCGATGGCAAGTTTCCTCAGGTTTTTTTCGCATTCAAACAGCTGGTAATAACCCGGTCCGGTGAACTCGGCAAACGGCGTGAGAGTAAACTGCACATAGTCCCCGCCGACGAGGTACACGCTATCCGCATCGTCTAACCCTTCCTGCATCCCCCCTCCGCCCGTGAGTTGCAGTTCCTGAATGTACATGTGATAGCTGGTGTTGAAATCCCCTCGGGTTGGGTCAAGGATGATCGAACTGATGCTTCTGATGGAACCCTCCTCCATGCCGTTCGTCTGTAGACGGTACAGATACAGCCGCTGCGGGATGGACTGATACCCGTTGGAAACTGAAGAATACTTTCGCATCCTGTCCGCCGCGTTCCATCCCCCCGTTATTCTGAATTCAACCTGATCATACGTTTGATCGTCCGGTGCGCTATCCATATGGATGTCTACGCCCACCACCCCCACAGGGGTAGGAACGATCGTATACTCGTGCGGCTTCAACCTGTACTGGTGCGCAAGGTGCAGTATGCCGTCGTCACGCTCTTCAAACCCATTTATTTCGACGATTGCGGACTCCAGCTCCGTGCCAACTTCGTTAAAATAGAGAATGCCCTCCGACACCGTGGCATATGGATTCTCCCCCAAGCCAACGGCGGGCAGCAAACCCATGACCAATACGAGCATCGCCAAGAGCTTCCTTTTCATACCTTCACCCTCTTTTGTTTTGTATAATTATATACCGTTCGCACATAATGTCAACTCTATCATGCGTCACCTCGACCGTCCGCGCTACCGATCCGGCGTTTGATGGTTATATCCTTCCGCGCCGCCGTTCACATTTCCGCCCCTTTTCATTTCCCCCGTTTTCGTGTATGATGCACATAGCAATTATCTAGCCAAATACAGTCAAATAAGGAGGGGATTTCGCATGTACATCGTGGATACCCACTGCGATACGCTGCTGGCCCGCTCGGCCCCCGTCAACGAGTTTAGCAAGAGCGCCACGCCCGATGTCACGCCTGAACGCCTTCGGGACGGCGGCGTGACATTGCAGGTGTGCGCCCTGTTCGCCGGATCGGACGGGCCGAAGGGCATGGGGCCGCGCGCGCCGCGCGCCATGGCGGACGCGCAGTTCGCGGCGCTTCACACGCTCACGGACCACGGCGTGCGCAAGGTGGACAGCCCGTTTGACGCTAAGGACGGCGAAACCTGCCTGATGCTGTCCATCGAGGGCGGCGAGATCATCGGCGATTCGCTGGAAACGCTGCGGGATTACCGAAAGCTCGGCGTCCGGCTGATGGCGCTCACCTGGAACCACGAAAACCTGATCGCCTATCCGCACTGCGACGGCGGTCAGCACGGCCTGAAGCCCTTCGGCTGGGAGGTCGTGCGCGAAATGAACCGCCTGGGCATCGCGGCGGACGTTTCGCACCTGGGCGAGGGCGGGTTCTGGGACCTCGTGTTCCATAGCGACAAGCCGCCCATGGCCTCGCACTCCTGCTGCCGCAAGCTCTGCATGCACACGCGGAACCTCACGGACGACCAGATCCGCGCCCTGATCGACCGGGACGGCTGGATCGGCATCAACTTCTATACGAACTTCCTGTCCGGCACCGGCCATGCGGACGTGGAGACGGTGGTGGACCACATCCAGCATATCGCGGAGCTGGGCGGCGTGGAGCACGTCGGCTTCGGCTCGGACTTTGACGGCATCGACAAGGCGCCCGAGGGGCTGACGCACCCGGGACAAATTCCGAACCTGCTGGCCGCGCTGAGCCGCCGGGGCTTTTCCGCCCAGGAGGTCGAGGGCATTGCCGGACAGAACTTCCTGCGCTACATGAGACAGTTTGAGGAGGCGTAACACCATGGCCAAGTATGCGATCGGCGTGGACTTTGGCACGCTGTCGGCGCGCGCGCTCGTCGTGGAGATCGGCACCGGGCGCGAGCTGGCGGCCCGGGCGATGGACTATCCGCACGCCGTGATGGACGAAGCGCTGCCGGACGGCACGCGCCTTGGCACGGACTGGGCGCTGGAGCATCCCCGGGATTATCTGGACTGCCTGGCCGGCACGATTCCCGGGGCCATGGCGGACAGCGGCGTGGACCCGAAGGATGTCGTGGGCCTGGGGATCGATTTCACGGCCTGCACGCTGATGCCCTGCAAGGCGGACGGCACGCCGCTGTGCTTCCTGCCGGACTTCGAGCACAACCCGCACGCGTACATCAAGCTCTGGAAGCATCACGCCGCGCAGGACCACGCCGACCGGCTGAACGCCATTGCCGGGGCGCGCGGGGAAACGTTCCTGAACCGCTACGGCGGCAAAATATCGTCCGAATGGGCCATTCCGAAAATCTGGCAGACATTGGAACAAGCGCCCGAGGTGTACGCCGCCGCCGACCGCTTCATTGAGGCGGCCGACTGGGTCATCTGGCAGCTCTGCGGCCGCGAGGCGCGCAACGCGTGCACGGCCGGGTACAAGGCCATGTGGTCCAAGCGCGAGGGGTATCCTTCGGAGGACTTCTTCGCCGCGCTGGACCCGCGCCTGCGCCGTGTCGTGGAGGAGAAGCTCTCCCGCGACATCTACCCCATCGGCGCGAAGGCGGGCGAGATCACGGCAGAGGCGGCGAAGCTCACGGGCCTGCCGGTGGGCACGGCGGTGGCCGTCGCGAACGTGGACGCGCACGTCGCCATGCCGGCGCTCGGCATCACGGACCCGGGCAAGCTGCTGATGATTATGGGCACATCCACGTGCCACATCGTGCTGGGGCGCGAGGAAAAGCTGGTGCCCGGCATGTGCGGCGTGGTGGAGGACGGCGTCATCCCTGGGTACATGGGCTTTGAGGCGGGCCAGAGCTGCGTGGGCGACCACTTCGCCTGGTTTGTGGAGAACTGCGTGCCCGAGCGGTATATGACCGAGGCGCGCGAGCGCGGGCTGCACATCCAGCAGCTTTTGACCGAGAAAGCGGCGAAGCTGGCCGTCGGCGAAAGCGGGCTGCTGGCGCTGGATTGGTGGAACGGCAACCGTTCCGTGCTGGTGGATGCGAACCTGACCGGCGTGATGCTCGGCATGACACTGCAAACCAAGCCCGAGGACATGTATCGCGCGCTGATCGAGGCGACGGCCTACGGCACCCGGATGATCGTGGACACGTTCGCGGAAAACGGCGTCGCCATCGACGAATTGTACGCGTGCGGCGGCATCGCGGAGAAAAACCCGATGATGATGCAGATCTACAGCGATGTGGTGAACCGCGAAATCTTCATCTCCCGCTCCGCGCAGGCCCCGGCGCTGGGCAGCGCGATGTTCGGCGCGGTCGCGGCCGGGAAAGCGAACGGCGGCTATGACACCATCCAGGGCGCGGCAAGGGAGATGGGCGGCGTGAAGGACACCGTGTACCGGCCCATCCCGGAGAATGTGGCCGTGTATGACCGCCTGTTCGCCGAGTACCGCCGCCTGCACGACCTGTTCGGGCGCGGCGGGGATAACGCGCTGAAAACGCTGAAGAAGATCAGGCAGGAGGCGCAGAAGTAGGGATTCCTGCCGGAATCCCCTTATGGCGCCCGATTCTTCGAATCAGCGCCGCCATCATAGAGGCATTAACAATGCCCGCACGGCAGATTTTTCTGTCCTGCGGGCATTCTTGTTGTATGGCAGCGCAAACCGGATGCTGCTTATGGGAGGGAAGGCACGATATTCACGGACAGCACGGCTTCCGTTTTCCCGTTTATTTCGACGCGCTGAATGATAAGCAATGTTGTCTCCGTGCCCACAGTGGACACCCAGCGCCGCATATGCCTGCCCGTGACGACGGCAAGGGCCCCTCCCCCCGGCAAGGATATTGTGTCGGCAATGTCGTCCTCGTCAACCCGGGCGTCCGGTTCGCCGTACAGTTCGGTCAAAGCGTCGGCCAGCGTATCGTATAGCACGGCGAGATTGCCCTGCTCCCCATTGAAACTATAGTGCACCGACGAAAGCCCATCGTCTATGAATTCAATCGATGTGGAAGCAGTATAACCGTTCAGCCGGGCGCTGTTCTTGAAATTGTAGTCGCAGAATTCTTGGGACACGGAAGTCAGCTTCATCGCGTCCGCGAAATCAATGCCCAGTGCGTTCTCCACCTCTTCCGGCGAGGAACCCCAGGCGATTCCGTGGTACGCGTAGTCGCCATCCTCATTTCGCAATGTCGTAAGGTCGATTTCGTCCGTCCCATCGAAAGCGGTAAACAACCCCGTCAGCACAAGAAGCAACCCGATCCATGCGCACTTCCTTGACGGCGGCGCTGATTTGAAACATCGGGCGCCATAAAAGGATTTCGCAAGAAATCCATTCCTCTTCATTGCGGATCACCCTCCCTAAACACCGCTCCTTCCGTCCTTATCGCCCAATCTTCTATTGTTATTTTATGCCATTTCCCACAATTTGTCAACCGTACGCATCGCCATTTGGGCAAAAACTCGCGCCGCCTTCAAAGGCATACTTACAGCATTCCCCGCAGCTTTCCAATATCCCTGTCCGTGCGGTTGCCATGGATGGGGATATTCGCCAACTCCGCCTCAATCTGCGCATATTCGCCCGCCGTCAGCATGACGTCCGCCGCGCCAAGGTTCTCCTCAATCCGCTGAACGCTCCGCATGCCGGGAATCGGCACGATGAAATCCCGCTTGCGCAGCATCCATGCGAGGGAAATCTGCGCGGGCGTGCTCCCTTTGCTTGCCGCGAACGCGCGGAGCATATCCAGCAGCGGCTGGTTCGCGCGGAAGTTGTCCTCGCTGAAGCGGGTGATGACCCGCCGCACGTCGTCGCCGGTGTAGCCGCTCCCGGCCGTCGTTTTGCCGGACAGGAACCCGCTGGCCAGCGGCGAAAACGGCACGAACCCGATCCCCAGCGCCTCGCACGCCGGGAGGACATCCTTCTCAAACATCCGCTCCATCATCGAGTACTCGCTCTGGATGGCGGCAATCGGCGTGACAGCGTGCGCCCGCTGGATCTCGTCCTCCGTTGCCTGGGACTGTCCCCAGCCGAGGATTTTGCCCTCCCGGATTAACTCCCCCATCACCCGCGCCACGTCCTCCACCGGGATGTCCTTGTTGACCCTGTGCTGGTAATACAAGTCGACATGATCCATCGAAAGCCGCCCGAGTGACGCGTCCAGGTGCGCGCGGATGCTCCGCCGGAGCCGCTCAAACGTCCCCGCCTCAGCCAGCGTGTCAATGTGCAGCTTCGTCGCGACGACAACCCGATTCCGGATCGGCCCGAGCGCCTCGCCGACCAGCTTTTCGTTGTCGCCCGCGCCATAGCCTTCCGCCGTGTCGAAAAAGGTACACCCCAGGTCAAACGCCCGGCGCATCAGCCGGATCGCCTCCGCCCGGTCCGGTCCGGGCCCGTATCCGTGGCTGAACCCCATGCAGCCAAAGCCGACGGCGGATACCGTCAGACCGCCAAGCCTGCGCATTTTCATGCCGCGTCACTTCCTTCGTATGTCTTGCCTCCAGTATACCTCCTGGAGTGAACTCGAAGTCAAGGTCACGCATCACTTGTTCTTCCCCGTCATAAACTTTTTCCCGCACATCATGTATTTTCGCTGGCGTAAACCCGCAAACTGTGGTATGCTATGGGGGTTAAAGTATGATTTCCCGCGATTTTTGAATCCATCACGCGGCTGTGATGCCGCGTGTTTGATAGACTTCATAGGGAGCGTGCATCCAAAGGAGAACGGCGTTCGCCTTGCGTCGAGCGTTGTTTTTGCTTGTGATATTTTTGTTTTGGATTTGGAAGGAGGGTTTCTATGGCAGAGAAACCAAAGGTACGCATTATTCCGCTGGGCGGTGTGGATGAGATCGGCAAGAACATGACCGTCTTTGAGTTCGGGGACGATCTGATCGTTGTCGATTGCGGGCTGGTGTTCCCGCGCGAGGACATGCTCGGCATTGACCTTGTCATCCCCGACATCACCTACCTGCAGAAGAATAAACACCGCGTGCGCGGCTATGTCATCACCCACGGGCACGAGGACCATATCGGGGCCACCCCGTATGTCTTTGCGCAGGTGCCCGCGCCGGTCTACGGCACGCGGCTCACGCTCGCGCTGATCGAGCACAAGCTGAAGGAGCACAAAGTGAACGCCGGTTCGCTGAACGTCGTCAAGGCGGGCGACGTGATCCACCTGGGCAAGTTCAGCGTCGAGTTCATCAAAATGAGCCATTCCATCTCGGGTTCCGTGGCGCTGGCCATCACCACGCCGGCAGGCACCATCCTGCACACCGGCGACTTCAAGATCGATTACACCCCTATCGACGGCGACCCTACGGACCTGAGCGCCATCGCCAAGGTGGGCAACCGCGGGCTGCTGGCGCTGCTGGCCGACTCCACCAATGTCGAACGCCCCGGCTTCACAATGACCGAGCGCAACGTCTTTGAGACGTTTAAGAACCTGTTCCGCGACGCGAAGGGCCGCATCATCGTCGCGTCCTTCGCCTCCAACGTCAGCCGCATCCAGATGGTGGTCGACGCGGCGATGCAGTATGGCAGAAAGATCTGCGTCGTCGGCCGCAGCATGGTGAACATCACGAAGATGGCCGTGCAGCTCGGCGAACTGCGCATCCCGGAGGGGCGGCAGATCGACATTGACGACCTGGACCGCTATAACGATGATGAAGTGGTCATCATGACCACGGGCAGCCAGGGCGAATCCATGAGCGGCTTGATGCGCATGGCGTTCGGCGAGCACCGCAAGGTGAAAATCCGCCCGACCGACCTGGTCATCCTGTCCTCGTCCGTCATCCCGGGCAATGAAAAGCTCGTGTCCCGCATGATCAACCAGCTGTACCGCTGCGGCGCGGCCGTCATCTACGAATCGCTGGCCGAGGTGCACGTGTCCGGCCACGCCTGCCGCGAGGAGCTGAAAATCATCCACGCGCTCGCCAAGCCGAAGTTCTTCATCCCCGTGCACGGCGAATACCGCCACCTGTGCCAGCACGCGAAGCTCGCGCAGAGCATGGGCATGAGCGAAAAGAACACCATCATCCCGGAAGAAGGCTCGATCATCGAGCTGAGCGCCTCCGGCGCGAGCATCGTCGGCACCGTGCCGTCGGGCAGCGTGCTGGTGGACGGCCTGGGCATTGGCGACGTGGGCAATGTGGTGCTGCGCGACCGCAAGCACCTCTCGCAGGACGGCCTCATCATCGTCGTCATGGCGATTGATAATGAGGAAGGCGTGCTCGTCGCGGGGCCGGACATCATCTCGCGCGGGTTCGTCTACATGCGCGAAGCCGAGGACCTGATGGAGAGCGTCCGCGACATTGTCCGCCGCATTGTGGGCGAATACGAGCAGATCGAACCATCGGACTGGAACGCGATCAAGACCCGCGTGCGCGATCAGCTGCACAAGTTCATCTACGAGCAGATCAAGCGCAACCCCATGATTCTGCCGATCATCGTCGACGTATGATATGAAGCGCCGGGGTGCAAGCTACTCCCTAAAATGTAGAAGGGACGCTTCGCCCCGGCTTTTTCGTTCTATTAGGAGGAACACGCATGAATGTCTATGACATCGCGCACGAGCTCGCGCGGGCCATCCGCGAGAGCGACGAAACGCGGGACGCCGCGCGCCTGAAGGAAATCGCCGAGGCGGACGACACAAACCGCGCGCTGCTGGCGGAATACAAGCGCCTGCAGACCGCGCTGCAGCTCCAGGCGATGGGCGGCCCGGCGGTCGGCGAAGACGACACGCGCAGATTTCAGCAAATCGCGTCCCTGCTCTACATGAACGGTGACGTGCAGGCATACCTGATGGCGGAAATGCGCGTGCAGAAGCTGCTGGCGGACGTGTTCAAAATCATTTCCGAAGCGGGCGGCATCAACATGGATATGCTGAACGTGTAGGCATAGCGGTGGGGTTTCTTGCGAAATCCCTTTATGGCTCGGAATCTTCGGTTCCTCGCCGCCGCCTCGAAAGGAGCGCGCGCGTGAAAGAGCGCAAGCGATACGACCATAAGTCCCTGCACGAGGAACGGAAATACGGCTTCTTCTGGTATGACTGGCTGTGGCGCGCCGCGCGCCCGGTGCTCATCACCCTGGGCGCCTTGATCCTGCTGGCCGGCATTCTGCTGACCGGCTGGAACATGCTGGGCGATAAATTCTTCAACCCCGTGGACCCCGGCGACAGCACGCCCATTACGTTTGTTGTGGAGAGCGGTTCATCGCTCACGTCCGTCACCAATAAGCTGGAGCAGCAGGGTCTGATCCGCAACCGCTCCGTGCTCAAATACCTGATGGACTTCCAGGGCATGAGCCAGAAAATTCAGACGGGCGAATACACGCTGACGCGCGCGATGACGCTGAGCGAGATCATTAACCAGCTCACCACCGGCGACGGCAACCCCATTACGCGCAAAATCACGATTATCCCCGGCTGGACGGCGGAGGACATCGCGGACTATCTGGTCAGCGTGGGCGTCGCGGAAAGCCGCGAGGCATTCCTTGCTGCGTGCAACGACAAGGATACCTACAGCAAATACTACTATATCGACGAAGTGCTGAAGACCGGAACGGCCAGCCAGCGCAAGTACCTGCTGGAGGGCTATCTCGCGCCGGATACATACGAAATATACACCACGGCGACGATGGACAACGTGATGACCAAGCTGATCTCCCAGGTGGAGGCCGTCTTCAGCGCCGAGGATCACGCGCGCGCCGAGGAGCTAGGCATGACCATGGACTAGATCATCACGATGGCGTCCATGATCGAAAAGGAGGCCAAGACCGACGACTTCACGAAGGTTTCCGCCGTGTTCCACAACCGGCTGAAGCTGGACATGAAGTTGGATTCCGACGTTACCCTCAAGTACTACTCGGGCTCCAAAAAAATGGCGTTGCCAAACTCGGAGCTTGGCGTCGCCTCCCCGTACAATACCTACATGAACAAGGGGCTGCCCATCGGGCCGGTCTGCAGTCCATCCAAAGCCGCGATCAAGGCGGCGCTGTACCCGGACGAGGCGTTCGTCGCCGAGCAATACCTGTACTTCACCTCCGCCAGCCCGCAGGAGGGCACGCTGGTCTTCAACAAGACCCTGGCGGAGCACGAGGCCGCCGCGGCGAAGTATTGGCCGCTGTGGGAGCAGTATGACAAGGAGCGGGGAGTGTAATCCGAGGGGGCTGCGAGCGCGGCCCTCTCTTTTTATGCTATAGCCCCTTCAGCCCTTTCTCCAGCATCTGCACGGCCTTCTTCTCCAGCCTGGAGACATAGGACCTGGAGATGCCCAGCAGCGACGCGATCTCGTACTGCGGCCGCTGCCTGCCGTCGATCAGCCCGTACCGGAGCTCCAGCACCGTGCGCTCCCGTTCGGGAAGTATCTCGCGGATCAGCCGTTCGATCCGGTGCAGGTTGATGCGGCGGTCCACCTCGTCGGTCACGGCGTCCGGCTCCGTTCCCAGCACGTCTATGTACGCGATTTCGTTGCCGTCGGTGTCCTTGCCCACGGCGTCGTTGAGCGATACGTCGTTCTTGCGCTTCTGGGACGCGCGCAGGCACATCAGGATCTCATTTTCGATACAGCGGCTGGCGTAGGTGGAGAGCGTCGCGCCGCTGTCGGGCTTGAACGTGCCCACCGCCTTGATCAGCCCGATGGTGCCAATGGAGATCAGATCGTCGGAGTCATAGCCGGGCACGGTGTACTTGCGCGCGATGTGCGCGACGAGGCGAAGGTTATGCTCGATGAGCTTTCTGCGCGCGGCGTCATCGCCTTCCTTCATGCGGCGGATGCACGCTCGCTCCTCCACGGGCGACAGCGGTTTGGGAAAGGCCGATCGGCTGGACACATAGCCAAAAAAGAACAGGGCATCCTTCAGCAGGAGCAACAGAGCGGTCAGCATACGCCACCTCCTAGATGACGGCGCGGATTGGAGAAATCAGCGCCATAAAGGAATTCCGCGAGGAAACCTTACCTCGTCAGCGGCGCTGATTCGAAGAATCGGGCGCCATGAGGGGGATCCCGCAAGGAAACCCTTCCGCTAGAAGGATATGACGCCCGGCGGCGGCGGAGACTACGGTCCGGCGAATCGTCCGCATTTTGCGCCCCATCAAAGAAGAAGCGGCCGCCGGATTTTGTCCGCTGGGGCCGCTTCGCTTATTCTGATAAGGTAAGGATTCCTTGCGGAATCCTCTGATGGCGCCTGATTCTTCAAATCCTCGCCGCCGTCGCGGTACGGATTCCTTTCAGAATCCCCTTCATAGCTCGCGACTTCCGGTTGCGCGCCGCCGTTTTGTTATGACATGATCCTGCGCAGCACACGCGCGAGCAGCAGCAGGAGCACCGCTCCAGCCCCGGCCAGAATCAAGCTGAACGCACTGAGCACCACGGAGATGCCGAAAAGCGCCTTCGTGACAAAGTAGCCGGAGATGATCGCGCCGGACAGGCCGCAGAACAGGTCCACCCAGAACCACGGCCACACGCCCGTCTCCGATATCCAGTTGGCGATCACGCCCGCCAGCAGCCCAATCGCGACCCAAAGCGCCAGATAAATGACAATGCTCATCGCAATTCCCCCGGTTTCCACTTTGGATGGGTTCCCCCACAACCTATGCGAAACGGCCGGCCCCCGTGTTTTGCCACGGCGCGCAAACCCGGAGCTTTCGCGCCGAAAGTGGATTTCAGAAGAATAGCGAATCATTCAAAAACCATTCATACTTTTTACAAAAAAGGGTGGTATCCTATGGGTGAAACAAAAGGGAGGAAAAAGGGAGGCATAGATTAAAATGGAAACGAAAAAAACTTCTCGCGCAAAAATTCTCGCGGTTACCCTCGCGGTGGCGCTGCTGGGCACATGCATCGGCCTTGCCGTCAGCGATAGCCTGCTTCACCCCCGCGCCGCCACGGCGGAAAGCCTGTCCGCGCTGGTCGCCCAGGCGTCCGTCGCCTCGGACCTGGACAGCCCGTTCAAGGCCGTCTACGCCGAGGCCAGCCAGTCCGTCGTCGGCATCAAGCTGACCTCGCAGCTACAGGTCCGCGACGGTCGCATTCTCAACAACTCCTCGTTCGTCGGCTCCGGCGTTGTGATCAGCGCGGACGGCAGCGTCGTCACCAACTACCACGTCGTCACGGCCGGCGGCAGCAAGGTGGCCGAGGGCATTTCCGTCATCTACAACGACGAGGAATACACGGCCGAGTATGTCGCGGGCGATGCGGAGAGCGACATCGCGGTGCTCAAAGTGGACGGCCTGGACGCGCCGGCCGCCAAGATCGGCAATTCCGACGAGCTGTCCGTGGGTGACTGGGCGCTGGTCATCGGCACGCCGATTGACGAGAGCTTCTCCAACACGCTGACCGTCGGCGTCATCAGCGGCGTAAACCGCGACATGTCCGCCCTGGAGCGCAGCAGCAAGGCCACGTCTGTGGAGATGATCCAGACCAGCGCGGCCATCAACAACGGCAACAGCGGCGGCGGCCTCTTCAACATCCGCGGCGAGCTGGTGGGCATCACGTCCATGAAGCTGTCCAGTTCCGGCTATTCCAGCATGGCGAGCATTGAGGGCATGGGCCTGGCGATCCCGATCAACACGGTTTCCAAGATCGCGGATGACCTGATCGCGCACGGCTCCGTGCAGTACCCGCGCATGGGCGTTACCATCTCCGATCTGCCGAGCGACAGCGACGAGCCGACCAAGGACAGCCTGCCCAAGAGCATCTTGGTGCGCAGCGTTGAAAAGGGCTCCCCCGCCGAAGCGGCCGGCCTGCAGGTGGACGACCTGATCATGAAGGCCGACGGCAAGCGCGTCACCACCAGCACGGAGCTGCAGTCCATTCTCCGCTCGCACGCGATCGGCGAGACCATCGAGCTGGAAGTGTACCGCATCCCCGGCGTCCGCACCGTGAAGGCGGACGAACCGATTCCTGACGGCGAATACATCACGCTGACGGTCGAGGTCAAGATCATCGACTGAGCTAAGGACTCCCCCTCCTGGCAGCGATAGATGGTTCGCCCATAGGGGCGAAGGAAAGAACATAGAAACATACAGGGCGGGATGACTTCGGTCATCCCGCCCTGTATGTCAACAAATGTCAATCCAGTAGACTTGCTGCTCAATACCCTCAAACGTATTCTCGCAGGTCAAAATGCCGCCACAACCAACGGCGGTTTTAGGCGAAGGAAGATTATCCTTGTCGCATACAATCATCACTCTGGGGATGTTCAGCATACGCGCCTCATCCAGAACAAGCAAGAGCTGTTGTTTCCCATAGCCCTGTCGCCGCTCCGACGGGCGAACTCCATACCCGATATGCCCGCCATGCCGCTCCAGTTCGGGCGTTAGCGAATGGAGCAGCTGGACGCTCCCGATGATTTTTTGATCGGTTTTTCGGACGGAAAGAAGGTGCTTGCGTGCACACCGTTTCTCAGCGTCTCCTTTTCTATTGAAAGGGCAACCGCAAGCCACGCGTTAAAATCAGCGGCACGGGCTAGGCCGCAGCTTCCGTGACGGCGGCGCTGATTCGAAGAATCGGGCGCCATGAGAGGATTCCGCCAGGAATCCTTACCTCTGATCGCGGTTTCGCCAACGTCAACGTATTCCTGTCTGTACTCCCAGATGGCTTCTTTCATCTCGGCAGAAGACCATATGAGCGTTAAATCTTTCGCCACGATCTTGCCCTACTCCCCCATCAGCCGCGCGGCTTCCGCCACATCCGCGCCGATCTGCGCGCGGAGCGCCTCCAGCGATTCAAACCGCTTTTCCTCTCGAAGGAAGTGCGTTAGCCTCACGCGCACGCGCTTGCCGTACAGCTCCCCCGCATACCCGATCACGTGCGCCTCGGTCGCCGGAGGCCCGTCCGGCGCGGTCGGGTGCTTGCCGATGTTCACAACCGCCGGCCACCACGCGCCTTCCACGCGCACGCGGCCCGCATACACGCCCTGGCGCACCGTGTCCGGCGCGGGCATCGGGAGGTTTGCCGTGGCAAACCCGAGCGAGCGGCCAAGCCCTTTCCCCCGGCGGACAACGTCCTCCCACTCGTAAAGCGGCGCTGTATCCTGCCCGCTCATCAGTTCGCCTTTGGCGTCGCGGTGGGGATATAGGTGGCGCTGGCGCCCGTCACCTGCGTGGCGCTCGGCGTCGGCGTGGCCGCGGGTTTCGGCCTTGCCGTGGCCGTCGGTGTGGCCGCGGCTTCATCCTCGCCCGGCTCCGTCCCTTCCTCCATGCCGTTCGCCGCCGCTTCCTCACCTTCGCCCGCCTTTGTCACGCTTTCCACGACAGGACGGCCGGCGAACGCGTTTTCGGACTGCGTTTCCTCGGCTTCCCGCACCCGCGTAAGGCGGATGGACTTGCCGGTCGCGTCCTCCCGCAGGGTCAGCGATGTTTCGGTTCCGTTGGCGAAGCTATACTTCCGTTCCAGGGTGTCGTCCGTTTCCCCGACGGAAATTCCGTAGGCGTTGAACATGTTAAACCGCATCGCGGTCCCGTCAATCACGCAGGAACCGTCAAAGAAGAACGCGAATACGTTGCCCATCTCCGACTCCCAGGTACCCAGGACGCGGTAGATGTTCTTGCTCAGCAGCTCATCGGCGGTCTTGAAGCCCTTGCACTCCGCCAGGTACTTGTACGCCTCCAGCGCGCGGTTCTCCCCGATCAGCTTCCTGGCCTGTTTCAGGTTCGCTTCCAGGTAGTAGTCCTTCAGCTTCGCGTACACCCGGGGCAGCGTATCCATGTCCAGGTCCTCCAGCGTGACCACCACAAGGTCGTACGCTTCCATCATGTACAGGTCGTAGGCGACCGTCGCCTTGACCAGCAGCCAGCTATCGTACGCCTCATCCCGCAGCACCCTGGCGTCCGAATAGTCGGCGATGCTGTCGAACATCTCGGCCGCCTGCTGGTAGTCCAGGTCCTCATACAATACCTTCGCGCGCGCGTAGATGCACTCCTTGCGGCGCTCGTCCGCGTCTTTGTACTTGCCCGCAAGCGTGAACGCCTCGGTGGCGGATGTCATGTCCTCCTCAGCCACAAACCGGACACCCATCGCGTACGCGACCTCCTGCGCCTTCTCCGTCGCCTGTGTATAGCCCTCGATGGCGGTCAGCTTGTCATAGACCGCCTGCAGGTCCTCGCTTTCCGAGATGTTCTCCTTGGGGAGCATCATCAGCGCGAGCTCGTATTCGCATTCCTTCACCCGATCCGCCGCGTCCTCGTAATCCCCCAGCATGGCGAACGCTTCCTCCGCCTGAGAGAAAAGCCCCTCGGCAAAAGCTTTCTCCGCCAAGGCATACCGCGCGGCGTTCACACGCTTGGCCGCGTCCTCATATTCGCCCAGCGCCTCAAACGCCTCAATCGCGGCTTCCAGGTCGCCATCCTTCTCCAACTGATCCGCTTGCCCATAGTGCGCAATGCCAAGCTGCTTTTCGGAATCCTTATACTTTTTGATAGGTTCCAGCAGTTCGATGGCCGTTGTGTAGTCCTTCGCCTTCATGGCGTCCATCGCGGGCAGGTACAGGCACTGCTTGTACAGGTCGTCCGCGTCCTCGTACCCGGGAACCTCCAGGAACAGCACGGCCGCCTCGGCGTATTTCTTTTCGTCCATGAGCGCCTTCGCGGGCGTGTAATAGCAGAGCTTGTACTGCTCCGCCGAATCCTTGTAGTTTTTGAACGTCGCAAACAGCTCCGCCGCGTTGGTCCAGTCGCCGCTCTTCTGCGCGGCGGTCGCCGCCAGGTACGTCGTTTCCTTCATCTGGTCGCTGGCGTCCTCATAGGAACCGAGGTCCTTGAACCGCTCGGCGGCCTTGTCGTAATCGCCGCTCCGCTGCGCCTGCAGCGCGCTCTGGTACGTCGCTTCCAGCAGAAGCGCGCTGGTGTCCCTGTATCCTTTGATCTCACTGAGCAGGACGACCGCCTGCTCATACCCGCCGTCGGCCATCAGCTTGGTGGCCGGGCGGTACACGCACTCCTTGGCGAGCGCGGCCGCGTCCTTGTACAGCCCCAGCGAGGCGAAGCGCGCCTTCGCGGATTCATACTGCGAAGCGTTCATCTCCTGCACGCCCGCGTCGTACACGGCCGTTTCGCGCAGGATATCCGCGTCCTGGTATCCCCGGAGGCCCGAGAATATCTCGGCGGCATCGGCGTTTCTGCCGCTCTTCATCAGCGCGGTGCCCTTCTGGTAGTTGGCCTCGGTTCTCGCCTCCGGCACGCCGGGGTACGCTTCGCCCAGCAGGTCCAGGATGCCAAGCGCCTCGTTGATCCTGTCCTCGCTGCCGGAAGCGGCATACGCCTTGGCCGCGCGCAGGTCGCACTCCTTGACCAGGTCCTCCGCGTCACGGTAGTCCACCAGCTCCACAAACGTCACGCGCGCGTCGGTGAAATCCCCCGCGGCGAGGGCCGATTTGGCGGACTGATACCGAAGCTCCGGCAGACCGAGCACGATGAACAAATACGTGGCCGCGCCGACGACAAGCGTCACGCAGAAAATGGCCGACCGCGCGCGGCGGTTGCGCTTTTTGCGGCGCGCCTTCTCCTGGCGGAGAAATTCCTGCCGCGAGGCTTCCTCACGCGCGATGCGCGCTTTTTCTTCCAACTCACGCTCGCGCTGGTCAATTGATTTTTGGATGGCTCCGGCGGAAAAGCGCGCGAACACGTCTTTTTTATCGCGCAGGCAGCGCTTGCAGATCTTCTCCTCCGCCGCGTTCACACGGCCGCAGACGCAAATCCACACGTTCCGCTGGTCGCTCGGGTAGCCGACCGCGTCGTTCCCGGCGACATAGCGAAGCTGTTCCAATTTGCGGTTTGGCGGCAGCTCGTTGGGCTGGTAATCGGTCAGCCGCGCCTCCTGCGCCCTGCGCCACTCGCTGCCATCCTCAAACCACGCCTTGTCGATGATCAGGTCCACCGCTTCCACCGCCATTCCCTCCGTGGAAATGGCGACGGCAAACGTCTCCCGCCCCTTCGCGTCCAGCGCCATCGGCCGCTCGATGCGGCGGGAAAGCACGCTGTCCGCCGCGTCAAAGCAGGTGACTGTCACCTGGATGGACGAGATGGTCCGATCCCCTAAATTAAAAAACGTGAAGGAACACGTCGAATTCTCTTTTGTCGGCAGCTCAAACGCCCACAGTTCAAGCGGGCAAGACAGATCAACCTTCAACAGCCGCACCTCCGTTAGAGGATAAATGCATACATTTTTCCGGTTATCATCATACCGGATGTGACCTTAATTGTCAAGGACTGCCACTTTTCATCCGGAAGGGTTTGTGCTATACTTCCAACACGGACGGCGGCGCTGATTCGAAGAATCGGGCGCCATAAGGGGATTCCGCAGGAATCCCTACCTCATCTCAATATGTACATACAGTGAGGCGAAAATGGTAAAGAAATTGTTCCTTGCGTTGCTCATATCGTCCTTCCTGCTGGCGGTGTCCGCGCCCGCGCTTGGCGTCAGCACCAAACCGATTCCCACTGCCGAATGGTCCTGGCTGCAAAAGCAGGTCGCCAGCGGCACAAAAGAGATAAAGCTGCCAGGCAACGTCACGCGCGAGGCGGACGAAGCCGGCCTCGAGGCGGATGCCACCGTAACCATCCTGGGCAACGGATATTCCATCACGGGCGCGCAGGTGGACCGGGGCACCGTGATCTTCCAGGACATCACGCTTATGGGCACGCACGGCGTACGCGATGAAAACGGCGGCGCGGCGCTGACGCTGTGTGGCGAGGGCACCGTGGCGGTGCTTGCCGGCGTGGCGCGCGCCATCGGCGGCCGCAGCGGTCCGGAAGGCGAGCGCGGCGGCGACGGCGTGCTCCTGACCGGCGCCAAGCAGGGCGCTCTTCTGCGGGGCAAGGCGTACGCCCAGGGCGGCGCGGGTCACCTGTACGGCGGCGCTGGAATCCGCGTGGAAGGCTGCGCCGGCAGCGCGCTATTGACGGACACGGCGGCGTCCGTCGGCGCGATCGGCCTGGCAAACGGCGGGGCCGGCGTGGACGCGCCCGCGTGCGCGAAGGTTCAGCTTCGCGGAGGCAGCACGGCTGTCGGCGGCCCTGGGGTATACACGGGCGGCAACGGCATCCACTCCCCCGCCTGCACGGCCTGCGAGGACCGGCAGAGCGTTGCCGTCACCGAAAAGGCGACCGTGACATCGGGCCTCGGCCAGGAGGGCGGGAGCGCCATATGGCTGGAGCGCGCCACCCCCGGCGACGCGAGCGACCTCACGCTGTCGGACGGCTGCACGCTGATTGGCGGCGCGGGCGGCACGGCCGGGTCCGCGGTGCGCGCGGTGAACGTGTCGGTTGCCTTCGCGGGTGAACCCCTGCTGTTTAGCGGCGATTACTTCGCCGAGGAAGCGCCCGTGCTGGACCTGACGGACTGCGAGACCACCGGCGACCTGGACGCGGCCACGCAAACGGAGGGCGCGAAAACCGAGAAGAACCCCGCGAGCGATACGTCCCTCATCCTGAACACGGAGCTGAGCCAGATCAGCGACCGCTACACGCCCGTGCTCGTGGAAAACGGCCTGACGACCCTGGACCTTGCGACCAAGCGGAACGGCCTGTCCGTGGAGAAGGGCAACGTATCGCGCGTGACCCTGGGCGGCGGGCTGAAGATCAACCTGTGGAACGAAACGCTGGAGAAACGGCTGGACTTCAAGCAGCACCTGAGCGACGACAGCGCGGAAGGCACGCGGCTGATCCTGGTCGCGCGGTCGTCCGAACAGTGGCTGACGCTGGAGGCGGCCGTCACTTCGCTGAACAAGCTGCTCAGCCTCGGTGTCACGCAGATCGCGTACACCAGCGCCGAGCCGGTCTACTGCGAGCGCATCCTCGATATCGCGTCACTGCTCGCGGCCATCGAGGCGGACAAGGAAGCCACGGAGAAGAACCCCATCGACCACGTGTACCTGGGCACGGCGGATGATTGCGTGATCTTCCAGTATAAGGATGGCACGCGGGCGTACCAGGAGGAGCTGATGCAGGAAGCGCGGCGGTATCTGGAAGAGTAGCGCCGCCGGGCGGGCATATCGTGTCAAAAAGCGCAGCCCGCGCTTGGCCGGGGCTGTCATTCCGCGAAAAGCGGGGTGATAGCCCTTTTTGCATCAAACCAGCAATCCTTAGTATTCAATAGACGGAGCACATCCCCGTTTTTCTTCCAAAAAACGGCAAACAGAAAAACCCCGGCCCAGCCGAGGTCGATTGCCCATGGCACTTGCAGAAACCCAAAGAAAAACAGGGGGTAGCGTCAGCAATCCGTCGACACGCAGTTCTTTCCCTTTTGCTTGCTTTGGTACATGAGCCCATCCACGCGCGCGACGATGGCTTCCAGGGTATCCTCGCTCCGCCCCACCGTCGCGCCGAGCGACGCGGAGACGGAAAGCGCCTTCCGCCCGTGCACCACCTCGGATTTGGCGATCAGCACGCGCAGCTTCTCCGCCATCAGCGCCGCCTCATAGTCGTTGGTGATTTCAAAGACGCCGATGAACTCTTCCCCGCCCCAGCGCCCCACCATATCGGTCTTGCGCAGGTTCCGCTTGATGGTCTTGGACACGCTGACCAGCACATTGTCCCCCGCCTGATGGCCGTACTGGTCGTTAAACGCGCTGAAATTGTCGATATCGAAAAAGACCACGCAGAACCTGCTCTCAAACCGGCGCAGCTCATGTAACCGGTATTCCAGGTATGTCTCGACCTTTCGCCGATTGGCAAGGCCGGTGAGCGCGTCGCTCATCGCGATGTTCGACAGGTTTTCAACCAGATCGTCCTCGTACACGGTCGGCGAGCTCGGCGTGAAGATTTCCACCGCACCGACGATGTTGCCTTCGTCCCGAATGGGGAAGATATTCACCCGGACCGGGATGCGGTACCCCTTCTTGTGCCGGAGCAGCACCTCGTCCGTGCGCTGGTGGCCGTCGATGATCGACGCGTAGAGCGGGCAGCCATACAGGCACAGCTGACGCCCGTCGCGGTCGATATGATTGAGCAGGTTATCCTGGCAGCGCTGGCCGAGAATTTCGTCCGCTTTGTAGCCGGTGATGTCCTCCGCCGCGCGGTTCCAGAACGTGATGCGCCGCTCCATGTCAACAAAATACACTCCGTCGGGCAGGTTGTTGATGATCTCCAGATACAGCTTCCCGGGCTCCATGGCCGTCCCTCCCTTTTGTAGACGCCTTGCCAGGCTTGGCCTATCTTTTCCCCAGGACGCTAGCGCGCGGTCACATCGTCCCGCAGGCGGTATAGCGTCGCACCGTTGTTCCCCTCGGACGCGAGCCACCCCGCGACCTCCCGGAGCGTCCAGCGCTGGTACGCGCGCACGGACCCGTACCGAATGCCGTCCACGCGGCGGTTGGCAAAGTTGGAATCGGACCAATAGAGATACTCGGAGCGCGGATCATACGGCTGGGTGAACATCAGCGTGTGCGTGCCCCGCCCGCCGCTGTTGTACCGGCCGACCATCTGCAGCATGTCCCCCGCGCGCACATTGGTGAGGAACTCCAGCGCGACGGCAACATTCTCCCCTTCGGGCAGCGCCGCATCAAACTCAAACCGCGCGGCTTCCACAAAGGCGTTGCCCGTGGACGCGTCCGGCATGTCCCAGCAGGTGCCGGCCGGGCGGCCGCTCACCTCCTGCTTGGCGTGGTCGAGCGGGAGGTACAGCGTGACGCCCGGGTACTCCGACAGCGTGAACCCCTCGGCCGCCTTCGCGAACGAATCGGCCTGGAACCGCCTGCATTGGCCGTGATCGTTCACGTCCATGCTGCGGCTTTCCTCGTTATGCTGCGCGAGCTCCACCAGGATCGTGCGCGCGCGCAGCGTGTCGGCCGGCGTGGGCGTGAACCCCAGGGACGCGGATAGCAAAATACACAGCGCGCTTATCATTTTGCCGGCTTGTACTCTCCATAAATGAACTCATGCAGCGACTGAACGTTCTGCGGGCCGTTGAACTGCAGCACATTGATTTCCTTCCCCTTGTTATCCGTCTGCATCGAGTAGTTATAGCTCCCGGCGATGGGCAGCGATGTCTCCGTGATGGTGATGTCGTCCGCCAGCAGCAACATGCCACCGATTTCCATCACCTTGGTGACGACCAGGTTCGTCTCGGTCGTCCGGCTCATGCTGTTGAACAGGTTCAGCAGCGTGGGCAGCGTGGCGTTCTGCATCACCTTGTCCAGCATCGCCTGCAGCAAAATGCGCTGCCGGCTGCTGCGCTGCAGGTCGTTGTCAATCTTGCGGATGCGCGCGTAGCCAACGCCCTGCAAACCGTCCAGGTGGACGACCTTCTCCGTGTCGTCCGCCGTCAGCGCGCGGCGCGTGGAGCTCTTGGCAAAACCCTCGTAATCCTCGCTCACCGCGACGTTCTCGTTGATCTGCTTGTACTCCTCGCCCACCAGCGGGATGTCCACGCCGCCCAGCGAGTCGATGATCGCGGCCATGGTATTGAAGTTGACCAGCACGTAATACTCGATGTTCGTCTCAAAGTTATGGTTCACCGTCTTCATCGCCAGGTTCGCCCCGCCGTAGGCAAAGGCGGCGTTGAGCCGGTTGGACGTCGGCACGCCCGGAATGGGCACATACATGTCGCGCGCCAGGGACGACAGCTTCACTTCGCCCGTCTTGGCGTTGACGGAGGCGATGATCATCACGTCCGTGCGGCCGTTGCTGACCGTAAGGTCGCGGCTGTCCGTCGCCAGCAGGAGCACGTTGAACCAGTCGGCGGGCAGGCTCTTGTTCACGGCCAGGTCGGTCTTGGCGACGGTGATCTGGTCCTCTTTGGCGATGTCCGTCTCCCGCTCCCCGGCCTCGATATCGTCCAGGAGCGCGTCCAGGTCCGCGCCCGCGGTGGGGGTTCCGGTTTCCGGCGCGGCGTCCCCGGCGGCAGCCGTTTCTGCGGGCGCAGCCTCCGCGCGCGCGGACGGGAACAGCCAGTCCAGCACGCGCGCAGCGGGGCTTTGCGTCGCGCCGCTCTCCGGCGTCTGTGTGGCGTCCGCCTCCGCCTGCTCGGCTTCCTTCGCCGCCGCCTGCGCGGCCTTGAACTGTTCGATTGTCTGGATTTCCAACGGCTTCGTGTCCGACAGGGCGACCGCCCACTCCACGGGCTTGAACAGCCCGATCATGTAGAGCGCCACGACGCTAAGTAGCAGCATGGCAAAAACGATGAGCAATGTCAGGTGCGCGGCGAGCCGGTCGCGCGCTGTATAGCGGCCTTTCATCGACATAGCGATTGTTTCCTTTCCGTGCGTACAGTAATATTGGGATGGATGGCCCTATCATACACCAATAGAAGGGTTGCTGACAAGCATCGACATGAATCGACACGCAACAAAAAAACGAGGGACGGCGTTCGCCATCCCCCTATCCGAAGAGAAAACGCTCGCTTCCGCCTATTTCTTCCCGTACAGCGGCCCGAAATTCGCGCACGCCCGGAAATCCGCGCCCTCCGGGTCCTTGGTGCCGAACGCGGCCCACGCGCTCGGGCGGAAAATGTTCTCCTCCGGCACGTTGTGCATGCAGACCGGGATGCGCAGCATCGCCGCCAGCGTAATCAGCTCCGCGCCGATGTGGCCGTAGCTGAACGCGCCGTGGTTCGCGCCCCAGTTCGCCATCACGGTGTACACATCGCGGAACGCCGGATCATCCGTCAGGCGCGGCACAAACCACGTCGTGGGCCAGGTCGGGTCCGTGCGCTTTTCCAGGATGTCGTTCACTTCCCCCGGCAGCTCCACCGTCGCACCCTCGGCGATCTGCAGCACCGGGCCGAGCCCCTCGACCAGGTTCAGCCGCGCCATCGTCATCGGCATACCGCCGCGCGTGCGCAGGTGCGAAGAATACCCGCCGCCCCGGAAGTAGCCCAGGTCGCCGTAGCTGTAGTCCGTGGCGTCCAGCGTTTTGCCGCACTCCTCGCCCGTCAGCGTCCACCAGGGCTTCATGCCCGGCTCCCCGTTCACCTCGACCTGCCCCGCCGCCTCCAGCGTTACCGCGCCGGAGTTAATCAGATGGATGAAGCCGTTCGCCGCGCCGCCCACGGGCTTCCAGCCGCTGACGCGCTCCACCGCCTCGGGGCTCCAGTACGTGCGCACGTCCGCGAAACCCTGCGCCAGGTTCGTCAGGAGCTTGCCCATCAGCATCGTGAGGCCGTTTAAGTGGTCGTTCTCCGTGGCGACGACGTACGGCTCACGGATCCCGTTCCAGTCAAAGGACGTGCACAGGAGGCTCTCCAGGAAATCGGCGTTCGGGAAGTGATCCGTCCACTGCCGCTGCCCCTGGAAGCCAGCGGCAATCGCGTTGTGCCCGCAGGATTCCTCCACAAAGCCCATCTCGGCGAGTTTCGGGTTGCCGATCATCAGGTCGCGCGCGATCAGGTACATCTTGATGTTGGTTTCCAGCACCTCGCGCTTCTTTTCCGGGCTGTGCCGCTTCGCGGGCTCATTCTTGTCCCAGTCCGCGAATGTCACGTTCTGGTCCACCCATTTCAGTGCCAGCGCGAACTCATCCTTGTCGTAGATGCCCTCTTCCCAGCGGCGGACGAACTCCGACAGGTCCACGCTCTCCGACCGCAGGCCGAACGTCTTTTCCAGCAGCGCGGGATTCACCATCGACCCCGCGATGCCCATCGACGTGCCGCCCATGGACAGGTAGGACTGGCCGCGCATCGTCGCGACGGCGAGGCCCGCCTTGGCGAACAGCAGCAGCTTCTCCTGGCAGTCGGCGGGGATGTTCGTGTCGCCGATGTCCAGCACATCATGGCCGTAGATGCCGAAGGCCGGCAGACCCTTCTGGTTGTGCGCGGCGAGCACGGCGGCCAGATACACCGCGCCGGGACGCTCCGTACCGTTGAAGCCGTAGATCGCCTTGAGCGTCAGCGGGTCCATGTCCATGGTTTCCGACCCGTAGCACCAGCACGGCGTCACGGAGATGGTCAGGCCCACGTTCTCCCGGCGGAACAGATCAGCGCACGCGGCCGCCTCGGCCACGCCGCCGATGCACGTCTCGGCGATGACGCATTCAGCCGGCAGACCGCAGCTATGGTACACGTTCTTCGTCAGGAACGCGGCGATCGCCTTGGCAAGGTTCATCGTCGGCTCTTCCAGCGACTCGCGGACGCCGTTGCGCCGTCCGTCGATGCACGGGCGGATGCCGATCTTCGGCAGCGTGCCGAGCAGTCGGTTCTTCGGGCTGGTCATCGGAAAGGCTTTGGGGTCGGCTTTCATCGTGGGTGTCCCTCCTGTACTTTTTGTATAATTGTAACGTGTTGTTTCGCTACCGACATTATACAGGCGAGAACCGCGTGAATGCAAGCCGCCGCGCCGTATATCGGGCGGCATTTACAAAAACTTTATTGACAATATTACTACATAGTAATATACTGCATAAAAACGAGGTGACGCGCGATGAAAACTTCCGGCGGTTTCTTGATTTCGCAGATTAAGCAGCTTGGCGGGCGGTCATTTGAAAAAATCCTCCGCGACACCGGCATCGATGCCTTCAACGGGCCGCAGGGGCGCATTCTGTATGTGCTATGGGAAAACCAGAGCCCCACCATTTCGCAAATTGGGAAACAGACTTCCTTGGCCAACAGCACCCTGACCAGCATGCTGGACCGGATGGAAGCAGGCGGCCTCATCACGCGAAAACCCGATCCGCACAACCGCAGGCAGATCATCGTCAGCATCACCGAAAAGGCGGAGGCGCTGCGCGACGCTTATGACCGGGTATCGGACGAGGCGAACGAAATCTTCTACGACGGCTTTACCGAGGAGGAAATCACTTCGTTTGAGGATACGCTCCGGCGCATCGTCCGCAATTTAGAGAGGGGGATTTGACCATGGATACGCTGCACGTCATCCGTTCCCTGCGCAGCGCGCACTGGGATTTCAGCGACCGAAAGGTTTCCAGGGAGGACATTGACACCATCATCGCGCACAGCCTTTGCGCCGCCAACAACAGCAACCGGACGGACATCTCCGTCGTCGTCGTGGATGATCCCGAAACGCTGAATACCGTCTCCGGCGGCGATTCGGGCGGGAAATCCGTGCCAACACTGTTTTATTTGCTGGACCACACGCGGCTGATTCACTGCGCTCAGGCGCTTGGGTATCCTGATTTTTTGCCGAAGATCAGGCTGTATCATTTTCTGTTTGGCATGTACGATGTTTGCGCCGCCGCGCAGACGGCCGCCATCGCGGCCAAGGCGATGGGCATCGATTCGCTTGTTACGAACTTTGCCCACCGCAGCAACCCGGACGAAATCAAAAAGCTGCTGAACCTGCCCGAAGCCCACTGCTTTCCGGCCATTCAGGTGGCCCTTGGCTATCCGGCCGAGGAGAAGCCCCAGGAGCCCCGGGAAATCTCCACCAGCCGCTTCGTCCACTACGGCAAGTACCGCGCGCCGGATCAGGAGGACGTCCAGGCGATCGTGCGCGATATGGATACTTCCTACCCGCAGTTCACGAGCGAAAAGTACCCGCACGCGATCGACTGGTTCTTTAATGAGTGGTGGGTGGAATGGTACGACGAAGCCATGTACCGGCGCCTCGCGGACGCTTTCGCGGCGTCAAAGGTTCTGAGTGAGCCTTCGCTTATGAATACGGAAGGCCACTAATTCGCCAACATCACCCGGTCGCTGTCCATCGTCTGCCCACTCGCCTGCTCGAACAGCGACAGCAGGTCGTCCACGGCCAGTTGCCGCTTCCTTTCGCCCTGGACATCCACGACGACGCGCCCCTCGTGCATCATCAGTAGGCGGTTGCCGTACGCCAGTGCGTGCTTCATGTTGTGCGTCACCATCAGCGCGGTCAGCTTTTCCTCCCGGATGATGGTGTCGCTCAGGCGCAGCACCGTCTCGGCGGTCTTGGGGTCCAGCGCGGCGGTATGCTCGTCCAGCAGCAGCAGGCCCGGCCTTTGCAGCGTGGCCATCAGCAGCGTCAGCGCCTGCCGCTGCCCGCCGGACAGCAGCCCCACCTTGCCGCGCATACGGGTCTCCAGTCCCAGGTTCAGTTCGCCAAGCAGCGCCTCATACCGCGCGTGCTCCGGCCCCGTCACGCCCCAGCGGACCGTGCGCCGCTTGCCGCGCCGGAGCGCCAGCGCCAGGTTTTCCTCGATGGTCATGTCGGCGGCGGTGCCCATCATCGGGTCCTGGAACACGCGGCCCAGGTACTTGGCGCGCCTGTGCTCGCCGAGCTTCGTCACGTTCACCCCGCCGATCCACACGCTCCCCTGGTCCGGCGCGAACACGCCCGCCACGCAGTTCAGCAGCGTGGACTTGCCCGCGCCGTTGCCGCCGATCACCGTGACGAAATCGCCTTCTTCGATGGACAGCGTCACGTGGTCCAGCGCCGTCTTGGCGTTGACGGTGCCGCGCAGGAACACCTTGGTCACGTCCGTCATGTTAAGCATCCCGCACAGCCCCCTTCATGGATTTTCTGATCGTGCCGAGGTATTCCTTGAACCTTGGCGCGGACAGCGCGACGACCACCGTCACCGCTGTGAACAGCTTCAGGTCGTTGGGCTGCATGCCCAGCTCCATCACCGCCGCGATGATCAGCCGGTACACAATCGCGCCGAACACGACGGACAGCAGCCGGACGTAGAAGTTCCGCCGCCCGAGCAGGACCTCGCCCACGATCAGCGACGCGAGGCCGATCACGATGGACCCGGTGCCCATCTGGATGTCCGCGAACGCCTGGCTCTGCGCGATCAGGGCGCCCGACAGCGCGACCAGCCCGTTGGAGAGCATCAGCCCCAGGATGATCATCGTGTCCGTGTGGATGCCCTGCGCGCGCACCATGTTCGGGTTGTTGCCCGTAGCGCGGATGGCGCTGCCCAGCTCCGTGCCGAAGAACCAATACAATAATGAAACAATCGCGATGGCCAGCGCCGCGCCCACGGCGATCCACGCCCCGTACTTGGTCAGCCCCAGCGCCGTGACCGGCGTGAACACCGTGTCCATGCGCAGGATCGACACGTTCGCCGACCCCATCACGCGCAGGTTCACCGACCACAGCGCGATCATCGTCAGGATGCCGGACAACAGCGCCGGGATTTTTAGCTTCGTATGCAGCAGACCGGTGACCAACCCCGCGCCAAGCCCGCACACCAGCGCCGCGCCCGTGGCGAGGAACGGGTTCGCGCCGCCCTTGATCAGCGCCGCGCACACCGCCCCGCCCAGCGTGATGCTCCCCTCCACGGTCAGGTCCGCGATGTCCAGGATGCGGTAGGTGATGTAGACACCGATGGTCATCACCGCCCAGAGAAGGCCGAGGGCGACAGCGCCCTGAAGAATTTGTCCCATGATCTCACGCTCCGTATTTGTCCGCGTTTCAGTTTTGTTCGGTTTCCTCCGGGCCGGATTCCACCAGGGGTTCCCCGGCCCGCAGGACCTCCGCAACCCGGTCGATCAGCTTCGGCTGGATGAGCGGGTACGTCAGCGCGCCGGGTGTTTCGTCAAAGAGACCGATCCGCTCGATCTCTGTATCGGGCAGCGCGCCGAGCGCGGCGATATCCGCGTAGAAGAGCATCCCATGGCTCTCTGTCCCCCGTTGGACTGCGTACACGCATACCGGTTGTATTGCGAATTCCACGGCGCCCGTTTCCTCATACAGTTCTCGCTTCGCCGCGTCAAGCGCCGTTTCACCCGCTTCCCTGTGGCCGCCGGGCACCTCCCATGTGTTCCGCTCTTTGTGCTTGCAGAGGACCCATTGGCCCCGATAGCGCGAAACGATGACGGCGTATCGCAGCAGGGAATCGTCGATTTCGTCCGTTTCGTAAAACTTTACTTCCAGCATGGTGCCCTCCTCCGTGAAACGCCCCTATTCCATCTCCACCGCGTACTGCTGCAGCTCCTCCGGAATCTCGTACCCGATCTCCTTCGCGAATGTCGCGTTCACGCAGTAGTCGTACTCGGTCTGGCTCTCGACCGGCATGGTGCTCACGTCCAGGGTCGGATCGTTCAGCAGGCGCACGGCCATCTCGCCGGTCTGGTAGCCCAGGTTGTAGTAGTTGATGCCCACGGTCATCAGGCCGCCCGCCTTCACCATGCCCGATTCGCCGCAGATCACGGGCTTCTTCGCGTCCACGGCCACGCCGTACACGATCGGCATGGAGGCCGCCAGCACATTGTCGGTCGGGATGTAGATCACGTCGCATAGTTTGGCGATGGCTTCGGTCGCCTGCTGCACTTCATTGGAGTTCGTCACGGTCTTTTCGACATACGCGTACCCCAGCGCCTCGATGCACTTCTTCGCTTCCTCCGCCTGCACGACGGAATTGACCTCGCCGGAGTTGTACAGCACGCCGATGGTCTTGGCTTCCGGTGCGGCCAGCTTCACCAGGGCGATCTGGTCCGCGATGGACGCCAGGTCCGTCGTGCCGGAGACGTTGGTGCCCGGCGCTTCGTTGCTCTCGACCAGCCGCGCCTCCACGTAGTCCGTGATCGCGGTGCCCAGGATCGGGATGTCCGCCGTCTTGCCCGCGACGGCCAGCGCGGCGGGTGTCGCGATGGCCAGCACCAAATTCACATTCTTGCTGACAAACCGGTCCGCGATGGTCGACAGGTTCGCTTGGTCGCCCTGGCCGTTCTGGTAGTCGATGGCGACGTTCTCGCCGTCCACGTAGCCGCCGTCGGCCAGCGCGGCGACAAAGCCTTCGTAAGCGGCGTCAAGCGCCGCGTGCTGGATCATCTGGATGACGCCGATCTGGATGGGCTGCTCCGCGGCCAGCGCAAGCGGCGCGCAGGCGAGCGTCAAAACGAGTACGAGCGGCAAGATACGGCCTAGTGTTTTCATGGACAATTCCTCGCTTTCTTTTTGTAAACCGATAAAAATCTATAAAAAAACGCCCCCTGCCACAACAGCAGAGGGCGGATATACCGCGGTACCACCTCTATCTCGCCCGTCAACCTATTCCAAGAAACAAGCCGACAAGCCTCACAGGGAGCCAACACCCCCGCTCGATGTAACGGTCGAACCCGGCGAGACCTAGAACCCGAATGGCTTCAGCCCGCAACTCCGGGGAAGAATTCGTCGCCCAGCCCCGCTTTCTCGCACCGCCCGAAAGCTCTCTGAAGGGACCTGCTGGCAACCACGATTCCCCGTCTAACGTTTTTTGCGATTTTAGCACGCGTACTCGCGCTTGTCAACCCCCTTTTGCAAGAAAATCTTTAGGCGGCATCATTTCCTTCACGGCCGCGCTGGTTTGGGAAATCGGGCGGGGCTGGGACTTCCGAATCAACGCCATCAAGGAGATGCGCGAGAAATCCCAACCTTGGCCGCGTGCCTTGCCTCCGCGCCCTGCTTCCCGTATAATGTCCCCGTCATCAAATACACGCGGCTGCGCGGCGCGAAGGAGCAAAAAACGTGATAGACGCGGAGTTCAAAACAATACTGCAAGAAGCATTCGGCATCACGGCGCTGAGGATCGAAAAGGAGGCGCGCGCGGGCTGGTCCGCGGACGCGTACAAAGTGTTCGCCGCCGGGGGCAACTACTTTTTCAAGGTCTATGACAAGACCCTTGTCGCCGTCCGGCCGTGGATCGCGCGGATTGACGCCTACACGCCCGCGCTGCGCTGGCTCGCGCGGCAGGATGATCTGGCGCGCCGCGTCGTGCAGCCAGTGTCCACGCGGGATGGCGGCTACAAATACGAGGACGCGCGCCATGTGTATCTGGTATATCGCTACATCGAGGGCCAGACGGTCGGCAAAACCGGGCTGACCGCGACGGAAACGGCGGCGCTGGCCGAGGCCGTGGCCGCGCTGCACGGCTACGGCGCGGAAATCCCCGTCCCGACGGACGCGCTGATCGAGGATACGTCCATGTTCTTCTGCACCGGCTTGATGGAGTATCTACAGGACTGTCAGCCGGACCGGGACGCCGCCGCCGCGCTTCTGCTTCCGCACAGGGAAATGCTTATGGAAGCCGCGAACCGGACGCTTTCGCTCCGCGACGAGGTGCGCGCGGGCACTGCCCCCCTGGTGCTGTGCCACACGGACCTGCACGGCTGGAACCTGATGCGCGCGAACGGCGATTTGTTGCTGATCGACTGGGAGGGGCTGTGCCTCGCCCCACCGGAAGCGGATCTGTTCATGTTCGCGGGCTGGCCACAGTGGGAGGCCTTCCTGGACGCTTACGGGCGCGCGCGCCCGGAGTTTCGGCTGAACCCCAAAATGCTCGCGTTCTACCTGATCCGCCGCCAAGTGGAGGACCTGTGGGCCGACGTGACGCAGCTTCTGTACGACGCGCCGGACGCCGAAACGGCCGCTGCCGCCCAGGAATTGATCCGGATAAACCTGGCAAGGACGGAGACAATGCTTCTGTAGGCCGCTGCGCGGGCGCACTTTTTCGCCCAAACCGTCCGTTTTGTCAGAAATTTCATTGAATAGCGCCTTTGCACATTTGCCGGCATGGTGTATAATGGTCTGGACCCCTTCACAGCAGGGATTTTCATGGCTCGGAATCCAGGTTCCCCGCCGTCGTCACTGAAAGAGAGGCCCCTACATGCAGCAGCTATGGCAGCAGCTCTCGAGCCTGCTTTGGAGCATCATAAGCCGCCCGACGATCGCCGACATCCTCGACATCATCATCGTGGCCTTTTTGCTCTACAAACTGCTCATGCTCACGCGCGATACGCGCGCCTCCCAGGTGCTAAAGGGGCTCGGCGTCCTGTTCATCCTGTACTGGGCCAGCGACTGGCTCGGGTTCAAGGCGCTGAACTGGATTTTGAACATGGTGGTCAACAGCGGCGCGGTCGTCATTGTCGTCCTGTTCCAAAATGAGCTGCGCCGCGCGCTGGAACAGATTGGCCGCGCGGGCTCCACACGGCTGGACCGCATTAGGTCCGGCGAGAGCCGACGATTGCAGGATCACATCGTGTCCGAGCTGATCGGCGCCATGCAGAACCTTTCCCGCCGCCGCGTCGGCGCGCTGATCGTCATTGAGCAGCAAACGGGCCTGCAGGACGTGATCGAGAGCGGCTCGCACATCGACGCCGAAATTTCCGCCCCGCTCATTGAGAATATCTTTGAGCCGAACACCCCGCTGCACGACGGGGCAATGATCATTCGCGGCCACCGCATCGAGGCCGCCGCGTGCATCCTGACCCTGAGCGAGGACACCGGCATCAGCCGGGAACTCGGCACGCGCCACCGCGCCGCGCTCGGCGTGTCCGAAACGACCGACTGCGTCGCCCTGATCGTCTCGGAGGAGACGGGCATCATCTCCATGGCGCGCGGCGGGCGGCTGACCCGCCACCTGGACGCCCGTTCGCTCAGGCAGATTCTGGAGGAGATATACGGCGGCGAGGGCAATACGAACCTGCTCTCCCTGCTGCTGACCAAGCGCAAGCCCAAGAAGTAGGGATTTCTGGCGAAATCCCCTTATGGCGCCCGATTGTTCCAATCAGCGCCGCCGTCGAAGTAGGGATTTCTGACGAAATCCCCTCATGGCGCCCGATTGTTCCAATCAGCGCCGCCGTCGAAGTAGGGATTTCTGACGAAATCCCCTTATGGCGCCTGATTGTTCCAATCAGCGCCGCCGTCAAGGCAAGGCGCAGGCACTAGACTTTTTCCGTTGGAGGCACTATGCAGCCCGAACTTCAAGACAACAAGCCCGTACGGTCGCTGTTCCGGCGCGTTTGGGACGCGCTGAGCCGCCGCCCGTTCACCAAACTGGCGGCGCTGCTGCTTGCCTTCATTTTCTGGGCCGTCGTCATCGCGTCCGACCCCGCGCTCACCATCGAGAAAATCATTACGGACGCGACGGTGACCGTTTCCAGCACCGTTGCGCTCGAAAACCGGGGCTACATTGTCATGAAGGACCTGACCGCCGAGCCGATCACCGTCAAGCTGCGCGTGGAGGTCAAGCAGGGCGATTACGAGCGCGCCACGGCGCAGAGCTTCTCCCCGAGGCTCGACCTGTCCCAGATCAACGGCACGGGCACGTTTGACGTGAAGTTCTCCGCCTACTCGGACCTTGGCAAGGTGCTGTCCATCGAGCCGGAAACCATCCGGCTGGAGGTGGACGCGTACACGCCGCCGACGCGCGTGCCCGTGGTGATCGAGCAGTCCGGTGACCCTTCCGAGCCCATCTGGTTCGCCGATCCCACGTCCGACCCGCGTCAGGTGTACGTCAGTGGCCCGAAATCGCTGGTCGACCGCATCAATCGCGCGGCGGTCACACTGCCGGTGGCCAGCCTGTCCGCGGAGCGCCCCAGCGACAACCTGACGCTGCCCATCACGCTGCGGGATGAAAGCGGCCAGGCCGTTTCCTCCCCGCTGCTGCGTGTGACCAACGAATCGGTCAATATCGATTTTGTCAACCTGCACGTGGACGTGTATCCCGTCCGCGACATCCCCATCAGCCTGGACACCGCCTACACAGGCGTCCCGGCGCACGGCTACGCGGTGGGCGATGTGACGCTCTCCCCCGCCACGGTGCAGGTCGCGGCCAAAAAGGACGTGCTGGACGCGCTGGAGGCCCTGCACCTGTCCACACCGCCGGATATCTCCGGACAGAGCGCCGCCCAGATCATCACATCGTCCATCAAGGGGCTGACTGGAATGGCGCACGTCTCCGCCAGCGAGGCGGAGCTGAAGGTTGACATCGTGCCCGCGCAGCACACCCACACCTATGGCGACCTGCCCGTGACGACCATGGGCGCCGCGGCGGGACTGACGGCCACGCTGAGCCGGGAGTCCATGAGCGCGGTCATCAGCGGGGCGTACCAGGCGGTGGAGCCGCTGAAGCCGGGCGACCTGCACCTGTACGTGGACGCTACGGGCCTTGGCGAGGGCCAGCACACCGTGGACGTGAAGATCCGCGTGGACGGCACGGATGCCTACACATTCGAGCCCGAGGCGGCGGAGCTGCTGCTCACCCTGACGAAGGCCGGCGGAAGTTGAACCAAGAAGTTCCGCATGAAGTAGGGATTCCTGGCGGAAGCACCTCGGTATTGTCGCGCTGGCTGCCTGGCCTTGTCGCGCTCGCCCTTCGGCCGATCACTCTGTGCCGCAGGGCACCTTCGGGTCGCTGTATCGCCCACTGGGCGCGCTTCCCTTCGGTGTTGGCGGGCGCTTCCCTCCGGTACCCCTTATGGCGCCCGATTCTGTGAATCAGCGCCCCATCATTGAATCATTTTTCCATTCCCAATCGTTCTTATGGACAGACAGCACAGATACGTTAGGGTGCTTACACGCGCTTTGTCGGCGGCAGGACTTTTCCCTGCGCCGTTTGCAGAGGGGGGATACAATGTCCGGGATCGGCGAATTCGCCTACACCGTGCTTTTGGGCTGGATGCGCGCCGTGTTCGACTGGATATGGCTGATGGTTTCCGGCCGGGGCGGCAGCGGCGGCTGGCAGTGGTTTTTGTCCAACTGGAAAATATGGCTGGTCATTCTGCTGGTCGGCGGCCTGGCGGTCGACTGGCTGATGTGGGTTGTCCGCTGGCGGCCGTACCGCCTGCTCTGGGGCCGCTTTCACCGGGCAACGGCGAACGGCGCGCAGGCGGGCGACGACGCGTGGGACGACGGCACCGGCTATTATGAGCAGGAGACCGCCGCGGACAGCGAGCCCGCTGAGTGGACGGACATGACGCTGCGCACGCTCTCGGAAATTGACCCGAACTGGTCCGGCGATGTGGTCATCGATGACACGACGGGCTACGCCGAGCCGGAAAACGGCTATTACGGGGATGAAGCCGAAGAAGAGGAGACGCTGGGCACTCATGCCGGCGGCGGGGCCGATGCGGGCTACTGGGCGGAGACGCCGGACGAGGCCGACCCCTTTGACGCATACGACGAAGAACCCGCGCAACAGCCGCAGCGGGCCGCGCCGGCCTACGCGGACAATGGCTACTACGAGGACGAGGGCGACTACGGCGAAGCGGACGCCGCCGCCTACGCGGAACAAGAACCCGTGTACGATGACGAAAATCTGTACGCGGAGGAACCCGCCGAGGACGCGCCCACTGTACCCCAGGCGGAACAAACGATGCAGTACGGCCGCCCCGGCCTGTGGCCAGGCGCGTTCCCCTTTGCCGCGCAGGAGGACGACGGGGACGACGAACCTGCGCCCGAGGATGCGCAGGTGTCCTATGAGGAGCCACAGTACTACACGGACGAGGAACCGTTTGACGCGCCGCCTGTGGAGACAGCGCCCGCGCGGGACACAGGGGGACGCCGGAGAAGGCGGCGGCAGGGCGGCGAGATCGTCGAAGGGCACTTCGACAATGCCGCGTATGACTTTGACCTCCCCACGCCCCAGCGTGGCGCGCGCCCCGCGCCGCCCCAGGACGACCGCCCGGTCCGCCTGGTGCAGCCCTCGCGGGAAGCGCCGCCGGAGCAACCCCGCAGCGGCAGGCGCGACATCGTGCGCACTGTCACTGGCAAGCCCGCCAAGCGCCGGGGGTTCATGCGCTTCAGCTCCTCCGAGGATGAGCCGATCTCCGGCCTGCCGCCGCTGAACCTGGATGATCCGTTCCTGCCCCCGGCGTTGCCGGACAACAATCCGGACTTTATGGCGGACGACGACGACAACCTTTGACACCAATAAGAATGGCGGCGAAGCCGAAAGGCATCGCCGCCATCGCATTTTAGAGGTAGAGATTTCTTGCGGAATCCCTTTATGGCGGTTGACTCTTCGAATCAGCACCGCCGTCCTGGCTGCGTTGTCTCCCGGCTTCGTTATTTCACCAGTACACTGACATACGGGATCAGGCTGGCGGCTCCTGCCATGCCATACGCCTGCGGCTCGTTGTCCATCGTTCCATTGGCGGCCAGGACGTTGAGCAGCGTGCTGGATACTCCGGCCGTGATCTCATTGTCACCCTCTACCAGCAGCGCCGAAATATCAACCACTGGGTTATCGATATCAACAGCGGCGGCCTTCACGCCATTGACATACACCGCGGCGCTGGCGCCGTTTGTCGAGCCGATGTCAAGCAGCCAGCCGGTCGCGCCCGTGTTCGTCAGGGTCACCGTGCTGGTGTAGTATCCGACGCCCGAGACGCCGCTGCCCACGGCCTCGGTCTCGCTCCATGGCACCAGGCTCACTCCGCCCGCGTCAATCATGGTTTTTTGTGTGGCAATGTAGACCTCCGCCATCTCATAGCCCAAGCCGCGATCCTCGGTGATGTACGTTTTCTCGCCCTCGGTGAAGCTTTCGAACGTCAGGTTCCCGGTCGGCAAGTCAATCACACTTGGCACCTCGATCGCGCTGACGACAGTGCTTCCGTCCGACAGAAGCGTCTCATACGCGCCGGTTTCAGTTACGACAATGTACGGGTTTTCTCCATCCACGTAGGCGGATGCGGCGTTCGTGCCCGTCGCCCATACGGCGTTTGTTTTGTCCTTGGCGATGGCGAAGAACGTCATCTCGTCTGAATCAAGCGCATTGTCGATGCTGGCGCGCCCATCCTCCACGGCGTAAACTGGCAATTCTCTACTGACGATGCGCGCATCAAGCTTCGTAGATTATACCCGTGTGTTTCAGTGACGCGTGATACTAGGGCAGAACCTTGAAGGCGCTGAATATTCGCGCAAACGCGCGGTGAACCTGCCCGCCGGTCAATGTCATGCCCGACACGGGCGCATGAAACTGATCATTTGCGCTGTATTGATCGGGCATGTGCCGCCACCTTCGTGCGGCAGGGATTTCTGACGGAATCCCCTGACGCCGCCTGATCTCCACCAAAGGTAATGCTGCATGGGCAGCCCATTGAGACACATAAACGCCAGCGTACCGCGGACACGCGCGCGATTCCCCCTGCCCAAGCGCATGTGCCCAGCCGCGCAACGAAACGAATGGGTTGTAAAAGGCAAAAAGAAGCCGTATAATAGCACCCACGAGGCGCGGATTTTCACGGTTTTCGCTTGCAGAAATGTCGAAAATGAAAGCAATCGCGCTGCCGGGAGGATGGTTCTTGTGCCTCGGCACCGGACCAAAGAATTGATTCGGCTTTTTCAAATAACCCCCGGAACACGATCGGGGCCAATTTCGTGCTTCGCGACCTGTGCAGTTACCCGATCTAACATACGCGAAACGGAGGAAGCAGTCAATGAAAACGCGCTACTTGCTCATCATCGGGGACGGCATTGCTGACCGTCCCCTTTCCGTTCTTGGAAACAAGACGCCGCTGGATTATCTCGCCCTGCCCGCGATGGCGCGCCTCGCCTCGCAGCGCCTGGGCCTTGCCCGCACGGTGCCCGTCGGCACGCCGCCGGGCAGCGACACGGCGATTCTCTCCATCTTCGGCTGCGATCCGCGCCACTGCTACACGGGCCGCGCGGCGCTGGAGGCGGCGGGCGCGGGCGTCACGCTGCGCGCCAGCGAAACTGCCTGGCGCGTGAACCTGGCGACGGTCGAGGGGGACGACTTTGAGACGGCCGTAATGCGCTCGCACAACGGCACGGGCATCGGCGGTCAGGCGGCGCTGGACACCGTGCGCGCGCTGGAAACTGACCCGGCGTATGCCCGGCTCGCCGCCGCGCTGCGCTTTGTCCTCCACGAAAGCCCCACGTTCCGCCAGATGGGCGTCGGCCCGACGGAAGGCGCATGGGGCGCGCCCTTGCCCGGCCCGCACGATCACCTGGGCGAGGCGATCGGCCCGCTGATCCCGGAGGGCGACATCCGCGCGCTGGTGAAGGCGTCCTTTGAGGCGCTGCGGGGCCGGCAGTCCAACTGCATTTGGCCCTGGGCGCCCGGCGAGGCGATGGGTCTGCCCGGCTTTGCGGAGCGATACGGCCATTCGGGCCCCGTCGTCAGCGCCGTGCCGCTGGTCAAGGGCATCGCCGCGCTGTGCGGCCTGCCGGCACCGGACGTTCCCGGCGCGACCGGCGAGCTGGACACAAACTACCGGGGCAAGGTGGACGCGGTGCTGGAGGGCTTCCGGCAGGGCGCGGATTTTGCCGCCGTGCACGTGGAAGCGCCGGACGAGTGCTCGCACGCGCTGGATGTACAGGGCAAGCTGGAAGCGATCCGGCGGCTGGACAACCGCGTCATCGCGCCGGCGCTGGACGGCCTGGACGCGATGGGCGTGCCGTACCGCGTGCTGTTCCTGTCGGACCACCCGACACTGCTGGAAAGCGGCGCGCACGACGGTCACCCGGTGCCGTTCTGCCTGTACGACAGCCGCGAGAGCGCCGCGTCCAGGGTCTTTGGCGAAGCGGGAGCGGAACAGGGCGAACTGGTGGAGGACGGGACGAAGCTGGTGGAGATGCTGTTTGAGATGGACTAGGGGCGACGATGCAAAAACCGATACAGCGTCTCCCTGTTCCAGGACGGCGGCGCTGATTCGGAGAATCGGACGCCACAAAGGGATTCCGCAAGGAATCCCTTTTTCACTTGCGCCTCGGCGTAGTGCGCGTCGGTTAAATATTTGTTGATAACGGATTCGAGCTCATGATGCAATTATACATCCGGTGTATTCGTGCACTCGCCGTCTACAATCACGCCGCTGCGGCAAACAATCATCATCCGCATAGAAACCGCTGATGTTGTGGCGCTTGCAATGCCGCTTCTTGATTTCGTTCGCCCGCTCAAGGGGAAGGTCATTGAGCGATGCAAAGGGGTCTTCACCTCACCTTGGATATAGTACAGCGTCAGGAAGCGGGGAACTTGCTTCAAAGCCTCGCCCTCCCTTCGTATACCGCACCTCCGCCAGCGCCTTCCCGCCGATCTCTATCTCCGCCCGGTCCGGGGAAACCACGAACCCGCGCTTCTCATAGAACGCCCGGGCGCGAGCATTATCTTCCAGCACCCACAGGTACATACGGTCAAACCCCTTCTCCCCAAGCAGGGCGATGGCCGCGTCCATCAGCGCCGCGCCGTGCCCCTTGCCCCAGTACGGCGGCAACAGATACAGCGAGATGATCTCGCCCCAACCGGCCATCGACGTATCCCGCGCCGCGCAGACGGACGACGTGCCGGCATACGCCTCCCCATCCATCAGCACCAGGGCGTCATACGCGCTGCCCGCGAGCACCGTCGCCCAGCGCGCTTCCGTCAGCGCGTCCAGGTACGCCTGCGGCACAATGCCCCGGTACGCGGCCTTCCAGCTCTCCGAATAGATCCGCGCGATCGCCCGAAAGTCATCCCCGGGCATTACCCTGCGTATTTCCATGCCGCCTATTCCCCCGCTCAGTCCGAAATGCCGAACATCGCCCGGCAGAGTCTCTTCCCATGCGCCGTGCGGAAAACTTTCTTGTACGCCGCGCGCACCGCCGCTTCATCCTTCTTGCCGTCGTGCAGATTCACCAGGAAATCCGCCTCCACCAGAATCTGATAGTCCAGCCCGTCCATATCCGTGTATGTGTGATGGTGGCCGACCAGATAGCAGACCCTTTGCACGGCCGCGTCGCCATAACCCGCCGCCCGGAGCAGCGTTTCCGCTTCCGGCGGCCCCTCCAGCTCCTGCAGCTTGCCATCGCTCCGGCCGTATTTCTTGTTTGCGTTCACGATGCCGATGTCGTGCACAATCGCGGCAGCCCCGAGAATCTCCATCGTCCCGCCGTCCAGGGCCTCCCCCAACCCAATCTGCCGCGCAAACCCGTACACCTTCAAAAAATGATGGACAAGCCCCGGCTCTCCGGCGCAGTAGTCCACCATCGCGTCCGTCAGCGCAAATTCCTTGTGCATCGCGGTCCCCTTCTTCCTTTGTGGCTTTTGTCTCCTCATCATACAACAAAAAACGGATGTGGTCCATCCGGATCACATCCGCGTCATCGGAACGTCTAGGCCCTACTGCTGGCTGCTCGCCAGTTCGTTCGCTTCCTCAATCCACTTGTAGTACAGCCCCTGCTCGGCCACCTCGGCCAGAATCTCATTGATCTTCGCGATGAACTCCGCTTCGCCCTTGGGCACCGCGCCCGCGACGCCCAGCGACTCATACGCAAACTTCTCCGCGCAGATCAGCAGCTCCGGGTAGTTCTTCACGTACTGATCCGCGACGACGGACGCGAGCGCCACGCCGGCCACCTTGCCGCTCTGCAGCATCATGATGGCATTGGGGATGGCGGTGATCAGTTCCAGTTTCGCGTCCGGAAGCTGCGTTGTGACCAGTTCCGCCTGCAGCGTGCCGTTCTGCCCGGCCACCGCCTTACCCTTGAAGTCCGCGAGCGACTTGTACGTGTCGGCGTTCTTTCCCAGGATGACGACGACCTGGTCGCCGTCGTTGTAGTACACGTCGGTGAAGGACATCGTCCCCTCGCGCTCGGCCTTGGGCACCATGCCCGCGAGCACCAGATCGCACGACGCCTGGCCCACGGCGGCCAGCAGCGTGTCAAAGTCCATGGCCGCAAGCTCCAGCGTCACGCCCAGCTTTTCCGCCAGATACTTCGCCAATTCGATATCCGCGCCGACAATGGCGTCGGTGCCGGTCTTGGTCAGGTCCATGAACTCATACGGCGCGTAGTCCGGCGATGTGGCGACGACGAGCTTGCCCTCGCCCAGCACCTTTTCCAGCAGATTCGTGTAGGTCGAGCTTGCCATCGCGGGTACGCCGCAGGATGCCGTGAGTACCAGGGCCACCAGAAGGGCCATCCATTTTTTCATGAGACGTTCTCCTCTTGAGTAATTTTTATTCGTCATATGTGTATTTATATGCTACCAAGGTTTTCCATTTTTGTCAAGATCACAGGGTCGAAAAGTTTCAGAAAATACGCCGATTTTCGATGACAAGGCGCAAAGTCTATGGTACAATGGCCGCGTTTACGGAAAGGATTCTTCGAGGAATTTCTCTTCGGCGCCCGATTTTTCAAATCCACGCCGCCGTGAGCAAACAAAGGAGGGACGGCCATGCCGGCGTTAAGCCACCGTGTCAGCACTTTTACGGACTCCGTCATCCGCCGCATGACGCGCATCGCGGACGCGTGCGAGGGGACGATCAACCTATCGCAGGGGTTTCCGGACTTCGATCCGCCGGAGGCGCTGCTGAAAGCCCTGTCCAGGGCGGCCACCGAGGGACCGCATCAATATTCAGTCACATTCGGCGCGGAGAACTTCCGCCGCGCGCTCGCGGACAAGCAGGGCGCGGCGTACGGATACGAAATCGACCCGGAGACGGAGATCGTCGTCACCTGTGGCGGCACGGAAGCGATGATGGCCGCGATGATGACGATCTGCGATCCGGGCGACAAGGTGATCGTTTTTTCGCCCTTCTACGAAAACTACGGCGCGGACGCCATCCTGTCCGGCGCGACGCCCATCTTCGTGCCGCTCGCGCCGCCGGACTTCCAGTTCGACCCGAAGGTCCTGGAGGACGCGTTCCGCCAAGGGGTCAAAGCGATCATCGTCTGCAACCCGTCCAACCCGTGTGGCAAGGTGTTCACGGCGGACGAGCTCACGCTGATCGGCTCGCTGTGCCAGCGGTACGACGCGTTTCTGATCACCGACGAGGTGTACGAGCACATCGTCTACGCGCCGCACCATCATACCTACGCCGCGACGCTGCCCGGTCTCCGGGACCGCGTGCTCTGCTGCTCGTCGCTGTCCAAGACGTATTCCATCACCGGCTGGCGGCTCGGCTACCTGATCGGCCCGGGGGACGTGATTGAATCCGCGAAAAAGGTGCACGACTTTCTGACCGTCGGCGCGGCCGCGCCGCTGCAGGAGGCCGCCGTCGCGGGGCTTAGGCTCCCCCGTTCGTATTATGACGAGCTTGGCGCGCTGTACGCCAAGAAGCGCGCGCGCTTCCTCACCGGCCTCACGGATATCGGCCTGCCCCACACCGCGCCGGAGGGCACGTACTTCGTCCTAGCGGACATCAGCCGCTTCCTTCAAATGGAACAGTTCCAAGGCTACACCGATCTCGCGTTCTGCGAGTGGATGATCCGCGCGGTCGGTGTGGCGGCGGTGCCCGGCTCCAGCTTCTTCCGCGAGCCGGTGAACCACCTGATCCGTCTCCACTTTGCCCGGCGCGAGGACACGCTGGACGAGGCGATACGCCGCCTTGGCCGGCTGGAAAGGATGGCGAAGGCGCTATGACACACGTATCCCTGCCCAACTACACCATCGGCGAGGGCGCGACGGAAACGCTGGCCGCGCTGCTGAAGGGGAAGCGTGTGGCTATCGTCAGCGGCGAAAAGAGCTGGGCGGCCGCGAAGCCGCGGCTGCCGGAGCTTTCCGTTTGCACACACCACCTGTACGGCGGCGAGTGCTCCCCCACGTCCATCGGCGCGGCGGCGAACGCGGCGGCAAAGGCGGGCGCGGAGGCGCTGCTCGGCATCGGCGGCGGCAAGGCGCTGGACGTGGCAAAAGCCGCCGCGCACCGCCTGCATTTGCCCGTGTACACGCTGCCAACCATCGCGGCCACGTGCGCGGCGGTGACGCGCCTGTCCGTCGTCTATCACGAGGACGGCACGTTTGATTCGTTCTGGCGGCAGGATCAGGCCCCGGCGCACGCGGCGATCGATACGGCGCTCTTGGCCACAGCCCCCGCGCGCTATCTCCGGGCGGGCATCGCCGACGCCGTCGCCAAGGGCAGAGAGCCTGTCTTTTCCGCGCGCGGTGACGGGGATGTCAACTACGCGTCGCGCCTTGGACTGACAGCCAGCGCGATGTGCGTCGCGCCGCTGCTCGCGTGCGGTGCGGAGGCGTATGCCGATAACCTGAAGGAAACGCCGACCTCCGCGTTTGAGGAGGCGCTGCAGGGCGTGATCGTCAGTACGGGGATGGTGTCGCTGCTGGTGGACGAGATGTACAACGGCGCGATCGCGCATTCCGTGTGCTACGGCCTGGACGAACTGCCGGGCCTCCAGGCACGCGCGCTGCACGGCGAACTGGTCGGCTATGGCTGCCTGGTGCAGCTCGCGGTGGATAGCGCCATGGGCGACGAGCCATACCGGCAGGAAGCAGCGAGCCTGCTCCCCCGCCTGGGGGCATTCCTTCGGTCGATGGACATTCCCGTCACGCTGGCGGGGTTTGGCGTGGCGTGCGATGAGGGCGCGCTCGCGCCGATGCTGCGGGTGACGCCTGCAACCCCGGACATGGAGCACGTGCCCTATCCGGTGGACAAGGATATGTTGCTGGCCGCGATGCGGGCGGTGGAGGCCATGGGATAGCCCGGAGGTGCCATGAGAACAAAAAACACGCCGTCCGCGCGATTTGCTGCGCGGGCGGCGTGTTTCTGTGGCGGCGGCGCTGATTTGAAAAATCGGGCGCCATAATGGGATTCCGCAAGGAATCCTTTCCTTAACGACGGCGCTGATTCGAAAAATCGGGCGCCATGAGAGGATTTCGCAAGAAGTCCTTACCTCTCGTCAGTTGATGGTCTCCCCGGTCAGGTTCTTCCAGGCTGCCCGGAGCGATTTTTGATTCGCGACGCCGTAGTTCGGGTCGTTCTTCGCGCACTCATCCATATCGCGCAGAAAGTGCACGCACAGGTGGCCGTCAAAGTTGTTGTTCTCGATCTTTCCACTCAGGTGCGGCACGTTATGCATCGTCGCCATGGTCCAGGTGCCGCCCGGAAGCTGCACGTACACAGGCTTGATGTCCCACTTTTTCATGTTACCAAACGCCGCGTTCATGTAGAGCGTGTCCTCCGCCGTCAGCGGCTCGCTGTCGCAGTGGTTGCCCAGCGAGAGGGATTTGAGCTTGTAGCCGTACCCTGTCGCGGGATCGTACACCTGCATGACGCCGCTGCCGGACCGCAGCGACGGCCTTACGGCGTTGAACCAGTGCAGGAGCTTGACCGACGACGCGGCCGGCCCGCTGATTTTCCCGGAGCCGCCCGTACCGGACGATCCGCCGGACGCAATCGGCGCGCCGTAAAGCGAGGTCAGCGTTGCGCTGCCCGCCACGCCATCGGCGTTCAGACGGTTCGCCCGCTGGAAGGCAATGACGGCCGCCTTGGTCGCGGTGCCATAGAACCCCGTGGCGTTCGCGGAAAGGTACCCCAGCGTTTTCAGCTTCTTCTGCATCGTTGTCACGGCGGCGGATTTCATGCCTTCCTTCAGCGTCGCGTATGTCGTGGTCCCGCCGGTCGTGCCCGATGCATTCGGTTTCGCGTTGCTGCTGTACAGCGTCATCTGCGTCGCCGAGCCGGCTACGCCGTCGGCGGTCAGGTTGTGCGCCCGTTGGAAGTCCTGTACGGCAAGCTGCGTCTGTGACCCGTAGAACCCCGTCGCGTTCGCGGTCATGTACCCCAGATCCTTCAGCGACTGCTGCAACGTCTTGACCGCGTTGCTCGTCATGCCGCGCTTCAGCGTCGCGTATTCCGTGGCGCCTGTTGTGGACGACGGGACGCTGGCGGTGGTTCCGTCCGCAGCCTTCGCGCCGCCAGAGTACAGCAGGTTCTGCGTCACCGTGCCCGCCTTGCCGTCCGATGTAAGGCTGGATTTCTTCTGGAAGTCAACGACCGCCTTCTGCGTTGCCGCGCCGAAAATGCCGTCCGCTTTGCCGGACAGGTAGCCCAGCGCAACCAGCCGGTCCTGTAGCGATTTTACATCGTTCCCCCGGTCGCCCAGGCGCAGCGTCTTGGTCGAAGGCGTCCCGGCCGTGGATGACGTGCTAGGCGTGGTGTCCGCCGTCGTTGTGCCCGCCGTGGATGTGCCGGTGGTGGCCGCGGCCGTGCCGGTCGCGGCAATCGCGGTGTTGGCGTACATGATCCGCTGCGTCTCCCCGCCCGCGATCCCGTCCGCTTTGATTTTGTTTGATTTCTGAAAGCTCTTGACGGCTTCCACCGTCGATCTGCCAAACACGCCGTCCGCGCTGCCGGCCATGTAGCCCAGCTCGATCAGGCGCTTTTGCACATCCGCCACATAGGGGTTCTCGTCCCCCTCCTTCAGCGGATAGTAGCCGCTGCGGGTCAGCTCCATCAGGTAGGATGTGCTCGCGTACCCCGTATGGCCATTGTATGCTGTCTTTGTCCATCCGCCCGACGAACCCAGGATCGCAATCTCCGTGCCACCCGGGATCGTCACCAGGGTATCGCTCTTGGTGTTCGCCTCTTTGCGCAGGCGCAGATTGCACCGCGCCACGCGCGTCTGCGCCGCCACAGCCGGGAACACCGGCCACGCCGTCGCCACCATCATCGCCACCGCCAGCAAATACGCCCCCATGCACCTCGCCATACGCATACACACACAACCTCCCCGATTTGGGATAGGGTTATTATACGGGTAATTGTGTCGTGCGTCAACCAATTTGTAACATTTTTTACTTATTTTGTTAATTTATCGAGATTTATCCGTCTTGTTTTCGTAATGTTATAGTATCCCCCCACCACACACAATCCTGCCCCAAAACGAATCAGAGCCGGAATCGCTTCCGGCTCGGTTCGGAACTTTGGGTAACTACAGAGGAGTGGGACAGGCTTGTTTATCAGTCTACGGTGATTCCGGTCAGGCTCTTCCACGCCGCCCGGATGGCCTTCTGGTGCTGGACACCGTAGTTCGGGTCATTCTTGGAAACCTCGTCCATATCCCGCAGGAAGTGGATGCAGAGGTGGCCGTCAAAGTTGTTATTGGCGATGTTGCCGCTCAGGTGCGGGGTGTTGTGCATCGTCGCCAGCGTCCATGTACCGCTCGGGAGCTGCACCCATACAGTCTTGGGCGTCCACGTGGTCACGTTGCCGAACGCCGCGTTCATGTAGAGTGTGTCCTCCGCCGTCAGCGGCTCGCTGTCAAAGTGCCGGCCCAGCGAAAGCGCCTTGATCTTGAAGCCATACCCGCTCACGGGATCGTACACCTGCACAACGCTGTTGGACTTGAGCGACGGCTTCACGCTGTTGAACCAGTGCAGGAGCTTGACGGACGAAGCGGCCGGTCCCGCGATCTTCCCGGCGCCGCCGGAGCCGCTGCCCGAGCCGGACGGCGTTCCGCCCGACGAAACAGGGTTATCGCTGTACAGCGTGGTCAGCGTGCCGCTGCCCGCAACGCCGTCGGACTTCAAGCCGTTCGCCTTCTGGAACGCGATGACGGCCGCCTTGGTCGCGGTGCCATAGAACCCCGTGGCACTGGCGGATAGGTATCCCAGCGTTTTCAGCTTCTTCTGCATCGTCGTCACGGCGGCGGACTTCATGCCTTCTTTCAGCGTCGCGTATGTCGTGGTTCCGCCCGCTGTGCCCGACGCATTCGGCTTTGCGTTGCTGCTGTACAGCATCATCTGCGTCGCCGATCCGGCTACGCCGTCGGCGGTCAGGTTGTGCGCCCGCTGGAAACCCTCCACCGCGATCTGCGTCTGCGACCCGTAGAACCCCGTCGCGTTCGCAGTCATGTACCCCAGATCCTTCAGCGACTGCTGCAGCGTCTTGACCGCGTTGCTCGTCATGCCGCGCTTCAGCGTCGTGTAATCCGCCGCGGTGCCCGATGTGGCCGATGGGGTGGCTGTGGCGGTGGTTCCGTCCGCGGCCTTCGCGCCGTTGGAGTAGAGCAGGTTCTGCGTCACCGTGCCCGCCTTGCCGTCCGATGTGAGGCTGGATTTTTTCTGAAAGTCAACGACCGCCTTCTGCGTTGCCGCGCCGAAAATGCCGTCCGCCTTGCCGGACAGGTAACCCAGCGCGATCAGACGCGACTGCAGCGATTGGACGTCGTTCCCCCGGTCGCCCAGGCGCAGCGTCTTGGTCGAAGGCGTCCCGGCCGTGGACGACGTGCCAGGCGTGGTGTCCGCCGTCGTTGTGCCCGCCGTGGACGTGGCGGTGGTGCCCGCGGCCGCGCCGGTCGCGGCAATCGCGGTGTTGGCGTACATGATCCGCTGCGTTTCGCCGCCCGCGATCCCGTCCGCCTTTATTTTGTTTGATTTCTGAAAGCTCTTGACGGCTTCCACCGTCGACACGCCGAATACGCCGTTCGCGCTGCCGGTCATGTAGCCCAGCTCGATCAGGCGCTTCTGCACTTCCGCCACATAGGGGTTCTCGTCCCCCTCCTTGAGCGGATAGTAGCCGCTATTGGTAAGCTCCATCAGGTACGATGTGCTTGCGTACCCCGTATGGCCCTTATAGGAGGTCTTTGTCCATCCGCCCGAGGAACCCAGCACATCAAGCTCCGTGCCGCCCGGGATCGTCACCAGGGTGTCGCTCTTGGTATTCGCCTCTTTGCGCAGGCGGAGGTTGCACCGCGCCACACGCGTCTGCGCCGCCACAGCCGAGGACACCGGCCACGCCGACGCCACCATCATCGTCACCGCCAGCAAATACGCCCCGATGCGTTTCATCATACGCATATGAATAGCCCTCCCCGTTTTGGGATAGTGCCATTATAGTATCACCTGTGTCGAATGTCAAGCAGTTTTGTAATATTTTCTTCATGAATTCGTTATTTTATCGACTTGCATAGGTCCACAAATGTAATATATGGAAGGATCGCCTTCACACGTGCCTACTGCGCGTTTGCCTTGCGTCTCATGGTGGGATCCGGGTACGCGTTCACTTGACCAAACGCGCCTTCGCGCTGAGCAATAGCAATCAACCGGTCGAGCCGCCTGCTGATCTCCAATGCGCTCTCCTTGTCGCCCCGCGCATACTTATTTTCGAGCTGCTGACGCAGCTCCTCCATGCGCATGTCAAGATTTGTCATCATTCTCCTCCTTTCGCACTTTCTCATCAGCATCATACAAAATTAACAGATATTACGCAAGGGGGAAAGAATGTCGAAGGGTGTCGAAACAGGACAAATGGCCGTAACTTACTAAAAATAGTATAAAATGTCAAAACGAACGCACAGGTGGGAATACAAACCAGTCCTCACTCGTCTTATCTAGGAGGCTGTGCGGATAAGCCAGCCTTTTTTGACTCAAACTGCATGGAGAAATGGCCGGGGACCGGAAGCAAGATTTCTTTTCCCAGAAGATGCAAGAAACGGAAAGGTTATCGCGTTTCAATAATGGAGAGCAAAGGCGGTGTGGCCGGAATGTCCAACGCACCCGAGGCGGAAGACCTCTTCGAACGGCTGTACAGCCTGTATGCCGACGATGTGCTTCGGGTTTCCTATTTCTACCTGGGCGACCGTCAAAAGGCGGAAGATGTTTGTCAGGACGTTTTCCTGCGCCTGCTCACACGAGCGCCAGAAATTCAGCCCGGCCACGAAAAAGCGTGGCTGCTGAAAGTCGCGCTCAACCGTTGCCGCGATCTTTGGCGCGCGGCCTGGGTAAAACGGGTGGTTCTGGGGTCCCCGTTTGACTGCATCCCCGCGCCGGACGATATCGACTTCCGCACCGAGAAGGCGGACCTGATGGAGGCTGTCTCCAAATTGTCCCCCTCTTTTAAGGAAGTCATCCTGCTTCATTATTATCAGGGGTTTGGCATCGCGGAAATCGCCGCCATGCTGGATCTTCCTGAGGGCACCATATCCAGCCGGCTTTCCCGGGCGAGGAAAAAGCTGGAAAGCATCTTGAAGGGAGGTGAGAATCCATGATCGACGCGGAAATGCTGCGCCCGACCGCGGACGAAATGCTCAGCGGGCTGACGGCGGGCGACGCCATGCGCAACCGCCTCAGGTTTCAGGCGGAGGCGGTGGATAAACTGCCGGAGATCGCGGCGGAAATGCTGGGCGGGCTGCGCGCCACCCCGGCGCTGCGCCATCGGATTCTCCTAGCGGCCGCACGCAAACAGGAAGCGCTCGTGGTATCCATTCGTCCCACTCCGTCACAGCGGCGCCCCGCGCTGCTTCGGTATCTGCCCGCCGCCAGCATGGCGCTGGTGCTCACGGTGATGATTGGGCTTGGGCTTAACTATGGACGCCAGCCGTCGCCGGTCCCCGGCACTGCCGGCATCAACAGCGGCATGTCGACCTACCAGGCCGGCCAGACGGCAGCCACGGGCACGCCGGAATACCGCCCGCTGTTTGCGGGAACCAACGCGGCCAATCCCCCGCTCATCTGTGTCAACGGGCGTTATTACCGCATGCTGACAACCCCCGCGCCGCTGCCGGACACGCTGCGGGGCACCACCATGGCGCAAGTGCAGACCTTTACCGACGAGCCTTCGCTCGCGGGATCCGTCGGCGTTGTGTCCAATGTGGCGCAGGTTGGCGCGACGGTGTACGCGGTCGACGGACTCTCCCAGAAGACGGCCTGCGCGGCCGAGGTGGACGGCGTTCTGCGCCTGTTCCAGCGGGTGGGATACGCATCCGAGACGATCGTCGGCAACGAAATGTTTGAGGATACGCTGGACGTGGGCGGCCAGGTCGCGATGCTGGAGCTTTCCGGCGTGGGCGTGATCCGGAATGAAGCCTACGCGAACGAGTTGATCTATATGCTGTCCGAGTTTGCCGTCTACCACAGCAGTGAGATCGCCGAGGGCGATACGGCGCTGACCATCTACCTGAAGAACGGCCTGTCGCTGCAGCTATTGGTGCAGGACGATGTGCTGGGCGGATGCGGCGCGTGGGCTTGCCCGGAGTTCTTCGATTACTTCGACGAGCTGCTGCTGAAGCAGGAGAGCGAAGCCGCAAAGACCTCGGAACTTCCGGAAGAGATGCCGGCGGCCTAACGCCTTGGACTTAACAAAGCGATAAGCGTACTAAAGAACCCCCCTAGACGGGCCCCGCCTCTCCCCAGGCGGGGTTTTTGTGTGTTGATTTGTTTGGCTTTGAGGACTGTTTATTGGGAGTATGCCGGGAGTAGAATGCAGTATTGCCTCCGCAAAAAAATCTCCGTCTCCCCCTTTACATAGTGCCGGCAGCAACTTATGCTTATGATAAGCGGGCACATACGCTCTTCGGGAGGTGCCGCATGGATTTGGAAGCACGGCGCAAGAAGCGCAACTTCATCCTCTTTGGCGTTGTCGTTTATCTTTGCTGTATGGCGGTCGTCTCGAACCTTCTTCCGTCCGGAGATCGATTGTCCGATGCGTACCTTGCCCGCATGATCGCGGCCACTCAGGCGCGGGACACTGCCGCCGCGTACGCGCTATTTGCGGATGGCGTGACGGATACAGCCGCACTATCGGACATGTTGCGTCGATACGCGGAAATATGGCCATATGGGGCGTATACGATTGCGTATCGCGGGTTGACGTGGGTCTTTGCGCCGGAAAAGTCCTATGGGAAGTGGTCGAGATCTCTTGAGGCAAACTACATACTCATGACTTGGCACGCAAGGATACGAAAGCAGGCATCCGTACAACTGAGGCGCTTGCGGGGCGAGCAAACGGACGGCGCGCTCCTTTCCTTTCAAATGGCCGGGGAGGAAACGGCGCAATAGCCGTCCCCCCCCCCGTCGTCCTCGTTGACATTTATCCCCAATGACAGTACAATGGAACACACAAATGCGCGCGCGGCCGCGCCGGGCGCGCACAAGGGGGAATATATAATGAAGGTAATCCTGCTACAGGATGTGAAGGGAACCGGCAAAAAGGAGCAGATCGTCGAGGTCTCCGACGGCTACGCGCGCAACTTCCTGCTGCCGCGCAAGCTCGCGGCGGAAGCGACCAGCACGGCGATGAACGCCGTCCGCCGGGCCAAGTCCGCAGAGGATCACCGCGAGAGCCAGCGCCGCCAGGAGGCGGTGGAAACGGCCGAACGCCTTCGCCGCAAGGAGATCCACCTCACCGCGCGCGCCGGCGAAAAGGGCCGTCTCTACGGCTCCATCACCGGCCAGGAAGTGGCCGACGCGCTGGAAACCCAGCACGGCATCAAGGTGGAGAAGCGCCGCGTGGAGCTTGCCGAGCCGATCCGCGCCGTGGGCGACTATGAAATCTCCGTATGGCTGTACGCGGGCGTTACCACGCCCATGCGCGTCGTGGTCACGGCGGACGCGTAATGCAGTCCGCCCCCCTCCCCCCCACCAACCAGGACGCCGAGCGCAGTGTGCTCGGCGCCATGCTGCAGGACCCTGAGGCCGTACTGCTCGCGCAGGAATTGCTGGCGGCGGAGGCCTTTTATCAGCCTGCCCACCGGGAAGTGTTCGACGCGATGATCGGCCTCGCGCGCCTGGGCAAGCCGGTCGACCTGATTACCGTGGACGAGGAACTGTCGCGGCGTGGCACGCTGGAAGGTATCGGCGGCACGGAATACCTCGTGCAGCTCACCCAATACGTGCCCACGACCGCCAACGTCCGCGCCTACATCGAAATCGTCGACGAGAAGCACACGCTCCGCCAACTGATCGACTGCGCGAACGGCATCCTCCGCGAGAGCTACTCGCAGGACAAGCAGCTCGGCGAGCTACTCGGCCAGGCGGAAAAGGGCGTTTTTGACATCTCTATGCGCAAAAGCGGCGCGGACACCCTCGTGCACATCCGCGACGTGCTCACGCAAACATACGCGCGCATTGAGGCGCTCTCCAAGCTGAAGGGCGCGATTGACGGCGTCGCGACCGGCTTTTCGGACCTGGACCGTTTGCTGACCGGCCTGCACGGTGGCGAGCTCGTGCTCGTCGGCGCGCGGCCGTCCATGGGCAAGACCGCCTTCGCCATCAACGTGGCGCAGACGGCCGCCCTTCGCGGCGGCAAGACGGTGGCCGTGTTTTCCCTGGAAATGCCGCGCGAGCAGATCGCCATGCGCATGCTGTGCACGGCGGCTAAGGTGGACATGCAGGCCGTTCGCCACGGCACCATCACGGACGACGACTGGATGAGCCTCACGACCGCGCTGGGCCCGCTTGCCGCGTCCAGCATGTACCTGGACGACACGCCGGGCATCACCCCGTCCCAGCTTCGCTCCCGCTGCCGCCGCCTGATGGCGGAACGCGGGCTGGATATGATCGTCGTGGACTATTTGCAACTCATGGGCGCGGACCGGCGCAGCGACAACCGGCAGGTGGAGGTCGCGGAGCTGTCCCGCCAGCTAAAGGGCATCGCGCTGGAGCTGCACATTCCGCTGGTCGCCTGCGCGCAGCTTTCACGGGCCAACGCGCAGCGTTCGGACAAGCGCCCCATCCTCAGCGACTTGCGCGAATCCGGCTCCATTGAGCAGGACGCGGATGTCGTGATGTTCCTCCACCGCGAGGAATACTACAATCCGGACACGCCCGACAAAAACATCGCGGAGATCATCGTGCAAAAACAGCGGAACGGCCCGCTCGGCACGGTGAAGCTCGCGTGGCTCGGGCAATACACCGAGTTTCGCAACCTTTCCCCCGGGTAAATTTCCACTCTTACCACTGTATATAGACCTTTCCCGCGCGGGTGTGGTATATATTTGGTACTGGTCTTTTTGCAAAAAATCCTATATACTGTTGCTATGGTGAAATTCCGAGGTAGGGATTTCTGGCGAAATCCCCTTATGGCGCTCGATTTTTCAAATCTGCGCCGCCATTGTGGTACTTTTTATCGCGCGCTTGTCGCGGCATTGATGATAATCAGCCTCTCCATCCCGGCGTCCGCCACCGACGCGCAGACGCCTTCTTGTCGTGCGCTTCTTGTCGCCTGTGATCAGTTTGTCACCGCGATGGAAACAACGCCGATCGGCCGCAACAACCTGAGCCTGATGGAGGCGGCGCTGGAGCGGGATACGCGCGGCTTTACCATCTATCGCCAGTACGGCATCACCTCCAGCAAGGAGGCGCTGCGGCAGGCGATCCTCTGGGCTTTTGGCGACGCCAAGGAGGGCGATATATCGCTGCTCTACCTGTGCACGCACGGCGAGTTTTACGCGTCCATGAACAATCCGGAGGGCGTGCTGCTGCTCTCGGATGGCGCGCTGGAGGATCAGATCAACGCGCAGGAGCTCAACGCGATGCTGGACGAGATCAAGGGCACCAAGGTCCTGCTGGTGGACGCGTGCAACTCCGGCGCGCTCATCGGCAAGGGGGTCTCCCCGGACATCGGGGCCGCGCGTGTCATGCGGATGTTCCAGTCCGGCGATTACAAAATCCTCACGTCATCCGGCGCGAGCGAGCCCTCGTGGTACTGGCAATCTTCCATCGACGAGGCCCCGCCCGGCAGCTCCTATTTTACCACCACGCTGGCGATGGGTGCGGGGCACCTGGGCGAGTTTGCCGCCGACGCCAACCGGGACGGCACCATCACCATGAAGGAAATGTATGATTACCTCTGGGTGAGCCAGGCGAGTTCCGCCGCGCAGATGTATCCCCAGGAGGATAACTTCCCGCTGTTCGTCTACGACCGCGCGCAAAAGGGGCAGGACAAGCGCGGCGAGCTGAACGGGTTTGTTTTCCAAGACACGTGGCTGGATCCCGAGAACCCCTTGCTGACATTCCAATACACGGCGCGCAAGTCCACGCGCGTGGCATACCAGATTACCTACCTGCGCAACGGCCAATGGGATTGGAACAACAGCGTCACGCTGCCGGATGTGACGGAGTTTGACGGGGACATGGACCCGATGGGCGACATCGGCCCCGGCCGCAAGCGAATCACGCTGGACCTCGCGGAGCACTTGCCCGAGGGGTGGACATACGCGATGATCCACGTGATGACGCTGGGCGACAAGAACTCCGATCGCTTGCCGTTCGTCTACGCCAGCCGCGTGCTGGCCGCGAAGCCCTCGGCGGGCGACCCGAAGCTGTCCGTGGATGTCGCGTCCAACTGGGCGCGCAAGCACAAGCCGGAGCTGGATGTGTTCGTCGAGCATGCGCTGCCGTGCAACCTGACCGTGACCATCCGCGACGAGGAAGGCCGCGTGGTGCGCCACCTGTGCATCAGCAAGCCGACGCGGCCGCAGTCCCTGATCCCGTCCGGGAGCCAGTTCTACTGGAACGGCCAGGGAAAGGGCGGCATCCCCGTCCCGCCGGGCAAATACCAGGTGGTGGCGACCGCGCGGATCGGCGATATGCCGTATGAGGCGTCCACCTGGGTGACGGTGGAGTAAAAGGGGATCCTGCGCTTTACGTACAATAGAGGGCCGCGCTTCTTTTGCGCGGCCCTTTCGCATACCTTCCACCGAGGAGGCGATGCGCATGTCACAGACTAGGACGAGGGTTCGGGGCACAACGGTACGCAGCCACGCCCCGCTGGCGCAGGTGCAGGGCTCGGAGCGCCGTTCCGCGCCGACGCGGCCGGAGCCGGAGCCGCCACCTGCCGAAGAAAACCCGACCAAACCGCTCGGGTTTGGGGAAAGAATGCTGCGGAACACGGCGATCTGCGTGGCGGCGCTGCTGTGCGTGCTGGCGGCGCAGAGCCTGAACACGTCCGGCACGTCGGGCGCGACCAACCTGCTCTCGCAGGTCGTGTCGATGGACCTGTCGGAGAGCCTGGGGAGTCTGCGGTTCGTGTCCAACCTGGTGCCGGAAAGCGTCGCGGTGTTCTGGAACCTGGGCGGTGAAAAGCACATGCTGCCCTCCGACGCGGAGGTGGTGCACGTGTTCAGCCAGCGGGAACCATGGATCGGCTACAGCGCGAGCGAGGCGCGGGCCAGCGCGTCCGGCGAGGTGATGAGCGTCTCTACGGACCCGGCGGGCAAGTCCGTCGTCCGCCTGCGCCACGCCAGCGGCATGGAGAGCCTTTACGGCAACCTGCTGCGGACGGATGTCCTAGAGGGCGAATGGGTGAACGCGGGCGACGTGCTGGGCGCGGCCAAGGAACTGACGTATGAGCTGCGCGGCGAGGGGCGCGCGATGAACCCGACCCCCTACTTCCCATGATCCCGCTCGGCTCGGTGTGCGGCATCGCGCTCCGGATGCATTTCGCCTTCCCGATGCTGATGGCGTCCGCGCTGTGGCTGGGGTACGGGCGCGCGCTGCTGGCGGGGCTGCTGACGCTCACCCTGCACGAGACAGCGCACGCGCTGGCCGCGCGGGCCATGGGCCAGCGGTTTGAATCGATCGAATTGATGCCGTTTGGCGGTGTGGCGCGGATGGACACGGCGCTGACGCTCCGGCCCGCGCAGGAACTGGTCCTCTCGGCCGCCGGGCCGGCCGCGAGTCTGCTGCTGTCCATGCTGGCGGCGGTGAGCGGCCTGACCGGCCCGCTGGTGCAGGACTTTCTGCGCCTGAACCTTGTGCTGGGGCTGACGAACCTGCTGCCCGCGCTGCCGCTGGACGGCGGGCGGATTCTTCGCGCGCTCCTGAGCCGCCGCCACGGACGGGCGCGGGCGACGAAGATTCTCTCCCGCGCCGGGGCGGTCGTCGGCGGACTGGTGATCCTTCTGGGCCTCTGGGCGGCGCTGAATGGCGTGGTCAACCCGATGCTGTTCCTATCCGGCGTGTACCTGGTGTACGCGGCGCTGAAGGAGCAGGAGACGCTGGCCGCCGCCTGTGTCAGCGCGCTGCACGGCCGCGCGGAGCGGCTCCGGCGCGAGGGCGCGCTGCCCGTGCGCTGGCTGGCCGTGGAAAAGGATACCCGCGCGGAGCGCCTGGCCACCCGGCTGACGGCGGGCACGTATCATCTGTTCGTAATGGTGGACGACGACCTGCGCCAGGTTGGCACGCTGGACGAGGGCGAGGTGCTGCGCCGGACGTTCACGGCGCGGATCGGGGAGGCGCGTGAGGAATGAGCGGGCATGGCGCAATGCGCGCCGGGCGAGGGTCGCAACACGATTCCTCCGGGCAGGGTTGTGGAAATAGCTCCGTTTATGTGCTATGCTGTTATCTGAACCGCGGCCTGACAGGGTAGCGGAACAGAACAAGCGGATTTGCAGGTGAAAAATATGCCGAAGGCGCGTTCTCCCAGCTAAGTCTTACCGTATCAAAGAACACGAGCCCCGCCTATTTCTATCTTCCTGAAATGATTTTGAAAGGAAGGCGGAAATGGGTTATTATAGTAATGTCAAAAAACTGTATTGGGTTTCGTTTTTTCATTCCCTAATCCCCGCGTATGTCATTGAGCGGCTTTTCTGGCAGCAGCGCGGGATGAACGTGCGGATGGTCGTGTACGCCGAAATCATCTATGCCACGACCGTGACACTCTTTGAAATCCCATCGGGGATCCTGGCTGACAAGTTCGGCCGAAAACGGCTGCTTTCCGCATACAACGCCCTCGCGGCGGCGGAATTTGTGCTGTTGCTATTCGCCCATAGCTTCTGGCAATTTGCCGTTGCGATCTTCTTAACCGGGATTGGCAAGGCGCTATCAAGCGGAAGCGAAAACGCTTTGCTCTACGATTCCCTGCTTAGCGAGGGCAGGCAAAGCGATTTTGAAAAGCACCTGGGGCGCTTATCGGCGGTTGATTTCGCCGGTTCGATGATTGCCGCCCTGAGCGGAGGCGTCCTGGCAAGCCTCTTCGCTTTGGAGGTCAATTACGCGCTGTCCGTCGTGAGCATGTGCATCGCGTTCATCGTCACCCTGTCGCTACAGGAACCGCCTATGCTGTCAAAGCCAGAAAGCGAGTTTGCTGGCGCGACGCGGTATGCAAAGCAGGCGCTCACGATTTTCGGAGCGCAGCCGTTGGTATTCGTGTATTGCCTGACCGGCGCGGTGTTAGGCGCGTGTATGATTTACCTTGATGAGTTCTGGCAAATCATCATGGAGCACATTGGCGTCCCTGTGATTTTCTTTGGCGCGGTGAGCGCCTTGTCCTTCATACTCCGCATACCCGGGAATCTTTTGGCGTATAGGCTCAAGGAGAGGTTCAGATACCACCATGTCCTCGCATGCGTCATCAGCGTGAGCGCCGGCGGATATGCCGCCATATTTATCACGCCGGGGTTGTTCTGCCTTGTTCCAATGATGCTGCTGTTTGTGATTGCCGGTATCGTCGACCCGCTTGTGGTCGGTTATTTGCATCATCACACGCAAAGCCACATCCGCGCGACGGTGGAATCCTTCTCCTCCCTGGGGCTACGGGTCATGTCAATTGGCGTCGGGCTGCTCTTTGGCTATATCAGCTCACGATACACAATTCTCGCCGGATTTTTGACTCTGAGCGCCTTCTGCCTCGCGCATTTGGTTTTGTTCGGCGTAATCGGGAAAAAGCACTTCCCAAAGGACGGCGAATAAGCACGAGCCCTCCCCTGCCACCCGGCAAGAGAGGGCTCTTTTCATCGCCCGCGGAAGTTGCTCTACATACACTCCCGCACCGCCGTCTCAATATCCGCACGCCCGCGCGCGCCGACCATCCGCGCCGCCTCCTCGCCGTCTTTAAAGACGACGAGCGTCGGGATGCTCATCACGCCGTACCGCTGCGCCAGCGCGGGGTTCTCGTCCACGTTGATCTTGATGAACGAAGCCTCGCCGTCCATCTTCTCGGCCACGGCCTCCACATGCGGCGCCACCATGCGGCACGGGCCGCACCACGGCGCCCAGAAGTCGGCGAGCGTCACCTTCGGGCCCTGCACCGCCGCCTCAAAATCCTTTTCGCTCACTTCGCGCACCTTGCCAGCCATATGCATCCTCCTCTTATCCATCGTATTATTGTAGAACTTATCCTTCCTTCTTATGCACGCGAATCACGCGCGGCTCCCACTCGCGCCGGTTCCTGAGGGTTTTGTCGATCCCCCACACGCCGAGGAACCCCAGCGCCATCAGCACAATGCCGCACAGCGCCGCGAACAGCTCCTTGTCAAAGCCGATGCCCAGCGGCGCGTAGAGCAGCGACCCCACGTACATGCCCGCCAGCAGCAGGACGAGCGGCACAATGTAGAAGATCGCGGAGGCCTTCAGCACCGTCTTTTCCGCCAGCTCCACGTCAATCGTGTCGCCGACATCGGCGTCCGCGCGAAACTCTATCCGTGTGCACTGGTGGTTCATGCAGCCGTTGCACGTGGCGCACGCGGCGAGCCGCTCAAACACGACCTGCACCACACCGTCCTCTTTTCCCACGACCTCCCCGGTCCGTACCATTGGTGGTTCACTCCTTTGCCGATTGGATGTGCAGCATCGTCAACTGATCGTCCGACACCGTGGACGGCGTGCCCATCATCAGGCAGGACGCGTTCTGCACCTTCGGGAAGGCAATCACGTCGCGCAGCGTCTCCGCGCCGGACAGCATCATCACCAGCCGGTCCACGCCGAACGCGAACCCGCCGTGCGGCGGCGTGCCGTACTTGAACGCCTCCAGCAGGAAGCCGAAGCGCGTCTGCGCCTCCTCCGCGGACAGGCCGATCAGCCCGAACATTCGGGACTGCATCGCGCTGTCGTGGATGCGGATGGAGCCGGAGCCCATCTCGATGCCGTTTAGGACCAGGTCATACGCCTTCGCGCGGACGCGGCCCGGGTCCGTGTCCATGTACGGTTCGTCCTCGTCCATCGCGCTGGTGAATGGGTGGTGCATCGCGACGAATCGCTTGTCGTCCTCGTCCCATTCCAGCAGCGGGAATTCCGTCACCCACAGTAGGTTGTACTGCTGCGGGTCCACCCATCCAAACTTTTTGCCCAGGAACAGCCGGATCTGCCCGAGCGCGGTGCATGCCACGGTCGGCGTATCCGCCACGAAGAACAGCGCATCGCCCGGCTCCGCCGCCATCGCCGCCAGCAACCGCTTTGCCGCGTCCTCGGTCAGGAACTTCGCGAACGAGCTCTTGACCTGGCCTTCCGCATCCAGCGTCAGCCATGCGAGGCCCTTGGCGTGGTACGTCTTGGCCAGCTCGCCCAGCGCATCGATCTCCTTGCGGGACAGCTTCGCCGCGCCGCCCTTGGCGTTGATGCCGCGCACGGACGGCGCGCTCTCGAACACGCTGAACCCGGAGCCGCGCACCGTCTCGGTCACGTCCGTAAGGCGCATTTCAAAGCGCGTGTCCGGCTTGTCGCTGCCGTAGTCGTCCATGGCCTGCCGCCACGTCATCCGGGGCAGCGGGCACGGCAAGTCGATGCCCATAACGTCCTTGAACACCCGCACGAACGCGCCTTCGACCACGGCCTGCACGTCCTCGGGCTTCACGAACGACATCTCCAGGTCGATCTGCGTGAACTCCGGCTGGCGGTCCGCGCGGCTGTCCTCATCGCGAAAGCAGCGCGCGAGCTGGTAATACCGGTCAAACCCGGCCAGCATCAGCAGTTGCTTGTAGATCTGCGGTGATTGCGGCAGCGCGTAGAACTCGCCCGGGTGCAGGCGGCTGGGGACCAGGAAGTCCCGCGCGCCCTCCGGCGTCGATTTCGTCAGGATCGGCGTCTCCACCTCCGTGAAGCCGCATTCGTCCATGTGCCGGCGGATCGCGGAGACGGCCTTGGACCTAAGGCGCAGCGTCTTTTGCAGCGCCGGGCGGCGGAGGTCCAGGTAGCGATATTTCAGCCGCACGGCCTCGTTCTCGTCCACCTTGTCGTCGATGTAAATCGGCGGCGTGACGGCCGCGTTCAGCAGCCGCGCGGATTTGACGATCACTTCCACCGCGCCGGTTTCCATCCCTTTATTTATATCCTTTTCCGCGCGCGTTGAAACAACGCCGGATACCGCGACCACATATTCGCCGCGCAGGCTCTCGCCCAGGGCGAACGTCTCGGCGTCGCACGTCTCGGTGTTGAACATCGCCTGCACGATGCCCGCGCGGTCGCGCAGCCACACGAAGATCACGCCGCCCAGGTTCCTGGTGCGCTGCACCCAGCCGTTCAGGGTGATGGTCTGCCCCACGTTGCTTTCCCGCACCTCGCCGCACATCATGGTGCGCTGCCAGTTCTCAAGCATGTGCAATGCCCCCTTTGATGATCTCAACCGCTTTATCCAGCGGAATTTCCAGCTCTTCCTTGGTCTCCATATCGCGCAGCTTCACCGCGCCGCGCGCCAGCTCGTCGCCGCCGACGATCACGACCTTCGGCGCGCCGCACTTGTCCGCGCTCTTGAACTGCGCCTTCAGGCTCCGGCCCTGGTGGTCCATCTCCACCTTGACGCCCGTGGCGCGCAGCCCTTCCGTCAGCGCGAGCGCGGGAATCCTCGCCTCCGCGCCGATCGCGGCGACGTACACATCGAACAAGCGCGGCTCGGGCACGGCAACGCCCTTCTGGTCGAGCAGCATGAGGACCCGCTCAATGCCCATGCCAAAACCCATGCCCGGCATCGAAGGGCCGCCCAGCATCTCCACCAGCCCGTCGTACCGGCCGCCGGCGCACACGGCTAGCGACGCGCCGCCATCGGCCCGCATGATGATCTCAAAGACCGTGCGGGTGTAATAATCCAGCCCGCGAACGATGCGCGGATCAATCTGGTACGGAATATCCAGCGCGGTGAGCGCCGCTTTTACGCCTTCAAAGTGCGCCTGGCAATCTTCGCAGAGATATTCCAACATGCTGGGCGCTTCCGTCAGTTGCGCCTGGCACTTTTCGTTCTTGCAATCCAGAATGCGCAGCGGGTTGCGCTGGTAGCGGTCCTTGCACGTATCGCACAGCGTATCGATGCGCTCGGCGAGGAACGCGCGCAGCGCGTCGTTGTACACCTTGCGGCACGCCGGGCAGCCGATGGAGTTGACGCTGACCGACAGGCCGTCCAGGCCCGTTTCCGTCAGCATGCGCATCGCCAGCGCAATAACCTCCGCGTCGCTCGTCGGCTCCGCCGCGCCGAATATCTCCACGCCGAACTGGTGATGCTCGCGGTAGCGGCCGCTCTGCGGGGCCTCATAGCGGAAGATGGGCGCGGACAGATAGTACATCTTTACCGGCAGCGGCCCGGCGTACAGGCTGTGCTCCACCAGCGCGCGCACCGCGCCCGCCGTGCCCTCCGGCTTCAGCGTGATGGACCGCCCGCCCTTATCCTCAAACGTGTACATCTCCTTCTGCACGATGTCGGTCGTATCGCCGACGCCGCGCAAAAAGAGCTCCGTATGCTCAAACACCGGCGTGCGCACCTCGCGGTAGCCGGCCAGCGCCGCCACGCGGCGGCAAATCGCTTCCACCGCCTGCCAGCGGTAGCTTTCCTGCGGCAGGACGTCCTTCGTTCCCCTGGGCGCCTGTGTCAACATGTCTTTTCCCCCTTTGGTCGGTACGGGCTGCGGGCGGCTTCGCCGCGCGGCGCATGCGCCCTTCCCGCCGATGAATGCAAAACGCCCCCCGCCCGCAATGGGACGGAAGGCCGTGGTGCCACCCATGTTTGCCTTTGCGTAGCCTCATTATCACACCGCTTGATGCCAGCATACACCGTGGGTGTCAGCAAGCAGTCCGCAAAAGCCTTTGTCCGCCGTATCGGGGCGGTGCGCCGGCGTTTCCGCCGGAGGCTCCGGGGTCGTCACGCCCTTCATTGCCCTATCATGGAATTATAGCGGGGCGGGCGGGGGTTGTCAAGGGAGAGTTTCCGTTATTGGCCCGCTTCGATCAACCTCCCCGGTTAACCTGCCGCCATCAATTTTGCAGCAGCATCGACCAACTGATCTTTGAAGCTAACTAGCTCGCCATTTGTTCCAAACGCAATCCTTTCATCCTTTTCCCCCAACGCGGGGAAAGAAAGATAGTGTTTTTTCCCTGATAGCCAAATCCTACAGATGCACTTCCTTGGCTTCCCGTCAAGCAATATTGAGAAGTAGGAAACTCCATCCTTGTAGGACACCCTGCCAACATCGACGGTATCGTGCAACAAGGTCCGAATGATGATATACGCTTCCATCTCCTCGTTTGTCGTCTCTACCTTTGGTTTTTCTTCCGTTGCCTCCGCTTTTTCGATATTTTCTTCCTTGTGCGCCGCTTCGGCCGCGTTTGTTTCCATCATGGACTTGAACCGCTCGTTCAAAAGATCGTTCACATACTGCACAAAAGAGCGTTTCGTGATGAACGTGAACTTGTCGACGACCTGCGCCGTTCTCCTTCCAGGATAGGAAACCTTCTTTATAATAAAGTTTACAAAATCCTCATCGGGCTCGCTGGCTTGTTTGGCAAGCATCGCTTTGATCGCCGACGTATACTTCAGATCCGAGGCGACCCCCGAGATGCTGTCGATGTCCAGCGAGTTTTTATGGAATCTCTTGAGCTCCGGCACCAGTGTCTCCTTGATATCGCGGATATCCACTTCCATAAACGGTGATTCATCCATCTTGTTCGGCTCATCCAGATCAGTAAAAAACCGGTATATAATCCCATTTGTCAATATTGCCAGCTTGGCTTTTCTCGTCGCGAAATAGCGAAACAGCTGCGAGTCATGTCCCTCAAGTCTTTCCCCACACCACTTTGCCTCGATGAGAACAACGGGTTCCCCGTCTTTCATGATCGCATAGTCGACTTTCTCGCCTTTCTTGATCCCCACATCGGCCGTATACTCGGGGAGGAATTCCTCTGGATTGAACACATCATACCCGAGTATCCGAAAGAACGGGAGCACCAGCGCGTTCTTCGTGGCTTCTTCCGTTGTAAGTTTAGCAGAAATTTCGGATACCCTGGATGAGAGCTGCTTCAGTTGGTCAATAAAATCCATGTCGAATCCCCCTCCGCTAAGTTTCATGTATTCTTTCTATGCACATTGTACCATGAGTTTTTGATCATCAAAAGAGAATAAGTTGTTACTTTTTTTGCACTGACGCAAATTTCGTAATAACCATCCACCGGCGGAGCCGGTGGTATTTCATAGGCGGGCCTAGCCCTAGGATACTAGCCACGCCTCACGTGGCGTTGGTACGGCCTGACATTTGCATAGGCTTGTTACTGGCCACCCGTTAACGGGTTTCTGTTAC
>JAVBOM010000049.1:0-56823 GCA_031550535.1 Eubacteriales bacterium
TCTTGAATGACCTCCTTTTGCTTTCGTTGCAGTTGTCAGGCCGCAACACTATTTTAGCAAAAGGAGTTTTTCTGTCGTCATCATCGGCAAAAGCCTTCTCTGGAACCACTGGCCTAGCCAGTGGTTTTCTGTATACAAAAATCCACCGGCTCCGCCGGTGGATGGCTATTTGCGCGGCGATGACATCGTTCAAGCGGGGTTCAAGGGGTTCTGCCCCTTGCGCCCCCCTACATTTTCATTCCCCCTGCCGCAACTCATTCACGCTCAAATACCCGTATGTCTCCCCGACGCGCACGTGCAGCCAACCGTCTGCCTCGCCCAGGACCTCCACCTCCGTGTCCATGGGGAAGGTGCCGCCGGTGGGCACGTCCTGCTCAGGCGAGTTAAACAGCGTGGTTTCCCGGCCCGCCACGTACATAAAGGGGATGGCGGACGTGACACCTGCCGCGTCGTCGCCAAAGGCCAGGTACTCCTTCAGCATGAAGCCGCCCGTGTTGCCGATGTAGACAAAGGCCCAGGCGTCGGACTCGTGCCCGGGCTGCACGGAAACGGTCACGCCGCTGTAGTACCTGCCGGCGACCCCCGCGTTCGCATCGGGCATTGAGCGCAGAATCAAGCGGTCCTCGGGGTTCGGGAGGTTCACGACGGCCAGCTCTCCCGTTTTGCTGACCGCCACGCCCGCGCTGGCGTCTGGCGCGCCGCACGTGGGGCACGGTGACAGCTTCGCGTACACGTCTTCGCCAATCTCCGCGAACGGGAACGACTTCAGGCCGCCTTGGTACTTCTCGTGGATGGTCTGGCAATCCTGCCGGATATGATAAAAGCTGCCGCCGTCCGGGTTGTACCAGAGCGGCGTGCTGGGCAGTGCCAGCGTCCCGCCCTCCTCCGCCAGGACGTCATACGTATACCGCGCGACAAGCTGCGGCATGCCGTCGTACTCGCCGCTGGCCTCGGCATAGACCTTGTACACCTTGCCCAGCGTCCAGACGGCGCGCTCGGTCTGGGAACGCTCCGTGTTGTACGACTGGTTCTCAAGGAGCACATATCGTGGCTTTTCGTCCGTGCCCGTGTTCATGATGGCCATCGGCGGATCTGTGGTGATGATCTCCGCAATGGTGCCCTTGCACAGGTAGACTTGCGCGGCCTCAGTGCGCAGGCTGATGCTGTTCAGCAGGTCGATGTAGTCCGTCTCCGACAGCGCCCAGGCGCTTTTTGTGTACAGTTCCGGGGGCAGCACGCCGGTATCCGCCTGTGGTGCCGCGCCCACAGCGGGTGCGGCGGCGGTTCCGCCCACGGTCGTGCTGAGCGCGGGCACGGGTGTGGCTGCGGGCAACGCGCTGTCCGCGCTGACGTGAAGGTATGTGGGCGCTGGCGACACCGCGCCCGCCTGCGCCATGTCCGCGATAGGCGCGGCGTCCGTGCCGCTGACAGCAGTCACGCCGGAGACCGCCTCCGCCGCGACGGGTTGCGGGCCCTCCATAGCGGGCGCCGCATCCTCCGCCGCAGCCTCGGCGTTCATCGCCGCCTCCGCATCGGCATCCATCCAGCCCGCCAGGGACCCTGGCTGTCCGTACACCGTCTTTTCCAGCAGCATGCCGCCCCGGATCTCCTCAAGCGTCCGCTCGTACCGCGCGATGGCTTCGTCCACCCGCTCTTGTGTCCACACGAACCAACCCTCGTAGTTCGTCCACGCCCAACTGCCGATGACGCTTGCCAGGCCCTGCTTCTCCTGCTCCAGCCACGCGGCGTATTCGTCCGCCGTGAACCACCCGGCGTCCTGCGCCGGATCGCCGGCCGTGTAGCTGAGATCATTCTGCGAAAGCAGCGCCGCGGCTTCGTTCGCCGCAAGCCCCGTGACATCCGGCACAGACAGCCCGGCGTCGTAGGCCGGGTAGCTGACCATGGAATCGAAGACCTGCGCGCTGCCTAGCGTATTCTCCCGCAGGTATGCCTCCCGCTCGGCGGTCCGCTGGTCGAACTCCTCCTGGGTTGCCTCGCGAAGGCCGACCAGCATGCCGCTCGTGTACTCGGGCACCACGTCGATGGTGTTTGCCGGAAAATCGGTGCCCAGGCTGTTCGTAATCAGCTCACCGGTGACCGCGTCGTTCAGCTCGCGCACAGGCGCGCCGCCAAACAGGAACATGCCGCTCTCCGCGTCAAACGTCAGGCCGTACGGCTTGTACGGCGCGATGTCTTCCAGAATCCGCGCGATGTCCTCGGTAGTGTAGCTGTACACTTCCTCGGGCATCAATTCCACGCTGATCAGCTTGCCGTACCCGTTTTCATCGGGAACCGCGTGGTCGCGCACGGTGATGATGTCAATTTCGCCGCCGTCGAACGTCCGCATGGTCATTGCGCCGGAGAACTTGCCGCTGTCCAGGGACTCGCCGTTGGAAGTCAATACATCCATGAAACGGCGCACGGGCTGGCCGTCAAAGTACATCCGGTCCGTGCTCTTATCGTAGGTGACGCCGAACGGTTCATACTGTGCATACGCCGCCGCCAGTTCGTCCGGGGTTGGCGCCGGGCCGCTTGACGCCACGTGCGTCTCGGCGGGCAGCGCCGTCCACCGCGAGATGTCCCGCGCTTCAAACTCCGCCCCACGCAGTGTCTCGACACCTGCCAGGGCCACACTGTGGCTGCGGCTGCCGTCCGCGTTAAAGACGGGCATGGACCGGTCGCGCACGGCGCGCACATCCACGGTGCCGCCCTGGGTATAGTGCTCCATCATGGCGATGGCCTTGAATTCCATGGTGGTGTCATCCTGGACGGTGGGGGTGATATCCTCAAACACCCGGATCAATTCGCCGTTCAGGTACAGCTTGTCCTCCGCCTCATCGTAGGTGATGCCGTGGGCCGCGTACTGCGCGTATGTCTCCGCCGACAGCTTGTCCGGCGAGGGAATCGGGCTGGTGGACGCGACGCCCGTCACGGCGGGCCGTGTGGCCCAGGGCGCGATATCCCGCACTTCAAACGCCGCGCCGCGCACCGCTTCCACGCCCGTCAGCACCCCGCTGGGGTCGTAGGAGCCGTCGGCATTGCGGACGGGGCTGGACAGGTCGCGTACCGTGCGCACATCCACCGTGCCGCTCGCGGAATAGTGATCCGCCCCGGCTGTATTTCCGTCAATGGGGTAGGTGTCCTCAAACACCCGGATCAATTCGCCGTTCAGGTACAGCCTATCCAGCGCCGCGTCGTAGGTGACGCCGTAGGCAGCGTACCGCGCGTATGTCTCCGCCGGCAGGGACGCGGCGCTGCCGATCGCTGCGCTGACGGCGTTCGTAGTGCTGACATTCACCCCGGCCGCGCGGTCCAGCGCCTCGCCGATCTCCCGGTGCAGCGCGTCCGCCTTGATGCTCGAAATGGTTTGGATATTGGCTAGCTTGCCGCCCTCGTATACGGCCGTCAGCAGCAGACCGCCCTCGGGCACGGCGTAGCGGAGGTTCGCTTCGGCGTCATAGAACCGCCCGATCCGCTGACCGTCATAGTACAGCCGGTCGTCCGCGTCGTGATACGTAATGCCCAGGGGTTGGTAGGCGGCGAACTGCGCCTTGCGCGACGCCAGTTTGGCCGTTGCGTCGGCCTCCTGCGCGGCCACGGGCGCTTCCGGTGAGAGGGCGGGCGCGGCGGGTGTCCACGGCGCCGCCGATGTGGCGAACACGCTCGTCGTGGCCAGTACAATGACCAGCGCCAGCGCGATTCCCCAAAGGGAAGGCTTCTTTATCTTCATAATCGCTTGAATCCTTTCTTCCATCGCCTGCCGGGCGAAATGGCTGCTCAACGGGGACGGCGCGAGCCGCTTTTCCTCCATGCGCAGCAGCGCCATCGCGTACGCGGACTTCAGCGTCTCCCCGGACGATCGTACGACCGCCTCGTCGCAGGAAAGCTCGATGTCGCGCCCCGCGAGGATGTACAGAACCCACGCCAGCGGGTTGAACCAGTGCGCGCAGACGGCGGCAGCCAGCAGCCACCGGCCCAGCACGTCAAAGCGGCGGATGTGCGTCGCCTCGTGCGCCAGAACGCACTGAAGCTGCGCGATGTCCGTGAAATCCATGGTTTTGGGCAGCAGGATGACCGGCGCGAAAACGCCGTATGTCAGCGGCGCGGCCACCCGGTCCGACTGCCGGACGCGCACGCGCCGGACGAACCGCCGCGCTCTGAGGCGGCGCTGATTCGAAGAATCGGGCGCCATAGAAGGATTTCGCCGGAAATCCTCACCTCTGAGCCACGCGGTCACAGCCTCATGCGTGACCGGCAGCGACGCCGCGTATTCGCGGCGGCAGCGCAGGTGCGTGCCCACAAAGAGCGCGGCGCACGCGAGCGCGCCCGCGCCCCAAATAATCATGAGGATGGTTTCCGTGGGGAGCGGGGGGACGGGGGTTGGCAGCGCCTCGGGAGCCGTGGTGGCCATCGCGATAGGCGTTGGCAGCGCCACGACGGTTGTCTGAGACGCCAAGGCCGTTGCCGCGTTCGCGCTGGCCGCAATCGGCGCGGCGGTGGGGCGTACCACGGACGGCCAAACGGCGCTCGTTTGAACCGGCGCGGGCACATATTGCGCGATGGGCGCTTCCCGTGGCAGCAGGCGGTTCGCGAGGGTGTATACGCTCACCGGCGAGGGGACCGAAACGGGCACGAGCAGCCGGGCCACCGCAACGGCCCACAGCACCAGGAACGTCCACTTGGGCAGGCGGTTCATCGCGAGCGCGCGGATGACCACGGCCATAAGGATCAGCGGTACGGCCCCGGCGCTCATTTTCAGCAGCTCGCTCATTCCGTGCCCTCCGTTTCCAGCACCATCCGGCGCAACGTTTCCAGGCGCTCGCTTGTGAGCGGCTTGCCGCCCAGGAGCGAGGCGATGAGCTGGTCCTTGGACCCGCCGTACAGCTTGTTGATCAGTTCAGTGGTCTCAAAGGCGCGTGCCTCATCCCGCGTCATGGCCGCGCGGCAGACAAAGCCGGGGTCCACGCGCTCGATCGCGCCCTTGTCCAGGCATTTCTTGATGACGGTGTATGTGGTCGTCTTGCTCCAGCCGATCTGCGCGGCAAGGGCTTCCGCGAGCGCCTTGGCGGTCGTCTCGCCCTCGCGCCAGAGAATTTCCATGACCTTCAGTTCAGAATCGAACAGCTTGATTTCCATACGGAATGCGCGCTCCTTTGTTCTATCGCGATAGAATGTCGACACTTGCATTCTATCGCGGTAGAATGCGCTTGTCAAGGGGTATTGGCAAAAAAACAAGGATCCCTTGCGGAATCCTTTCATGGGTCCGGTTTTCCAATCAGCGCCGCCGTCTTGGCAAAGATTCCACACGGAATCCCTACTTCCCTTCCACCCGCTCGCAAGGAATCGAATACGTGAAATCGGTCCCGCCGGCGAAGGTCGTCACCACGTCCAGCGTCAGCACGCCGTCGGCGTAGGCATAGGTCCCTTCGCAGGTCACGATGCCCAGCTCGTTGTCCTTAGGAATCTCCACGGCAAAGGTCTCCGATTCGACCGTCATCGTGAAGGGATAGCTCTCCGTATACCCGGCCTGCTCAAACGTGTACGATCCTTTGCCTTCCGCGTCCACGTCAAAGCGCAGGCTGATGTTTCCCGCGCTCCCGGCCCACTGCCCGACGTATTCCTCCGGCACGGAGGGTTCGACGAACGTGAGCGTCAGCGCGTCCGCCTCCGTCCCCTTGGGGACCGCGAACAGGAAGGCCAGGGTGGGCTTTTGCACGCCGCGCATGGAGGTGCTCGCCGCGTATATCGCGCCGCTTTCGCCCACCAGCCTTGCCTGCTGTTTCAGGGCGGCGCACAGCGCCTCATCCTGCCACAGCGCGGTGGGGAGCGAGAAGCTGACCATGAGCGACTGGTGGTCCTCCGCCATGTCGGCGGGAGCATACATGGACTTGCCGTCCACGCCCGTGACGGTGATGGTCCAATCCCCCCAGGCGTAGCCGCCTTCGTCGACCGCGAAGGCGGCCGCGCACACGGCCAGGGACAGAACGAGCGCCAGCGCGAGGGATAGCGTTTTTTTCATGATGGACATCCTCCTTTACTTCGCGAACGTATTGATTTTCTTGCCGCAACTGCAGGCAAGTCCTTGCTTGATCACTTGCTCCCTTGCGACATCGATCGTCATGTTGCCCGCCAGCGGCCCCATTCTCGCGAAAACTTCGTACACCGGCTGTGCTTCTTTGTTGACAATGGGCTGAAGGTCCGCGCCGCAGTGCGGGCAGCGTCCCCCTTTGCCCTTCGCGAGCGCGCTGACCGTCGCCTCGCCCTTTGCTTTCCTGGAGAACAGTCCCATGATGTCTCCCTCCCTCCATGTAGTTCCGTTGCGCCATAAGGAGATTTCGCGGAAAATCTCCGCCTCGGAACGCAGCATACCAGAAAGCGTCCCCGCGCGAGCGTGCAAAACGCACAGTTTGATGTTGCGCCGATTCTTTTGGTAGGCGTTCAAGTTGCTTGCTTCCCTTTTTTTCGGTTATGGGCTATACTGTCCGAGGAGGCGGCGTCATGCAAGGAAGAAAGCGCACGGGTTCCTATTATACGGCCCATGGGATTGCCGATTATCTGGTCGGTTGGGCAATGCGAAGGCCGGACGATAGCTTTTTGGAGCCATCCTTTGGTGATGGTGTTTTTCTTGATGCGCTCATGGAACGAAAGCGCGGAGCGGCACCCTGGCATGGCGCCGCGCACGCGGTGGAAATGCAGCATGAGGTATATAGCCTGAACAGGGATGTCAGGAATGGCGATATTGCGGGGTATTGCCGCGATTTCATGCGGTTCAACGCGGAGTTCAAGGTCCATGCGGTGGTCGGAAACCCTCCGTATGTCAGCCTGAAGAATCTGAGCAAAGAGCAGCGTGGCAACGCTTTGGTCGCCGCGTCGGCGCTGGGCGTGAACTTCCAGACGAGCGCGAGCCTGTGGGCGCCGTTCGTTGTCCACGCCACTTCCTTCTTGGAACAAGGGGGGCGCATTGCGTTCGTCCTCCCGTATGAGTTGACGTATGTAAAATACGCCTACCCACTGTGGGAATACCTTTCGCGTGTCTTTAGCGATATCAGCGTTGTTCGCATCCATGAGGATTTTTTTCCCGATGTGGATGTGGAGGCGGTTCTTTTCCTCGCGGATGGCTACGGGGGGCAGACGGATTGTATTGCGTTCCAATGCTATGACACATTGAAGGATCTTTTTCAGCAAGGGGCGCATACATCCGCAGAGGTCAGAATCGATGATATCATACAGGGCAAAAAACCATTTATGAAAGCGATGGTTGATGCATCATGCCTTGCGCTATTGCAAAAGCTGAGAACATCGGGAACGATTGTTCCTTCCGTTGAATATTGTAAATTTCGCATTGGCTATGTATCCGCGGACAAGGCGTTCTTTCATCCTTCGCTCGAAATCCGGGAGCGGTTCCATATTCCGAATAGCAGCCTCCTGAAAAGTATATGCAACGCAAAAGAGTTGAACGGTGGCACCGGAATTGGCGCGTATATCGGCCCCGATCATGCGTGTAGCCATCTGTATTACCCCGTTCATGGCCTATCGGACGCGGATAGCGAGTATATTGCGCATGGCGTCGATTCGGGAGTTGATCAGCGCTATAAGTGCCGCACGAGAAAGCCTTGGTATCTGACCCCGAGCGTTATCATTCCGGATGTGATACTGACTGTATTTGGCGATACGCCAAAGCTGGTTGCGAACATGGGAGGGTATGCGGTTTCCAATAGCCTCCTGGAAGGAACACTGTCCGGCGCCTGCAGCGCCGAGGCATTTGTCTGCTCTTGGTACAATAGCCTAACGCTGCTGTCCATCGAGCTAAACGTCCATTCATTGGGTGGGGGGGTTCTGGTATTAATCCCTGGGGAAACGGACAGGATCGAAATGGTTACGCCTGCAATTCAAGACAGAATAGACCGTGTTTTCGGTGAGATTGACCGGTGTATCAAGCTGAAGGGTGTAAAAGCAGCCTACACGCTGGGGGACGAGCTGGTGCTAAAGGGAATGCTGGGCATGACGGATGATCAGCTGCGCGAAATTCGCGAGGCAATCGATACACTGCAATTTTGGCGGATAGCGAATAATAGGCAACCAATCCCCAAAACCAATAACAATGCGCAGCGCTAGACACCTAGCCACTGCGCATTGTTTGTGCTAGATCTGATTGAAGAAATTCCTGTCCGAATACGTCTGGCACAACTTGTCGAAAAACGAATCGATACTCAGTTGAGCGCCTGTGTCGAGAACTGTTGGGGGGTCACTAGTAAAATCGACTTTTAAGAACGCAAAGTGCTCGTATTTGTCCTTTGGACCACGCCAATCTCCTCTGTCGGTTATGAGGCTGTATAGCTTCTCGGCGCGATCCAGATCGACCTTCTTGCTTTTTTGACCCGGCTTAATGGTTGCAGTTGGCAGCAGGTATACATACCCGATCACGGCCATGGGAAACCGGTCGTGTAAGGATATACAGTCGCCTATGATTTCTTCATAATAGGTTAAAAGATTCTTGTGAACAGAAGACATTTGACTTCTTACGCCAATAATGATCTGGGGCCCATTTGTGTAGCTGGTGAGCGCCAAATCAACCTTCTTATTTTTATGGGAACCGGCAATTGTGGCTTCTCGTATGAGTTGGTATTTTTTGTGGTCGATTTGCTTTCTTCTTTTTCGGGGGGCCGTCAGAGCACCCTTTTCGAGGATCTGTATTTTTTTCGGCGCACCTAAGGCATGTATCAATTCTGTGGAACAATAATCGTGCAGAGGATCAATGAACTTTGACGAGCGAACAGCGGAATTGGGATTGGCTAAGTATATGAGCCTCATCCGCTCCAGGCAAGCAACCAATAGCTTTCGGTCATGTGGCATATCCGGCCTCCGTATGGACAGTTTCAGTATATTTGCGGAATAAAGTATACCACAGAGCGGATGAGAGGAAAAGCGAAAATCGTAACGGTACTGTACGGGCGTCAAACAAGAGCTACTCAATGTGCGCACAGAAGGAAGCGAGGAATTGACAAAAGAGGCGTGGTAGACTATTCGGCGCCCTTGCGGCAGACCTGTCCGCAAGGGGCTTCTTACATCACCCCTGGGTAGTCTACCAAGACTTGGTTGGGGGAACGCAGATTCAGGCGGGTCATGATGTGGTTGTTAGATTTACGCTGGTATACAGCGAGCTGCCTGCGTCCGTCCGCCAGGGAGAACATCTTCAAGCGGCTGTAAAACCGCAAGGTATCCGTCCTGTGCTGGCGTTCGACCTTCCCATTATGCTTTGGCGTCGCAATCCGCATTCGGTGGTAGAGGCTCCGTATACAACAAAAGCGCAGCGAGTGCCGCTGTCGCCATCATCAACTGCCTGCGCCATACCAAGGGCAAGTGGCATGGCGCACTGGCTTCGCTTGATATTGGGTTTTACCTTCTGAGCGGAATGGCTCCCTTCCGGCTGGGGTCGGTAGCTTAAGTAACCCTACGCTACGTTTTGTCGACAAAACCCACCAGATCCATGTCCTCTCTCTCGCCAGGTAAAGGTCTTGTTTATCAATCGCATTCACCATTCGCCTGCCATACCATAAACTAGTTGTGATAGCATATTTCAGCCAAGAGATTAGCTTATATGGGGGCAAATAGAATATGATATACAGTATGTACTCAGACACTATAAACGGCGGAATTATCCAAGCCGGCAATTGCATAGGGCTTGCCGGCGTTGGACCCACTATGACCGGTATGGCAAACCTCGCCGTTGCGAGTGTTGCACCGCCCGGTGGTACCACCACGACCAATTATGCGCAGGATTCCTCCGGCGCGTATCTGCGTATACCGAGCGGCGGCACGGTCGTCTATGCGATGCTAGTGTGGGTGGGAACCTACAAAAATACTGCCGGCGACACTATGGCTGCTTCCGTGTACAATGGCAACATCACCCTGAAAAGGCCAACGGGCACGACGAGCAGCATCGCATCCACTGTGGCCTATCGGCAGCAACTATCAATTTCGAACGGCACAACGCTACTTTACGCCAATTTTTCTGATATTACCGCGATTGTAAAAGCAGCCGGTTCTGGCTTGTACACCGTTGGCGCCGTGCCGACGTTGCTGGGCGGCAATGACGCATGTTCGGGCTGGCAGATCGTTGCGGTATATGCAAGGCAGAGCGATCCACTGCGCAACCTGAATGTTTGGTATGGATTTGAAAACGTGACCGGCACCGGAGGTGGAGCCACGGTGGTGATCCCGGTCACCAATTTCTTCACGCCCACGGTTTCCGCGGTCAAGGCGCGGTTTATCGTCGGCGCGGCGGGCGGAAACTCCAACATCGTCGGCGACCATGCGCAGTTTGGAACCAATATTAGCGTTCCCGGGACGATGCACACCCTCTTTGGCCCCAACAACCCCGCCAACAACTTCTTCTGTTCACAGATCAACGGTGACACAGGAGCACTGGATACGACAGGTACATTCGGCACCAGGAACACCGTGCCGCCCGCGGTTCCGACGATGGGAAACCGTCAGATGTGGGATACGACCAACATCGATATCTCCTATGCGTTGACAAATGGGCAAACGGACGGCGTGCTCGCGCTGGTATCCACAGGCGACAGCTATCAGTTGGTGGCGATGGGCCTGCAGATCGACATGAACCAGGCGAACATCGACCCGTTCGCCAAGTCCGCCGATAAGACCACCGCTAAGCTGGGCGAAACCATCACATACTCCATCACATTCCAGAACACGGGCGACGTGGAGGCCGAGGGCACGATCATCATCGACGATCTGCCGGACACCGTGGCGTTTGTTCCGGGCAGCGTGACGCTTAATGGCGTGAGTGTGGCGGATGCAGATCCGACTGTAGGTGTTGTGGTGGGCAGCATCCCGCCCAACCAGCCGTCCGCGTCGGTTCTGACATTCCAGGCGATCGTCGTCAGCACCGAGCCAGGGACGGTAGTCACGAACACCGCACGCGTTAGCTATACCTTCGTCCCGGGCACGGGCCTTCCCCCTTATGGCGGTGAGGAGACCAGCGACGAGGTGGACATCCCGATAGAGGATTCGGCGGTTATCGCGGCGGTCAAATCAGTCGATAAAACCACGGCGCTTGTGGGCGACGTCCTAACTTATACATTCAACATGACCAACTCGGGCAATGTGAACGCCGAAAACGTGACGTTTACCGACGCGCTTTCGGCCGCGCTGCAATACATGGCGGGCTCGCTGACGCTGGACGGCACGCCCATTTCGGGCACGCCGGGGGCGGCGGCGCTGCCCTTGCCCGACCTGACGCCGGGTACGCACACGCTGACGTTCCGGGCGACGGTCACAGGCGTCAAGCCTGTCAACCCCATCCCGAACACCGCGACGTTCAGGTACGATTACCTCAGCTTCCCTGGCACGCGCGTGCCGACCGTCACCTACAACACAAACACCGTGCAGACATTTGTGCCCAACGCGGATCTGTCGGTCGTAAAGACGGCCAGCGCGGCGGGCGTACAGCCCGGGGACGTGCTGACGTACACGCTTACCATCGCCAACGCCGGACCTTCGGACGCGCCCAACACCATCGTGACGGACGCGGTGTCGGCCCTGCTGACGAACGTACAGTACTCGCTGAACAACGGGCTATCCTGGAGCGCCTGGGGCGGAAGTTACGCCACTGGCACGCTGGCCAACGGCGCCTCAAGGAGCATTTTGATCCGCGGCACGGTCGTCGATTCGGCGACGGGGTCAATCGTCAATACGGCCACCGTGGCGAGTGATTTGTTTGATCCCGATCTGACGAACAACTCGTCCACAACGACGACGCCCGTGACGGAAATCGCGGACATCTCCATTGTCAAGACCGCATCCACCGAGCCGGTCGTGGCCGGGACCCAACTGACGTATACGCTTGCCATCCATAACACAGGGCCATCGACCGCGCAAAGCACCGTGCTGACCGACGCGGTTGTCGCCAACTTCACCAATCCGCAGTTTTCCACCGACGGCGGCGCGACCTGGAACACCTGGACGGGTACGTACTCGCTGGGCGATCTGCTGAAGGGCGCGAACATCACGGTGCTGCTGCGCGGCACAGTGGACGTGAACGCTTCGGGCACGCTTGCGAACACGGCCAGCGTCGCGAGCACGACGCAGGATCCGGACCCCACGAACAACACCTCCAGCACCACCACGACCATCACACGTCCGGCCGACATTTCTGTCGTCAAAACGGCCGGGGCCGCCGTGGCCGGCAATCTGCTGGTGTATACCCTCGCGATTCACAACGCCGGACCATTGCCCGCGGAGGATGTGGTGCTGACAGACTCGGTTGTCTCGACCCTCTCAAACGTGCAATTCTCTACGGACAATGGCGTTACCTGGAACGCGTGGAACGGCACCTACGCGCTAGGCAGGATGGCGCTGAACGCCACCGTCACCATACTGATTCGCGGGCTGATTCCCGCCTCCTATACCGGAACAATTGTCAATACCGCCCAAGTGGCGACGAGCAGCTTTGACCCCGATCTCTCAAACAACGTGTCGACCGTTACATCGACTGTGGGAACCTCCGCCGATGTGTCGATAAAAAAAGTCGCGGGCGCACCCAGTGTAAACCCGCGCGATGTCCTGACGTACACGCTCACCGTTGCCAACGCAGGGCCTTCGGACGCGGTGAACGTTATTGTCACGGATACGGTCTCCGCGATGCTTTCAAGTGCACAGTACTCCCTCGACAACGGGACGTCGTGGAGCGCGTGGCCGGGAAGCTATACCGTCGGAACGCTTGCCCTCGGCGCGTCAAGGAGCCTATTGATTCGCGGAACGGTCGTTGATTCGGCTACGGGCACGATCACAAACACGGCAACGGCGAGTAGCGACACGCCCGATCCCGATCCATCGAACAACACGTCGACCACAACCACCCCGGTTTCGGAGCTTGCGGATGTTTCGATCGTCAAAACAGCGTCGCCTTCTCCCGTGACGGTAGCCCAGCCGCTCACGTACACGCTTACGATCAAAAACGCCGGGCCATCCGCCGCGCAAAATGTCGTGGTGACCGATGCGGTTCCGTCAGGCATCCTCACGCCATTGTTCTCAACAAACGGCGGGGTGACCTGGAGCGCGTGGTTGGGCACGTACTCGATCGCCACGTTGCCAAGCGGCACGACGGTCACGCTCCTGATTCGGGGCACGATCGCCGACGCGACCACGGGCTCACTCATCAACACGGCCACGGCCCTGAGCGATACGCCCGATCCAGATCCGTCGAACAACACGTCGACCGTGACCACCCCGGTGCTGGAAAGCGCGGACGTTTCGATCGTCAAGGCCGCCGCGCCCAATCCTGTGGTCGCGGGAACGCTGCTCCTGTATACGCTTGCGATCAAAAACGCCGGGCCCTCCGCCGCGAAAAACACGGTGCTAACCGACGTGGTGCCGGACACCCTCACAAACCCGCAGTTTTCGCTGGACAACGGCGCAACGTGGAATGCGTGGACGGGGTCGTACACGCTTGGTTCCCTGGACGAGGGCGCAACCAGAACGGTTCAGATTCGCGGCACGGTAAGCGCGAATGCGACCGCGAACCTCGCGAACACGGCGTATGTTACAAGCGACACGCCCGATCCGGATCTGTCGAACAACACGTCGAATACCAGCACGACAGTTACGCGCCCTGCCGATCTCTCGATCGTCAAAACGGCCGGATCTGCCGTCGCGGGTGACCTGCTGCAATATACGCTGACGATTCGCAACGCCGGGCCGCTTCCCGCCGACAACACGGTGCTGACGGACGCGGTTCCGTCGACATTGACAAACGCGCAGTATTCGACCGATGGCGGCACGACGTGGAGCAATTGGAGCGGCTCATACGCCTTGGGCACGGTTCCCGTGAGCGCGACCGTAACGGTGCTCGTCCGCGGACAAATCGGCGCTGCCTTTGCGGGGACAATCACCAACACGGCTTCCGTGCTCGCGGATAACCCCGACCCCGATCCGTCGAACAACACGTCGACCGCGACCTCGACGGTGGGGGCTTCCGCTGATCTGTCGATGGTCAAGACCGCCAATGCCACCGGTGTCAATCCACGCGATGTATTGACGTATACGCTCACGGTATCAAACGCTGGCCCTTCCGACGCTCAAAACGTCACGATCAGCGACACGGTTTCCTCGACGCTTTCGGGTGTGCAATACTCGCTCAACAATGGGGGGACATGGAGCGCGTGGACGGGGGCATATACCGTCGGAACGCTTGCGGCCGGGGCCTCGCGGAGCCTACTGATTCGCGGAACGGTCGTCGATTCGGCGACGGGTTCGATCATCAACACAGCCAAGGTATCGAGCGATACGCCCGACCCGGACCCAGACAACAACACCTCGACGACGGATACGCCGGTAACAGAGCTGGCGGATGTTTCGATCGTAAAAACCGCATTCCCTGAACCGGCTGTCGCGGGAACGCAACTAACGTTTACGCTCGCGATCAAAAATGCGGGGCCATCCACCGCAAAAAATGTGGTGCTTACCGACGCGGTGCCGGCAAACGTAACGAATGCACAGTTTTCAACCGACAGCGGCGCGACATGGAACGCATGGACGGGATCGTATGCCCTCGGCGCCCTTGCCAGCGGCCAAAACGTGACGGTGCTCATTCGCGGCACGATCAGCGTGAACGCCTCCGGCACCCTCGAAAACCAGGCATCCGTTGCGAGCGACACGAGAGACCCCGATCCGTCGAACAATTCGTCGACCTCCAACACGACTGTTACGCGGCCCGCCGATCTTTCGGTCGTCAAGACGGCAGGAGCCGCTGTGGCGGGCAATCTTCTGCAATACACGCTCGCGGTCCACAACGCCGGCCCGCTTCCCGCGGACAATACGGTGCTGACAGACGCGGTTCCATCGACATTGACAAGCGCGCAGTATTCGACGGATAACGGCGTGACCTGGAGCACGTGGAGCGGATCGTACACCCTCGGCACGGTCCAGCCAAACGCAACCGTCACCGTGCTGATACGCGGACAAATTGGATCATCCTTTACGGGAACGATCGCCAATACCGCTTCGGTAGATTCGGATAACCCCGATCCCGATCCATCGAACAACTCGTCGACCACAAACACACCTGTGGAGACCTCGGCGGACATCTCCATGAAAAAGACCGCGGGCGGGGCAAGCGTGAATCCCCGCGAGGTGCTGACCTATACGCTAACCGTCTCCAACGCGGGGCCGTCGGACGCGCGAAACGTCGTGATGAGCGACACGGTTTCTACGCTGCTCTCTGGCGTACAGTACTCCACCAACAACGGGGTGACCTGGAGTGCCTGGCCGGGGAGGTATACTGTCGGAACGCTTGCCACGGGCGCCTCGCTGAGTATCCTGATTCGCGGGACGGTTGTCGATTCGGCTGCCGGATCCATTGTCAACACGGCGAAGGCATCGAGCGACACGCCCGACCCAGACCCGGATAACAATACCTCGACGACGGATACGCCCATCACGGAGCTTGCGGATGTTTCGATTGTGAAAGCCGCCACGCCGGTTCCTGCCACTGCCGGTAGTCTGCTCACCTATACGCTCACGGCAACCAACGCCGGGCCTTCCTCCGCGCAAAACGTGATCGTATCCGATACGCTGCCCGGCAGGCTGACAAACCCGGAGTATTCCGTGGATGCCGGCATAACATGGAACGCATGGACGGGTTCGTATGTGATCGGCACGATGACGAGCGGCGCGACCAAAACCATTGTCATACGCGGTACGGTCGACATGACCACAACGGGGAGCATTTCGAACACCGCTACGGTTGCGAGCGATACGCCCGATCCCGACCCGAGCAACAACACCTCGACCTCGACGATCGACGTGCTGAACTTCGCGCGGCTGAATGTGACAAAGGCTGTAGATAGAGCATATGCGGATATTGGCGACACAATAAGCTACACGATGGACATTGTAAACGTCGGAAACGTGAACGCCAACAACGTGAGCTTTGTCGACGTAATTCCTTCGGAGGTTGCTTATGTAGCGAATTCGCTTGTGCTAGATGGAATTCCGATAAGCGGAACACCGGGTTCGCGGATTGCTCTGCCGTCGCTCGCACCCGGTAACCACATCCTCGCGTTTTCAGTTACCGTTGTTGCGATTCCGGCGGTCAATCCGATTCCGAACAGCGCGACCTTCACGTACGACTATATTCCGCTCCCGGGTGGAACGCCGGTCGCGCCCATACAGACGACGACGAATGTCGTAACAACGCTTGTCAACAACGCCGACGTGGTGACTGTAAAATCAGTTGACAAGGAAAATGCCACCTGTGGGGATGTCGTCAACTACACCGTGGTGCTAAACAATACGGGCAACGTTATCGCCCAAAACGTAAGCCTCACTGACTCGATTCCCGCTGGCTCAGAATTGGTTGCCGGCTCGGTGACGATCAACGGGATTCCACAGCCAGACGCGACGCCGGAATCTTTGGTCATCGGGAGCATACCGGCGCATGGGCAAGTCATCGTTGGATTCCGGGTAAATGTGATCTGCACGTAATCACGCGGTATTAGGGAAATAGGGAAGCTCTCAAATTCGGGAGCTTCTCTTTGCGCTTTTTAGTTTTGAAAAATGAACACTTTGCGTAGGGTCTTGTCATGGCCGAATTCGCGAGGCGGCGGTGCGTGCGCCGCAAACCGATGCAGGCATTTCCGTGGATGGCATGGTCGGCCCGGGTGCCCGGCAGCGGCTTCGCCGATTGCCTGCATGCGAATGACAACCGCATGGAACAGCATTACGAATGGCACGGCGCATAGGGGCAATGCAAAACAGAGAAAGGGAAAATACGCAGAAGCCTTGGCAATCGCCGGCGCCTCGTGCATTGGTCCTTATTTGCTCACGTGCTGCGAGCCGAACTGGCTGAGGATCGCCACCACTTCGCTGACATGCTCGGGCTTGAGCATCGCGGTGAGCTTTTGGTTAAAGCCGCCAAGTTTGGACGCATCAAAAGTACCGGCGGCCTGCTGGGCAAAGGTGTCCCGCAGAAGCGCCTCGGCCGCTTCGCGCTTGCCGTCCTGCACGCGCTCAAGGATAAAGCCGAAAAACTGTTCCTGTCCCTGGTTCATGAAAGTCTCTCCTTATGATCCGTTTTTTTATGATCCGCTTTTGTAATGCCGGGTTGGCGTACCGAACTCGCTTGGTGCGGCATGTGCTCCATTATAGCCACGGCTGCCGCGTTGAACAGACTGACCAGGCATTTTTTGCCGCCGTATGGGCGGCTTTTCATCAGCATAGGAAGGAGTTTCGCCTGTTGTCCGACGGTTTTAGCCTGAAGATCGGCATTGAGAGCGAGAGGGAGCTCAAGCACGATCTTGAACAGCGCGTGGCTGGCTTTTTTAGGTGTAAGAAATATGACACACAGTTGTCAAGCCTGATGCTGTATAATGATCGTGTACAATACGGAAAGACGACTCGACGGAGGTGACCCACATGAGAAAGACGCTTCAGGATGTGGCAAGCTATTTGAAGGAAATCGTGGTGCCCGAAACCCGCGAGGCATACGCGATCAAACCTGCGTATACAAAAGTGGCCACGGAAGAGAACCTCCGGGAAGGCGTTCTCGCGTTCAGGGCTTTTTTGCATCGGTTTTACGATGTTTTGATCGCCGGAGGCAACGCTTATGACAACCCCTCAAAAGTTGCGCACGAATATGAACACCGTACCACGCTTTCGGTGTATTATCCGTTCCTGCACAATGTGGGCACCATGCTGATGAACATGAGTTATCACGGCGTGCTGGCGGAAAACGGGCAATCCCTGGTCTGCGGCAATACCGTGTTTAATGAAAAGCTGTCCGTTTCCAAAAATCTTGAGTGCATGCGATTCCTGATGGAGTGCGGTATCTGTGCCCAGGGCATAGACGCAAACGATAAAAAGCAAAACCTATCGGACATCAAAATCATTGAGATTACGTACCCGGACAACCCCGCTATGCTGACGGGCTTGAAGGTCATGGCAATCGCGGAGAAAGACCATCGCGCCCTCGTTAACCAGGATGTTTTTTTGCGCTGTGACTACAGGGCATTGAAAAAGGATGAGACCGCAGTGGTTTCCATCGTGCGGGATACGATCAAGCCTTTACCCGCGGACGTGCAGGATTTCATCCTGCGGCTCCATCAGCGCTATCTGGATAAAGGGCTTACCTGCGTTGTGGAGATAAAGGGGTTTCATATCTATGTTAAGTATTGTTATAAGCGGAAAGAGGTATGGGGATTGAACGCTTCCCTCAACAACGGCTATCATCTAAATGTCAAGCCGGTAAAGACGCATGAATACGCTGACACCGTCAAAACGTTCTCTCCGTTTTTGCAGAAACTGATCGCTAAGGGGTATGGATGTGGAAGGAAAAGAGGAGAAATCGGCCACTGTGACGGAGGTTGCCGTGGACTTCCCGTACCGTTGGATGATTCTGTTTTGGATATGCGGGATGATATTGTGACATGGTTTGACCAGGAATTGTTGTGTCTGCAAAGAAAATAGACGTTTTTCATTGTGCTTTAGATGCCATATATAGAGAGCAAGAACGATGCCGGTTCTATTGGAGGTTCCTGGTCACCGAAATCGCCATTGCACCCAACACCAAGCCGATGACCGCCAGGGAGTATCATCGCAGGTTTACCAAATTGACGGGCGCATCACGGACATGCTTGAACAGACGGAGTCGCTGCGCGAGCTGGTAATGCGCGTCACCCCTGTGCTGTCGGACATGCCACGGGCCGACACAAATAACGCGGGAATGGCTGAACGCGCGCGGCTGCGCTACGCTCATCCCGACGCAGATGATCGAGCAATATGCCATCCCCATCGTCCGCAGGATGCAATGCGAGGAAGCTATCACGGAGTACGGCTTTCTGGCAAAGCATCCCATCCCCGGGAACGCAATGCCCTCGCCCTACAGGGCCATAATCCAGTCCTTTGGCAAGCAGGCGGGCAAACATCATCGGCCGCTATCCCCCGTGCGACTCCCGCACCACCAGCGCGGTATCCAGCACGATCACCTCGTTCGTCTCCATGCCGCCGAGTTTCCGCATCAGCACCTCCGCGGCGATATACCCCATCTGGTATGCCTGCTGCCGTACCGTGGTCAGCGGCGGGGAAACCATGCCCATCCAGTCAAAATCATCGAACCCGATGAGCCCAATGTCCTCCGGAATCCGCACGCCGCTCGACTTCAGCGCGCGCAGAGCGCCCATCATCATCACGTTGTCGGCGGCAAGGATCGCGTCGACGCCATTTGCCACCAGCTTCCTGGCTTGTTCCTCGCCCACCGCCAGCGAATAGCTTGGCGACAGGCAGATCAGCGCGTCATCAGCGGGAAGGCCCAGTTCACCCAACGCCTCCAGATACCCGGCGTGCCGCTGCTGGCCCGTGGCGCTGCCGGTTCCGCCGATGAAGCCAATGCGCCGCTTGCCGCAACGGACAAAGAGCCGTACCGCGTCAGCGACGCCCTTCTTGTTGTTGGACGTGACGCAACTGCTCTCGTCGTCGCTGCGGCGGTCCAGCAGCACATACGGAAGGCCCATTTCGCGGATGGAGCGAATCTGCCGCTGGCTGTGCGATGACGGCACGACAATAACCCCGTCCACCCAGTGCTGGCGCAGCACCCGCGCCGAAGGCAGACTCTGCTGGACGCCGCCGTGCGGGTCGTACGTCGAGACGATCAGTTCGTACTGCGTCTCGAACATCTTTTTGCGCACGCCCATGATGACGTCCATGTAGAAGTAGTTGGCGTTCGTGTTGTTGATGTCGCTGGGGATGATGATCGCGATCGTGTTGGATTTTTGCGTGCGCAGCATCCGGGCGGCCATGTTCGGACGATAGCCGACCACCTTGGCCGCGTTCAGCACCTTTTCCCGGCTGTCCTCGGATACGGCGCGCGTGCCGTTCAGCGCGTGGGAGACAGTCGCGATCGACAGCCCCGTCATTTCGGCAATCTTCTTCAAGCTCACGGGCTTACCTCACCAACCATATTTCCTTTTGTGGAACGCTGAGCACCCGGCATCCCGTTTCCGTGATGGCGACATCCTCCTCCTGGCACAGCCGCCCGTGCGAGGTGATGATCGCCGGTTCCATCGTAAACGTCATGCCGGCCTCCAGCCGCATGTCCAGCTCCTCCACCGCGTACGTGCTGCCGATGCGCATACCGCCCTCGTGCGCGAATGTGCCCAGCTCGTGCCCCAGACCGCCCACCTTCGGATACCCCAGGCGCTCGAATACCTCGTTCGCCGCGTCGCGCGGCATGGTCGTGTGGACGCCGGGCTTTGCCGCTGCCACCGCCGCCCGGATCGCGGCCTGCACGGCCTCAAACGCGCGCTGTACCTCGTCCGGCGCCTGGGTTTCGCCCTCGCCCAGCACGTAGAACGAGCGCTGGTTGTCGGACGCGAAGCCGTTCACGCGAAGTCCAAAGTCCACGTTGACCAAATCGCCCGGCGCGAGAAATACGTCATCCGGCGGCCGCTTGCACAGGTAGCTGGAACGCGTGCCGACCGACACATACGGATTGCCGAGCTTCGGCCAGGAGAAATCCGCGCCGAGCAGGCGCACCTGTTCCTGAAAAAACGCCTGGATGTCCCGGCCTGACATGCCGCTGCGGATCACGCCGCGCGCCTTTTCGTAGATTTCCATCGCGGCCAGCACGGTGCGCTCAATGCCCGCGACTTCCTCTGGGCTCTTTTGCGCGCGCACCCGCTTCATGATGTTGCACGACGACACGATTTCGCCGTCAAACCCGGCGCGTTTAAGGCACCGCATCACTCGGCGGTACTGCGTCAGCGACAGCCCGTCGGCAGATGGGTCCACCTCGGAGAAGTTCAGCGCCACGCGGCGAAGCGGACCAAACCCCGTGATGATCTCGACGAGCGTATCTTCGATATCGCCGGTGTAGATTACCGTCTCGGTTTGCGCGCCGTAGGTCTGTGTTTCCTCCGCGTCCAACGGCTGGACGGCGCAAACGCTGCGCTCCCGCCCGACGGCCATGGCGCACAGCGGCAAACCCGGCGCGGGCAGCAGAAACATCAGGGCGGGTTCCACGGTGAAATGTGTCTCCCGACCGAGGCTGAGCCACAGGTCCACATCAAACTCCCCCAGCGCCGCGTACGCGCGCGCCATTCTTTTTTCAATGAATGCTTTTTCAAACATGCCGCTCATCCTTTCAAAGACGAAGGTGAGGAACCGAAGATTCCGAGCCATAAGGGGCACCGGAGGGAAGCGCCGCCGGTGGCGGATGAAGCGACCCGCAGGTGCGGCCCGGCACAGAGCGATCGAGCAAAGGGCGAGCGCGACAATGCCGGGGCGGGGACAGCGCGACAATACCGAGGAGCTCTCGAAAGAAATCCCTACCTTGCGCGCGTGCACGCCGCGTAGTGTCCGGGCTCCACCAGCCGAAGCGCCATGTCGTTGCCCTTGCACGATTCATCCGCGTACTTGCAGCGCGGGAAAAAGCTGCACCCTTTGGGCAGATTGATCGGGCTTGGCATCTCCTGACCGGGCGCGATATGTGTCCGTTCGGCCTCCAGGCGCGGGTTGGGAATCGGGATCGCGGATAGCAAAAACTCGGTATACGGGTGCATCGGGTTTTTGTACAGCGCCTTCGCATCGGATATTTCAACGATTTTGCCCAGATACATCACCGCGACGCGGTCGGAGATGTACTTGACCATGGACAGATCATGCGCGATGAACAGATACGTCAGGCCGAGCTTCTCCCGCAGCGACTTGAACAGGTTCACCACTTGCGCCTGAATGGATACGTCAAGCGCCGAGATCGGCTCGTCGCAGACGATGAACTGCGGCTCCAGCGCCAGCGCGCGGGCAATGCCGATGCGCTGCCTTTGGCCACCGGAGAACTCATGCGGAAAGCGGCTGACATGCTCGCGGTTCAGCCCCACCATTTCCAGCAGTTCCAGCGCGCGCGCCCGGCGTCCTGCCGGGTCCAGCATGCCATGGATCTCCATGCCCTCGGCGATGATTTCGCCGACTGTCATCCGGGGATCCAGCGACGAATACGGGTCTTGAAAGATCATTTGCGCTTTGCGCGCGAAATCCTTCTTTTGCTTCTGATTTGTGGCGTCCAGCAATTCCCCCTCAAACGCGATCTCCCCGCTCGTCTTGGGGTAGAGCAGCTTGACCGTGCGGCCGAGCGTCGTTTTGCCGCAGCCGGATTCGCCCACCATGCCCAGTATTTCGCCGCGGCCAATGGTGAAGCTCACGCCGTCGACGGCCTTCAGCGTTTGCCCGCCGCCGATGTCAAAGTGCTTGCACAGGTCCTTGACTTCCAACAATACATCGTTCATCGCCATCATGCTTCCCTCCATGCCGCGTCAAACGCCCTCGCCTGTGCTTCGGCGCGGGCGTCGCAAAGCCAGCAGGCGGCCTCGTGCCCGTCGCCGACGGCCGTGCGCTCCGGCATCTCCTCAAAGCATATGCGCATCGAGTGCCGGCACCTGGGCGCGAACGGGCAGCCCGCGGGCGGGTCCAGCATGTCCGGCGGGGAACCGACGATGTAGGCGAGCGGACGCTCGGTATCCTCATCGAGCCTGGGAACCGAAGCCAGCAGGTTCCGCGTGTACGGATGCCGCGCGTCCTCAAAGATGTCCAGCACATTGCCCAGCTCCACAATGCAGCCGCCGTACATCACCGCGACGCGCTGCGCCATGCTGGCGACAATGCCCATGTCGTGCGTGATGAGGATCAGCCCCATGCCAAGTTCCTCGTTCAGACGCTTGAGCGTGCCAAGGATCTGCGACTGGATCGTCACGTCCAGCGCGGTCGTCGGCTCGTCTGCGATCAGGAGCTTCGGCCGCATCGCGATGGCCAGGGCGATCATCACGCGCTGGCGCATGCCGCCGGACAGTTCATAGGGGTACTGCTCCATGCGCTTCTCCGGGTTGGGAATGCCGGCCTCGCGCAGCAATTGGGTGGCGCGGGCCTTCGCCTCCTCGGGCGCAAGGCGCGTATGCGCGCGCATGCCCTCGATGATCTGCCGCCCGATCTTCAGCGTCGGGTTCAGGCTGGTCATCGGGTCCTGGAAGATGTAGGCGATCTCTGCGCCCTTGATCCGCCGCAATTGGTGGAAGGTGTACTGCGTGATGTCCTCGCCGCCGTAGAGCACCTGCCCGCTCTTGATGTATGCGGGCGGTGAAGGCAAGAGCTGCACGAGCGACTGCGTCATCACGCTCTTGCCGCTGCCAGACTCGCCGACGATGGCGACGCGCTCGCCCGCGCGCATGGAGAAGTTCACGTTGCGCACAGCTTGAACCTCGCCCGCGTAGGTACGGAAAGAGACGGAAAAGTCCTTGATCTGAAGAATGTCGCTCATCTTTTCGTCCCCTTCCTACTGCCGCAGCTTCGGGTCCAGCGCGTCGCGCAGCCCGTCGCCGATAAGCTGCAGCGACAGCATCGTCAGGCTGATGCAGATGCACGGCAGCAGCAGCCGCAGCGGATAAGTGTAGACGTTTTTCGTGCCCATGCTGACGAGCAGCCCCCAGGAGGTCTGCGGCGACTTGATGCCGATGCCGATGAAGCTGAGAAACGCCTCGGAAAAGATGGCGCCGGGGATCGCGAACGTCATGTTGACGATGATGATGCCCAGCATGTTGGGGATCATGTGCCGCACGATGATGCGCCGTGTCTGCGCGCCGAGGGATTCGGCGGCGAGCACGTAATCCTCGTTTTTCAGCGACAGAATCTGCCCGCGCACGAGCCGCGCCATCGACAGCCAGCCCGTCAGCGTCAGCGCGAGCACCATCGGGAAGATGCCCGATCCCGTCACCATCATCAGCAGCGTCACCCACACCAGATAGGGGAACGCCATCAGGAATTCCACGACGCGCATGATGAGCGCGTCCACCTTGCCGCCGACAAACCCGGCGATGCTGCCCAGCAGGATGCCGATGAACGCCTGCAGGAACGCGGCCAGGATGCCGATTAGGATGGAGACGCGCCCGCCGACCCAGATGCGGGCCCAGAAGTCGCGCCCAAGCTCGTCCGTGCCGAACCAGTGCGCGCCGGAAGGCCCTTGGTTGGCCGCGAGCAGATCCGTCATGTCGTACGCCGCGGGCGCCACCAGCGGGCCAAGGAACGACAGCAGCACGAACAGCAGCAGCAGGACGATGCCGACCACGGCGGCCTTGTTCTGGCGGAAGCGCCGCCAGGCATCCTGCAAATAGGTCTGGCTTGGCCGCCGGATCTGCTCCGCCGCGTCCGCGACAATGCCGACCGGTTCAAAGCGCGGGTCGATCGGTTTTCCGTTTTGTATATCCATATCGCTCACCCCAGCTTAATCCGCGGGTCAATGATCGCGTACACGATGTCGACCAGCAGGTTCATGAGCACCAGAAACGCGGCGAAAAATATCGTCAGGCCGATGATCAGCGTGTAATCAAGGTTTTGCACCGAGGTGACGTAATGCCGTCCCAGCCCGGGGATCGCGAACACGTTCTCCACGACGAACGTGCCGGTGATGACGCTCGCGACCATCGGTCCCAGCAGCGTGACGACCGGCATCAGCGCGTTTCTCAGCTGATGCACGAACACGATCCGCGCCTTGGACAGCCCCTTGGCGTTGGCGGTCTTGGCAAAGTCCGAGGAGATGACCTCCAGCATGCTGGTGCGCGTGTACTTGGCGATGGTTGCCAGCATGCCAAGCCCCAGCGCGATCGTCGGCAGCACTGTGTGGGCAAAGGTGCCGTACTGCGCGACGGGGAACCATTTGAGCTTGACGGCAAAGAAATACTGGATCAGGAAGCCGACGATGAACGACGGCACCGACGTGCCGATGATCGCCAGCAGCATGGTGAACGTATCCATCGCCTTACCCCGCCTGTAGGCAGCCACAATGCCCAGCAGCAGCCCGCACGTCAGCGCGAAGCCGATCGCGCGCAGCCCCAGGTCAAGCGAGTACGGGAACGCCGTGGCGATAATCTGGTTGACGGACACGGCGCGGATCTTGTACGACACGCCAAGATCACCTCTGAGCAGGTTGCTAAGGTACGTGAAATACTGCTCGTACACGGGCCGGTCCAGCCCGTAGTATTTATAGATCGCTTCCTTGTTGCCCGCCTGCATTTTTTCGCTCGTGAACGGGCTGCCTGGGATCAGCTTGACAAGGAAGAATGAAATCGTAATCAGGAGGAAAATCATCACCACGGACATGAAAATCCGCTTGACGATGTACTTGAGCGTTTTCATGGTGGGTCTCCCTTCATCAGTTATGGGAGAGGTTGCGAACGGATGATCGGCGTAAAAGGACGGCGCCGGGAGGAAAAGCCGCTCCCCCCGGCGCCTGGATGTGCCTGTTACTGGGCGATGGTCGCGTACCGGAAGTCAAAGCGCGCGCCAAACGTGTTGACAGAAAGGTTTTCCACCTTCGGGTTGATCACGAGCGCGCCGCGGCTGACATACAGCGGGATGATCGGGGCGCGGGTCAGCAGGATTTCTTCCGCCTGGGCGAACATGTCGTTGCGCTTGGCGAAGTCCTGCTCCAGGTTGGCGTCGATCATGAGCTGGTTGTACTCATCATCCACCCAGCCGGTCTTGTTCCAGCCGCCGTTGCTGTTCCACATATCCAGGTAGGTGAACGGGTCGTCATAGTCCGGGCCCCAGCCGGTGCGGACGATGTCGTACGGCTGGTTGTACAGGTTCTCCCAGTACTGGGTGAACTCAAGCTGGCGAATTTCGATCTTGATGCCGAGCGTCTGCGCCCACGTGTTCTGGAAGTACTCGGACAGCGTGCGCTGCAGGTCGCCCGTCGTGGTGAAGAAGTCAAGCGCGGGCATATCCGCCGCGGACGCGTAGCCGAGCTCCTCGCACGCCTTGGCCATGTACTCCTTGGCGGCGTCGGGGTCAGCCGCGACCTTGTGGTATTTGTCCGTCACATCGTACGTGTCGCCCCACTTGCCACCCAGTTCGTCCGAAATGACCGGGTTGATGACGCCCGTGAACGGCGCGTTTTGCGGGAACATCGCCTTGACAAGACCTTCGCGGTCAAGCGCGGAGGACAGCGCCATGATGAAGTTGCGGTTCTGGGTGATCTTCGCGTTCGCCTCGCTCGTGCCCTTATGGCTCAGCGCGATGAACGTCACGCCGCCCGCGTTGAAGTACGCGAAGCCGGGCGTGCCCTCATAGCCGGGGATCATGTCGGGCGAGGGGATATCCATCCAGAGCAGGTCGCCGTTGTCGAACATGTTCTTCATCGTGTTCGGGTCGGTGATCGCGACCAGCTCGATCGTTTCAAACGTGATCGACGCGGCATCCCAGTAGTCCGGGTTCTTCGTGAAGACCATCTTGTCGCTATGCGCCCATTCCTTCATGATGTACGGGCCGTTGCTTTCGAACGTGCCCGCGTCATTGCCGTACGCGTTGCCGTTCTTTTCCACCAAGTCGGAGCGGATCGGGTACATCGGGCTGGACGCGAACAGTGTGACCATGAACGGATACGCCGCGCCGAGCGTGACTTCCAGCGTCTTGTCGTCAATGACCTTGACGCCGAGCTCGGATGCGTCCATCTCGCCCTTGTTGACCGCCTCGGCGTTCTTGATCGGGAAGATGAGGTATGCCAGGTCCATCGCGTCCTGCCGCGTCAGCATGCGCGCCCAGGTGTCCGCGAAGTCCTTCGCCGTAACGGCCACGCCGTCGGACCACTTCGCGTCGCGCAGGTGGAACGTGTAGGTCAGGCCGTCTTCGGAAACATCGTAGCGCTCGGCCATGCCGGGCTCAATCTTGCCATCCTTAACGTTTAGCAAACCCTCGAACGCCAGCATCAGCGCGGTCGACGTGTTTGAGTCGTTTCCGATGTGCGGGTCCATTGAGATCGGCTCCGTGGACAGGCCGACCTTGACGCTGGTCGCGCTTTCCGCGAGCGTGGCGGGCGCGAGGCCGAGCAGCATCAGTGCGGTCAACAGGATCGCCAGGGTCTTCTTCATGGTTTTCCCTCCTCCAAGAATTGGGTCGGTCCGAATGCTAAACGTTTTACATCGTCGAAACAAGTATACGGCAATCCATACATCTTGTCAACGAACTTTTTGTACGCGGTCGTTGTGCCCGCTCACGCCGGAATGATCCATACTTCCTTCTGCGGGATGCTGAGCATCTCGCCGCCGGTTGCCGTCACGCGGACCACTTCCTCCTGGCACAGACGGCCATACGCGGTCAAAATCGCCGGTTCCAGCGTGAAGGTCATGTTCTCCTCCAGGATCGTATCCACCTCCGGCCGGTACAGGCCCTTGCCCGCGGACATGCCGCCCTGATGGGCAAACAGATGGATTTCGTGGCCGAATCCGCCCTTATACCCCTCGGGGTAGCCGCATTCGATCATAACGCGGTCGCCGATGGGCGTCAGGTCGTCGGATTCCATGCCGGTGCGCATCGCGCGGCATACCTCGGCGTTGATCCGCTGGATCGTCGTGAACGCGCGGCGTACCTCCTCCGGCGGTTCCGTCTCTCCCGGACGCAGCGCGTAGAACGAACGCTGGTTGTCGGAGGCGAACCCATCAATCCGGATGCCCAGGTCCACGTTGACCAGGTCGCCCGGCTGGATGTAAACGTTTTCCGGCGGGCGCATGCACAGATAGCTGGACCGCGCGCCGACGGACACATAGGGATTGCCGGGCTTGTGCCAGGAGTAGTCATAGCCCTTCCCGTCAATGATCCCCTGGAACAGCCGCTGCACGTCCATGCCCGACATGCCGACGCGCATCCGCGGCAATGCGTCGTCGTAAATGGCCATTGCCGCCAGCACCGCGCGCCGGATGCCTTCGACCTCCTCGTCGCTCTTCCTGCCGCGCACCTGCTTCATGATCCGCGCAGACGGGACAAGTTCGCCGGTGAAGCCAGCCGTTTCAAAGCAGCGCGACAGCATCAGGAAGTCGGAGTGCGATAGCCCGTCCGCCGACGGATCCGTGGTGAAGGTGTCGATTGCGATGCGCCTCATCGGCTGACGCGCCTGCAGCGCCTCGGCAATCACGGCTTCATATCCCGGAAGATCAGGGTATGTGATGGTCTGCGTGAACAGACCGCTCGCGTCCCATTCCTCCATCTCCATCCGCGATCCGATCAGGATGCGCTCGCCGCCCTTGGTGAGGATGACGGTCGTCCGCCCGCTCACCTCCACCGGCATCAGAAACAGGAAGGCCGGTTCGCCCAGCACATTCGTTTCCTTGCCGCAGATCACCCATGCGTCGATATCATACAAACGCAGCGCTTCCGTAGCGCGTTCCATCCGCTTTTGCAGTACCACATTTTTCATTTCGGGCCTCCTATAGCCTCCCAGCCAGCCAGCGCACCATGTTGTCCCACAGCTTCGGGTAGTGCTCCCACGCATGCATCGCGGCGGGCGCCCAGTGCGGGGCGCAGTCCGGCGCGTACGCGATCGTGCGGCCCTTGCCATGGGTGCCGAGCGTCAGGATCGGATCGCCTTCAAACGACACAACGACCTCGCCGTCCTCCTTCGCGAAGACGCGGTTGTAGCCGAGGATGTACGGCCATTCGGCGGGCAGACCCGCAAGAATCGGGTGCGCGGCGGGATCGCAGCCGAGGTCCGCGCCCTCCGGCACTTCACGGCGGTCGTCGCCGCTCTGCAGCGTGACCGGCAAAATGGCCTCGATCGGCGAATCTTTCCATTTGCCCTTGGCCTCCATGCCCTGGAACGTCATGTAACCGCCGATCATCGCGAACCCGCCGCCCTGCGCCACGTACTCGCACGTCAGCTTCAACAGGTTGACGGCGCGCTTGCCCGTGCGGACGACCTCCGGCAGCAGCAGGAAGCTGTTGGAGCCCACGTCGCTGAACAGCACCACGTCGTACGCTTGCAGCTCCGCCAGCGTGCGCGGGTACTGCCGGGAGATCATGTGGCAGGGGATGTGCGTGAAACGGTGCCCCAGCCCTTCGATGGTTTGGCGGAGCAGGTCGCCCGAGGTGTAGTAGTTGGTTTCCGAGAAATGGTCAACCCCCTTGTACTCGGTCGACGTGGCGAAGCAGCTCTCGCCGACGAGCAGTATGGACAGACTTTCCGGCATGTTACAGTACCTCCATATCAAATCGATCGGGAACAGGGGCAAACGCCACCGTAGGCAGCGTCTGATACCAATAGGCCACGGAGGAGAAGTCGTCGCTGCGGTCCAGGTACGCGCGCGCGTTCTTCGCCCAGCCAAGGTCCTGCAGCGTCACGCGCAGGTTCCGCTCAAAGCGGATGGGGTCCGGCACATGCCAGCGGTACATGGAAAATCGCTGCTGGCAGTCTTCCATGCCGGCCGGCTCATGGATGAAATGCACGCCCGTGTACAGCCCGGAATACGCGGCGTAGCGGCCGTCCACCTCCCAGCCCCACGCGCCGCCGAAGTAGTCCTCCGTGCCGGTGCCGCAGATCGTCGGGAACTCGCCGTCGTCATCCAGGAAGAACTTCATTTCGCCCTCACCCCACCACAGGTTTTGGCCGTTCACGCCGACATTGAGCATCACGCCGACAAAATGACCGCGTCCCGCGACGCCGTCCAGCACGGTGTATTCGGTCTTCCTTGGCACAGGGTTTGTTCGCCGCCATTGGGCGTGGAAGTACGCGGCGTCGTCCGGCACGTCGCACAGCTCGTAGTTGATTTGGTAGTACAGTCCGGCGCGCTTCTCGCTGCGGTTCTCAATGGTGACGCGGCAATGCCTGCGGAACGGCATCGGCCAATAGCTGTTGAAGCCGTTGCACGGGTGATTCGCGATCATGGCGGAGTTCAGCGGCGCGTAAGGCATCTTCATCTTGCCGATGTCGTCGTGCCACCCGGCGCCGAAGAAATCGCACAGCGGCGTCTGTACCGACGGCGTTTCCTGCCCGTCCCAGTACATCCTGAGGATGTAGTCGCGACCAAGGCAGCCCGTGAACCACATGGAGCGGATCACGCCCGGCCCTTCAATGTCGGCCAGCACGCGCGTCTCACCCGGCTCAACGCGGATGAACGGCTCCACTTTCCACCCGCGGCCGAGATACCGCGCCGCGCCAGACGCGATGCCTTCCTCTGCCCGCGCGCCGCCTCCTTTTTCGCCGCTCGGGTTTTCCGCGGAAATCGAACGGCTTTTTGCGCCAGTAAGCAGAAACAAGTCCCGATAGCTCGTCTCCAAATCAATCCCTCCATTCTTTTTTCGGATCAACGACGCGCTGAATCGATCTTGACAAAGGGTGAAGGCCGGAGTACACTAGGAACCGGTTAAGTCAAACGTTTACGATCAACTTCTGTAAGTTTTCAAACCAACTTATATCCTTATTATCTATATATTTGTCGTTTTTCAGACGTATTTCGCACTTTTTCGACCGACATCATGTCAAACGTTTATCATCGTAAGTGTAGATCATTTCTGCTTCGGTGTCAATGCCCTTTCTCGACCAAACAGCCAGGCGGCACGCCGCGGCAAAAGGGGGAATGCAAGGCACAAAACCAGGCCCCGTCACACAGAACCCATCGACAATTGAACAAAAAGGGAGTGCGGAGAATGAAACGGTTTTGGGCGCTCACGCTATCCATTCTGCTGCTCACGACCCTGGCGGGCGGGACGGCGGCGGCCGAAGGCAAGGTGCTTCGGCTGATCCAGAAGGAAAGCATTACCTCAATGGACCCGCAGACCTCCAGCAACGTCGGCGTTACGATTGTCATGTGCGCGGCACTGGAAGGGCTGGTGACGACGCGCTTTGGCGAAATCATCCCCGGCATCGCGGACAGCTGGGACATCAACGAGGACAACACCGTCTACACGTTCCACCTGCGCGACGCGAAATGGTCCGACGGCAAGCCGGTCACGGCCGACGACTTTTACCAGAGCTTCCTCCGGCTAGCGACGGAGCCGCGCTGCGCGGAGCAGCTCTGGTACGCGGACTCGATTCTGAACATCAGCGCGGTCAGCAAGGGTGAAAAAGACCCGTCGGAGCTTGGTGTGAGGGTCATCGACGAAAAGACAATTGAAATCACATTGGCCACGCCGACCCCGTTCTTCCTGCAGCTTATGGGGCACAGCATGTTCCTCCCCATCCGGGCCGACCTGGTCGCCGAGCAGGGCACGGACTACGGCATGAACTGCGATAAATACGCGTTCAACGGCGCGTTTAAAATCACGAAATGGGTGCCGGAGAACATCCTGGTTCTGGAGAAGAACCCGGATTACTGGCGTGCGGACGAGGTCAAACTGGACGGCATTCAGTTCACTGTTGTCAACGACGACAACACGATCATGAACATGTTCGACAGCGGCGAAATCGACTATATGGGCCTTGGCAGCGCCACCGCGCCGCTCTACAAGGATAACCCGGGCTATTTCCAGTATGACAGCGGCGGCGCGGAATGGATTCAGTTCAGCACGCACGGCGCCACCGAGGAAACGGGCCGTATTCTGGCCAACCGCAACTTCATCCTCGCGTTCTCGTACGCGATTGACCGCACGGCCCTTGACAAGGCGCTGTTCGCGTTCAACATCCCGTACACCGGCGTCGTCAACCCCTCGATTACCGCATACGGCACGACCAAGTGGGGTGATTTTTTCACCGACGCGGCGAAATACCACCCACAGGCGGCCGACCTGGAGAAGGCCAAGGAATACCTGGGCAAAGCGATTGAGGAGCTGGGCATCGCGTCGGTTGGCGACCTGCCCGCGTTTACGTTCACCGTCATCAACGGCGAGTTTTACAAGACCGTTGGCGAATACTTCCAGGATACGCTGCTGCGCACGCTCGGGATCAAGCTGAATGTCGAGCAGCTTCAGGTGCCACAGTTCTATGAGGTGCTGACGTCCGGCCAGTATGACTTCACGCTGCCCGGCTGGTCGCCCGACTGGGACGACCCCGACACCTACCTGTCCATGTGGCACTCCTCGCACCCGAACAACAACTCGGGCATCGACCTGCCGCGCTTTGACGAGCTGATGGCGCAGGTGCGCACCGAAAACGACCCGGCCAAGCGCGCGGAGCTGTACCGCGAGGCGGAGATTCTGCTGCTGACCGAAGGCCCGGTCATCCCGGTGCACATGCGCACGGCCGCTGCGGTCAAGAGCCCGCGCGTTACGGACATTGCGCCCTGCATGTTCTCCCCGTTCCTGGAGATCCGCTGGGCGGACATCGTTGAGTAGGATTTTGCGGTGGGACTGCCGCGCGGCGGCAGTCTTTTTCCTCCAACCCCCGGGAGAGTTCGAGAGGGCCCAAAGGCCCTTTCGACCAACAATCAGGCCCGGCGGCGTGTACGTCGGGCCGCCGCAGATTCCAGAACCAGTCCGGGCAAGGCGCGGATTTGAAAAATCAGCGCCATCAGAGGATTTCGTCAGAAATCCTTACCTCTGGGACTGGTGGCGGAATCGGTACCCGCACCCAGGGCCGCCCGGAAACGCCGCAGCGTTTCAGGCCCTGTCCTCCAAACTCGTCAAAAACCTCAGTTTTTGACGATACTGTCCCGATCGGAGGCGAAACCGATGCTACGCTATATCGCAAGGCGGGCGCTGATCTCGCTGATGACGCTGTTCGTGCTGATAACGGTCAGCTTCATCCTGGTCAAAATGCTGCCCGGCAGCCCGTTCACCAACCACAAGGTGCCCGAGCAGTCCAAACAGAAGCTATACGAGTACTATCAGTTGGATAAGCCGGTTTTGACGCAGTACTTCACCTATATGGGCAATCTGCTGCGCGGCAACCTGGGGTACTCCATCGCGCAGACCGGCCGTTCCGTCAACGAGATCATCAAGGCGGCATTCCCGTATTCGGTTGACCTGGGCCTGCGCGCGCTGCTGGTCGGCACCGTGCTGGGCATCCTGCTGGGCATTGTGGCGGCACTGCGGCGCGGCGGCGCGCTGGACGCGTCGTGCATGATCATCGCGGTGATCGGCACATCGATCCCCAGCTTCATCGTCGGCGCGATGCTGCAGTTTATTTTCGCCGTCAAGCTCAGATGGTTCCCGGTCGCCACGTACAACGGCTTTTCGTACACGGTGCTGCCGACGCTGTCGCTCTCCCTGGGCATGATCGCGACGATTGCCAAGTACACCCGGGCGAGCATGCTGGAGGTCATCTTCGCGGACTACATCCGCACCGCGGACGCGAAAGGGCTGAGCCGCACGCAGATCATCTTCAAGCACATGCTGCGCAACGCGCTGCTTCCGATCATCACGCTGCTGGGGCCGATGGTCGCCAGCGTTCTGACTGGCACGTTCGTCGTCGAACAGATCTACGCGGTGCCCGGCCTAGGCAAGCACTTCGTCACGTCGATCACGAACCTGGACTACTCGCTCATCGTCAGCATGACCGTATTTTTCGGCGCGTTTCTGGTGGTCATGAACCTGATTGTGGACATTGTGTACGGGCTGGTCGATCCGCGCATCCGCGTGGACCGCTAGGATTAGGAGGAAACAACCATGCAAAGCGACCTTTCGCATATCGCCTTGCCGGACAATGCCTTTGACCACCTGGGCGTCGACCCGCTGGACGCCGAAAAGGTCACCAAGCCTTCGGTTTCCTATTGGCAGGACACGTGGCGCCGGCTGAAGAAGAACCGCTTCGCGCTGATCGGGCTTTTCGTGCTGATCCTGTTGATTCTGTTCTCTGTCTTTGCGCCGTTGCTCACGCCGTATCACTATACGGAGAGCTACATGGACCTAGCGAACCTGCCGCCGAGCCTTGAGCACCCGTTCGGCACGGACACGCTCGGGCGTGATCTGTGGGCGCGTGTCTGGGTCGGCGGGCGCGTCTCGCTGTCCATCGGCTTCATCGCGGCGCTGCTGCAGGGCGCGGTGGGCGACCTCCTCGGCAGCGCCTCCGGCTAGGTCGGCGGCAAGGTGGATATGCTCATCATGCGCACCGTCGATGTGCTGATCGCGATCCCCTATCTGGTCTGGGTGACGCTGCTGATGATCGTCACCGGCGCGGGCATCCTGCCGATGATTCTGGCGCTGACGCTGACCGGCTGGCTGTCGATGGCGCGGCTGGTACGCGGGCAGGTACTGCAAATGAAGAACGAGGACTATGTCCTGTCCGCGCGCTCGCTCGGCGCCGGCTCTTGGCGCATTTTATCGAAATACATGATCCCTAACGCGATCGGCGTCATTCTGGTCAACATGACGTTCGCGGTGCCGGGCGCGATCTTTTCCGAGGCGTTTCTGTCGTTCATCGGCATCGGCATTGCGTCGCCCATGACGTCCTGGGGTCAGCTCGTCAGCATGGGCCTGAAGGTCATGCGGCTTTATCCGTATCAGCTCATCTGGCCGTGCGTGTTTATCGCACTGACCATGCTGTCGCTGCAGCTCCTGGGAGACGGTCTGCGCGACGCGCTGGACCCGAAACTCAGGCGATAGGAGGCGCACGCAATGAACCACCAACCTTTGTTGCAAATCAACGACATGCGGGTATCGTTCGACACGCCGTCCGGCGAAGTGCAAGCCGTGCGTGGCGTGACCTTTGGGCTTGCGCGCGGGGAAATCGTCGCGATTGTCGGCGAGTCCGGCAGCGGTAAAAGCGTGATGACGCAGTCGATCGTGCGCCTGCTGCCATCGCCCCCGGCGCGGGTGTCTTGCGCGTCTATTCTGCTGGACGACGTGGACATTGCCGGTTTCAGCCGCAAACAGCTTACCCATATCAAAGGGAAAGAAATCGGCTATGTGTTCCAGGACCCGATGACGAGCCTGAACCCAACCACCAAGGTCGGCCGGCAGATTGTCGAGGTCATCCGCAAGCACACGCGGGCGTCCGTGGACGACGCGTCCAAACAGGCGGTCGATCTGCTCAGGCTGACAGGCATCCCAAACCCGGAGAAGCGGTTTGGCCAATACCCGCACGAAATGTCCGGCGGCATGCGCCAGCGTGTGATGATCGCCATCGCCATCGCGTGCAAGCCGAAGGTGCTCATCGCCGATGAGCCGACGACCGCGCTGGACGTGACGATCCAGTCCCAAATCCTTGAGATACTGCGCGATCTGAACCAAAGTCTCGGCATGTCGGTCGTTCTGATCACACACGATCTGGGCATCGTCGCGGGCACCGCCACGCGGATGCTGGTGATGTACGGCGGGAAGGTGGTCGAATCGGGGCCGGTGGACGCGATCTATGATTCTCCGTTGCACCCGTACACGCAGGCACTCCTGCGCAGCGTGCCCCGGCTGGACAGCGACGACAAAGCCCCGCTCGAATACATCATCGGCACGCCGCCCGACATGACGGCACCGCCGAAGGGGTGCGCCTTCGCGCCACGCTGCCGCTACGGCATGCGCATCTGCCGCGAGCAATACCCGCCCGACACATCGCCCGGGGAAGGGCGCGCCTACGCATGCTGGCTCGCGCATCCCGGCGCCATAGCCGCCCGCACCGTGGCAGACAGGCAGGTGAGCCGATATGCTTGAAACAAGATCGTTTGTTGAAGTGGAGAACATCTCCAAATCGTTTGTAATCAAGGGCGCGGGAACGCTGCGCGCAGTATCGGACGTCAGCTTTGGTATAGACCAGGGCGAGATTATCGGGTTGGTGGGCGAGTCCGGCTGCGGCAAAACAACGCTGGGCCGCATGGTCAAGGCGCTGATCCCGGCCGACAGCGGCCACATCCGCTTTGACGGAGAGGATGTCACGCGGCTTGACCGCGGCGGCGCGAAGCGGTTCGCGCAGCGTGCCCAGATGATCTTCCAGGACCCGTACTCCTCGCTGAATCCGCGGATGACGGTGGCGGAGCTGATCGGCGAGGGACTGCTGATCCATAAGCTGCTTCCGCCAAAGCAGATCGCCGGCCGGGTACACGAGCTGCTGGAGATGGTCGGCTTGAACAAGGAGCATGCGGACCGGTTTCCGCATGAGTTCTCCGGCGGGCAGCGACAGCGCGTCGGCATTGCGCGCGCGCTCGCGGTTGGTCCGTCGTTTCTGGTCTGTGACGAACCGATTTCGGCGCTGGACGTGTCCATTCAGGCGCAGGTCATCAACCTGTTTAAAGCATTGCGCGAAAAGCTGAACCTGACCTATCTTTTTATCGCGCATGACCTGTCGATGGTGAAATACCTCTCCGACCGGGTGATCGTGATGTACTTGGGTAAAATCGTCGAAATCGCGCCATCGGCCGAGCTGTACCGCCGGCCATGCCATCCGTATACGCGCTTTTTGCTCTCCGCCATCCCGATTCCAAACCCGAAAATCGAGCGGGCAAGGGAGCATATCCGCATTGAGGGCGAGCTGCCCAGCCCGCTTAACCTGCCGCCCGGCTGTAGCTTTCACGGCCGCTGCCGTTACGCGACGGACGACTGCCGGGAGAACCCGATGGCGCTTCGCGAGGTGAGCCCCGGGCATTTTGCCACCTGTGAACGGGCTGCGGAGAGGTAGGGGGTTCCTTGTTCTTTCTGAGCATGGAAGGGGAATGCACGAACAGTTTTTCATTCCCGTATATCTCAAAGAGGCTGTCAACATCCGAGGGAACCATCTTCCTAGGCGTAAGCTCGTCCGTGGTAATGTGCGGAAACCGGTCATATGGGCTTCTTATACCATTCTCAATCTAAAACACAATCAACGATCCATGGCCTAGCCGTAATACTTTTAACGATATCATTTGTGAAAAGGCAGATCGTGTCACAAAGTCTGTCAATGACATGATTTAAAGTTTTGAAGATTTCGTTTCTGAACCCCATAGAGCGAAGCTGTTTCCAAATTTGCTCTATGGGGTTCATTTCTGGCGTATAGGGAGGAATCCCAAGCAAAGTAATATTGTCAGGCACCTTCAGCCCCTTCGATCTATGCCATGAGGCGCTATCACAAACCAAGAGGATTTGATCCTCGCGAAACTCCTTTGAAAGGCTCGCCAGAAATACATTCATGCAAGCCGTATCGCATCGGGGCATTACCTGGCCGCTGCCTGCTGAAATGACGGACGCAAGGCTGCGGGGCCTATGTTGAACGGTGGGGATATCCCTGAAGTTATCGGATTGGATCGTCGGTCGCTACAACGAACACAGAGGCGGGCGACGAGAAGAGTATTCGCTTTCCTCAGAAAGCGGTTTGGTGGCACATTGGATTATCTGACAGATGATGGTAAAGGTTGATCTCAAAAGCGGAAGTGGATGGTGCAACAGCGCCATCCTTTTCTTTGTTCGGGTGCCGATACGAATCATTTGTCGCACAAACGCCGCCCCCTACGCTGCTCCCAAGATGGTCATTCTGTTGTATCCTGTCCGTGTAAGGAAAAGCTGGCCAGCAAACCTTAACAAAAGAAGATGGAGTGAATACCTATGGCAACTTGGTATGTGTACAATATCCCGACGAATGAGACCGTCAACCTCCGTAAGACGGCATCCCCTTCCGGTACGGTTTTGGTGCGTGTGGGTTACGGCAAGGCCGTCGAAGCATCTGCATCATCTACCTCGGGCTGGCACAACGCGTCTTACAGCGGCTACACCGGCTATATTATGCCACAGTATCTGACATTGACGAATCCTAGTGGCGGTGGTACGCCTCCGGGCGGTAGTGGACAAGATGGTTCTCTTGTCAATGGTAATCGACCAACCCCGCTTGGTACAAGGTAAGGAACTCCTCCGGCGAGGAAGGCTATGCGGATATCTCGTTCCTTTCTACGGTCGATCCGCAAAAACCTACCGTAACGCTTCGATTCGCGACCGTGTCGAGCAATGGGCCGGTAAACGTACACGCTTCGGCGTCGAGTGGCGGTTCGCTTCTCGGGTATTGGCCTAATCGCCGTCTTGCCGTCATTGACGCGCTGCAAAGCGGCTTCTATAGAGTAAGGTGGCGCGGAGCTTCCCAGGCTTTTGTGGACAGTTCTTTTGTGATTTCGCCTTTCTCTGCCGGATCAGTCACGCAGCGTATCAAGACTGTCGCGGAAGCAGAGGCTGACACCGTCGCGCATAACAGTGATACCAAGTACTATGGTGCGCCTGCCGGATCGAACTGGTGTCACTATTTCGTGGACTGGCTGGCGACACACTGTTGGGTACCTTCGGCGAATGTACCGATGGAAGGAAACTGCCGCGAGGGTGTGAAGTTCTTCCTGAAGAAAGGGGCTTTCAAGTCCGTGAACGCAACCCACAAGCAGGAAATTTACAATCTCGTACCGGAAGTGAAGGCGCTGATGGACGGCCCGTCCCTCAATGCGTCCGAAGTCAGCTATACGCCGGCGGTTGGTGATTATATTTACTTCCGCGAAATCCGCAACGAAACGTCAAGCCATGTCGGGATTGTGACCGGCGTAAGTGGCAAGACCATTTACACGGTTGAGGGTAACGTTGTCGGCGGCGTTGGCAGAAGGACGCACAGCGCGAATGGTAGTGACTACGAGTTCATGGTTCTTGGATTCGGTCGTCCCGCTTGGCCGAGTTATTGCTCCGCTGATTAAACCATGCGCTTTTTTCGTGTTCTCCGAGAACAAACCTAGTGTTCATCGCGTTTACGAGAGTTAGAGCATGGATTTTGCGCAAGGTTTAGTTGTCGGAGCAATACTAATACAAAATGGGCCCCATGAGCATGTGCTCATGGGGCTTTTGACGTTTATTGCTTGGTGACAAGATGTTTGCTTTTTATAAACATTAGCCCGTTCATGTTTATCTGCGACCAGTCACCAAACTCAAAGACGATATCTACATTCGCCAAACCGTATTCAGCGATTTCGGCCCCTGTGCTTTCGAATACTGGCTGCGAATCCTCATTTGGAACCGCATAGCAAACAATCCGGTCAGCGGTGGCATCCACGGTGGCAGTACCAATCCTGGGATATGGCTCGTCCGGTGTAGGCGAGAAGTCAAGTACCTCGAACGAGTCACGATTTATCTATCCGTCGTCACTCCCTATGCTGGTATGATACCAGTCTCCGGTTACCCCCATGATGGTGAACATCATGCCGCTTGGGTACTCATTCACGATATCTGCTGAGTCAGAAGGGGATGACTTAAGCCCAAGCCACCTGCCATCGCCAACATTGATTTTCCCCCGATTGTCGTTGCTCGGAACGCTCGCATACTTTGGTCGATCGTTGTATACCAAGTATTTGTTTTCCATATAGCCTGTAGCTCGTCCTGTCCAATACGGGCCAATCTCGACTTTTGCCCATTCTTTTACCCTTTCAAGAACGAGCATCTGAACGCCGGTGTAATACCTTCCAAGGGACTTTGAGCTTTCGGATGGGGAGGTGTATAGGTCAAGCATGTCATCCGAGTTTTTAAGGTTTATGACAGCATATTCAAAGGCCGTTGCGTTTGCTATTGAGAACCCAGTGCAGATCAGTACCAGAAGAGTAAGAATTGACACAACCCTTTTTCATCGCGTTGTCCTCCTCAGTAATTTGCAGGTCTAGCTGGTTTTTTCCTTTCATGTTTCCAGCCTGACTAGAAGACGAGTCAGGCTGGTCTTTGCTTCCAATAACGCGGTATCATCGCAGACATTGCGAGAAATGTGAATTTTGTCGCACAAACGCCGCCCCCTACGCCGCTCCCAAAGCGGTTTTCTTGTTGTATGCTATTCATGCAAGGACAAGCTGGCCAGCATCCTTAGAAAATCAAGGAGATGACATACATGGCAACTTTTCTTGGAAACGGCACAGTAACTGGCGGCAGACTGTATTGTCGCAAGCAACCGATCGCAGGCTATGACTACTGGGGGTAGTTTGAAAACAACGCTGTGGTGCCAATCTACTCATGTACCACTACGGGATGGTTTGAAACGCGATGGCCCGCATCCGGTACCGGTATCGGTTACGTAATGAGCCAATACATTATCGCTCCGTTGATTAAACCATGCGTGTTTTCTTGTTCTCCGAGAACAAACCTCGTGTTCATCACGTTTACAAGAGTTGACGCATGGGTTTTGCGCAAGGTTTAGTTGTCGGAGCAATAGCATCACCAAACCTGTTGTAGGCGTGAACGAAAACACACAGTACAGCCCTGAAGGTTTCAATACTGCGGAAGAAGCATCGGCTTCGGCGTCGCAATCCCGCTATGTAGTGGCGTAAATCTGCATTGGAGCTTTCTACCTCCGCACTGGAACCCGGACTAGATCGGCTACGCAAAGAACGTGACGAACTGCATGGCCGAATCCAACGCTGCGTGTTTGAGAATGCCGAAAGTGCCCTTGACCAAGCAGCGTATCAGGAGCGTTTTGATGAACTTGCCGGCGGATTTGCCAACATACACGCAAAGATCGGCACGATGGAGGAAAAGATCCGCCAGCGCACGGCCAAGCGCGAGGTGCTTACGTACTTCATTGGGGAACTCGAGCAGCGGCCGAGCCTGATCGCGGAGTTTGACGATGGGGCGTGGTTCACATTGGCCGATCGGGTGACGATCACTGGGGATGGTGGCGCGGTATTCCGGTTCAGGAATGGGCAGGACGTGCGTGTAGACATCCGAAAGAAATTAACCATTTCAGCCTGACAAGAGACGCCCTCGCGGGCGCTTCAGCTTGTCGGACAAGTCCTTTACAGGTGAATACAAAAACATAAGCAAGCATTTGCCCGCTTTTCTATTCATACAAGATGTGTTAAAATAAGGTTTGGTTAGGATTTGAGATATTTGTCTGACAGATTTCGTGGAGGGATGAACGTGAAAAAAACGGCTTTAGTGGTAATAGATATTCAAAATGACATAACAAAGAACTACAAGGATGTTATTGATAATATCAACACGGCTATTGACTGGGCAGCCAAAAATGATATTCATGTTGTTTATATAAGGCATGAAAACTTATCAGCCGGCACGAGGACTTTTAAGACCAATACGCATGGGGCTGAACTGGTGCCTGATATGAAAATCGTGTCAGGGAATATTTTCACAAAATACAAGGGAAATGCGTTGACCAGCGAGGAGTTTTCAGACTTTATCAGCAAAAATGAAATATGTGATTTTTACATAGCAGGAGCAGACGCTGTTGCTTGTGTTAAATCAACCTGTTTCAACTTGCGTAAAGCAAATTATGCTGTCCATGCCCTATCGGACTGCATTACCAGTTATGATAAAAGGAAGATAGAGGAAATGCTGCGGTACTATGAAAACCAAGGTTGTGAGATCATTGGCTTGGGTGATCTTCCAGGCTAACCGCTTTCCCATATGGTTTTTCAAGACAAGCAACCTCAAGCATCAATTTCTGTTTCGTTCACTTGGCAAGTACAACGCTTGCGGTCATTTCCTAACAATAACAGTGGCGCGAGAAGACCCGCGCCATTGACTTTGACTCGATATACAGTAACATACGACCAGATTGGCCTTTTTGACAGGCTGAGGCGCCCTCGCGGGCGCTTTTTGTATTTGCGGTCCGCTCTGAGGTGCAACATGGACATAAAGATGATCAAAGGTATCCTGGCTCAGTACCGTGATCTGCAAGGTGATTGCGCGGTGTACAGGGCTGTTTCCCTGCGCGGCGACGAGGATGCCATACCGCCGGCGCTCCGGCGCAGGGTTGCCGTGATCGATGCGTGGCTGCGGCTGCTGCCGGACGAGGAGTGGTTCGTGGTGACAAAGCACCTGATCGATCTGCTATCCTGGCCGTTGGTACTCAAAGAGTACGTAGCGCGCTGGGGTGTTGAGCTGGAGCGCGACGAACGCACACTGAAACGGTTTCAGGCACGGGCTTTAAGAAGGATCGCCTGTAATGTAGACCGTCTCATGCTTGCAGATGAAATAGAAACGCTGTTTGGCGGCGATTGAGGCCAGGAAGCCTTTGCAAAGGAAACTCGCTCCGGTTTTTACACTGGGAATGAAAGCGGTGTGCGATTGTGATATACTAATTGTAAACGATATGCTCGGAGGATGACATGTGATCAAAAAAGAAGTTCTCGTGCTCTTAACAGATAGGTGGGCGGATTGGGAAGCGAGTTTTGCCATCGCGGAGATCAACTCGTCGGATGCATATGTGGTGAAGACGATCGCCGTTGACAAGGTGTCCAAGGCATCCATTGGCGGTCTGCGCGCGGAGATAGACTACACATTGGATGCGTATCAGAATTTCGACAAGCTGGCGATGCTGATTCTGCCTGGCGGCTATGCATGGCAAGAATCGCGGCATGATCGGATTGCCGCCTTTGTACGGCAGGTTGCCGGGCACGGCATTCCCGTGGCGGCGATTTGTGGCGCCACGATCTTTCTTGGAAAGCACGGGTTTCTCGATCATATCACGCATACCGGGGATGATCTTGAACTGTTTGAGCGCGAACAGGGCTATCACGGACGCGCCTGTTATACAGCCACGCAAATCGTCGCGGATAACGGGTTTATCACGGCAAACGAAACGGCCGGGTTGGAATTTGCGCGGGCGATATTCACCCTATTGCGGATTGACACCGACGAAGAAATCGCGGGCTGGTACGACAAGTTCAAGCATGGCATGGTGCGATAGGTATGACTGCCCCACCGGTTTTGCTGGTTGGGTCATGCGCGTTGCCGCGGATGCCGTATGCTCTCCGAATCGTGCAGGAAGTGCGAGGACAACACGGCCCGTCCCAGGTAAACTCAGATACAGGAGCTGATTTGGATGGAATGGATTACGAGGCTGAATGAAACCATGAATACCATTGAGGAACACCTGTCGGGTGAGATCGACCTGAGCCGGCTCGCGCGTATCGCCTGCTGTTCATCCTTTCATTATCAGAGGATGTTCGCGTATATGGCGGGCGTGCCGCTCTCCGAATACATCCGGCGCAGGCGCATGACGCTGGCCGCCGCAGACCTGCAAGCCGGTGAAAAGATCATCGATGTTGCCTTGAAGTACGGGTATTCCTCGCCGACCGCATTCAATCGCGCCTTTACGGGCATCCACGGCATTGCGCCGTCCCGGGCGAAAGAAAGCGGCATTGCCCTCAAGTCCTTTCCCCCCATCCGCTTCAATATCACGATTACGGGGGCGGAAGAAATGAACTACCGGATTGAAAAGAGTGGACCGTTTCGCATCGTTGGCGTCTCTGCGCCGATGGAGAAGGACATTGACAAGAACTTTGAGACAGTGCCGGCTCTGTGGGGCAAAGCCTCCATGGACGGCACCATCGAGCGGCTTGGCGCCCTGATGAACGCGCAACCGATGGGACTGCTGGGCGTGAGCGATTGCAGTGATGACCGGGATTGGCAGTACATGATCGCCGTCGCATCCACCGCGCCGCTCGAGGGCGCGCTCATGGAATACACGGTTCCGGCAGCCACATGGGCGGTGTTTTCTGGCGAGGGCACCACGCAGTCCATCCAGGCACTGGAAAAGCGCATCGTCACTGAATGGCTTCCCAGCTCCGGTTACGAATACGGCAGCGCACCGGACATTGAAGTTTATCTCAACGCGGACCCGCAAAACGCAAAGTATGAGGTCTGGATGCCGGTTGTCAAAAAGCAATGATGATCGGGAGGCGGTTTCGTATGAAGCCGCCTCCTTTGACTATGCCCTCTTGGAATTGCCCCTTGAGCATCCGGTGATTGAACAAAGCGGTATGCGGGCATCATCACGGATCATGGAACCGCGCTCACGCCAGGTGCTTACGATGTTCCTGGGCAGAGCGTCCTTGCCGCACTGCATCGAAATGCCACCCCTTCCCGCCAGCACCGCTGAAAAGTGGCTGTTGGCGGGCTTTTTTGATGTCCGGAAACTCTCCGAATGTCAAAAATGCCACGGCTGTGCCACTACTCAGAATGGGATTCTCACTGTAGACTGGATATGAAAACAAGCCACATCGTGGCGAGAGGAGTCTATATATGGCAAACCCCAATATCAATTACCTTACCTACGCGGTAATCAAGAAGGGCAGCAAGGGGGCGGACGTCAAGTTCGCCCAGAAGCAGTTGAAGGTCTACATGCCCAGCGAGGCGTACTATGTGGTTGTGGACGGCGACTTTGGCACCGTGACGGATACCGCCGTCAAGGCGTTTCAGAAGAAGTGCGGTTTGACGCAGGACGGTGTCATCGGTGCCGAGACGTGGAGGCGCTTGGGTCCGCAGGTCAACAACAGCCTGACGGATCATTATCCCGGCTTCAAGAAGGAATCCATTGCGGAGGTGCAGCGCCTGCTGCGGCTGGGCAACAGGTGTCTGGATAACCCTGATGGCCTTTGGGGTCTTAAGACCGAAAATGGGATTAAAGGCTTCCAGCGGGATTATGGACTCACGCAGGATGCCATTTGGGGCAGGCAGTGCTGGGGGATTATCGAGCAGGGTTGGTACTAATGAATGAAATGATCAAAGGACGTGCGAGTGGATGCCTGCTCGCAGGTTTTTCTTGTGGCCTATCCTTTGATGAATCCAGCAAAACATCGCAGAGGCCTATTGACATCTTTCCCTGCTCCTATAGAATCAGAGGAACGGTAAATCGGATTTGGCGGTGATTATCATGAGAAAGCTATGGCTTTACGTGACCCTGTTTGTGGTTGTAGCCTGCTTGTCGGGTTGCTCACAGCGCCCGGCAACGGATAATGATCGCGTGAAGCAGATCACCATCCATAGCGATCTGCTTGATAGAGACATCATCTCCCATGTGTGCTTGCCCATCGGGTATCAGGATACAACCCGGTATCCCGTCCTCTACTACATGGCCAGCGCGGGAGGCTCTTCCTTTACGGTGATCAATCAGTTCGGCATCGCGGAGGCGGCAGATGCGCTTACAAAGAACGCGCAGATGGACCCGATGATCATCGTGGCGCTTGGGATAGATTTCAGCTTTGGTATGAATTCGGCGGATGTCCCCGGTGAGGTAACATTTGAATCACAGAGCACCTATACCTTCCGGGAAGGTCGTTACGAGGATTACATCATTCAGGAGGCGATCCCGTACATTGATGCGCATTATCCGACCATCGCGGATCGCGAGCATCGTTCCATCGGCGGGTATTCAATGGGCGGGTTTGCCGCGCTGTATGTTGCCTTTCGGAATCCCGACCTTTTCTCCAAGGTGGGTGGTCATAGCCCCACACTCTTTGAGGATACGTACATAACGTCCAAAATCCATGCGTGGATGTTCCCGGATGAGAAAGCAAGGGAAGCGCGCGATCCCATGCGGCTTGCTGGGTCTCAAGACCTGAGCGGTCTATCGGTGTATCTGGATACTGGCCCCGCCGATGTCAACGCCGCCGCGTGCGGATCGCTGTCGCAGATTCTCGCTGAACAACAAGTGGATGTTTCTTATCAGTTACTGCCGGGAGCGCACGGCTTTGCGTATTGCAGAGAACACATGCCCGAGTATCTGGCGTTCTATGGCCAGAAAAGTCTGAAGTGATGGGTGTGAAACCTATGCGAAGACCCTGCGGTCCAAAACTGCCCGCAGGGTCTTCCTTGTACAGTACAGTCAGTGATTCTCTGCGCATAGCAGGTTGGTATTGGTTCAGCTCATTTTCCATGGGATTCGTTTATCATAGAGATCTTGCCGTGTTACTTCTCGATAACCCGCACAGGGTCTGGTTTCATTTTCCACCGCGCCCGCGATTACGACCATTGCCCTGAAAACCCGTTGCTGGCCAATTGCCTCGACTACCTGTCCCTACGCCGCCCCTGGCGTTCCCGATTCCGGACACGATGCCTGCGTCTGCCAGCGCCTGCGCGTACGCCTTGCGGGCGTCCTGCAACTGGGTAATCATCGCCTGTGTCGCCTTGGATGTGTCAACCTTGTTTATGAGCGCCGTGAGGGTTACCCGGTCGCTGTCATACGCCTTCTTGATCGCGTCCGCATCCGCCTGTGTCAACGCTCCCTGGCTTATCAGCCCGGCGAGGGTGGTTTCGTTCACGCCGCTGCCGCTGATCGCCTGCCGAAAGGCCGTCACCTGATCGAGCGTCCAACTTGATGTGTCAATTTGCTCTACCAGACGCTCTGCGTCCCGGAGTGCGTGGTAGCTGTCCACAGCCTCTTGCGTCAGCGCGCCCGCCGTCACCATCTCGGTGAGTACCTCGTCCACCGCGGCGTCGTAGGTGCTTCTGGCGGCTTGCCGCGCCTGCTGCTTCTCCTCATTTGTAAGTGTTGCTGCCGCGGTAGCAGTCGCGGCAGTTGTCGCATCCGTCGTAGTCGCTTCTGCCAGTGCAGCGGCGCTCATCGACAGTACCAGCGCCGACGCCAACCCCAGAGCGGCCAGTTTCCTCGTCAAACCCTTTGTGTTACGCTTCATAGATCAGCCTACCTTTCATCTTCTTCATTATCTTTTCTTGACGCGTCCTTCGCGTTGGGATAATGATCTCACTTCCGTATGCACGGCCAATGAAAGGCGTGTGTGTTCTGCGTGGAAAAGCCGGCAGTTTTGTGAAAATCTGTAGATGGATCTGAACGCCTTGCCTCATTGCCGCGTCCGCAGGGTAGGCCGGATGTGCTATACTATGGAAAACTGTCAGCATCGGAGGTGTCCTGCCATGCCTTGCGGCCCAGATCCAAACGCCATTCACCCAAACCCGGCAATCCCGAGCGTATGCTTCATCAAGAACGTCATCACCCGCCCCAACATCCAGGTGGGCGAGTATACGTACTATGACGACCCGGACGATAGCGAAGCGTTCGAACAACACGTCACCCATCACTATGAGTTCCTGGGCGACAAGCTCATCATCGGCAAGTTCTGCGCTATCGCACGCGGCGTGGAGTTCATCATGAATGGCGCCAACCACCGGATGAACTCGGCCACCACCTACCCGTTCAACATCATGGGCGGCGGCTGGGAGAAAAGCGTCCCCGCCCTGTCCGACCTGCCGTTCAAGGGCGATACCGTGGTCGGCAACGACGTGTGGATCGGCCAGCACGCGGTGATTCTGTCGGGCGTACACATCGGGGACGGCGCAATCATCGCGGCAAACGCGGTGGTCACGAAGGATGTGCCTGCCTACCATATCGCGGGCGGCAACCCGGCGCGCGTACTGAAAAAGCGGTTTGATGACCAGCGCATTATGGCGCTTCTCCGCATCCGTTGGTGGGACTGGCCCGCGGAAAAGATATTTGATAATCTGGAGACGCTGTGCGGCGCGGATTTAAGTTGGGTGGATGGTAACAGGGTTTGAAGAGGCGGCGTGACCTACATTGATCGACCGTGTGGCTGTGGAAGATGGGGATACGGTGCGGTAAGTTTCCATGATTACAATCAAGATGATGATTTGACGGTGATGCACAGCCTGCCGACTTCATTTTTTGCATCTGAGAATTGTAATTCCACGGCATGTATGCTACACTTGCCTCGATCGAATTTATCGATAAACGATAAACGAGAGGGGTGGATTGATGCAGCACACAAAACCAGTGAGAACACTGACCCTCATCACATTGGAACTGGTCATCCTCCAGGTTTTACGCTTCGCGATCAAGGAGAGCGCCTTCTTGTTCGTGCAGAAAAGTGACTTCTCGGACCGTATGGCGAGCATGTTTGCCTTCGCGATCCTGTCGGCAGCACTGGTATGCGCAACAAGGCAGCGCAAAGAACCTCTGTCGTTGTTTCCCGCGCGCTTTGGCACGCCTTATTTTGTGGGCACAGTGTTATTCGCCGTTTTCCTCATCGCGACGCCCATCATCACCGGGGACAGTGGCCGACAAAGTCTCTTGCTGTTGGCATACAGCGGCATTGCCACGCCGATCTTTGAAGAACTGGTTTTCAGGGGGTATGTGTGGAACAAACTTCAGGCCGTCTTCAAAAAGGGATGGCAGGTCTACATGGCAACCTCCATCTTGTTCGGGCTTTGGCATTTGGGCTATATTGATTCCATCGCCTATCGGGTAACCAATGGGCTCGCCAGTGCCATGCTTATGAAGGTGCTGGTGGGATTGGGATATGGGTTCATCCTCGGAGCGCTTCGGCTCAAGACGAAAAACTGCTATTCGACCATGCTTCTGCATGGGGCGATGAACGTTTTCGGGCGGTAATGGCATTCGGCGCGTTATGCATTGTGGGAAAGTACGCTCCAGGCGCAGCCGCCAAGAGACAGGCAATATCGCTTCATTTCAATGGTATGCCCTCCGTCTCTAACACAAACGCCAACTCTGGAGCGGCAATGACCCAAAAGAGCCCATCCAGAAACAACTGCATGAGTCGGCTGCCGCACCGGCATACATAGCGGATGCCTTGGATTCCCGCCTCTTGGTTCGAGCTTTTCCGCACATCGATCAGTTCGTCAATCTTGAGCTTCTTTCCTGCGGTATAGACGCTGATCGGGCACACCATGCCCTCTGGCAGATTATCAAACAGGACGGCGACCTGCGTTTTGAACGGTGTGGCAGCGTACTCACCCTCCCAATTGACCGAGCTTATGCAGCTACGAAGGTGCAACTCGATCGGATTTGACCCGACGTATCCAGTATAGTATTTCCCCTGACCGCTCGCGATCTTCCTCGACTTGGCATCCTGCACGTTCATGCCGGGCTTGACGCTCGCGGCGGACTCTTCCCCCACACAGAACCGCATGGGCCTGAGGTTGCCGTCCAAACCGTGTTCAACCAGAACCCTCGCGGCCTTCCTTCCCGGGCTGGAGCTATCCTTTACCTGCCAAGTAAACACGGGCAGCGTGTTGTGCTTAAGCATTTCATTGTAAACGACGGATAACATCGCCATGCTTAACACCTCCATCATCCGGTATACATCGGCACCGGGTGGATCCTGTGAGATTTCCCGTCCACCGCGAAGAACTCCTTATCCAGCATCGTGACCCCCAGGGCGACGATCTTTGAGAAAAATCTGTCGTTTAAGGCGTCTACTGTGCGGGCAAGAACCAGCTTTTTTTCCCGCTGTGCAGTGGCCCCAAAGAAATCGAGTTGCTGTGGTTCCGTGTCCTCCACGAGGGAGCCGCAACTAATGCCGATACTCCGGTATGGGTAGCTGCAGCCGTAGCGATGCTCGAACAGCGCGAAAGCCGCGCCGACAATCTCATCCGTAAGGCTGGTAGCGTAGCGCAGCGTGCTTTGGTGCGTGGTTGTGACCAGCGCTGTGTCACGCGCGCTGACCGTAATGCACTTGCTGCGGTATCCGCATGCCCGCAACCGGTATCCAACGCTCTCTGCAAGGTTGTACAGCATGATCTTCGCGTCGTTGCCATCGCGGATGTCGTGGGGCGCGGTGCTCGAGTTGCCGATGCTTTTGGGCGGCACCGTGAGATCCGTTGGCTTAACGGGGGTCAGATCCAATCCCATCGCGTTCGCCTTATGCATCAGGCCCACAATGCCCAGCTTCGACCGCAGTATCTCTTCGTTTGCATTGGCGAGATCGCCGATCGTGAAGACATTCATGAGGGCAAGCTTTGCCGCCGTTCTACCGCCGACGAAGAGGAGCTCGCGGGCGGGCAAGGGCCAGATGCAGTTCCGATAGTTATCCCGCGTGATCGTGGCGATGCCATTGGGTTTGTTGAGATCCGAGCCTAACTTCGCAAAGCACTTGTTGAATGAAACGCCGAACGACACCGTGAGGCCTAACTCATCCCAGACAACACGTTGGATCTCCCGGGCAATCCGGGTGCCTTCCTCAATGGTACATTTGATCCACAGCCAGGCCTCGTCAATCCCGTAAGGTTCAACGTAATCGGAGTAGCACCGTAAAATCTCGCGGTATTGGTCTGCGATCAGTTCATACCAGGAATGGTGCGGCTTGACGCAGACCAGCTTCGGGCACACCTGCTTCGCCTGCCAGATCGCTTGGCCGGTGGTCACACCGTACCGCTTCGCGAACGGATTGCGGGCGAGAATGATGCCGTGCCGCTGTTCCGGATCGCCGCCAACCGCGAACGGGTATTGCTTGAGCGCGGGGTTTCTGAATCCTTCGATCTGCGCGTAGCAATAGTCAATGTCACCGTGCAAATACGTGCCGCCATCCATAATGACCGCCTCTTGGCAAGGAACATAAGTTCTTGTATTATCGCGATTGGATGCATTATATCTACGAACACTTGTTCCGTCAACTGGAATAGATTTCCAATTTATAGATTGATAGTCTTGGGATGTACATTAGGCAGTGCCGAGGAAATTGACGCTGGTTTCATAGCCTACTGCCCTTAGTTGTAGGATATATGTGCGACCACATATGCTTGTGGTGAGCGAAAGAAATCTATGGCGAAGCAAACTCATAAATGATGATGTTTTAATAGCAGATTGTTTTTCTCGGACTTCTCATGAGGCAATCAGAAACAGCGCCGGATGGCTAACCGTCTCATAGTCGAAGTGGCCAGCATCTACGACCTGAAAGGGGCAAAGGAGATAAAATACGAGGGCACCACCTACACGTTACGATTGGACGGCGCTGAATCTTCAAATCCGCACCCTCGTCGAGATAGGAGAAGGAGCGGCCAGCGGCCGCTCCAATCCAGCATCTCATTGCGCGGCATTTTCCGCAGCAATACCATTCAACCTCTCAATTAGCCCATCCGCGTCAAACTGCCCTTTGACGTATTCCTTCACGATGGCGCTGCTGTCCATATACGACAAGCGGGGAAAGGTCAGATGCGGCGCTACATTCTGCGCGTAGGCTGCGATGGACTCTTTGGAATAATAGCGCGGGTACCCCCCGGAATCCCTCTCCTTGGTCAGTTCATCGATTACGGACTGATCCTCTTTTTGATATACCTGCGCCTTGATATTTTCGTCATACGAAATGCGCGCCAGCGCGTCGTAATCAATCTTCTCCCACAAAAGCGGGCCTGCCTCCGCCGTGTGATTCTCCACCGTGGAAGCGACAAAATCCAGCGCCTCCGCCTTGCGCGCTGTATTCGCGTTCACAACCAGCATGCCCAGCCTTGCGGGGATGTTCGTGTTCTCCCCAACGCGCAGATACAACAGATGGCTATAGTTGGACAGCAGGGTGCTGGAGGCGTCGTTTATCAGGCCGTAGACCGTTCCGCCCTGGCCGTAGCTGATCTTCTCTTCGCTCGTTAGCGCATCGGTCATGGCGCGCAGGCTCTCCAGCGCATGCCGGAATTCAGGCGTATCGTACGCAATGCTGCCGTCCGCATTGCGATACTGGGCCGTATACAGATCGATCAGATATTGCAAAAAGTATTCTTCCGGGTTAGAGGCCGCCGCATCAATGTTGAACGCCGTTCCTTTGCGCGTTTCTTTGGGCAACGCCATGTACCGCTGTGCCAACGCGCATAGTTCATCGAAGGTGCGCGGCGCGTCTGCTTCGGTCATGCCGAGTGGCCCGATAATGTCCACATCTTCCCCTTTCACGCGCGTGGTGGATGCCATGGTCAACTGCATGACACCCCCAAACATATGTGCGGGCACAGCGAGCACACGCTTGTCATCGGTTACGGCGCGCTGAACGGCGGGATACATGCCGCCAACTTGCTGGGAAAGCTGGCTTTCGCCGCTCAGGTCCATAATCAAGCCCGCCCGGTCCAATGCCGTCAGATCGCATTGATCGGTCCATATGAACGCCACGTCCCAGCTGTCAGGATTCTGGAGCAGAAAGTCCTGCGCATTATTGCGACCGTTATCATCATATTCGGCCTGTATTTCTTCCACCGCGCGATCCGGATATGCTGACAGGTATCCGTCACGTTCGTTCTGACCGATGTCGAACACCCGGAGCGCCTCCGCCGATGCCGTGCCACAAAGCAGACACAGCGCAAGCAATACAATCGCAAATCGTTTCATCTTCATCATTCCTCTTTCATGGTTGGCGTAACAGTCACAAGCCAGTCGGTTTTCAGCCAAGTATCGTTCGGTTCCTCGCGCAGCCATTCGCCGTCCTCGGTAACCTCCCAGTTGGAGAGGTGCAGTTGGATATCATAAGCCGACGCGCGGTCGATACTGTCGATCACAACCACCTGACCGTACTCATTGCCCACGATGCCCTGGAACTCAAATGTAAACCGGATTGTTCCGTCGGGTTGCGGTAACTGCAAATAGCCGATTTCCGAGGCGTTGAGCGTGCTGTCCTCGTTCAAAACGCCGTCGGCGACGCACTTGGCAAGGATGATCTTCGCGCCTCGCTCCTTTGCTAGTTCCGCATAGGTCGGCGCGTCGTCGGGGATCGTTTCGCCGTAGCCATAATGCAAGCCGTATCCGGCGGGACTCGTCACGGTATAATCCTCCGCCACCAGCACGATGTTTGCGCCCTCGGCGGCGCGGATGGTGCCCGTGCCATAGAGATAGCCGTCCTTGTAGATGACCTCGTCCAGCGTATAGACCACGTCCCCCAGCGTATACGATTGCCCGGACGGCGCGATGTCGCCGGAGAGCAAATTTTCTTTTGTTTCGTTGCCGTAGAACCAGCCGAAGATATCCGCTGTCTTGGATTCTATCAGCGCATAGGCAACGCCCGTCAGCGCCAGCAGAATTGCCAGCGCGATCACGGCGGAGCGAAGCGTGTGTTTCCGCATAACCGTTTCCTCCTTTTCAAGGCTCGAAAGCGTGGAGGAAACCCGATGCGCAAGGGCATCCGGGAGCGGCTCATAGGCACGCTGCCAATCTTCTCGTTTCATTCGATTTCCTCCTTTAATAGGCCGCGCAGCAGTTCCCGCGCACGAAAGAGGCGGGAACACACCGCGCCCTTTGTGACGCCGAGCGCCTTTGCGACCTCGTCCACACGATAACCCTCCATGTAATGCAGCACCGTCACAATGCGCAGCTTTTGTGGCAAGGCGTCCAGCGCCAGGCGCAGCTCGTTGTTCTCCGTCGGCTGCGCCTGATCTTCCGGCATCTCGCCGACCGGCACGGTTCGCCTTTGCTTGCGCTGGATGTTGACGCACTCATGGATTAGGATTCTGACAAGCCATGTATCGAAGTATTGCTCGTTTTTGAGCGAGGCCTGTTTTCGCCATGCCCTGAGGATTGCCTCTGAAATGGCGTCGAGGCGGTCGTGTTCGCCGAGCAGATAGCTTGCGGCGATGCGATACATTCGGCCTTGTGCGGAGGTGACCCGAAGGCTGAAGTCCTCCTTGTTCATGATGCACCTCCTATTTGATGACGGCACGCAACCGAGGATTGGTGCCGTGACAGGGATTTCGAAAGAAATCCTTGCCTGCGTATAGCGCGCTTACACCCATTAGACGCGCCGGGAAAGCCGCAGATTCGCCGGGGAAAACTTTTTCTTTTTGTGGGAGAGGCTCGGCATTTTACCGGGGGATGACCTTGCAATACAGCCAAAGAACAGCAAGCTGAATGATGTATCATTGCATAGAATGTTTATTGTACAAGTCCCGATGTTCTGATATAATCCGCTGAGATGGTGAGCGGGGTAGATGCTCTCCAAACGTGTTCTGCTTATGCGACGCCACGAGCCTTGTCCAATGCCATGTTGTTGGAGGGATACTTCGATGAAACGCCGGATTGTCTTTTTACTATTCGTATTGGCATTGACTGTTTCCGCTATTCTCTTCATCGGGAGTCAAGGCTCGCTCAGCGAGGAGGAACGGCAAAAGCGCGCGGAGTATTACACGCTTTTAGCCGAATCCCTTCACGCGGTAGGGTATGAGCAAGACTTTGCGCTGAAAGAAAGCAAGGCCATGGAAGAAAACCTAAGACGGCTGTGGCTGAAGGAGTCATCCTTTGCGGATGCCCGGAAGAATGCCGAACTGCTGGTTTTGGTGAGAAACTTTGACTTCATTGGCGAGGGGCTGCGAAAGAGTAGTTCCTATGGCAGCCCTTCCATGAACCCGTATTATCTGGATTGGCCGCGCGACGGCCGCTACGTGTCTTCATCCAACCAGGCTGTATTCAGCCACGAGGAAGTGCTATGGCTTATGCTGCTCTTGCCGGACGCTGATTTTCCGCAGACGCATCTTGGCCTATTGGATGTCCTAAGCGAGCGCGGCGCGGACGCATTCAGATACCGCTCAAACTACAGCATCTGGCCGTACTTTGAGAAAAACTACCCCGGCTATTTGAAGCAGATGGATCCGGCATTCTGGGCAGAGCGCGTTTCGGATGAGATGGCGGCTGCCTTTCGCAGCGCGGATGACGCGATTCAAGACCGGTTTATGCAGGCGGTCGACATCAAGGAAATGCAAGGAAACTATGTCCGGCCAAGGCTTATCCTTTCCCTTTCGGAGGCGGAAGAATTGATGCGGGAGTTCCCTCCGGAAGGCATATGGGACGGAGGCTATATCCGCATTGTCGAGCCGAAAATCATCGGGATTGGCACCAAGCATCCCGCCAATACTTCCGCAGAAGTCTACGAATCCCGGTCCGGCGATGTTTTAGCTGCGGTGAGCCACCCGGCGGACGCTCGCTTTGCGGTTTATGAGGAATACACGGACAAGGAGTACTACAGCACCTACACCAGAAAAGGTGACATCGATGATCCGATCGACGTATACCTCTGGAAGCTGCATATCCGCATCGTGGATTTGGTTACGGGGAAAGAAATCCTCAACGAGACAAAGCGAGGCAATCCGCCGCCTGAAGAGATTTCAATCCTCAGCATGCTCCGTTCTGCCTATATTACGGGCGAAGGGGAGTACAATTACAGTGATTTTGATTACGACAGATACGCTGCTGTGATGGTGGCGCATATTGGTGAGCTTGGAGAACACGATTCAGAACTATAGCTACATCAACATGATAAAGGAACCTGCGAGCGGAAATGCATTCGCAGGTTTTTGCTTTCGTTCAGTACGGCCTGTATTCGGTTATGTGCTCAATACTTTTCGCCACACTTGGTCTGCTGCCTACATCATTAAGGCACAATCGCGCCCGTTACCGCGTCCACGAACAACACAAACCGATCGTTTATGCCATCACGGGCGATAGCGGAAGCGAAACGCCACACGGGCCGCGCTTCAAGGTGTGCATCGGCATCCTTGCCATTGGATGTCTGCATGGGCCGATAGCATAGAGCGATTTGCGTAATCTGAAATGTGTCGTCCTCACGATAAAAAGGCGCGGCGTCAATGTTTGCCTGCACAGCTTTGAGTGCGTTCTCCAAGGATACAGAAAGAGGCAGCGCTTTCGTTTGCGTATAGGCACGATAGACCCCATCCACGCGGTAGATGCCCTGATCGTCCATGCGTGCCCGAATCCCTTCACCCAACATAGGTAAATCCTCGATTACCGCGTCAGGGACATAATCGTCGCTTGCAATGGACGGGTCATCCAGCACGTGCGAAAACTCCACGACGTAAAAGCCGGTCGTCAGTTCATTCTTCTCACGGACACGCTGATGGTTATTCTTAGGAATTGCGTAACAGGCGGAAAAATGCAGTCCAGTCCAGCCCGTGGTCTCCTGGAACCCGTTGACCCATTCCTGTGCCATTGCTTGCGCCTGTGCTGGTGTGGTTTGAAGGCCGTCCGCTTGCCCGCCCTCCACGGCATCAGACCAGTTCAGCGAATCTTCTACATCCCGATATCGAACGATCAGATCGGCGTCGTTTGCGTTATAAAGGGCGAAAACAACAGTGTGACGTAGATAAATAAGGATGTCTATTATGCAAATTTGTGTTATAATTAATTGACCGTTCAATAGAATTCGTGTTGGAGGTTAATATGCGAAAGTTGGCATGGAAACCGCTTGGCGCATCCCTGGCTATTCTGCTACCGTTTTTGATGATAGCAAATGGACGATCAGAGTTGCCTGCCGGTTCTTGGTCGCAAATCAATCAGTCAATCACAAGACCAGCCGGGTGGCAGCAATATGTTGATAACAGTGCCTACAGCCTGGGCGAAAAGAGAGCATTGGAAGATGCTAAAGATCCAGTTTTTGAAATTTCTTATGGGAGCTATCCCAGCATTGATGGTTCTACTGTCGCGGTCCCGATGGCCGTTGAGTTTGCCCGTCAGCACCTTCCTCTGTCGGATACGAACATCGAGGGCTTTGTCTATTTCTCAACGACACATAGTGCTTACATGAATCTCATACACAAACAGCCCAACCTCGCCTCACAGATTGCCTCAGAAAATGCGGTCATGGCTGAAGCCCATCCTGTGGATATCATCATTGCTACAGAGCCATCCGACGAGGAACTGCTAGAAGCGGAGCAAGCGGACGTTGCTTTAATCAAGGAGCCGGTATGCCTAGACGCATTTGTGTTCATCACTCATAAAGATAATCCGATAGACAGTCTTACCATTGAGCAGATTCAAAAGATCTACTCAAGCGAAATCACTTCTTGGGCAGAGGTCGGCGGAGATGACACGCTGATCGAAGCCTACGCCCGAGATAAAAACTCTGGAAGTCAAACGGCGATGGAAAACTTGGTTATGCGCGGCACATCGCTTAATGCCCAGGGGCGGGAACACACGGTTATCGGATACATGGGTTCCCTTGTGGATCGTGTCGCGGCCTATCAGAACAACATCTATAGTATTGGGTATACTTATAAATACTACATCGATACACTATACAAAAACGATTCAATCAAAGTGATTGCGATTAATGGAATTGCGCCAACGCCCGAGAATTTGCGCAGCAAAGCATACCCATTTACGGCGGCATATTATGGTGTCATTCGTGCTGACGATGAAGGGGTGACAGGCGGACTATTTCTAGAATGGATGCTTAGTGAAGAAGGCCAACGCTGCATACGACAGGCAGGCTACACCCCTGTGATGGATCTGGAATAGACAGAGGAAAAAACATGCGCCATAAAAGATTGATTGTGTTCCTGCTGGCAATAGCTTCCTTCCTCCATCCGATCCTAGTCAGTGTCGCGGATATGGCTGAATCACAATTTATTGTCGGGCGATTTGTGATACAGGATGGTGTCGTTTACTTTGTGGATGGTTCATCCGCAAAGGTTGTCTCGTTGTGTCCTGATGTGGACACAATAACTGTCCATTCAGAGATAGATGGTTTGCCAGTGGATGTTGATCACGGTTACTTTACTAGTACCACACCAAGTCAGGAAAACGAGATATTCAAGAGGTAGAAAAAGTGGTAAACTAATCCAGGGTGATAAAGATGGCAAAGAAATACTACGTGAACCTAACGGTAGCGGAACGCGCAGACCTCAAAGCGATGATACAGCATGGGAACACGCAAGGATACAGGA